>CBDUBQ010000014.1:0-124295 GCA_965365435.1 uncultured Flavisolibacter sp.
CCCGCTATCTTGCCGGAAAAAACAGATTCATGAAACAAAAACAACTGCTTATCACTGCCGTTTTTTGCCTGGCAGCACTCTCATCCAATGCGCAAGTCGAAGGCGCCTACCTCTACACGAAGAATTTTCAGGCTGTTGGTTTTGGCGGATTTTTGAATTTCAAATTTCCGATCTCTGATGCTGCTCATTTAACGACTGAAGCAGGGCTCTACAATTTTCAAAAAGACGGTAACAGCCTCGCCATGATACCGTTGATGCTCGGCTACCAGTACACTTTGGATGGTAGTGGGACAGGTTTTTATGCTGAGCCTATTCTTGGATACACGTTCGGTGATAGTAATGTACCTCAGTATGATGATATTGGTGAAATACCAGATCCCAATAATCCAGGTTATTCACTCAAGCAAATGGCTAAAGGTCCGACAGCGGCTTTAGCAATGGGTTTTATTTTTCGTGGCAACACCCCGGCTTCGATTGCGTTGAAGGTGCAGCGTGTATTTGTCAGCAGTGGCCCAAGTGTAAACCTGGCAACTCTTCGTTTTTCTTACCCTCTATTTGGTGGACGTAAAAATGATTACTAATCTTTTAGAAGTCTCACTATACTCTTCGGCCAACAAAATCTTTAATAAAAAGCCCTCCTACGCGGAGGGTTTTTTATTAATTGCTAAACTTCTTCTTCAAATCCTGCAAACTTTGCTGAAAGCTGTTTGCCGGTGGTGATGGTTTGTTTTGCTTCAACGGCTTGCTAAAGCCTTTGCCCGCAGCGATGCCTGGCTCACCAGCCGATGGTTTTTCGTTTTTCATCGTCAGGGCGATCCGCTTTCTGGCCACATCCACTTCGGTCACGGTCACGGTGACACGCTGGTTTAGTTTCACGACTTCTTTTGGATCAGACACATAACGGTTGCTTAACTGCGACACATGCACAAGGCCATCCTGCTTTACACCAATGTCAACGAAAGCACCGAAGGCCGTAATGTTGGTTACAATGCCAGGAACGGTCATGCCGACTTTTACATCTTCTATGCTTTTTATCGTCTCGTCGAACCGGAACTCTTCGATCGGCGCCCTCGGGTCGCGGCCCGGTTTTTCCAATTCTTTCAAAATGTCATCAATCGTGTATTCGCCAACGGTTTCCGACAAGTATTGCTTCTTGTTGATCTTTTTCCGGATGTCGGCGTTTTTGATCAGTTCTTCCAGCGAAGCCTGCACGTCTTTAGCCATTTGTTGCACCAGGGCATAACGCTCCGGGTGCACCGACGACGCATCCAGCACATTTTCTGCGCCGGCAATTCGCAAAAACCCGGCGCACTGTTCAAACGTCTTTGGCCCCATCAGGGGCACTTTTTTCAGCTCTTCGCGACTTTTAAATGCACCGTTCTGGCTGCGGTACTGAACAATGTTATTGGCCAGTGTGCCGCTGATGCCCGATACATATTGCAGCAGGTGTTTCGATGCCGTGTTCACGTCAACACCAACAAAGTTTACGGCGCTTTCCACCACGCGGTCAAGGGCCGTTTTCAGTTTTGTTTGATTGACATCGTGCTGGTACTGCCCCACGCCTATTGATTTGGGATCAATCTTTACCAGTTCGCTCAGCGGATCGAGCAGGCGGCGGCCGATGCTGATGGCGCCTCTGACCGTTACATCATGATTGGGAAATTCTTCGCGGGCCACTTCCGAAGCGGAATAGATAGAAGCGCCGCTTTCGTTGACCTGGAAAATGCTGACCGGGCGGCCAAAATCTATAGACCGAACCAGTGTTTCGGTTTCGCGGCCCGCGGTGCCGTTGCCTACGGCAATGGCTTCTATTCCGTATTTGTCCACAAGATCTTTTACGGTGGCTATGCTTTCCTGCCATTGGTTTTGGGGCGGATGCGGATAAATCGTTGTGTTTTTTAGCAGTGCTCCCTGCTCATCCAGGCAAACCACCTTACAGCCCGTGCGGAAGCCCGGATCCAGGGCCAGCACCCGCCTGGCGCCAAGTGGCGAAGCCAGGAGCAATTGCCGCAGGTTTTCGGTAAACACATGGATGGCTTCTTCATCGGCCCTGGTTTTGCTCACCAGCCGGAACTCGTTTTCAATTGAAGGCTTCAGCAGGCGGCTATAGCTGTCGTCAATTGCCTTTTTCACTTCAGCGGCGGCATCGTTCGAAGATTTTACGAAAATCTTTTCCAACCCTTCCACCGCCGCGGTTTTATCCACGTCAATATCCATCAGCAAAAAGCCTTCTTTTTCGGCGCGCCGTATGGCCAATATGCGGTGCGAGGGGCTTTTGCCAAGGGCTTCGTTAAATTCAAAATAGTCGCGGTATTTCTGCGCTTCGGGTTCGTCTTTTTTGGCCGTCATTACTTTAGCGGTCAGTATGGCATTTTCGGTAAAAAGCTGCCGCACTTTGGCTCTTGCCTCCTCATGCTCGCTGATCCATTCAGCCATAATATCCCTGGCGCCCTGCAGCGCTTCTTTTATATCTTTTACATCGGCCGTGAGGTATTTTGCCGCTTCCGATTCCGGGCTGTGTGCCGCTTGTTCAAACAAGAGTTTCGCTAGTGGCTCCAGCCCTTTTTCGATGGCTTGTGTGGCCCTTGTTTTCCGCTTTGGTTTATAAGGAAGATAAATGTCTTCGAGCTCGGTGGCGCTGTAGCAGTCGGTGATCTTTTTTTGAAGCTCCGGCGTCAGCTTGCCAAGGTCTTCAATGGTCTTCAGCACGGTCGTTTTACGCTTGTCCAGATCGGCGAAATAAGCCAGCTCTTCTACTACGTTGCCGATCACCACTTCGTCGAGATTGCCAGTAGCTTCTTTACGGTAGCGGGCCATAAACGGTATCGTGGCGCCTTCGGCCTGCAGGGTATCAATATTGGTAACTTGCTTTACGCTGAGTGAAAGTTTTTCAGCAATTTTTTGGATATACTTCAATTCCATAACACGCGGGGTTCGTCTGTTTTTGAGGAGGGCAAATGTAAGTTCTGCAAGGCAAAGCGCCGCCGGTTTTTCGCAGGCAATTGCGAAGGGATTTTCAGGTGAGTTTCAATAAAAAAGCTGCCCGGTTAAACGGACAGCTTTCAGCAATCACTTCTTTTTTTCTATTACCGCAAATCAACCACTTCCACACCAGGGTACTTGCTCTTGTTAAAAACAAACTCGCCTTCGGCCAGCGACGAGGTGGGTTTAATGCTGTTGATGGTGTAGCTGTAGCGTCCGCCCGACTTTTCGAGAAACCTGGCGCTGTAAATATTGTTAGCGGCTTTGTCCACCAGCAGGTACACCTTGTGGTAAGGCCGGGTTTTGTCCATGGGAGTCAGTTCAATTTCCTGAACTGTTTTTGCTCCAACTTTTTTTGTGCCGTTGAGCTTATAGAAAAAATCTTTGTCGTAAAAATTCGTGAACACTTTTTGGGGCGTCATGCCAGCGCCACCTTCGTTCAGGTTATTCACGGTAACTTCATTGGCCGATTTATCGTAATTCCAAACCGTTTTTCCGTCCGAAAAAATTTCCATCCCATCCATTGAAACCTTGAATTTGCTGCCTTTCATCACTACCGAACCCCGCTTTGTCGAAAGCGCTTTGCCCTGCGCATTTTCTACCTGGTAGGTAAAGGTGGCCTGCGGCGAAGCAAAGGTTTTAAAGCGGCTGCTGACAGCATCCAGTATTTTTTTCGCCTCCGGATCGTTTTTCGTAGGGTTGCTGGCAGTCTGGGCAGTGGCAAAAAGAGTGGTACCAGCAAAGGCAATCAGGGTCAATAATTTTTTCATGCGTCGTCTTTAATGTGAAATCGCCGGCAAAGATAGCCGAATCGTGGTACTGAGACGGCAAGCGACGTACCGGGATTAATGGAGGAATGCATCTTAACAGTAAGTTAGGTTACCCTATGGCCTCCCTCGTCCTCTCCGGTGGTGGGCCTCAGATCGAGCAGGCGATATTTGTTTGTATCAATCAGTTATTCCAGATCATAAATTCACGGATAAAACCTGACAGCAGTAGAAAATAGTACCTCAGGCCTGGGCTCTCGCACCAGGAGGGGCGAAGTGGGCGTTTACCCAAACGTCTCTAAAAACTCCATCAGCTCGGCATCTGTTTTTATCAGCACTTCCCTTGCCTTGCTGCCCAGGTTGGGTCCCACTACGCCGGCCGCTTCCAATTGGTCCATCAGTCGGCCGGCACGGTTGTAGCCGAGCTTCATACGCCGCTGTAGCAGCGAGGTGGAACCAATCTGGTTTTGTACAATCAGTTTCGCGGCATCTTCAAAAAGCGGGTCTTTATCCTGCGCATCAAAGTCCTTTCCTTCCAGCTCTTTTTCATCCACATATTCGGGCAGCATAAAGGCTTGTGGATAACCCCGCTGGCCGGCAATGTAGTCCACAATTTTCTCTACCTCGGGTGTGTCAACAAAGGCGCACTGCAAACGGGTGATCTCGCCATTATACGAGATTAGCATATCGCCTTTGCCAATCAACTGCTCGGCTCCGCCGGCATCAAGAATAGTGCGGGAGTCTATTTTGCTCGACACCTTAAACGCAATCCGCGCCGGGAAGTTGGCTTTAATGGTGCCGGTTATAATATTTACCGATGGCCGCTGCGTAGCAATGATGAGGTGAATGCCCACCGCACGGGCCAATTGCGCCAGGCGGGCAATGGGCATTTCCACTTCCTTGCCGGCGGTCATAATCAGATCGGCAAATTCGTCCACCACCAGTACAATGAATGGCAGGTATTGGTGGCCTTTTTGCGGGTTCAGCCTTCGTTTGGTAAATTTTTCGTTGTATTCTTTAATGTTCCGCGTGCCGGCTTCTTTTAGCAGGTCGTAGCGGTTGTCCATCTCAATACAAAGTGCATTGAGGGTATGAATAACTTTTTTGGTATCGGTGATGATGGCATCTTCTTCGCCCGGCAACTTGGCCAGAAAATGATTTTCAATGTGGCGGTAAACGCTCAGTTCCACTTTTTTCGGGTCTATGAGCACAAACTTCAGTTGCGAGGGATGCTTTTTGTAAAGCAACGACACCAATACCGCATTCAGGCCCACTGATTTGCCCTGCCCGGTGGCACCCGCCATCAGCAAGTGCGGCATGGAGGCAAGGTCCACAATGAAGTTTTCGTTGTCAATCCGTTTGCCAATAGCCACGGGCAGGCTGTAGGTGTTGTGTAAAAACTTATCGGAATGCAGCAACGTGCGCATGCTCACAATGGTCTTTTTCACGTTTGGCACCTCAATACCGATGGTGCCCTTTCCGGGAATGGGGGCAATGATGCGGATGCCCAGGGCAGCAAGGCTCAGGGCAATATCGTCTTCCAGGTTTTTGATGCGGGAAATGCGTACGCCGGCAGCGGGCACAATCTCGTATAACGTCACAGTGGGCCCTACCGTGGCGCTGATCTTCTGGATGGAGATGTCGTAGTTTTTCAGCGTGTTGATGATCTGGTTTTTGTTCGCCTCCAGTTCGGCCGGGTCCTGAATGATTTTTTCGCTGCCGTGCTGCTCCAGCAAATCCACCGTCGGATACCGGTAATCACGCAGGTCCAGCGTTGGTTCATATGGCGGCAGATCGCTGTAATCTTTTTGGCGCTCTTCTCCTTCGACCGCATCTTCTTCAGGTTCTGTCTCCGCCTGCTTTATTTCCAGTTGAAACGCTTCGGCCGGCATTGCCGATTGTTTGGCAGGTTTTGGCTGTTCAACGTAAATTTTCGGTTCTTCCGCCGGCGCATCCTGAACAATGCGGTCTTCGTCGCGGTGCAGCAAATCATCTACCACGGGCTGAATGGCCGGCTCAGGCACAGGCAATTCAAGTTCTTTTTCCTCGGCTTCTCCGGGTTCAGTTTGCGGCTCCTCTTCCGGCTCATCGCGTTCCACCACATGCAGCTTATGCCGTGCATCCTCTACCGGCTGATTGATGGTTAGCTGCACGTCGCCATTGCCTTTGTATTGATTGGCCGGCACAGCAGGCCCCGAAGCTTTTGGCTTGTCTTCTTTGTCGGCGTAGAGATCGTTGAGCGTAGCGGTTTTTTTGGCCAGGGCAATCGGCGAAATGGTTTCTTCCACAACCGATGCCTCCACCGGTGTTGCGGTAGCGATGGTGTCCTCCCCGGCTTCGTCCTCCGCGGCGATGGTTTTCCGTTCCGGCAAGCGGAACGTGGGATTGAACTGCCAGATAAGATAAGAAATGCCGACTACCAGCAGCAAAATACCGGTGCCCACATTGCCGATCAGCCCCACCAGCCACTCGCGAATCATCTTACCCACTTCGCCCCCAAACGGAAACTCAAAAACGGTGAACACGTAAGCCAACGCCACCGACAAAATCAGCAAACCAATGGTTACATACCGCAGGTTTCGCCAAATGGAATACACCCGGCGGCCAGCGATTTTATTAATGCCAATGACAAAAAAGAAACAGCAAAACAGAAACGAAGCCAGGCCGAAGCCCTGGCGAATGAGGAGGTGCGAAACATAAGCACCAAGCCGGCCAAGCAAATTGGCCACTTTCGATTCGGTATCGAATAAAAAGCCCACGCCTTTTTGAATGGCGGAATAATCTTCGTTACGGGTGAAAAAATAGGAGATAAACGAGATGAACAGAAAAACCGAAACCAGCAGCGAAACCGTGCCCATGATTTTATGGGTCCGTTCGTCGCGAGCCAGTTTTTTCAAGTCAACTTTCTCTTCTTTTTCTTTTCTGAAAGCGGTGGGGGAAACTTTTTTTGCGGGTGCAGCAACGGTTGCTTTTTTTGCCTTCGCCACTTTTTCTTTCTTCTCCGGTTTTTCAGTAAGCTTGGGTGTTTTGGATTTAAGCTCGTTAGCCATAAACCAAAGATAGGGATTGGCCCGATGAATCACAGGCGGGATAAGGCTTTTCGCAAAAAATTTGTCTTACTTCTTCAGGATGCTGAGCAGCAGGCAAATCCAGCCGGCAATGAAAAAAAGTCCGCCAATGGGCGTCAAAATGCCCACGCCTTTCGGCACGCCTTTGTTCATGGCATACAAGGACACAATCAGGTAAAGCGAGCCCGAAAACAACACCACTCCCGCTACAAAAGCCACACCTGCATAGGTTAAAAACTGGCTGCCGATGCGCTCCGACAAAAGGCCGGTGAGCAAAAGCGCCAGCGCATGGTACATTTGGTATTGCACGCCGGTTTGGTAAATAGCCACCCGTTCGGGCGCCACAATCTTTTGAAGTCCATGGGCACCAAAAGCGCCCAGCACCACGGCCAGCCCGGCCAGCACCGATCCTATGATTAAAAATATTTTCTGCATAAAGGTTAAGGGGCGTGAAAGGTTTTTTCAATCAAGCTGTCTAAGGTAAGATCGTCCTCGTTGAGAATAATATTGGCCTGCTGGTAAAAAATCTTCCGGTCGGAAAACTTCCGGATAATAAAGCTTTTCAGCTCGGCATCGGTGATGGATGCAATCAGCGGCCGTTTTTCTTTTTCTTTTTGCAGCCGGCTGTACAGGCAGTCCACCGAGCAGTTGATCCACACGGTGGTGCCGTTTTTTTTCATGTAGTCAATGTTATTGAAAAAGCAGGGTGTGCCGCCACCACAGGCCATCACAAAATTTTCGTGGCTTTCGGTGAGCATATACAACACATCTTTTTCCAGCATGCGGAAATATTCTTCGCCCATTTCGGCAAAAATGGACGAGATGTCTTTTTCTTCTTTCTCTTCAATCACGTTGTCCAGGTCGAAAAACGGCAGTTCCAGCTTCTGGCTCAACTCCCTGCCCCAGTGCGTTTTACCGCAACCCATAAAGCCGATGAGGAAAATTCTCATAGTTCGATTTCTTTTCAGTTCACAAGTTCACGATTTCACAAGTTGGTTATCTGTGGTATGTGAATCTGATTATTAACAGCCTCAACCCGTAAACCCGTGAACGCGTCAACCTGTGAACCCGTGAACTTCCTTACGCCCTTCCACTATTCGTTAGATAATCTTTCAGCTCATTGTTGAAGCTCGTTTCTTTCATCAACTGCTCCAGCGACAGGTGCATCCGGTAATTCCAGTAGTACTGCGGATTGGCCGGCAGGTTAATGCGCTCTTCCGCGGGGTTTTCGCGGCGGACCGTTTCGCTCATGCCTAAAATATCCTGCAATTGGAAAATGCTCCACATGGCAGGCGAATACAGGTGCTGCAGCACAATTGCCCGGGCCACCCATGGTTCGCAGAAGTAAGGCGCTGTGCCCCATTCGCCCAAAATAAAATTGAAGAACCGCTGCGTTTTTTCGCGGTCTTCTTCCCACCAACCCCGAATGGTGCTCATGTCGTGCGTTGATGGTGTCACCACCGACAGGTAAGGCGCATTGGCCGGATGGAAAAACTCGATGTTCGGGTCTTTTGGCATACGCTGCACTTCCAGGCTAAGGATGCTCAATTGCTTCATTACCTCCGGCACGCTATGGGGTACCATTCCCAGGTCCTCGCCACAAATGAGCATATCAGTGGCTTCTTTCAAAGCCGGTAGCTTTTTCATCGCCTCCTGTTTCCAGAACCCATCTTGCCGGCGGAAAAAATAATTGACATACAATTCTTTCAACCGGTGCTTTGTGCCCTCATCGAAGTGCTGAAACGAGGTGGTGTTTTCAATTGAAATGCGGAAATGAAAGAGCTGTCCGCCCGATCCCTCTTCTTCGAACAACAATACATTGCTGATAAGGTCAAACAATCCCTGGCGGAGCTTCTCGTTATCATCGCTGCCGGGCTGCGTGGCCAGGTGCTCCTGCACCTTTCGCTGTGTGTCGAACGCTTCTTTCAGGTTGTAGCCGCCCCTTTCGTTTGGTTCCAAAAATGTCTCTTTCACATATTGCGTCAACCCGTCAAACGTTTGATAAAGGATCGCGTCGTTGATATAGGGCTTGCAGAACCGATCAAAATCGAACCAGATGCCGCGTTCGCCAAATTCCTGGGCCGACACCGGAAGCGCCGGGATAAAGCGGCCCATAATGCCTTCCACGCTATCGGTAGGAATGCTCCAGATGCGGAAAAAACCGAGGATATGATCAATGCGGAAAGCATCGAAATAATGGCTCATCTGATGAAAGCGTTGTTTCCACCAGGCAAACCCGCTTTCTTCCATTTTTTGCCAGTTGTAGGTGGGAAAACCCCAATTCTGACCCTTCACCGCAAAATCATCGGGCGGCGCTCCGGCCTGCAGGTGCATGTTATACAGGTCAGGCGCCGTCCAGGCATCGGCGCCATAGCGATAAATGCCAATCGGTATATCGCCCTTAATGGCCAGACCTTTTTTATGCGCATAGTCCACCGCCTCTTTCAATTGAAGGTGCAAGTGGTATTGAACAAAATAGTAGAAAGCGATTTGCCTGTACGATTTTGATTTGGCGCCGGTGAGTTTGGCCACCTCTTTTTCGTCATACACAGAGCCGGTTTTCCATTGGCTGTAGTCCGACGTTTTGTATTTATCCCGGTAAAAACAAAAAGCCGCGTAAGGAACCAACCAGCCCTTGTTGTCGTCGAAGAATTCGAGATACGAAGTTTCTTCCAGGAAAGCACTACCGTCTGCTTCATACAATTCCTGCAGCGCAGCCATTTTCAGCCGGATGACTTCGTCATAATCCACTTCGGGGAGGGCATTCAGGGCCTGTTGCCGGTTGGTGAGCGCCTTTATGTTTTGCAAGGCTTTGCGGCCTCCGACCTTTTGCAGGTTGATGTATATCGGGTGCAGGGCAAAAGCCGAAATAGCGGCGTAGGGGTAACTGTCTTTCCAGGTGTAAGTCGCTGTTGTATCATTGATAGGTAGCAACTGGATCAGCTTCAACCCTACTACTTTCGACCAGTCGGCCAGCTGCTTAATGTCAGTGAATTCGCCAATGCCAAAGCTGTTTTCGGTACGGAGACTAAAAACCGGAACGGCCACGCCGGCGCCCTTCCACAACAGGTTGGGCAGACGCACAAAGGCGTCGTGAATAATGGTTTTTTTATTGGTGAGATCATTGCTGAACAACACCCGGTTGTCGCCGTTTTCGAACTGTACAAAAGAACCGGTGTCGGTGTTTAGCACGCCATATTTATACGAAGCTGGCAGGGAGGCGCTGGTGAGCGAAAGCGAAAGCGTCCACCAGGCTCCTTTGCGGGTCATCACAAGCGGCTCGGCCGTATTCCACGAACCAAAGGCGGGCGAACTTCCCAGCAAGCATACCGCTTCGTTGGCCGGCAAAAGGGTAGCCTTCACTTTAAATACATGGGTGCACGCCTCTTCTTTTTTTGCCTTACCCTGGCTTTTGTCTTTTAAAAACACCTCCTGAAACGGGGCGGTGAAATAGGCATTTTCTACGAAGCTCTCGTCGTTCCAGCTATCAATCAGCAGCAGGTCGGTGCTGGTTTTATGAAAATCTATCGAACGGTGGCGCTCCCCTTCCATCACCCGTTCGCCGGCCGATTCAAACACATAGCGGTAATGCAACGACCCGGCTTCGGCCGGATCAACCTCCACACTCCCGTACCAAAATTCATCGTTGAGGTATTGCAGCGGGAAGGCATTTTCCGAATTGTTGCTACCCAAAACGGGTACATTGCCGCTGACAAACACCGCCTGTCCAAACGTCGTCTTAAACCGTAAATAAAACTCGATTTTCATTAATAGCAATTGCAGTAGTGAAAGAAATGTGTCTTAAGGACACTTCGGCGAAAATAAGAAAAGCTTTGGATGAAAACGGTACCGCTGGCCGGGCACAAAAAATATACTTTCACATTACAGACCTGCGCTTATTTTTGCCGAAAATCTTTCCAAATGGAAATGCAAAAAAGGAATAAAGGATTATACTGGATTTTGTTTTTTATATCTACTGCGGTTTTGATTTTGACGATTGCCACACACTGGCCCTGGCTGACGCTGGTGATGCCATTTGTATTTACATTTTTTGTGTTGGCGATGGATATTGTCTGAAACAGCATTCATAAAATTTATTGATTTATCGGAAATAAGAAAAATGCCGGCTTTCGAGCCGGCATTTTTCGTTGAATATTATCTCAGCAGTTGTTAAAAAAGCCCCGCAGATCATCTGCGGGGCTACTCCTGCTAATCCATACAATCCTATCAGTCGTGGTTCACACTACTTCACTTCCTCAAACTCTGCATCGGTTACATTTTCACCAGCATTGCCTGCTGTTTGTCCGCCGGTGTTAGGGCCACCGTCAGCAAAACCTGCTCCTGCGCCAGGCTGCTCGCCACCAGCGCCTTGGGATGCTTTGTACAGCTCTTCGCTGGCCGCTGTCCAGGCCGTGTTCATGGCGGTGACAGCCGCATCAATGCGGGCAATATCCTGCGATTTGTGAGCTTCGCGGAGTTCGTTCAGGGCCGACTCGATCGGCGCTTTTTTATCGGCCGGAATTTTGTCGCCATATTCCTTCAACTGCTTTTCGGTCTGGAAGATCAGGCTGTCGGCCTGGTTGATTTTTTCCACCCTTTCTTTTTCCTCTTTATCCTTGTCGGCATTGGCCGCAGCTTCCGCCTTCATTTTTTCAATCTCCTCTTTCGTGAGGCCCGATCCGGCTTCGATCCTGATCTTTTGTTCTTTGCTGGTGCCTTTGTCTTTTGCAGTTACGTGCAAAATACCGTTGGCATCAATGTCAAAGATCACTTCGATCTGCGGTACGCCACGCGGTGCCGGCGGAATGCCATCGAGGTTAAAGATGCCCAGGCTCTTGTTGTCTTTTGCCATACCACGCTCACCCTGCAGCACGTGAATCTGCACGCCGGGCTGGTTGTCAGAAGCCGTTGAAAACGTTTCTGATTTTTTCGTCGGGATCGTTGTGTTGGAAGGAATCAGCGTTGTCATAACGCCACCCAGGGTTTCAATGCCCAGGCTCAGCGGTGTAACGTCGAGCAACAGCACGTCTTTTACTTCGCCGGTCAGCACAGCGCCCTGGATAGCGGCGCCAATGGCCACTACCTCATCGGGGTTCACACCTTTGTGAGGCTTGCGGGCAAAGAATTTTTCAACAATTTCCTGCACTTTCGGAATGCGGGTAGAACCGCCCACGAGAATGACTTCGTCAATTTGCGAAACACTCATGCCGGCGTCTTTCAGCGCCGCTTCGCAAGGCTTCAGGCAGCGCTCAAACAGGCTGTCGGCCAGTTGCTCAAACTTGGCCCGGGTGATCTTTTTCACCAGGTGCTTCGGAACACCATCCACCGCCGTGATATAGGGCAGGTTGATCTCGGTTTCGCTCGATGAAGACAGCTCAACTTTTGCCTTCTCCGCCGACTCTTTCAGGCGTTGCAATGCCATCGGGTCTTTGCGCAGGTCCACGTTTTCGTCGCGGCGAAATTCTTCGGCCAGCCAGTCCATGATCACCTTGTCAAAATCGTCGCCACCCAGGTGCGTATCGCCATTGGTGCTTTTTACTTCAAACACACCATCGCCCAGCTCAAGGATGGATATATCAAAGGTGCCACCGCCCAGGTCAAATACCGCCACATGATGATCTTTACCGCCCTTGTCGAGGCCATAAGCCAGTGCGGCGGCAGTGGGTTCATTCACAATACGGCGAACGTTGAGGCCAGCAATTTCTCCGGCTTCTTTTGTGGCCTGCCGCTGTGCATCGTTAAAATAGGCCGGCACCGTAATCACCGCCTCGGTAACTTCCTGACCCAGGTAGTCTTCGGCGGTTTTTTTCATTTTCTGCAGCACCATGGCAGAAATTTCCTGCGGCGTGTAAAGCCTGCCATCAATGTCAATACGAACGGTATTATTGTCACCCCGGGCCACTTTGTAGCTCCAATGGCTGATTTCTTCTGTTACCTCATCGTGGCGGCGGCCCATAAAGCGCTTCACGCTCATGATGGTATTTTGCGGGTTGGTAATGGCCTGACGCTTAGCCGGATCGCCCACCTTGCGCTCGCCATTCTTTAAAAACGCAACAACCGAAGGCGTGGTGCGACGGCCCTCGTCATTGGCGATTACGACGGGTTCGTTTCCCTCCATCACCGCCACACAACTATTGGTTGTTCCTAAATCAATTCCAATTATTTTTCCCATTGCTTCTTGAATTTTAAAGTTCATTATTGGTTATCAATGATTATGCCTGATGGCAGGAAGGTGAAATTTTGGCAGGAATCTCCCTGCCCACCTGAAGGGGAGTCTTAGACCGGTCAGACTGAAGTTTTCTTACAGCCTTTCTTCGGGAAGTGATATTTCGCCAGATAGGCGGATAGAAAACAGAGGTTTGACGGAGGGCTTACGGCTAAGGGAGCAAACTTTGCTCCCTTGTGTGAAACCTATCTGTGTCCCCTGCGGCTATGGCGTCCAAAAAAAGCAGAATAGGATTACCAGCCGTACAAGAGTGCGACGCAACGGACGATTCATAGATGTACGTCTGCCGGGTACAAAAAAACTATGTGCAACAGACCAGTTTAAAACAACAGCCGGGTGAAAGGTCTAAATCCCGCCGCCAGAGGCTGAGGATTGGCCGACTACTGCGGGTCCACATCCGGCAGCACAATGACTTTTTTAAACTGCTTATGCTGATGCAGGTTGGCGCATTCTTTCAAAATATCATCCTTACATTTTGCAATCAACTGCGTGTCGCGGGGCAGCTTCAGCAACATCTCCATTAAAAACATACCGCGTACACGGTTGATTACCGGCTCGGCCGGACCCACGATGTAATTGCGGTAAAGCAAGTCCATGGTTTTGGCGAAATGGTGAGCTGCATCAAACACCACGCTTCTCTCCTTGTGCTTGAAATGCAGGTTGATGACCCGCGAAAAAGGCGGGTAGTGAAACTGTCGGCGCTTTTCAATTTCCTCGTTGTACATACCCTGGAAATCGTGCCGCGCCACCTGATGCAGCACCGGATGGGCCGGGTTACCGGTTTGTATCATCACCTTGCCGGTGCCGGCACGGCGGCCGGCGCGGCCACTCACCTGCTCCATCAGTTGAAACGCTCTTTCGTGTACCCTAAAGTCGGCAAAATGCAGAAGGCCATCGGCATCCACAATGCCCACCAGGTCCACGTTGTCGAAGTCCAGGCCTTTCACCACCATTTGCGTGCCCACCAGCACATCAATTTTTTTTTGCTCAAACTGCTGAATCAGCACATCATGCGCATTTTTGTTTTTCACCGAATCAAAATCCATGCGGCTCACCTTTACGCCGGGCAGTTCGGTCTCCAGCGTTTCTTCCAGTTTTTCGGTGCCAAAACTCCGCTGCACCAGCTTATCGCTGCCGCAGGCCATGCAGGTTGTCACCGGAGGATAAATATTTCCGCAATAGTGGCACTTTAATTTGTTTGATTGCTTATGGTACGTGAGCGACACGTCGCAGTTGCGGCATTCGGCTATCCAGCCGCAAATCGTACATAACTGGTAGGGCGAGTAGCCCCGGCGGTTTTGAAACAAAATGACCTGCTTGCCGCGGGCCACCGTTGTCCTGATCTCGTCGAGCAGCGGCAGCGAAAACATCAGCTTCTCGCCTGGCTTATGGGCAATGGTACGGGTATCAACAAACTCAATAACGGGCATCTTCACGTCTCCAAACCGGTCGGTCAGCTCCACCAGGCCGTACTTGTCGGTTTTGGCGTTGTGGTAAGTTTCCAAACAGGGTGTGGCACTGCCCAGCAACACGCTGGCGCCGGTGAGGGCCGCCATATACACTGCCGTGTCGCGGCCATGGTATCGGGGCGCAGGATCCTGTTGTTTGTACGAAGAATCGTGTTCTTCATCGCAGATGATCAGCGACAAATTGAGGAAGGGCAGGAAGAGAGAACTGCGGGCGCCAAGAACGATTTTCATTTCGCCGCTTTTCACCTTATTCCAGATCTCCACTTTTTCGTTTTGGGTAAAACGGGAATGATAGATGCCAATGTAGCCTCCAAAATGTTTTTGCAGGCGCCGGATGATCTGCGATGTCAGCGCAATTTCCGGCAACATATACAAGACCTGCTGGCCGCGGCGCACGGCCTGCTCCATCAGCCGCACATACACATGCGTTTTTCCGCTCGACGTTACCCCATGCAGCAAACAAACCTGCTTTGTTTGGAAAGAGCGCTGCACCTGCGTCAGTGCTTCCTGCTGGGCCGGGGTCAGCGTAAAGTCAATGGTCACATCTTTGGGTGCGTAGTGCAGGCGGTCAACGGCTTTTTTTTCAATCCGAAGAATGTCTTTTTCCACCAGGCCTTTTAACTGGGCGTCGGTGGCGCCGGCTTTTTTCAACAGTTCAGCCTTGGTCACTTCTCCCTGTGTTTTCATCAGGTGCAGATAGGCCAGCAGCAGCTCCATCTGCTTTGGCGCACGGCCCCAGTTATTAAGCAGTTGCGAGAGCTGGTCTTCGTTGTGGTACTCGTTGGCCAGCAGTACAAAACTTTCCTTTTTCGATGCGTACGACTGTTTCAGCGCCTCCCAGACAAAACACAGTTTTTTGCCAATAAGTTTATTCACGATGGGATACACGTGGGTGCTGTCCAGGATCTGTTGTACTTCTGTCAGCCGCAGCTCGTGCTTCATCTGCAAGGCTTCGGCCACTAAAAATTCGTCGTTGTCAAGGGTCGAAAAATCATCGCCAAATTCTTCATTGTAGATCAACACCGTTTCGCTCGACAGCTTGAAATGCGATGGGAGGGCCGCCGCCATCACCTCGCCTTCCGAGCACATGTAATAGCGGGCCATCCATTCCCAAAGCGTCAACTGCCAGGGCTGGATCACCGGTTCGGCATCAAGCACATTTATAATATCTTTCGCCTCAAAGCTGAGCGGCTCTTCGTTGTGAATGCGCTTGACAATGCCGGCATATTTTTTATTCTTTCCTAGGTTTACCTCCACGCGGCAGCCGGGCGAAATATTGGCCAGCATTTCGTCGGGTATATGCCAGGTATAGTTGCGGGGCAGCGAAAGCGGAATAATGATCTCAGCAAACATGCAGGCACGCTCCTTTTCCACCCGGCAAGGCGGGGCAACAGCCGATTTGGCAATCCGTACGCTTTCTGTTCATTCGGTGCAAAAAAACAATTAATTCAGATAGCCACCTTCAGGCCTTTGCTGTTTGTGGCTGGCGCAGCCAGCTTACGCCGCGGGCTGTGAGTTCTTCCTCCATCATCCGGTAAACGTGTTGCCGCAGCAAAGGCACCTCCTGCAGGCTGTAGCCTTGCACGCTGACCTCCGGCAAAAAAATGGCCCGGCTCCGGCCGGGATTGAGCGAAAAGACCGATGACGTATGCATGCGGTCGTACACATCCAGCAGCAAAACGGGTAATATGGGTGTGCCGGTTTCGATGGCGATGCGAAAAGCGCCATCATAAAACTCTTTTAGCGCCTGGCCCGTTTCGTTGAAGGTACCCTCGGGAAACACCAGCACCGAAATACCTTTACGAAGAATTGATTTCAGTAGCTGAACACTTTTGGCCCGGTTGCCGGCGCTGCTCCGGTCAACCGTAACGATGGCGTTTTTATAGATTGTGCCGAAGATGGGCACCCCGGCCAACTCAGCCTTCCCGAGCGGTCGTACCAGCATGCGGAACACCTTCGGGATCATGGCAGCGTCGAGATAGGTATTGTGATTGGCCACGAAAATGTAGGACCGCCGCGGATCGGGTTTTTGCAGGTAGATATTCCGGTGACGGATGAAGATCAGGAAAAACCAGACATCGGCCCAAACCCTGCAGGCACGGTACACCAGGTTGCCGCCGCGGATGCGCCCAAACTGTACCGCCACCACCGACCAGATAAACACGGGTATCATCAAAACAAAAAACAGGAGAAAAGCATAGAGTACATAAACCACTCGCAATGGCAGCAGGAGATAGCGCTTCATCTTTTTTACTTTTTTCCGTCGCCGGGGCAATGACATTCAAATTCTTCATCAAGATTATAACAGGTAATCACCTTTGTTTCGCCGGAGCACTGCGAAAAAATAACGCGGAGGCGTTCGCCGCCGGCGGTGCGGCCCTGCAGGGCAAAAACCGGGCAGGGGCTTGCCCGCCTGTTCGATTTATTGAAGTTGATGGCTCCGTTTTGCATGATCTCTTCCACTTCGTCGGCGTCAATTTGGCGGCAGGCCATGCGGCAGCGGGCATGCCGGGTGAAAGTGAGCTTTGGCGGCTGCCGGTCGAAGGCTTCTTTGCGCTGCGGCTCATTCCACCGCCTGATGAGAAAAACAACAAAAACAAGCAGCAGCAGAAAAAGAGGAGCTAAAACATTTCGCTTTTTCATGCGCTGGCAAGATAAAGAAATCGCCGGCAGAATACCTTGGCGCTTTGCGCTTCCCTTCAACCGTTTCCCTTAATGATTTTTACGCCTTGCCCATTTGGCCGACAATTGTTTCCGGCTGTGGTTCGGCATTTTAATGGATCACCGCGCCGGGCCCTTCATTCGCCGGCCGCCTCGGTTCAAGTCACTTCGCTCCTTAACAAATTCCTAATAACCGGCCGGCCACTGCCTCCTGCACCACATTTAGCTACCTTTGTCCGTCATGGACAAACAACGCACCGTTGCCTTTCATACCCTGGGCTGCAAGCTCAATTTTTCGGAAACCTCTACCCTTTCGCGACAAATGGAAGGCGAAGGTTTTTTGAAAAAAGAGTTTGACGAGGTGGCCGATGTGTATGTCATCAACACCTGCTCGGTTACCGACAATGCCGATAAGGAATGCCGCCAACTGGTGCGGCGCATTCAGCGGAAAGCACCCGAAAGCCTGGTCGTTGTCACGGGCTGCTATGCGCAGTTGAAGCCAAAAGAAATTGCCGGCATTCCCGGTGTGAACCTGGTACTTGGTGCCGCCGAAAAATTCAACCTGGCTTCGCACCTCCGGGAGCTAACGAAGAACGACTCGGGCCGCATCAGCAGTTGCGATATCGAGGAGGTAAGCGGTTTTCAATCTTCGTTTTCGGTGAACGACCGCACCCGCACTTTTTTAAAGGTGCAAGATGGCTGCGATTATACCTGCTCGTTTTGCACCATACCGCTGGCCCGAGGCAAAAGCCGCAGCAATACCGTGGCAAACGTGGTCAACCAGGCCAGGCAACTGGCCGGCGGCGGGGTAAAGGAAGTTGTGCTGACCGGCGTGAACCTTGGCGATTTTGGTAAAGGGCCCGAGGGCAACCGCATTCGGGAAGAAAACTTTCTTCAGCTGATACAGGCGTTGGACGAGGTGGATGAAATCGAGCGCTATCGCATCTCTTCCATAGAACCCAATCTTTTGTCGGCAGATATCATTCGTTTTGTAGCGCAAAGCCGGGCCTTCATGCCGCATTTTCACATACCGCTGCAAAGTGGCAGCAACGATATTCTGGGGCTGATGCGCCGCCGTTACAAACGCGAATTGTACGAGGAACGGGTGGCGCTGATAAAAGCCGAAATGCCACATTGCGCCATCGGTGCCGATGTGATCGTAGGTTTTCCTTCCGAAACCGATGAGCAGTTTAAAGAAACATTTGATTTTTTGCACCGGCTGCCGGTTTCGTACCTGCATGTATTTACCTACTCCGAAAGGGACAACACCGGTGCGATTGGTATAAAGCCGGTGGTGCCCGTTGGCGTGCGGCATGTGCGAAACAAAGCGCTTCGCAATTTGAGCTACATGAAAATGCAGTATTTTACTGCTCAACACAGCGGCCAGCAGCGAAAGGTTTTGTTCGAAGGACACCAAAAGGCCGGAATGATGGAAGGTTACACCGACAACTATATACGTATTGCCACTCCCTACCGGGCCGAGTGGGCTAACCAGATTGTAGAATGGACGCTTTAATATCCGAAATGAAAAAGTACCTGGTCACCGCCACCTTCAATTGGAACGAAGAAATGATGAACCTGATCCAGGCGCACCGGGAGGTGGTGAATCAACTGATAGACGAGCAGGTGATTGAACATTATGTTGTGAGCATGGAAATACAAACCGTTTGGATTACAATGAACGCCAAAACCAAACGGGAGGTGAAAAGCCTGCTGGCTCCCTCGCCATTTTACAAATATTGGAAAGTGGCGGTAAATGAGCTGATGGTGTGGGATGGGCAGACCTACCGGTTGCCGGCTGTTCAACTCAATTGAGAAAAATATTTGAAAGTTTCTGCGGAAATATTTTTTTCGGTAAAACCGTTCCCCTTATTTTTGCACTCCCAACAACAATGGGACAGTTCTTAAAAACTTCAGGATCAATTAAAAATATTGGGAGCATAGCTCAGCTGGTTCAGAGCATCTGCCTTACAAGCAGAGGGTCCGCGGTTCGAACCCGTGTGCTCCCACAACGAAAGCCTTGATGGATACATCAGGGCTTTTTTGTTTTGTGCACTTTCATTTTTACATTCTTTATTCATCTGCCCAAGACAAATTTTATATCGGGTATGCAACCGCAGCCTCAATGCAGATCATCGGTGGGAGGACTTTTCCGCCGGCGAAGGAAAGGGGGAAACAGCAGGGCATTTTGTTCGCTGCTTTTAGTCATTTCAGTAGAATTAAAGCGGAGGACTTCGTTACCAACAATTTTTTTTCTATTTTGACACCCGAATTGACAATTCCCGGCGCACGCCGGGTTATTCCGTATCAAAAAACACCAAAGACCTGTTTATGGCTAACATCATTTATAACCTGCCTGTCGTGAAATCCATGAAGCAAAAGTTCAGGGAAAAGCGTTTTCAGTTTTTTCTTGACATGCTTGAAAAAATGGGCAAAGACAGGCAAATCCGGATTCTCGACATTGGCGGCACCCAGCTTTTTTGGGAAAAAATGAATTTCATCAACAACCGCAACATTCACATTACGCTGCTGAACCTGCGGCAGTACGAAACAAAAAATGCAAATTTCACCAGCATCGTCGGCGATGCCACCAATCTTTCGCAGTTTAAAGACAAGGAATTCGACATCGTTTTTTCCAACTCGGTCATTGAACATTTGTTCACCATCGAAAACCAAAAGAAGATGGCGAACGAAGCCCGCCGCGTAGGTCGCTATTACTTTATTCAAACTCCTAATTATTATTTTCCGGTGGAACCCCACTGGCTTTTTCCTTTTTTCCAGTTTTTGCCACGCCAAACACGGATTTTCCTTACCAGCCATTTTCCACTAGGTTCCTTTCCCAAAGCGCCTTCCAAAGAGCAGGCAGCCCGCTGGGTGAATGAAGTAAGGTTGCTAACAGGGAGAGAAATGAAACAGTTGTTTCCGGATGGAAAAGTCTATAACGAATCGTTTTTGGGCATGACGAAATCCATCACCATGTACAGCAGCCCGCAATAAAAAATACCATTTTCTGTAAATCAGGGGCGGAATCGGTAGTTGAATGTTTTTGCTCCTGATGGCGGCGAGCTTATGGTTAGATTTGTTTCATAAAAGAAATTGGCTCCGGAAGAAGCCTGCTGTTTTATGCTGATAGAACCGTCAAGGTTAGCCGACGCCAGATCCACCACTTTGTTTCCGATGCTCTAAAAACGGCGCTACTCCCAAGGCATAATGACCTGTCGGTGACACCATAAACAAGAAAAAGAAACAGCCCTAGGGTTTCCCTGCTATCAAACTAAAAAAGTGCTCACACGAGCACTTTTTTAGTTTGGGTTTCTTTGTTTTTAATGAATTTCTGGTGCCAGACATCCATGTTGATCCACTTCCAGATTTCTTTCGAAATATCAATTTTGTGGTCGAGGTGAAGCTGGTACCGCTTCTGTGCCATTTTCGGATCAAAATAGCCCAATTCGGCAAACGACCTTGAATGGATGATGGATTTGATCAGCTCCTGGAATTTCGGCGTCCGGAACCATTTATCGCGGGGGTTTGAAAATCCTTTTTTGTCTTTTCGATGGTAGATTTTTTCGGGTAGGACATCCTTGAGGGCTTCCCGTAAAATGTATTTGGTGGTGCCGTTGCGGATCACCCGGTCGGCGGGCAACGAAAGCGTTCGCTCTACCAGCCGGTAGTCTAAAAACGGCACCCTTGCCTCAATGGAGAAGTGCATGGAGTTAAGATCCTCCCAACGCAGCAGGTGCTCCAGCTTATGCTCAAAATGCTGGAGAAAAGATTGCTGCAGCGACGATGGCTTGTACAGCAGCTCGCCCAGGTCTGAGCTTGATTCCATCTGCCCCACGAAAGCTTTGTTGAGGCTGGGGGTTCGTTTGTAATCAATGAGCTTTTGGCCCGAGCTCGGCGCCAGGTAATAGGCAAAGTATTTCAGGCTGTTGAGCGACCGGTGGTCTTTTACGTAATGAAAATTTTCCGCTACCAGCTTCGGCAGGTTGAATTTGCGCAGCAACTCCACGTAATAGCTGCCAAAGAAATAATGGTAGCCACCCAATTGTTCGTCGGCACCCTGCCCGTCTATGGTCACCGTCACATGTTTCTTGGCCAGCTCCATGACCTTAAACTGCACATACGGGCTGGTATCGGGCACCGGTTCGTTATGCGCATCAATAAAGCTTTCGTAATCGTTGAAGAACGTGTCGGCGTTGGGCGACGTGTAATACATGTTTTTGATGAAGGGTTTAAATTCATCAATAAACTTGCTTTCGTCGGTGGGTTCGTCTTTGCCGTACACAGCCGAAAATGTATTGAGCTCAGTAATGCCAAATTCTTTTATGAGAAGTGAGGCAATGGCCGATGAGTCAATGCCACCGCTCAGGCACACGCCAATGGGCACGTCCGACCGAAGGCGCAGCTTCAGCGAATCCACCAGCAACGCCTTGTATTCCTGCGGATCCATCGGCGGATGATGCATTTTTTCGGGCAGGTTGTACCACCGGTTGAACTGGAACTTACCATTTTTGATTTTGATCGTAGATCCGTGCTGAAGCTTTAGGATCTTATCGAAAAACGTGCGTTCGTTATGGTCGGTGCGGTTATAACGCAGGTAATCGTAAATGATGGGGCTATTGGGCTTTACCTCTTTCAGCAGTGGCAGAATTGCTTTTATCTCGGAAGCAAAAATGAAGACATCATCGGTTTTGTAATAATAAAAAGGCTTTACGCCAAACCGGTCGCGGGCAATGAACACTTCTCCTGTAGAACGGTTCAGGATGGCAAAGGAAAACATGCCATTGAACTTGTTCAGGCAGCCCTCGCCCCAGGTTTGGTAAGCCGCCAGAATAACTTCGGTGTCGGTGCCGGTTTTAAACTGGTAGGCAGTACTCAATTCTGCCTTCAGCTCCAGGTAATTAAAAATTTCGCCATTAAATACAATCACATAATTACCGTCGTGGCTGAACATGGGCTGGTGCCCGGCCACACTCAGGTCAAGAATCGCCAAACGCTGAAAGCCAAGGCCCACCGGCCCTTCGGTAAAAATGCCGTAATCATCGGGTCCGCGATGCCTGATCCGTTGCATCATCAGCCGCACATCTTCTTCGGCCGCAGGTTTTTGTTTTAGTTGAATAATTCCACAAATGCCGCACATAAACGTATTTTCTAAAGGTTAGTATAAAGCGCAATGACCCTTGTTAGCAGGGCATCATTGTCGTACCGGGCGCCAATGGTTTGCCGTCCGGTTGTTTGGTCAAAGGCAACAGCCTTGCGTAGGGCAGTTGCCAGCTGCCCGGCGTCGGGCGGCACAATAAAGCAACCTTTCGTATCGCCAATGATCTCGGCCACATCGCCTACCGGCGTTGTCACCACCGGCCGGTTACAGGCCATCGCTTCTTTGATAAATTGCGGCGATCCTTCCGTTCGCGACGTCATCAGAACGGCATCAGCGGCATTCATCATCAGCACCACTTCTTTCCGGTTTAAATTTTTCAGCTCTATTAATTCGTAGCTTTTGCCCAACAGCGCCATAGCATCAAAAGCAAGCTGCGGATTTTTTACGTCGCGGTCGAAGCTGGATGAAAACAACACATAATGAATGCGCTCGTTAAAAGTCTTTTTGCCGAGGTTTGATAAGGCCTGTCTTGCCTGCTCTTTACCGGCGGGCGTAAATAAGCTCATATCCACACCGCAGGGTATCACCTCTTTGCTCACGGCACCCGGCAGGTAGGTGGCCATGTCGTTCGAAACCACGATGGACTTTTTTGACAGGCGGGCCGCCAGTTTTGAAAAAATCCGGTTACTCTTTTTGTTTAAATCACAACCATGAAAAGTCGTCACTACCGGCACTTTCCGCTGCAGGTTGGCAAACAATCCCGACAGGCCGAAATGCGCATGCACCAGGTCATAGTTTTTCCGGTTGATGGTCGTCAGCAAAGCCTTGTAATTCTGAAGGTAGCCCGCTATGCCTTTTCCGCGGATTAAAAAATAATCTACCTGAAAACCGCTTTTTTCCAGTCCCTCTTTCTGCTCCTGAATAAAAGCCGGAACATTGGTATGGTTGCCGCTGCAAACAAACAACACTTTTTTTCCCTGCAACACCGTGGCTTTTACTTTTGCTGCCGTTTTTGCCGATTGCCAATTCAGCGTCATTTTTCCGTCCATGGTTCAAAGGTTTACAAAAAAATCCTGCATGCTACGTACATAATTCTTGTACGAAAAAGTCTTTTCGGCCAATAGCCTGGCGTTGCGGCCCAGCCTTTCCCGCTTGTTGCTGTCCTGCAAAAGTTCATTGATCTTATCCGACAAACTGGCTACGTTCCCCGGCTCATAAAACAGGCAGTTTTCACCATCTTTAAAATATTCTTTCAGTTCGCCTACGGGTGCTGTTACAATGCCTTTGCCGCCAAATGCAAAAAGTCCCAGCTTGGTGGGAAACCGCATGCCCGAACGGTCATCGTCCCACATGGGAACTACTAAAACGGTAGCGGTGTTCACCCATCGCTCCAGCTCATCGTTGCCGATAAAACCGGTAAGGGTAAAGTTTTTAGCGGGAATGCCGCAGGTGGCCAGTTCCTCCTCAATTCGCTCAGCGGTGGCCTGGCTGTATTTGCCGCTAACCACCAGCCTTGCCGAAGGGTGCCGGGCATAAACGGCATTAAAGGCGTTGATCATGAACAGCACATCCTTCAGGTACCCGTCCACCATGCCGCACCAAAACACGGTGAATGGCTGGCCGCCACCGTTCACCGGTTCTTTCCGCATGGAAACCGGTTCTGCAATCACGGGAAGGTAGAAGAATTTATGGTTGCGGTGAAACGCTGTCGTTCGCAGCACCTTATCCTGGTAGCTATTGGAAATAAGAAAAGAGCCGTTGGAAAAACGGAACATTATTTTTTTGTATTGGAAATTGACCAGCCGTGAGGTGTTTTTCACATCGGGCCACCACTCGTTCACCTCCTGCACGGTTTTAATGCCCAAGAGCCTGCAGAAGGGCGTGAGCAAAATATTGAAGGTGGTTTTTTGAAGGTCTATAAAAAGGTAGGTGTTTGGCCGGCCGGCCACCTGAAAAATGATCTTATACAAAAGGTGGAGGATGCCGGTAAGATGAACTGCCTGACGGAGCAGGCTGCTTTTGGGCCGCTTTACCTGCGTGCAGAGATATTGGAAACGAATGCCATTCCAAACCCCCTTTTTTTCTTTGTTTAAATCGTTGGGACTAGTGCCAAAGTGCCAGACGGTAAACTGGCCACCTCCGTCAATGATCGTTCGGCCGATGTGGCACATACGGTTTGTGTTGGCCTGCCCAACCGGAAAACCGATACCTGCACAAATACAGATAATTTGCGGCTTGCGTGTTGCCATGGATGAAGGTGCACCATATACGTCAGTACGGATCATGCTGTTTTCAGGTTAATTGCGCTACCGGAACCTGTTGTTCCTTAACTTTTTTCCGGCTCTGATAGGCATTTTGTAACGCCACCAGGTCTTCTTTCCCCACAAAAAAATACATCCAGAACAAAGCTGTTATAAAATAGTCTCGCTCCATGGGATTGGCACCAAGATACATTGTAACAATGAGAAATAAAATAAACCCGCCCTTGAAGCCAATGGAGAGGCGCTGGAAGAATTTGTAAAAAACCACAAAAAAGAACAGAAAGCCAAAGACCCCGAACCGCACCCCTACCCTCGAAATACCATTAGTGCCTTCAATGACCTGGCCATATAGATTCCGGATAAGCAAGGCGTTTTCGTTAATGCCGTAACCCAACGGAAACTCGATGATGGCGCCCAACTGGCTCAGGAAATACGAAAAGCGGTTGACCCTCGTCCACTTGATGATTTCTTTTTCGGTAAACGTATTGGTGATGCCAATCATCTCATTGATCTTCTCGCCCAGAAAAGGCAACTGAAACATCAGGTAAACGGCGGGCAGAAGGAGCAGCAAGGCAATGTACTTGCCCAGCCCCTTTGAATTAAAGAGGTAAAAGGCGGTGAACAACAACACCGTGAGATAAAAGTTGGTGGAAATGGTGGTGAGGCCGATCAGCAGAAAAATAAAAAAACGTTTAGTGAGCTTACCCCTGTTGAGAAAAAGATTAAACACCATGGCAAAGCCAATGTAGTACCCAAAGGTGCCGGGCTCGCCGGCAAAGCCTGAATTTTGGTTGTGGTGTACGGGCTGAAAATTAAAAATAACGCCGTTCCAGTCACCGGCCAGCAATCGCTCGGGAGCCACAAAATTGAACGGCAGCGACGTGAGAATGGCCGGGTCTTTTAGTTGCAGCAGGTAAAAAGGAATGGAAACAAGGCCCAGAATGAAAATGGACTTTTCGAACCAAAGCATGAACCTTTCCTTAAAGATCTTAATAAAAATATAACCGATGGCCAGCTTAAAAAGGCTGCCTAAAAGGGTGGTGAACTTAAAGCCTTCGTTGCCGAGAAATGCCCAAGAGAAAAAGTTCACCAGCAGCCAGTAGGCCATCACTTTCCAAAAAACCAAATCAAGACGATCGTTGCTGAAAACGAAAAAAAATCCAAAGCCAAGGATGGTCATCGCCACCAGGCTTAAATCGGTCACGTTGTAGCTGTTGACCCCTGTGCCGTAAAACAGAAAAATCGTAAAAAGCACCAGCACCGCACTTGGCGTTTGGGTGCGGGGGCCGGCGCCCACTTCCCCTTCGGCAAGCCGGCTGCCGTAGCGGCGAAAGTTTCCTATTGTTTGAAATGTTTCCACGTGTTAGCAGTTATCCGCACTTATTGGTTAAGTAAAAAAGGGGGTTCTCCCGCCAGTTCTTCGCTTTTGCCGGCCTGGTTTTCTACACCGCCAGCGCCATCGTTACCGGTTCCAGATGCCCGTGGCCCGGTGGTTCACGATCTTTTCGGTTTGCACAAACATACAGGCGCCAATCACCGAAAAAAGAATGACGGATGAAAGCACCACACCGGCAACGCCGATTTGTTTTCCTAAAAAAACGGCCAGCGGTACGTTGATGCACGAAAAAAGCACCAGGAGGTACAACTGCAGCATCACTTTGGAAATGCCGTTGAGAAACTGCAGAAAAATAGATTGCCAGATTTGCAGCGCCGTGCAAATGGCCACTGTTACCGAAAGGGCAAAGGGTATCTCTACCTCGCTGCCGATCCAGGCCGTGTACACCGGCCGGCTCACGACTAGCATCAGCGCAAGAAGGGCAACCAGCAAAAAGAAAATATTCTTAAGCTTGCGGATAATGCCTTTTATCCAGGCAATGTCCTGCTTTACCCAGGCCTCGGTGGAGGCGCTCCAGAACGGCGATACGATGATCCCGAAAAACATAAAAGCCGAACCGAAATACTTGAAAGCAACATTATAGCTTGTGACCTGCGCCGGCCCAAAGAGCTGCGAGATGATAATATTGTTGGTTTGGAACAGAATGACCGCGCCAATTTGGAGGATAAAAAATTTAAGTCCAAGAGACATCAGGTTGCGGGCATACGAAAATTTTACATACTTGAAGGAAGGCCTGAACTGGCGATACCGCCCGGTAAAGAGCCAGATGCTGGCCAGGGTGTAAGCCACTACCGGGCTGGCGCTGAAGGTAAGTCCCAGGTGCAGCAGGTTGCCGTTGGTAGAGCGGGTTAATAAAAAAATAACAACCAGGGAAATAAAATTTCCCGAAAACGTGACAAACGAAGCGATGGCTGGCTGCTGGTTGGCAATGACGATGGTGGCCATTAATTGAAGCACCATTTGCACGCAAAAACAGCTCAGCACAATGAGCCCAATCGTTTGCAAATCGGCCGCCTGCGAAGATGGGGCATTCAGGATAGCTGCCCAGTTGAGAAAAGGGTTGATGGCCATGAACAAGAGCAGTACGCCAGCAACAATCAGGGTCAAAACTGCGTAGGTGGTGCTAACGTAGGTTTTAGCCAGTTCCACATCGCCTTTGGCAACGGCTTCGGCAAATTTATTGCGAAGGCCATGACCAAACCCGATGTCGAAAAAGCTGAACCAGCCAATAATGGAACTAAGCGTAAGCCAGATTCCATACTGCGGCGGGCTTACGTAATGGATGGTCATGGGAATAAGAAAAAGGCCGATAGCGATGGAACCACCCTTCACCAGCAATGAACCGACAATGTTTCGTTTCAGCTTCCGCGACCTAGCGTCATCCGTTGCCGGTGTTTGCAGAATATTCTCTTTGAGCTTCAGAATCACAGCGGGTTATTATTTGTAGTTTTCATAAAACGGCAGCACAAGCATACTATAATCTGTGCAAATATTAAAATCCGGCGAGAACTTTTCAAATATTGCCTTATTTTAGCCCTCGCCATCATCCATCTGACTTTATGAAAATTTTCTTACTGACTGTTGCCCTTGCGTGCAGTTTTTTCACCGGACATACCTCTAATTATTATTTCTCTTCTTCCGTCGGCGACGACAACCGCAGTTCCCTATTGGCACAAAACCCCGCCACTCCCTGGAGAAGCCTGCAGAAACTAAATGCCATTTTTTCTTCGCTGCTTCCCGGCGACACCGTGTTTTTTAAGCGGGGCGATGTATTTGACGGTAAAATTACTGCCACCGCTTCGGGTACGGCTCTGCAACCGATTGTGTTTGGCGCTTTTGGCGCCGGCGAAAAACCGGTCATCAACGGTTTTCAAAGCCTCGGCGCCCTTCGCAGCGAGGGCGGGAAGTTTTGGTCGGCAGCATGGGACGGCGCAGCGCCGAATATTTTATTGCTCAACGGCCAGCAACAGCCGCTTGGTCGCTTTCCCAACCGTACCGATGCCAACGGCGGCTACCTGACCTTTGAGACGCACAGCGGCACCGCCTCCATTACCGACAACGAACTTGGCGCTGCCATCAACTGGACCGGCGCCGAAATGGTGATTCGTAAAAACCGGTGGATCATTGACCGTTGCCCCGTAACGGCACAAAACGGCCGCACGGTGTCGTACACCAACAGCTCGCAATACGAGCCGGTGAATGGCTACGGTTATTTTTTTCAAAACCACCTGCAGGCGCTCGATGTGCATGGCGAGTGGGCTTACGTCAAAGGCCAAAAGCGGGTGTATGCCTACCTCGACCAATATTCCACCAGCACGACCAGCGTTGGTGTGAGCGCCGTGGACGAACTGTTTACCATCAGCAACCGGAACTATATTGTCATTCGTGACCTGGCCTTTCGGGGAGCCAACGAAAATGCGATGGCCATCAGCAACGCCCGGTCGGTAACAGTGAGCCAATGCAGTTTTTCCTTTACAGCCGCCAACAGCCTGCTGCTGGCCAACGCCACCGACGTGGCCGTGGAGAATAACAGTTTTGTGCACTCGAACAATAATGCCATCACGGCCAATAAAAATTGCCGCAACGTTCGCATCAGCGGAAACACGATCAGCAAAACCGGTGTTTTTCCCGGCATGGGAAAAAGCGGCGACCTCACTTACCAGGCTATTACGGCCACAGGGCATAATACCGCCATTGAATACAATCGTATAGACAGCACCGGCTATATTCCCATCCGCTTCGAAAGCGATTCGGCGCGGATCCGTTTTAATGTCATCACCGATTTTCTTTTTGTGAAGGACGATGGTGGCGGCATCTACACCTGGAACAATGGCCCCAACGCGCCGGAAAATTTTGGCCGTGTGGTGAGCCATAACATATTGGCAAACGGCATTGGGGTAAGCGACGGCACCAACGACCCCGGCCGCCTGCATGCTCAGGGCATTTATCTCGACGACAACGTGGCAAATGTGGAAATTACCGGCAATTCGATTTTCAATTGCGCCGAAAACGGCATTTACCTCCGCAATGCCCGGCGGGTGACCATCCGCGACAATACGGCCTTCAATAACGGTACACAGCTTTACCTTCAGCACGACCGGGTGTCCGTGAACAACCCCATTCGGCAAGTGGCCGTCCGCAATAATATATTCGTGGCCAAGCAGCCGTCGCAACTGTTGCTGAATATGAAGTCTATCCGCGATGACATTGCAGCGTTCGGCAAGTTGGACAGCAATTTTTACTCGCGGCCGCTCAACAACAAACCTTATATCTTGACCGCTTACGAAAAAAACGACCAGGAATATTTTCAGGCCTATGACCTCTCGTCGTGGCGCCAGGTGATGCTGCAGGACAGCGGCTCCAAACCGGCGCCATTCCAGGTAAAACCTTATGAGCGTGGCGGTTCCAACGGCACCAACAAAATTGGTAATGGCGGCTTCGAAAAAACGATTCAGGATGTCAGCGGATTTGCCGTGTCGGGCAGCTACCAACTGCAATGGAACGAGCGTGGCCGCCTCGATGGCGGCGCTTTGGAAGTGGTATTTGACAGCAGCCGGAGCAACCGGGCTTATGTTATAATGAATGTCGGCAGCCTCGTGGCTGGCCGGCCCTACCTGCTTCGCTTCAGCGTGGTGGGTTCCCGTAGCCTGAAGAGCCTGTCGGTGTTCTTGCGCAAGGCCGGCACGCCCTTTACCCCGGTTACCGACGCCGCCTTTTGCAAAGTGCATAACTACCGTACCGAAAATGAATTTTTGTTGGTGCCAACCGCCAGCGAGGCGTCAGCCACCCTGGTTTTTGACATCAACGAGCAGGCCCGCCTTTGGCTCGATAACGTGAGCCTCAGCGAAGCCAACCTCACACTAACCAATCCGGACAACCTTTTCTTTACCGCACAAAACACCACGAACGCTACCCGGAGTTTTGCCCTCGACGCGGAGTACGTTGATGCGAAAGGCGTGATTTTTTCCGGCAGCCTGACGTTGCCGCCTTTTTCATCGGCAGTGCTCATGAAAAAATCGTTTTTTGAGCAAAACCAACAGGCGATTGAACTGCAAGGCAGCCAACAGGGCGACGGCATTTTACTGAACTGGCAAACGGCTTCGGCTTTTAACGGGAACTTTTTCCGGGTAGAACGCTCGGAGGACGGGTTTAACTACACAACCATTGACACCCGGCCAATAGATCAAAGCAGCCTCACAACTTATTCTCTCCTGGATCCCACGCCGCTGAAAAGCAAAGCCTTTTACCGCGTTCGGCAGGTACAACAGGACAATACCTCGTTCACCAGTGCCGTCATCAACTTTGCCAGCGCCAGCCTTGCGGCCATAAGTATTTATCCTAATCCGGTGCGCTCGCATCTAACTGTTTATTTTAAAGAACCGGCGCTGTACAAAAATGAAACCTTACTCTTGTTTAATGCGCTTGGCCAGCAGGTTGGGCGCTATGACCTGTCGGCCGGCAACTACCTTTTGCAGCTAAATACCAGCCACCTGCAACAGGGCCTTTATTACCTGAAGGCGGGTAACGAAAAGTACTCGTTCATAAAAGTGTTGTGACCTTCGCAAAAAAAATGAAAGAAAGAATAAGCGGCCGGCGGAGGAAAAGCGGCAAAGCTTAGAGTGGGGTATCAATGCTAAGAGCAGTCATCAAAAAACAGCCCGGATCAAATCTGATGATCCGGGCCTTTTTTTTGATATCACTATAAAGGATTTGGTCATTGAGCGAGGCAGCGTTTACGGGGTGCGGCCAGCGTGGCAGCAGACACTTTCGGCATTGCACAAATCATGACAGTTTAGCTATCTGCGTGCTTTTTTCCCGAAACAGCCAACTGGTTATCGTCGAGAGGTTGATTGGCGTTATCCAATCAAAGCAAGATCGTCCGCTCATCTTCTTATGCATCAAAACAAATGTGAAACAACAAAAGCCATCCGCCGGCTACGCCTACTCCCCTTCCTTCTTTTTTCTTTTTCTTTTGGGCTTTTCCGCATGATGTTTTTCGTGATGTGTTTTGGCTGCCGGCGGCACGTCCTCGTTTTCTTCGGCAGTGGCCGTCAGCACCCATTCATAATCGAGCTGCCTTTTGTCCAGGTTGGCCGAAATCACTTTTATACGTACCCTGTCGCCCATGCGGAAGCGCCGGCCGCTACGCATGCCTACCAGGCTGTAATCTGTTTCTACCAGGCGAAATTCGTCGTACTCTGCCAGTGAAGTAATGCTGACCATGCCCTCGCATTTGTGCTCAATGGTTTCTACCCAAAAACCAAAGGCGGCCACACCGCTGATGACGCCTTCAAATTCTTCGCCGATAAAATCACGCATGTATTCCACCTGCTTGTATTTATTGGCGGCCCGCTCGGCATCCATCGCCGCCCTTTCGCGTTCGCTGCAATGCTTGCATTTTTGCTCCAGCTTTTTATCGGGCTTTGCCCGGTCTTTCAGCACATCTTCCAGTATCCGGTGCACCATCACATCGGGGTAGCGCCTGATGGGCGAGGTAAAGTGGCAATAGTTCTCGAAACCGAGACCATAATGCCCGATGTTGTCGGTAGTGTAAATGGCTTTGGCCATGGTGCGGATGCCCAGCGATTCCAGTACGTGCTGCTCAGGCTTCCCGGCCACATCTTTCAGCATCTGATTGAACGACTCGGCAATTTTCTCCGGTGTGGACGTGTCGAACCGGTGGCCAAATTTGCGGGCGAAGGCCATAAACGGCAGCAGCTTTTCTTCCGTTGGCAAGTCGTGCACCCGGTACGGGAACGGAAGCGGCTTTTTGTTGATCTCTATCTCCGACACATGCTGGGCCACATAGCGATTGGCCAGCAGCATAAATTCTTCAATCAGTTGGTGCGATTCCTTGCTTTCTTTTACGATGATCCCAATGGGTTTTCCTTTTTCGTCGAGCTTGAACCGCACTTCGGTACTTGAAAAATTAATGGCGCCGGCATCGAAACGCTTTTTACGCAATCGGCGGGCAATGCTGTTCAGCAGCAGCACTTCGTCGGAATAAGGGCCTGTTTCTTTTTCAATGATTTCCTGTACTTCCTCGTAGGTGAACCGGTGGTTCGAGTGAATGGCAGTTTTGCCCAGCCAGTATTTTTTCACGCTGCCCTTCGGCGTCATTTCAAACACGGCCGAAAAAGTCAGCTTGTCTTCGTGGGGCCGCAGCGAACAAAGCACGTTGGAAATATGCTCCGGCAGCATAGGATTCACCCGGTCGGGCAGATAAACCGACGTGGCTTTTTTGTAGGCAATTTCGTCCAGCGCCGTGTCCGGCTCTACATAGTGGCCTACATCGGCAATGTGCACGCCTATTTCAAGGTTGCCGTTTTTCATCACCCGGATGGAGAGGGCATCGTCAAAATCTTTTGCATCCACGGGGTCAATGGTAAAGGTGAGGATGTCGCGAAAGTCGCGGCGTTTTTTGATTTCATCTTCCGAAATGACATCCGGGATGCGGCTTGCCTCTTCCAGTGCGTCGTCGGGGAATTCGATGGGAAAGCCGCCTTCGAGCAAAATTTCCTTCATGGCCATATCGTTCACGTCTTCGGCGTTGAGGATGCTCACCACCTCGCCCACCGGCCGCTTTCCACCCTCATTATCCCATTCCTTTATTCGCACCACCACCCGGTTGCCCTCCACGGCGCCGTTAAAGGATCGTTCCGGTATATAAATGTCCGGCGTTCGCTTATCGCTTTCGTTTACGAAAAACGCAAAGCCTTTATTCATTTCCAGATGCCCGATAAATTCGGACTGTTTGCGTTCGTCAACGCCGGTGATGACGCCCTGCTTGCGGCGTCCGCCCCGCTCTTCTTTTACCCGTACGCGGACTTTGTCGCCATGCATTGCGCTGTTGAAGTCATTCGGCCGCACCAGGATGTCTGTTTCCTCACCTTCCACCACTACAAAGCCCATCCCCGACCGGGTAATCTCCAGCCGGCCTTTCAAGTCGCCGTCGTTGTTGCTTCCTCTTTTTTTCGATCCTTTTTCTTTGCTCTTTGCGTGTTTTCGTCCCATAATCAGGCGGGTGTTTTGAACGTTTCTATAAACCTTGTCACTTGTCTTAAAAATACCTGTTCTGCGTCGAATAAAAACTTATGTTCGATGGGAATGACATAAAACGGCATGCCATCAATCTCTGCACTGAATTTCAGCAGGCGCATGGCATCTTTTTCCGTGGTAAGCACCAGCTTTTTGGCGGCCCCCATTTGCTCAAAGCGGTTTTTAATGTCGCGCCAGTCGTCAATCGAAAAAATGTGATGGTCGTTGTACTGCATCATGTAGTAAGCATGAATCTTTTCTTCCAAAAATTGTTTTAGCGGCTTTGGGTTGGCAATGCCGGTAACCAGCAGCACCTCCGCGGCTTCGTCAATAGAAAGCAGGCTGCGGGAGGTAATATGATACGGTTTGCCGTAAGAGATGGTGGCAAAAAACACCTGCTGGCCCGGACGTGGCGCTATTTCGGCCACAAGACTTTCTTTTTCCCGTTCCGATAGTATAGCTGGGCATTTGGTCACCACTATCAAATGAGCTCTTGTATAAGAAGACCTGGCATCCCGCAGATCGCCGGTTGGCAAAAAAAAGTCGCGGGTAAAAAGATTGCCATAATCGGTCAGTAAAATGTTCAGCCCTGCTTTTACAGCCCGGTGCTGAAACGCGTCGTCCAGGATCACCAGCTCGGTGCCGGGCCGGTCGTGCAGGAGTTGCGGAATGGCTTCGAGCCTGGCCTCGCCAATAGCGATGGGCACATCGGGAAATTTTTTGTAAAACTGCATGGGCTCGTCGCCGATCTCGATCGCCGTAGTTGTTTCATTTGCCAGTGCATAACCCCTCGTTTTGCGTTTGTAGCCGCGGCTTAAGATGGCGGCGTTGTACCGGCCCTTCAGGTGCCGCACCAAAAACTCTACCATCGGCGATTTGCCCGTGCCTCCGGTTGACAGGTTGCCCACACAAATAAGGGGGAGGCCAAACGACGATGATTTCAGAATGTTTTTATCATACAGCCAGTTGCGGACAACGACAATTAAACCAAAGAGCAAAGCAAAGGGCAGTAATAAAATGCGAAACGATTTCAGAAACCAGTTAGAAAACATAAACCTTTTGCGGAGTGATACAAAAGTTTAAAGGTACATCATATTCGTTGGCGTCCTCAATGCGCCGCACCGGTTCAAAATAGGAAAGGCCCACCTTTATGCAGTCGGGCCGGCAGCGGGAAAGGTAACGGTCGTAATAGCCTTTTCCAAAACCCACACGATTGCCCGCCTCATCAAAGGCCAGCATGGGCACCAGCACCAGGTCCAGGTCCAGCGGGTCCATTACTTCGGTTTCCAGCGGCTCCAGTATGTTAATGGCATTGGCTTCAAAGATGGTATCGGCATGGCAGGCAACAGCTTCCATATTAGGCGCTTCAATCTCCATTTTTGGGTAACATACCTGCATATTCGGGTTGCGAAAACGGAGGTAACCGGTGAAGAGAAACGCATTGACCTCGTTTCGCTCTTCCATAGGGTAAAAGCTGAAGACAGCACTAAGGTGCGGCAGCTCCACCGTTTGGAAATTAATCAGTAGAAGGTCATCCCAGCGAAGCCGGTCGGTGTAAGAAAGTTCGCGGCGTTTTTTATCGTAGGTTTTGCGGGCTTCTTTTTTCAGCATACATTTTTTCTCCATCTGCTCCGGCGTTAGTGCGCTTTGGTGTAGGGCAAAATGGTTTTCGACCGGAGTGTTTTTTGGGCCTGTTTTGTTTGGTCAAATACAATGCCGCTGCAAACATTTGTCTCCGCCCGCCTCTCCTTTTTCAAAAATGGAGAAGACAGTAGTTCCATAATTTTTTTCCCGCAAAAAATGCGGAAAAGATTGGTAGTTGTTTCGCGGCGTGTGCTCCAGGATAAACCATCCTCCGTCGTTCAGCAATTCTTGTTCAAAGATCAATCGCGGGAGGTCGTCAATTGATGTTAACGCATACGGCGGCCCGGCGAAAATAAAATCATATTTTTCCCGGCAGCTTTCGATGAACCGAAACACATCGGACCGGATAACCTTGATCTGCTGCAGCCCAAGCGCCGCCGCTGTTTTTTTAATGAAGGCAAACATCTTATCGTCTTTTTCCACCACCGTCAAATCAGCCGCGCCTCTTGACGCCAGCTCATAGCTGATGCTGCCGGTGCCGCCAAACAGGTCCAGCGTTTTCAGGCCGTCAAAATCGAGGTTGTTTTGGAGAATGTTGAACAAACCCTCTTTGGCTATATCGGTAGTGGGGCGGGTATAAGGCATTTGCGATGGCGGGCTGATGCGCCGGCCGCCAAGAAATCCGCTTATAATACGCATGCGGCCAGGTTGTAAACGGCGGTGAAATAATAAGGGGGATAACCGCTCTGCGGCAAGCTGATCTCGGGCTGCTGCGCAAAATGAACGTTGGTAAAATACTGTTGCAGTTCGGCCACCAGCGCCGAGTTTTTTTCCACAAGCCCCGATAAAATTAGAAACACCTGCCCTTGCTGCAGCCCAAACGCCTGGCAAATGCAAAGCAGGTAATACACTACATCGAGCGGTGCTCGGTATTGCCAGGTTTGCACCAGGTGCACCGCCATATCTTTTTTCAGCAGCACCCGGAAAGAGCGGCCACTGAAATGCACCGACAACTGGTGGTCGGCCACGTAGCCGTTGTAAATTTTGATAGTGGGGGTGTAACAATGCAGAAAGCGGGCATCGGGAAACAGATCAGTGACGGTATCGTAAAGCGATTCGGGTACGGCATACGCATTGATCATTTGCCATTCGTCCAAGCTATCGTAAAAGTAAGCCTGCGCCGGCAGGTCGTACACTGTGTTGAGAGCGGTGAAGTCTTTTTTAAAAACCTTTTTTGGAAACAAAAGGGCCTGCGGAAAAGCCGAACAAACAACCACCGACTCAAAACGGCGGCCGGCGTATTCTTCCAGCAGGGGGCGCAATAATGCCTCGCCTTCCAATTCATCGAACGCGGCCATATGCAGGCGGCTGATGCTGTTGGCCTGCTTGTCGAACAGGGCCGTAAAACACTGGTCACGCCCCACTTCCAACAGCAGGGTTTGCCCGCTGGCTGCCGCACTGTCCCTTCCAATATCGAGTAGCGTATTCACTCCCTTATTTTTTTGGCAAAGTAAGCCAAATCGAAAGAGAAAAAGAAAGTAGCTTGCGCACCTTACTATGCCACATGCACTGCAGGTTGATACTTCGTACAGGCAAATTCTGAAGATCGCCCTGCCCATCTCCCTGGCACTGCTGGTACCGCAACTGAACTTTGTTATTAACGCTATTTTTTTGGGCCATTTGAGCGAAGAAGCCCTGGCGACCGCCAGCATTACCGGCGTGTATTATCTTATTTTCAGCGGCATTGGTTTTGGCTTGAACAATGGCCTGCAGGCGCTCATTTCGCGCCGTGCCGGCGAAAACAAAGCGGCCGAAATCGGCGTTATTTTTCAACAGGGCCTGGCCCTGTCGCTGGCCATTGGACTGTTTGGCATTTTGTGCACTTATACACTAGCACCACTTATTTTCCGGGCGGCCATTCATTCGCCTACGATTGAGCAGGACGTGAATTCGTTTTTGCGTATCCGCATGTGGGGCCTCCCTTTCCTGTATGTGTACCAAATGCGCAATGCGCTGCTGGTGGGCATTAACCGGAGCAGCCTGCTAGTAGCGGGTACGGCCGCCGAAGCGGTAGCAAATGTGTACTTTGATTACACCCTCATCTTTGGCCATTTTGGAATGCCGCGGTTGGGATTTAACGGTGCCGCGTATGCGTCGGTGCTGGCCGAATTCATCGGCATGTTTGTCATCTTTCTCGTCATCCGGTGGAAAGGCATCAGCCGCCAGTTTTCGCTGTTCAGCGGTTTTGCCTTTAACCGGGAGATTTCATAAAAAATATTGAACCTCTCCGGTCCGCTCATCTTCCAAATGGCCATAAGCATCGTCAGTTGGTTTTTCTTTTACCTGCTGATTGAGCATCATGGACAAACCAGCCTTGCCATTTCCAACACCATGCGGAATGTGTTTGGGTTTTTTGGCGTATTCAATTGGGCCTTTGCCTCGGCAGCAAACACCATGGTCAGCAACGTCATTGGACAGGGCCGGAAAGACGAGGTTTTCCGGCTGATCATGAAAATCATGACGCTTAGCATGAGCATTGCCGCTGTTGTTTGCCTTTTCCTCAATCTGTTTCCTGGCTTGTATTTCTCCATTTTTGGCCAGGGCCAACGTTTTGTGGCCGAAGGCACGCCAACGCTGCGCATCGTTGCCCTGGCTCTTGTGTTTAGTGCGGCGGCGGTGGTTTGGCTTAATTCCGTGACCGGTACCGGCCAAAGCCGTGTCACTTTTTTAATCGAATTGGCAGCTATTGTTCTTTACTGCCTTTATGTTTATGTAGTGCTGGAAGTGAAACAACTTTCCATCGCCTGGGGATGGGCCTCGGAGCTTTTATACTGGACGGTGATTTTTTCTGCTGCCTTTTTTTACATACGCCGTGGCCGTTGGAAGACTGCCGAAAAAATTTAGCGGCCGCTTTTAAAACAGTACCGGTGGATGATGAGGCTACCGGGCTTTCTTCTGCCATAAATTGGTCAACTCCTGAATTTGGTTTGGTAAGTCACCGATACCGAACCGGCAAATGCTGTGATAGGCGGGTGTAGCTTGATGATTTGCACGGAAACTTTGCGCAGGCGCGGAAACCGTTCTTTTAACGATCCGGCCATCTCCATCGCCAACGTTTCTAATAAGTCTGTGCGGCAGGAAAAAACGTTTTTGATGATTTCGTAAACGGCTGCGTAGTTGATCGTGTCGTCCAGGCAAACATTTGTACCGGCCGGGGCTTTCACCGTCAGCGAAAGGTTCACCTCAAAATCGTTTCCTGCTGCCGCCTCTTCAGCATACACGCCATGCGGCGCCGCAAAGCGGAGCCGGTGGAGCTGAACGGTGAAAGTTGCCGCCATAAAATTTCGTTCTGAACTGTTTAGCCCAACGGCATTCGTTAAGAGAAGAAGCCGGAGCCGGCATCAGCAGAGCACCAAAGCCTTGCCTTTTTTTACAATCCGTTTGCCGACAGGTACCGTTCGGCATCAAGCGCCGCCATGCAACCCGAACCCGCTGCCGTCACCGCCTGCCGGTAGATTTTATCCTGCACATCGCCGGCGGCAAAAACACCTTCGATATTGGTTTTGGCCGTGCCGGGCTCGGTGAGGATATAGCCGGCTTCGTCCATATCGAGCCAGTCTTTAAAAATGGAGGAATTGGGCGTGTGCCCGATGGCCACAAAAAAGCCTTTGATGGGTATCTCCTGCGTTTGGCCCGACCGGCGGTTTTTGATCCGCACACCTTCCACTGTTTTTTCGCCCAGCACCTCGTCGGTTTCCGTATTCCAATACACTTTTATATTCTGCGTATTCTTTACCCGGTCCTGCATCACTTTCGACGCCCGCATTTCGTCGCGGCGCACCAGCATGTGTACCGTTGAGCAAAGTTTTGAGAGGTAAAGCGCTTCCTCCGCGGCGGTATCGCCGGCGCCCACAATCGCCACTTCTTTTCCGCGAAAGAAAAAGCCGTCGCACACCGCACAGGCCGACACGCCGTAGCCATTGAGGCGTTGTTCGCTTTCAATGTTCAGCCATTTGGCCGATGCACCGGTAGCGATAATGAGCGCATCGGTTTCAATGAGCTTTTCATCATCAATCCAGACTTTATAGGGCTGTATCGAAAAATCAACCTTGGTGGCCAGCCCGTAGCGCAAGTCGGCGCCCATGCGCTGCGCCTGGCGTTCAAAATGAATCATCAGCTCCGGCCCCTGCACACCCTCGGGAAAGCCGGGGTAGTTTTCCACCTCGGTGGTGATCGTGAGCTGCCCTCCCGGCTGAATGCCCTGGTAGAGCATGGGCTTCAGGTTGGCTCTGGCCGCATAAATAGCCGCCGTGTACCCCGCCGGACCCGAACCGATAATCAACAAATGCGTCCGTTCTGTTTGCTTATCCATAATTAATCAGCGAAAATAGTTGAAGAAAGGGTTCCATCGGCAAGAGCTGCCACGGCCGGCCGCTGTTCCGATCCATATGTTTTGTCATTTCTGAATACTTACCTTGCACCTGTAACCTGCCATAACTAACCGGCGTCTTACTTACCGAATGTCCACCAACACACCGGATACTGAACTGATTCAGCAGGTACTGCGCGGCCACACGGCCCGTTATGCCGAGTTGGTGGAGCGTTACCGCAATTTTGTGTTCACCATCGTGCTGCGGTATATTTCTAACCGCGAAGATGCCGAAGAAGTTGCGCAGGACATTTTTGTAAAAGCATTTCGCTCATTGGCCGATTTTAAAGGTGCATCTAAGTTCAGCACCTGGCTTTATACCATCACCACCACGTCCTGCCTCACGTTTTTGCGCAAGAAAAAAGTGGAGGTGCATTCGCTCGACAACGAAAAAATATTTGCCGTAGCCGATAACTTGGACGGCGGCCTTTCGGCCAACCGAATTGAACAAAAAAGCCGGGCAGCGATGGTGAACGAAGCCATCCGGTTGCTGAGCCCCGACGATGCCCAGGTAATTACGCTTTTTTACAAAGGCGAACAAACACTGGAAGAAATTGCCGGGATCATGGGCAAGGAACCCAACGCGGTAAAGGTGCAGTTGCACCGGGCCCGCACAAGGCTGAAAGAGAAAATGCAAACCCATTTTGCGGCCGAAGTAAGAGATTTATAAAATGCGGTTGCAGAAACAAAACAGTTTTTATGAGCAATAGCAACGAAAACGGATTTGACGGGCTAACGGCCGGCAACGAGGAAATGGAAATGCGCCTGTGGGCGTATATTGATGGTGTGAGCGATGAACCATCGGTTTTAGAGAGGCTTGTAGCTGAAAGAGCGGAGTGGCGGGCCAAATATGCCGAGCTGCTGGATGTGCATCAACTCGTGCAAGAAGTGGCGCTGGAAGAGCCTTCGATGCGATTTACCAAAAATGTGATGGACCAAATTGCCCGCCTGCAAATTGCCCCGGCCGCAAAACAGTACATTAACAAACGGGTTATCTGGGGTATTGCTGCATTTTTCCTGGCGATCATCGGCGGCTTTCTGGGCTATGGTTTTTCGCAAATAAAATGGTCGGCCGGTAGCAGCAACAACAGCGTGCTGGGCATTGATTTTACCGCGGTGGATTATGGCAGTTTTTTCAACAACAGCTTTGTAAATATGTTTATGATGCTGAACGTGGTGTTGGGTCTTATGCTGCTCGACCGTTATCTGAACATGAAGCGCAAGCGGTTCCATGAACGCTAACGGCTGCGGAGGAAAAAAGCCTGCATGTACCGGTTTCATCAAACAAAAACAAAACCAACCGGGCCCGTTTGAAGACGGGCCCTTTTTCATTTCAACTGCTTGTTAATAAAGGTTAAGTATTTTTTCAGCAGTCATTTTTAACACCTGCTCCCGGCGTAATTTCCGAGCTTTATTTTCTTTTGCTTTTCCCAAAAACAATGAAACAAACACGCATGAATCGTCGCCTTGCTGTTGTCATGGCAACAGGATTATTTTTGACGGCGGCCAACGGTTTTGCCCAACAGCGAAACCCGCAGCAGCCCCCCACCACTCCTACAAACGGCACTGCTACACCCGGCAATTTTCCCGGCCGTGGAATGCAGGCGCCCAGCACCGGGCCCAAACCCTACAACGAGGTCATCACGGCAAAGGCTAAAACCGATCGTGGGCTTTTTGTGACTCACCGGGTGGATGACAAGTATTTTTTTGAAATTCCTGATTCGCTGCTGGGACGGGAAATTCTGGTGGTGAACCGTATTTCGAAGGCGCCGGCTGGCCCAAGGGCCGGCTTTACCGGATATGCCGGCGACATTATTGGCCGCAACGAAATTTCGTTTGAAAAAGGACCGAACAATAAGATTTTCATGCGCAGCCTTTCGTTCGACGAGGCTGGTCGCGATTCGGCCGGCATGTACACGGCTGTCCACAACTCCAATCTTCAGCCCATTGTGGCAGCATTTGATATCCGCGCCTTTGGCAAAGACTCCGTTTCGGGGGCCGCTGGTTCGGTAATAGAAGTAACCGATTATTTCATGGGCGATAACGACATCCTGTTTTTCAGCGCCGGCACCAAGCGTACGCTTGGCCTTGGCGGCCTGCAGCGGGAAACCTCGTACATAGGCGATGTAAAATCGTTCCCTACCAACATCGAAATCAAAACGGTAAAGACCTACCTGCGCACACCGACACCTTCGGGCGCCGGCGGCCTTACAATTTCCTTCGGTGCGCCATCGGCCGGCGCTCCTTCCACCTTTGAGCTAAACAGCTCGATGATCCTGTTGCCGAAAGTGGCCATGAAGCCGCGATTTTTTGATCCGCGGGTTGGCTATTTTGCTACCGGCTACACCGACTATGATGCCAACCCGCAGGGTGTTGAACGCATCCAGATGGTGCAGCGCTGGCGCCTGGAGCCAAAGCCACAGGACGTGGAAAAGTACAAACGCGGCGAGCTGGTAGAGCCGGCAAAACCGATCGTGTATTACATTGACCCGGCCACACCCAAAAAATGGGTTCCTTACCTTATCCAGGGTGTGAACGACTGGCAGAAGGCATTTGAAAAAGCCGGCTTTAAAAACGCTGTGCGGGCCGAGATGGCACCTGCCAACGACCCGCAGTGGAGCCTGGAAGACGCCCGCCATTCGGCCATTGTTTACAAACCCTCCGACATCCCGAACGCCAGCGGCCCGAACGTACATGACCCCCGCAGCGGCGAAATTCTGGAATCACATATCAACTGGTATCACAACGTAATGAGCCTTGTGCGTGACTGGTATTTTATCCAGACAGCGGCCGTAGATCCGCGGGCCCGCCAACTACGGTTCCCCGACTCGCTGATGGGTGAACTGATTCGTTTTGTTTCGTCGCACGAAGTAGGACATACACTCGGTCTTCGCCACAATTATGGCTCCTCTTCCACTGTGCCGGTAGAAAACCTGCGCAACAAAGCCTGGGTGGAAGCCAATGGCCATACCCCGTCTATCATGGACTATGCCCGTTTTAACTACGTGGCACAGCCGGAAGATAAAATCTCGGACAAGGGCCTGTTCCCCCGCATTGGCGACTACGACATGTGGGCCATTGAATGGGGTTACCGGTGGATGCCGGAATACCAGACGCCTGAGGAAGAAAGGGCGGCGCTGAGCAAGATGACCATGGAAAAAATGAAGAACAAACGCCTGTGGTTTGGGACCGAAGTTGACCCCGATGATCCGCGTGGGCAAAACGAAGACCTTGGCGACAATGCGATGAAGGCCAGCTCGTATGGCATCAAAAACCTGCAGCGGATTGTGACCAATTTGCCCGAATGGACCCAGGAAGCCAACCGCGACTATGCCAGCCTTAGCCAGATGTACGGCCAATTGACGTCGCAGTTTCAACGCTACATGGGTCATGTGGCAAAAAACATCGGTGGCATTCAAACCACCCCACGCATGCGGGAAGAAGGCGGCGTGGTAATAGAGTTTACGCCGAAAGAAAAACAAAAAGAGGCAATGCAGTTTTTGCACAGCCAGCTGTTTACAACACCGCTTTGGCTGAAGCAGCAGAAGATTGAAAGCCTAACGAACGTCAATCCCATGATAACGATCCTGGGCATCCAGAACAATGTGCTCAGCCGCCTGGTTGGCAACAACACGCTGAACAAACTCTTCCGCTTTGAAGCCAGTGGTGAAAAAAATGCCTACTCCGCTTCGGAAATGCTGAGCGACCTGCGTAAAGGCATTTGGAGCGAACTGGCGGCCCGCAAGCCGATTGATATCTACCGCCGCAACCTGCAAAAAGCTTTTGTAGAACAAATGGCTGGTAACCTGAAGTCGGATGCCATGCCGGTGGTAGCGGTATCAAGCGGTCGCGGTGGGTTTAGCCTGCCGTCGGACTACAGCCGCACGACCGATGCCATCTCCATTGTAAAGGCGCAATTGCGGCAACTGCAATTGGAGATCCGTGCGGCCCTGCCGGCTTACAAAGATGCCGCCAGCCGTGCTCACCTGCAGGACGTGATGGAGCGAATTACCGAAGTGCTGGACCCGAAATAAGGTGATGATATACAAACAAAAGCCCCTTGCCTTTGCAGGGGCTTTTTTGTTTTCTGGCTTCTTTATTTTGTTTGCCCGGGACCATTGAAGCTGTAAATGGCCTGAACCCAGCCGCGGCCTACTCATTTTTGAATCAATTGTTCCAATAAACACGGCTGTCAGCCCGGAGCCATGAAATTCATTGACCTTATCCGGCGTGATGAAAGAAAAACGGATTTTTTCCTTTCATCATTGAAAGAAGAAACTGCTTCGGACGGCGGTCTTTTGCCGGATTCGGGCCGTCCTATATTTGACAACAATTGCCGGCAAGGCAACCTTCCATTCAGACCAAAAAAAAGAAATAATGATCCGGGTTTCAGTCTCTTTTTTCACCGCTTGCTGCCTGCTTTTTCTGCTGTCCTGCAATCAAGAGCCAAAACAAACGGCCACAAAACAAGTGAACTTTGAAAAAGGCAGTTTTGGGTATGATCTCCAATTTTTAAAGCAACACGATTCCGTTATCGTATTATCGGCAGGCGATTCGGCCGGACAGGTAATCGTTTCTCCAAAATACCAGGGAAAAGTGTTCACCTCCACGGCAGAGGGGGCCGCTGGACGCAGTTTTGGCTGGATTAATTACAAAGACTTCGCAGCGCCGCTCGACTCGCATATGAATGCTTATGGAGGCGAAAACCGTCTGTGGCTGGGACCGGAAGGCGGACCCTTTTCCCTCTTTTTTCCCAAAGGGGCGGAAATGGTTTTTGCTAATTGGAAAACGCCGCCACCGATTGACACGGAACCCTGGTCGGTAGTGGCCCAAGGCGGCTCGTCGGTGAGCATGCGGAAAGAAATGCTGCTGACGAATTATGCCGGAACGCCGTTTCAACTTCAGGTGGACCGCACGGTAACACTGGTAACCAACAACACGATTCAGCAACTGACGGCACAGCGCTTCGACACCTCAGTAAAAGCCGTTGGCTATCAAACAACCAACACCCTTACCAATACCGGCCAGAAGGATTGGACCGCTGCCACGGGCGCACCCTGCATTTGGATGCTGGACATGTTCAACCCATCGCCCCGAACGGTGATTGTTATTCCCTATGAAGGCAGCGACAGCGGCACTATTGCCACGACGGATTATTTCGGCAAAATTCCGCCCGGCCGTGTACGAACGGCACAGGGCGTTTTGTACTTTAAAGCAGATGGCCGGCAGCGTGGCAAGCTGGGACTTTCGCCCCAACGGGCAAAACAGGTTGCCGGCAGCTACGATGCCGCTGCCAACGTGTTGACGCTGACTTTTTTTGACCTGGACACGGCTGGCCTGTATCTAAACCAGGAATGGACCACCAGTAAGCCGCCTTTCACCGGCGATGCCGTGAATGCCTATAACGACGGCCCCTTAAACGACGGAACGCAGATGGGACCATTTTATGAAATCGAAAGCGTATCGCCGGCAGCTTTCTTAAAACCATCCGGCTCCGCCACCCACCGGCATACGGTGCTTCATTTTACCGGCAACAAGGCGGTGCTGAACCAACTGGCGAAGGCCCACCTGGGCGCCACTCTCGCTGACATCGAGGCGGCACTTTCCAGGTGATGGCATGATTCTTTTTCAACCTGCAGAAACAAAACCACCCCTTATGGCACTGGAATATCCCCTCCGCTTTACGCTTGAAAATGGCACGCACGTAACGGTTAACCGGGTTGACGAAAAAAACTTTGATTTTGTCCTGAAGCCTGAAGAAGGAACCGAGCGCCATTTTTCTTACAATGACGACGTGGAGTTTACGTCCGAAATGGAAGAAGGCCTCGACTTTGACCAGCTTAACTCCCTGCGCCGGTTTTGGCTGGAGCGGGAAAAAGACGAGCTTTAGCGAAGCCGCTATCTTTTATTGCGCCACCGTTCAAAAACGTTTGAACGGTTTTTTATTTGGGATTTATCGCATTGCGGCCTTTAGCGTTTTACAAAAACATCGTAACAAAAACGCAGCAGGATACCGGCAATAACAAGCAGAAAGAAAACACGGATAAAACGGTTGCCTTTGGCAATGGCCAGTTTGGCTCCCATAAAGCCGCCCAGCGAATTGGCAGCGGCCATCGGCAGGGCAATCATCCAAATGATCTTCCCCTTTACTAAAAAAAGCGTCACGGAACCCAGGTTGGTGGCCAGGTTCACCATTTTGGCATGAGCCGACGCATGAAGAAAGTCAAAATGAAGCAGCGCCACAAAAGCCAGCATAAAAAATGAGCCGGCGCCCGGGCCGATAAACCCATCGTAAAAACCAATGACCAGGCTGATAGGCAGGGCCCACTGCAATTGCCGGTTAAAACTGAGGCTTTCCTCCCCGTCGTGCTGGCCGAAGTTTTTCTTTGAATAAGTGTAGAGGGCCACGCCGGTGAGCACCACTAAAAGCACCGGCTTCATAAATCCATTGCTGACCTGCGACAGCAGCAGCGAGCCGCTGTACGAGGCAAAAAATGCCACCACACAGATGATGGTCAGCAGCGCCCAGTGGATGCTCACCTTTCTAACATACTGCCAGGCTGCAAAAGCGGTACCGCTGAATGCCGGGATTTTCAATGAACCAATGACAGAAGCGACTGGAAACTGCGGCAATATGACCAGTGCCGCCGGTAGCTGAATCAACCCGCCACCGCCAACAATGGCATCAACAAATCCGGCAAGAAAAGCAGCTATACATAGCAGCAAAATATCCATCCACTCAATCGTCATAAGCTTTCAAAACCAAAAACGAAACTTTATATCATCCAAACCTCTAACCCCCAACCCCAAACCTCTAACCCCTACCCTTTTTTCTGCTCCTTCGCCCAGGCATCTTTTAGCGTTACGGTGCGGTTAAACACCAGTCGCTGGTAAGTGTCCTTATTGTCGAGCGTAAAATAACCTTTGCGCAAAAACTGGTAACGCTCATTCAACTTAGCTGTTTTTAAGGCCGGTTCGGCGTAAGCGGTGGCTATCGTTTGCAGCGATTCCGGGTTCACGTAGTTTTTAAAATCACCCTCTTCATTCGAAGGGTCTTCTACTCTAAACAGCCGGTCGTACAGCCGCACTTCAGCCGTAATAGCCTGCGTGACTTCCACCCAATGAAGCGTTCCTTTTACATTGATGCCGGAGGTATCGCTGCCGCTTTTGCTTTCGGGAATATAGGTGCAGTGCAGTTCGGTAATATTGCCTGCATCGTCTTTCACCGCTTTGTCGCAGCGAATAATGTAAGCATGCTTCAGGCGCACCATTCCGCCTGGGAACAGGCGGAAGTATTTCTTGGGCGGATTTTCCATAAAATCTTCCTGTTCAATAAACAATTCGCGGCCAAACGGGATCTCCCGGCTTTCGCTTTTTTCGTCTTCCGGATTGTCTTCGCCTTTCAGCATTTCCACATCCCCGCTGTAATTGGTGATGATGATCTTTAGCGGATCAAATACAACCATCCGGCGCAGGGCCACCTTGTTCAGGTGTTCCCGCACACAAAATTCTAGCAGGCCAACATCAACCAGGTTATCGCGTTTGGCTACGCCTATGCGTTCGCAAAAGTCTTTGATCGCTTCCGGCGTATAACCCCGTCGCCGCATACCGCTGATGGTAGGCATTCGCGGATCGTCCCAGCTTTCTACGTGTCCTTCCTGCACCAGTTGCAGCAACTTGCGCTTGCTCATTACAGTATAAGAAAGGTTGCGGCGGGCAAACTCGTATTGGTGCGACGGAAAGCTTTCAAGGTTTTGCAGCAGCCAGTCGTAAAGCTCACGGTGCGGCACAAACTCCATGGTGCAAAGTGAGTGTGTTACCTCTTCGATGCTGTCGCTTGGCGGGTGCGCCATATCGTACATGGGGTAAATGCACCACTCGTTGCCGGTGCGGTGGTGATGCGCATGCTTGATGCGATACAGTACCGGGTCACGCATGATCATATTGGGCGAAGCCATGTCAATCTTTGCCCGCAGCACCCGGGTGCCGTCGGGATACTTGCCGGCCCGCATTTCTTCGAACAAACGACGGTTTTCTTCAACGCTTCTGTCGCGGAACGGGCTGTTTTTACCGGCCTCCGTGGGTGTGCCTTTCATGGCTGCTATTTCTTCCGAAGTGGAATCGTCCACATAGGCCAGGCCTTTGTCAATCAGTTTTAGGGCAAACAGGTAGAGCTGCTCAAAATAGTCGGAGGCGTAGTGCTCGTTTTTCCACTCGTAGCCCAACCACCGAACATCTTCTTTGATGCTGTCCACGTATTCTGTTTCTTCGGTTGATGGGTTGGTATCATCGAACCGCAGGTTGGTGTAGCCGCCATATTTTTTGGCCACGCCAAAGTTCAGCCAAATGGAGGTGGCATGGCCAATGTGCAGGTAACCGTTCGGCTCGGGCGGAAAACGGGTGACAATGGATTTATGCTTTCCTTCTTTCAGGTCGGTTTCAATAATTTCTTCAATAAAATTCAGGCTCTTTTCTTCACTCATGTTGGGTTAGTTAACAGCGGAACAAAGATAGCGGGGAAACTGCGGCAACTGGCAGGGAGAACAAAGCAATTGGCAATGCCTGGGAGGTATGGGAGAATTGATACAACAAGGTTGCCAGTCGGGATAGTGATACCAGCCACAGGTCTGCCGGGAGAAGAAGCTTTGGTAAAAAATGTTGAGGCTTTGTTCAGGAAGTCTCTTTCGCTTAGTGGTTCGGGGAAGCCACCAACACGTCGGCAATATGCATGGTGTGCAGGTCGTAGCCTTTGTTGTCAATATAACCCTGCAGGTGCATAAGGCACGACAGGTCGGTAGAAATAAGATAGCGGGCGCCGGTGGACAGCGCATGTTCCACTTTTTGCTCGGCCATAGCCACTGAAATGGAATCGAACTTTACCGAAAACGTGCCGCCAAAACCGCAGCAGGTTTCCACGTCCTCCATCTCTACCAATTCCAGCCCCTCCACATTTTGCAGGAGCTTCCGCGGCTCGGTTTTTATCCGGCATTCCCGCAGACCCGCGCAGGAATCGTGGTAGGTAGCTTTACCGGCCAACCGGGCTCCAAAGCGGGTTTGCCCAAGCTTGTTGACGAGAAATTCGGAGAACTCAAAAATGTTTTCCGAAACGGCTTTTGCTTCGGCCTTGTGCTCCGATTCTTCAAAGAGTTTGCCGTAGTAGTTGCGCACAAAACCCACGCAACTGGCACTGGGAGCTACAATATAATCGGCGCCGCTAAAGTCCCTTAAAAACTTGGAGCAAACAGCCCTTGATTCGTCCCAAAAGCCGGCATTAAAAGCCGGCTGGCCGCAGCAGGTCTGGGCCGGATTGTACGAAACGGTGCAACCGGCTTTCTTTAGTATGGTCACCATGTTAAAGGCCGATTGTGGGTACAATTGATCAACAAAGCAGGGTACAAAGAGCTGGATGTTCATTCGTGGATACCTTCTTTTAACCGTTGATTGATAGCCATCATTTTTAAAGCGGTCAGGGCCGCCTCTTCGCCTTTGTGGCCATGAACGCCTCCAATCCTTTCCAGGGCTTGTTGCTGTGTATTCACCGTCAATACGCCAAAGATCACCGGCACAGGAAGGCGCAGGTTCAATTCGATAATGCCGTGCGTGACCGACTGGCACACGTAATCGAAATGCGGTGTATCGCCTCGAATCACACAACCCAGTGCCACAAAAGCCGCGGCATTTTCATTATTGGCACAGCACCGCTGAATGGTGTATGGAATTTCCACCGCCCCGGGCACGGTGATGGTGCGGCTCCGCACGCCGTATTCGTTCAACACGCGGCGGCAACCGGCTTCCAGCTCGTCAATGATCTCACTGTTCCATTCTGTTTTCACCAAAACAACGAGGGCATCCTTCAGGTGTCGGATGCCCTCGCTGGTTTGAAGCAGTTTACTGTTTGCCACGTCTGCCATTCGCTAAAAGTTTGCAAGTCTGCACATTCACTTGTTCACGAGCTATCTGTTAACCAGCGTCTGTGAATCGTGAACCTGTGAACCCTCGACCTGGATTAATCTACGTTATAAACACCGTTCTGCGCAAGATATTTATCGGCTTCGTAGCTCCATTGGCTCTGCGCATAGCGGGTCTTTACCTGCTTGTATAACTCTATGGCCTGTGTTTTATCGTTCAGCACTTTATCGGCCAGGTAGCCAGCCAGAAAAAGCGCTTCCGAAGCTGCTACATCGTCTTCTTCAAAAGCCGCTGCCGACTTTTTGTAGGCCTCTATCGCGTCTTTGCCTTTCCCCTGTTCGGCATAAGCATCGCCAAGCAGTTTGTGAGCCCTCGCTTTTACCTGCGGAGCGTCGGTATCAAAATCCTTAAGATAATTCACGGCTTTGTCGAATGAGCCTTTGCGCAGGTAGATGCTGCCGGCGTAGAATTTGGCCAGCTCGCCTGCTTTGGTGCCGCCGTACTGGCTGATGATTTTTTCAAAACCCATCACCGGGCCGCTGCCATTCAGCGCCTTGTCAAGCGAATCCTGCCCGAAATATTCCTGGGCCCTGAAAATGGCGTCGGCCGCCTTTTTTTCTTTTGGCTCAGAAACAAAATTTTTATAAAGGAGGAACCCGCCAACGACCAGCACAACGGCACCCAGTGCGATGGCTACGGTTTTACCAAAGCGTTCCCAAAAATCTTTTGCACGCTCAATTACGGCTTCGCTTTCGGTAGCTTGTGGACGTGCGGTTTTAACTTCTGCCATTTAATTTGTGTTTTTTACGTAGGTTTTTTGTTAGTCGGTTATGTAAGGATAATTTTCATCCATGTAAATGTCTTTGTACACTTCCGAATCATCCGGCCAGGGCGATTCTTCGGCAAATTTTACACATTCTGCCACGGCGGCGTCAACTCTTTCGTTGATTGTCCGGATTTCTTCTTCGGTTGCCAGCTTATTGCCGTAAATGGTGGCCAAAAGCGCCTGAATCGGGTCTTTTTGCTTGTACTCCTCCACCTCTTCCTTGGTGCGGTATTTCTGCGGATCGGAGATAGAGTGGCCTTTGTATCGGTAAGTTTTTATTTCCAGGAGCGTAGGTCCATCGCCTTCGCGGGCTCTTTTTACGGCCCTTGAAACGCCTTCGTGTACCGCTTCTGCGCTCATGCCGTCTATCACATCGGCCGGCATTTCGTATGCATCAGCCAGTTTGTAAATGTCAATAATATTGGACGTTCGCTGCACCGATGTGCCCATTGCGTAATTATTATTCTCGCAAATAAAGATCACCGGCAGCTTCCAGGTCATTGCCATGTTGAAGGTTTCGTGAAGCATGCCCTGCCGGGCAGCGCCATCGCCGAAATAAGTAAGGCAAACGTAATCGGTGCCTTTGTATTTTTCGGCAAAAGCAATGCCGGCGCCGGTGCCAATTTGCGCTCCTACAATACCGTGGCCACCAAAGAAGCGTTCGTTTACACCAAAAAAGTGCATGCTGCCGCCTTTGCCTTTGGCGCAGCCGGTGGCTTTGCCATACAGTTCGGCCATGCAGGAATTTACCGAAACCCCTTTGGCAATAGCCAGGCCGTGGTCGCGGTAGGCAGTAATGAAAGTGTCTTCGGGCTTGGTCGCGGTCATGCAGCCGGCCGCTATTGCTTCCTGCCCAATGTAGGCGTGGAAAAAGCCTCTGATCTTTCCTTCCATTTTGTATTTCTCTTCGGCCATCAGTTCAAACTGGCGAATCAACTGCATCAGTTCGTACCAGTACAGGTAGGTTTCTTTGGTATATTTTGTAGCCAAGCTAAAAAATTTGAGTCGCAAATATAATGGAAACGAAAGACAGTTTCGAGGGCGGACTTTGCCGTGGTGGGTTAACAAAATGCCAGAATTGGCCGAAACCGTTGATGTCCGGATGAAAAGCCAAGGCCGCTGCTACAGGCCCTGCTTTTTCTACGGCCCGGTTTTGCCTGTTGGGAGGTTAGCGGCGGCGGCATCTTTTTTCAGCAGCGCATTGCCCACTGCACACGAAAGGCATTTTCGCGGATTGCAGTATTCATTTTTTAACTCGATCAACGCCTGCGAATCGAGGGCTGATCCGGCAGGCACACCCAGTTGGGCAAATCCGCGGGTGACGGCGTTTTGTTCTGCTTTCAGCTCTTCCAGCCAGCTCAACGCTTTGTTTTTAGTGGCTTCAAGTCTGTGGTGGCAACCGTATGCGAATACCAACGGCACCACCGTGTTCGCCACAATGTTTTCGATGGCATCGGCACCCAGACTTTTTTTCCTGAAACTGCTTTCCTGCTGCAATGTGTAATGGTTGTGCCAGAAATCGTTGGCTGTAACGGTAAACAATCCTTTCACGTCGGCCAGCGTTTCGGCATCTTTCAGTTTAGCAAACAAATGCGATGAACCCTGCACCAGCGCAGCCAGTTGCGCCAGGCGGATGGTAGGAAAAGCAGCGGGGCGCATCTGCATAAACTGCAACCGCACTGCAGCCGGCTGCAACGAAAGTTTTTTACGCAGGTACCGGTATTCGCGTTGCAGCATGGCGGGGTATTCGTCCGTAAAACTTTCTTCCAGAAGCCCTGCCTGCCCTAGCAAAATGGCTTCAATCTGGTGGATGGATGCCTTGTGTTTGGCGAGAGTGGTGAGCGGCACCGACCGGGCAATGGCTTCAAAGGCCTCGCCATTCACCTTCATGCCAAAACTGCGGGCGGTAAGCCACCACAGCACCTCTTCCCAATGATTGTTGCTTTGCAGCAGCAAGGTGGCAATGTAGGCTGCTTTCCGCGTTAGCCGTTCCACCACCAGCCGTTCCTTCCACGCTACCCAAACCAGGTCTTTTGCCGAAGAAGCCAGGCTGCCGCAGGGAATAAAGCTGCCGGCTTGCATGAATGAAAAATAACGGTCGAGAAGAAGGGTTGAAATGCGCGGCTCCAGTTCGAGTACCGGTATCGAATGGTTCAAGTCCTTATCGTGCCGGAACACCACATGCAGAATGACATTGCCATAATTACTGTCGGCCTGGTGCCGGTGCCGCAGCCAGTCGGAGGTTTGCAGGTGCAGTTCCACATGGCCGTAAAATGTTGTGTCGCCAATTCGGATCTTGGCGCCGCTGAAATCGGGCCCGCTGTTCGGGTTGAGTGTGCCGGGAAAAATGATCGAAAGCTTTTCTCCCCGGGTGGTGGCCAGATGAGCCGAATTGAAATAGCCAAACTGCCAAATGTATTGCAGCAGTTTTTCGCCCCCCACGTCGCGGAAAGGCAAGGTCAGGTTGGCGCCGTATTTTTTTTCTCCGTCTTCCATTGCCGAAGAAAAGTTAGAAAGAAAACGGGGCACGGCAAAGGGTTACCAACATTTTCAGGTAAGTAGCACAGTGTCGTTTCGCTATTGGCATTTTTGCTCAGGCAGAAGGCCGGTATTGATAAAAGATGGATCGAAAAAAAGAAGCATTCAGCGCTTTACGGAGCTGCGTTTTTCACTAGCGTAGAACACAGGGCTCCCACCGGAGCAACACGACACTTCGATGATACCGAGTTGGATTCGTAAAACTGCAGTACGGGATCGCGGACAGATAATAATGTCCATGCTGGTTTTAAATGAAGAACCGTTGCCGTCCTCTCCATAAAAAAGGTTCGTAGTTGAATAGGTTGGAAACGCAAACAATCATGTTTTGCCTGCATGACAGGTGTTGATTCGGGCAGTGATCAAAATCATTGCGTTTGCCATGAAAATTGTTTCTTATAGTCGCGACGTTCAGCATGCATATAATGAGCACAGAGCGCAGTTTTGATAGGTTGGAGCCGCGGCCATGCTGCGTCCAATCGCTTAATCTCTAATGATGCAGTTATTTTACTATGACGCTGCCAAGCTTGGCTGTTAGCTCCATTTCCATTTGCTTCAGATGATGGTGTGTGAGAAAGAGTGTCATTTGTTCGGTTGGCGATGCTTTTTCCATGTCGGCCTGGTTTTGCAACAAGAGCTTTTTTACTTTTTTCAGCTTTAGGTAAGTGATGGCCGAAAGAACTTCTTCGTGGCTGCGGTCTTCTTCGATCTTCAGAAATTTTTCCAGTTCTGCAGGGTTGTCTTTATTCACTGTTCTCATAAAGGTTTTGTAGTCCTGATGAAACAGCTTTTCCTGGTAACCGGCCGATTGGTTTTTATCGCTTTTCCAATGATGGCTTTGCTGGTACCGGAAGTCAAACAACGACACCGCAAAAGTGCTCAGCTTTGCATCGGGGTGATAAACAAAAACGTTTTTGTCGGTGTTTTGTCTTGTGGCCAAACGACTGCGGTATTCCTGCAAAATCTGCAGCACAAGATCGTTGTCGAACAAGTCGTCCTCCGGCAGTTCGGCAAAAATGTATTCGGCCGTAAGCTGTCCATCTTCCCAGGGCTTGCTGCCCTGTTCCAGCAACACCCGGGCAATTTCGCGTTCCTGCAGCTCGTCCTGAAAGAGCAGCGCAAAGGTGTTGTCGTCGTACTCGTTGACTGCCGCCTTTTTGGCGTTTTCTTCAATTGTTTTTGCTTCATCAAACGGCAGCTTTTTATCAGAAGCAATCCGGTTGCGGATGAACTTGTTCACCAGCGCCGTAAACCCCGCCTCGTCAATCTTTAGTGTTTGGGCGCATTGCCGTATGTAATCGGCCTGTTTGGTAAAGTCTTCTGTTCTGTCAACTTTCGACACGGTTTCGGCCACCTGGTTCACCACCTCTGCCTTTTTTGCCGCATCGTTGCCGGCATCCTGCAGCAGCACCTCCAGTTGAAAAAGGATAAAATCTTTTTTGTGCTCCTTCACAAACTGGCGGAACCGTTCGGCACCGACTTTCTTCACATAACTGTCGGGGTCCTCTCCGTCGGGTATTAATACCAGCTTTACGTTCAGGCTTTCTTCCAATGCCAGCCCAAGGCCGCGCAAGGCCGCTTTAATGCCTGCCGAATCGCCGTCGTAGATGATCGTGAGATTACTGCTGAACTTTCGGATAAGCCGCAGTTGGTCCTGCGTAAGCGAGGTGCCGCCACTGGCCACTACATTCTCGATACCCGCCTGGTGCAAAGAAATCACGTCCGTGTAGCCTTCTACCAAAAAACATTCGTCCTGCCGGTCAATGGCCTGCCGGGCAAAATAGGTCCCATAAAGCAATTTGCTTTTGACGTAAAGCTCATTTTCCGGTGTGTTGATGTATTTGGGCGCCTTGTCGTTTTTTTTTATCAGGCGGGCGCCAAAACCAATCACCTTACCGCTGTTGTTGTGGATGGGAAAAATGACCCGGTCGCGGTAATTGTCCTGCAACTGCCCGTTACGCTCCACTACCAGTCCGGCTTTTTGCAGCAGCTCTTTGTTGTATTGATTGCGGATGGCTTCGGAGGACAACGCATCGCGGCTGTCAGGAGCGTAGCCAAGGCCAAACTTTGCAATAATCTCCGGTAGAAATCCGCGTTCTTCCAGATAGCTCAACCCATTGGCCCTGCCTTCCTCAGTTTCCAGCAATTGCCTTGCGTAAAACTTTTGCGCAAACGAATTGATGATGTAAAGGCTTTCGGCTGTTTGCTGCAACAGCTTTTGTTCCGGCGACGACTCCGTCTCCTCTACTTCCACATTGTACTTGGCGGCCAGCCATCGGAGGGCTTCGGCATACGAAAGTTTTTCGTGTTCCATCAGGAACGAAACCGTGTTGCCGCTTTTGCCACAACCAAAACATTTAAAGATTTCTTTCGAAGGCGAAACCGTAAATGACGGTGTACGCTCGTTGTGAAAGGGACAATTTCCTAAATAGTTTGCGCCTCGTTTTTTCAACTTCACAAACGAGCTAACCACTTCTACAATGTCGAGCCGCGAAAGAATTTGCTGTATGGTGTTCTGTGTAATCAACCGGCGTCAAATATAAAGGAAGGAAGCAGCCAGCAGCAACTTTACAGAAAGATGCCGGCAGGTGCCAAGCCTTCTTTTTAATGAAGAAAAAAAGAGTATTGAAAGAAACGAGTGGCCTATCCGTATGTCTGTTTTCAACCGGGCCTCCAGGTCTTTTTCCGGCCGTTCAAAGCGGCCTCTCCTGCGGAAAAAAGATACTTTATTCAAACGGAAAAAAATCATTTTTTTGTTCCGAATCTGGCTTAAATTTAAGCTACCATCTACACCGGGAGGAAAGTGTAAACGAAGAACTTTTTTCTTAACCTTAAAACTTCACCTCATGGTTCAAACAGACATCTCGCAGTTAACAGCAGAATGTTCGGAATGGCGGCAGATTCTTCGCAATTACCGGGAAGAATTTCACAATTGCGAAAAAGCCCTCACCGAAGCCTGCAAGCGCACCCTTACCAAAGACCATCTCACCCAGGTCGAACATTTCCAAAACCAGTTCGACATTCAACTCCGCAACATTCACGATCTGAAACAGCTAATTAAAGCGCACGAGCGAAAGCTGGCACATGACTCTAACGGCGATGAGGTTTTCGCCGCACACGAAAGCCTGCTTAGCGAGTTTCTTGCCCTCGAAAATACCCTGCAGGAACTCCGCGATGAGTTCCGGAATTTTGTAAACAATACAAGCTGCTGATAAGTCTCTTATCGGCTTTTTTGTTTTTGGTGCATGCTCCGTTGGCGGGCATGCCCTGTCCATCTATTGCCTCACACTAAAACAAAACTATTATGGCAGCCGAATTTGATACCTCACACGTGAAAAATATTGTTTTGCTGGGCCACGCCGGGTCCGGCAAAACCACGCTGGCGGAATGCATGCTCTTTGAAGCCGGACTCATTAACCGCCGCGGCTCTATTGAAGAAGGCAACACCGTAGGCGATTACCATCCATTGGAACAGGAGCGCAGCAATTCTATTTTCTCAAAACTGATGCACACCCGCTGGCGCGGCTATAAGATCAACTTATTAGACACACCGGGCTACGACGATTTTACCGGCGAGGTATTGTCGGCCCTCCGCGTGGCCGACACGGGTGTGATGCTGCTGAATGCGGCGATGGGCGTGGAAGTAGGCACCGACATTATCTGGGAGTACACAGAAACGTTTAAGACACCCATGATTTTTGCGGTGAACAAACTGGATGACGACGCCGCGGACTTTGACAAAACCGTACAGCAGGCCAAAGACCACTTCGGCAGCAAAGTCACGGTAGTGCAGTATCCGCGGCAGCAGGGCGCCGGCTTTCACGAGATCATTGATGTGCTGCGCATGGTTATGTACAAATTTCACGATGCCGGTGGCAAACCCGAAAAGCTGCCCATTCCCGATGACGAACGCGAACGCGCCGACCGGTTGCACAAAGAGCTGGTGGAAGCTGTTGCCAGCAATGATGAAGCCTTGATGGAACAATACTTTGACAAAGGCGAGCTGGACGAAGACGAGATAAAGGATGGCATGAAAAAGGCGATGATCGCTCATGATATTTTCCCGCTTTTCTGCCTGAGCGCTATCCGTAACATGGGTAGTGGGCGGCTGATGGGTTTTATTGATAACGTTTGTCCCAGCGCCAACGAAATGCCGCCGCAGAAAACCGTTCGGGGCGAGGAACTTTCCTGCGATGCCGACGGCCCTGCATGCATTTTCATTTACAAAACCATCTCGGAGCCGCATGTAGGCGACATGTCGTTTTTTAAAGTGTATTCCGGCACGGTAAAAACCGGGGCAGAGCTGGTCAATGAAAACAACGGCGTGATGGAGAAAATCAACCAGCTTTTTTTGATGGAAGGCAACAAGCGGATACCGGTGCAGGAACTGGTAGCCGGCGATATTGGCGCCACCTTAAAGCTGCGTAATACCCATGTCAACAACACGCTCCATGTAAAGGGGCGAAACTATGAGCTTCCGCCGATCGTCTTCCCCTCTCCCAATGTCACGTACTGCATTGAGTCGGTCAATAAGGGCGAAGAGGAAAAACTTTCGCAGGCTTTGCACCAGTTACGGGAAGAGGATCCAACGCTGATTGTAGAAGTATCGAAAGAGCTGAAGCAGACGCTTATTCACTGCCAGGGCGATATGCACCTTGCCGTGGCCAGGTGGAAAATTGAAAACCTGCACAAGGTGCCGGTAAAGTTTGGCAAACCCAGGATTGCCTATCGCGAAACCATCAGGCGAATGGCCGAATCGAATTACCGCCACAAAAAACAATCTGGCGGCGCCGGGCAGTTTGGCGAAGTGTTCATGCGCATTGAACCGTATTACGAAGGCATGCCCGATCCGCAGGGCCTCACGGTCCGCGGCCGCGACGAATACAACCTCGAATGGGGTGGCAAGCTAGTGTATTTCAACTGCATCGTGGGGGGAGCCATTGACACCCGGTTTATGCCGTCTATTCTAAAAGGTGTCATGGAAAAAATGCATGAGGGCCCGCTCACCGGGTCGTATGTGCGGGATGTAAGGGTATGTGTGTACGATGGCAAAATGCACCCGGTTGACAGCAACGACATTTCATTTAAAATTGCGGGAATAATGGCTTTTAAAGATGCTTTTCAAAAAGCCGATCCGCAAGTGCTGGAGCCCATTTGTACGGCCGAAGTCCTTTGTCCGGAAGAGCTTACCGGGGCGGTGATGGGCGATTTGCAAAGCCGGCGCGGCATGGTTGAAGGGATTGATACGGAGGGGCATTTTCAAAAAGTGCTGGCGAAAGTGCCGTTAGCGGAAATGCACGATTTTTCGTCATCGCTGCGCTCTATCACGCAGGGCCGCGCCAAGTTTAAGATGCAGTTTCACAGCTACCAGCCGGTCAGCTACGAGCAGCAGCGCAAACTAATAGAGGATTATAGCAAATCGGCACAGGAAGCCGTCGCTTGATTTTTGGCGCCAGCTCTTTCGTCCGGTTCAGATTGGGCCGAGATGGCTTTCCATTTCTAATCAAGTTTGCTTCCTCTTTCGCCTGCTTGTCCCTGATCAATTCAACTACCGAAGCCTGATGAACTTTCATCAGGCTTTTTACTTAGTTGGGCTACAAACCGGCTAAAAACGGGCTTTAGCATTATGTTTTTAAACTTTTTCAGTTTAATTTGTTCCGATAAACGTAAAACAAACCCCAATCTTCTACCTATGCATGCCTACTTCCGGAATCATCAACTGTACCTTGCCGAAAGGTGTGAATGGCTGGATCGCCATGTAACAAAAACCAGCCAGCGGGCTCTTATGAAAATCGAAAGCTGGAAACTGATCGCACAGTCAGGTGACCAGGACCAGCAACTGAGGCTTGTAGAAAAGCTGCTGAAAGACAGTCTCCTAACCGCAGTTCCCGCACAGACTGTACTTCATAAAGAAGGATTTTTTCTTTCCAATCTCGATAATTAAAAAAATATACTTCCACCAACGAAAAATGACCACCTCTCGGTGGTCATTTTTCGTTGGTGGCCAAGCTGTTATGCTGCTACCGCTTTTTTATTTTTACGGCTTACTTTCGGTTCGTCCGCCAGCTCCGCTACTACCTCCTCGGCCCGGTTGAACGAAATGGCCTGCCATACGTGGTCGAGCGATACTGTCTCAAGCGTTTCATAACCCATGGCATAAAGGCGGGTCCAGCTACTGTCGCGGTTTAAGTCTGTGCTGATTTTAGACGTCACTTTCGGGTGGGCCACCCACAGCCGCGTTTCCTGTTTCAGCGCCGGCACGATATCCGTTAGGATACTGTTGAGCTGGTTCTCACTCACGGCAAATACCAACGCAAAATCCAATTTGCGGGTTTTCAGAAGCGGAGTGAGATTTTTGGCGAAGGAAAGCTTTACAAACTGTTTTTCTATGGAAGAGGGCAGTCCCTGGATTAAAATGTTTTTTTCGTTTTTGAGTGAGAGCTTGTCTAAAATTGTTTGAGACATACTTAGATTTATTGGTTAACAATCAAGAAAAGAAAAGAACGAGCAGAGATTTTTTCCGAAATGTTGTGCAAAGATACTACATTACGCCCCCCTTTCCAAACAGAATTTAGCCAAAAAACCCGCCAGACAAGCGTTTGGCGGGTTTTTCGTTCTTTAAAAAAGCAGCTTAACGTCCGGCTGTGCCGGGCTTGTAATACTCCAGTGCTTCTGGCATGTATTTCTGCAATTGTTCAATTCGCCTGCCCTCCGACGGGTGGGTGCTAAGAAATTCCGGCGGTTTTTGCCCGTTGCTGGCTTTTTCCATACGCTGCCAAAGGCCAATGGCTTCCCGCGGATTGTAACCTGCCATGGCGGCAAAAATCAGCCCGTAACGGTCGGCTTCCAGTTCCTGCTTGCGCCCAAAAGGCAGCAGCACACCCACTTGCGAACCAACTCCGTAGGCTTGTTGAAATAAGGTTTGCGTAGCCGCCGGTTTGTTGGCTAAGGCTACCGATAGCGCCACGCCACCGAGTTGCTGCACCAATCCCTGGCTCATCCGTTCGTTTCCGTGCTCCAGCACGGCATGGGCAATCTCATGGCCCATCACGGCCGCCAGCGCGGCTTCATTTTGGGTAATGGGCAAAAGGCCGGTGTACACCACCACCTTGCCGCCAGGCATCGCCCAGGCATTGGCGCTGTTGTCGGCTATCAGGTTAAACTGCCATTGATAGCCGTCGAGGCTTTGGCCTTTTTGCCGGAAATATTGGGTAATGGCGCTGGCAACGCGGTTTCCCACCCGCCGAACCATCTCGGCGTCGCGGTCGGCCGATGGGTTCACCACCCGGTTCTGGCTCAGGAACTGCTGATATTCCTGCTGTGCCATCGCATTTAATTCGGACTGCGGAACAAGAGTCAATTGGCTTCTTCCAGTGATCTGGTTTGTAGAACAAGCCACCGCAACGGCTGCTACAACAAATAGGGTCAAAATTTTGCGTACCATTTCTGTCGTTTTAATAGTTCTTCTTTTCAATGATTATACCAAAGGTAATTTCAATCTCCGTCCGGCCGTTCGGCCAATGTTAATTGGCAAGGCAAATGAAAGAACCTGGCTCCCACATCTATCCCGTCAAAATGAAAAAACCGGCGCAGGGCCGGTTTTCTAACAAAGTCCAATTATTTCCTTGACCGACGTTTGTCCCGGTGCTTTAAGATGGGGAGCCGGTTTTCATCGCCCTTTAAGATGCGGCCAATGTTTTTCTGATGCGTAAGCAAAACAAGCAATGCCACTGCTATGGCAAATACCCGGTAAAGCGTCTCCGGCTCGTTAAAAATAAAAAGGATAAATACCGGAAAGGCCAGGCTGGCAAGAATTGAGCTTAACGAAACCCAACGGGTAGCATAAAGCACAATCATAAAAACGCCCACGCAACAAAGCGCTACGTCGGGCTGAATGGCAAGCACCATCCCAAAAAGCGAAGCCACTCCTTTGCCGCCGCGGAATTCGGCCCATACCGGGAACACATGGCCCACAACGGCCGAAAGGCCGAGTGCCAATTGCATATTAATGAGATAAAAATCGCCATGCATATCCGTTGGTAGGAAAAAGGCCAGTTTGACCGCCACCAACGCTTTCAGCATATCCACAATCATTACAAACGTGCCCCATTTTGGGCCCAGCACCCGGTAGGTGTTTGTGGCGCCGGCGTTGCCGCTTCCATAATCACGAATGTCAATGCCAAAAAAAGCCCTGCTCGTCCAGACAGCAGTGGGAATGCTGCCTACCAGGTAAGCCACAACAACCAGGAAAATTTCATTCATGTGCAATGTCCTAAAAGGACTGCGAAGATAATTATTTAAGCCAGAATTGATGTTAATTTAAAACAGGGTTCACGATGGATTTACATAGTGTAGAAGAATCCAACCAGACCTTTCGGCCCGGTTAGCCTGCTGCAGCCCGCACCTCTCCGCTTCCGCGGCAACCGCCGGTTCGTCGGAGGCCAGGAGGCCGCTTAGCAAAACATGGCCGCCCGCCCTGATGTTTTGCACCAGCCTTTCCAAATAGTCCAAAATCACATTCCGGTTGATGTTTGCCAACACAACATCATATACTTCGGCCGGCAGGTTTGATGTTAACGTCACCTGGATCTTTTTGCAGCCGTTTCGTTCGGCGTTCTCGGCGGTATTTTCTATACTCCATTCATCAACATCTATTGCCGCAACGTTCGACGCACCCAGCTTCTCGGCCAGAATAGCCAGGATGCCAGTGCCCGTACCAAAATCGAAAACGGATTTGTTCCGGAAATCAAGGTACTCCATGTGCTGCATCATCAGGTAGGTGGTGGCATGGTGGCCGGTACCGAAACTCATTTTTGGAGTGATGATGATCTCATGCCGCACGTCCTTCACTGGCTGATGAAAGTGGGCACGGACGGCACAGAAACCGCCAACCACCACCGGCTGAAAATTTTGTTCCCATAGCGCATTCCAGTTCTGCGCTTCAACAAGCGTTTGTTTGTAATCATAACCCTCCACGATTTTTTTAATATCAGCCTGCCCAAAATCATCTTCCGTAAAGTAAGCTTTCAGGGTTTCGTCGGTCTGCTCAAAACCAGAGGGATTATAGTCGTCGAGCAAAGCAATCAGTTCTTCCTGCTGAAATGGGTTGGCAATAATTTCGAGCTGTATGTGGTTCATTTTGCAAAAGTAAAAAGGCTGCCCGCGGGCAGCCTTATAAAATTTAAACGACAGAATGTTACTGATTTTCCTGCTCTGGGTTTTGCATCGGCCTGTCTTCCCGTGGTTCGCGGCGCTGACCATTGCCGCCACCCTGGTTCCGCTCTAACCGCGGACGCTCACGGTTGCCGCGGTCCTCACGGGGTCCGCGTTCTTCCCGCTCGCCACCACCCTGATGTCCTTCCGGCTTCGGCAGCAAAACTTTCCGCGACAGCTTGAACTTGCCGGTTTTCGGATCGGTGCCGGTCAGCTTCACCTTTACCTTGTCACCTTCGTTCAGCACACCATCCAAAGTCTCCAGTCGCTTCCAACTTACTTCGGAAATATGCAACAAACCTTGCTTGCCCGGAATGAATTCCACAAAGGCACCGTAAGGCATCACCGACTTTACAATGGCTTCGTATTCATCACCCACCGTAGGTACGGCAACAATGCCTTTCACCCAGTTATGTGCCTTGTCAACTTTTTCTTTATCGGTGCCAAAAATGCTGACTTCGCCCATATTGTTCTTTTCCTCGATGTTGATCGTCGTTCCGGTTTCCCGCTGAATTTCCTGAATGATTTTACCGCCAGGTCCGATAACGGCGCCGATAAACTCGCGGTCAATAAACATTTTTACCATCCGCGGGGCATGCGGCTTCACATCGGAGCGTGCCTCCGGCATGCAGTTATACATGGCATCCAGGATGTGCAGGCGGCCGCGGCGGGCCTGCTCTAAGGCATTGCGCATGATCTCCATGCTAAGCCCGTCCACTTTAATGTCCATTTGAATACCGCAAATACCATCGCGGGTGCCGGTTACTTTAAAGTCCATATCACCCAGGTGGTCTTCGTCGCCCAAAATATCGGTCAGCACGGCGTATTTGCCTTCTTTCGTGATAAGGCCCATGGCCACACCGGCCACGTGTTTCGGCACGGGAACGCCGGCATCCATCAGCGCCAGCGAGCCGGCGCAAACGGTAGCCATTGAGGAAGAACCGTTGCTTTCCAGGATATCGCTCACCACCCTTACCGTGTATGCATATTCTTCGTTCGGCATCATTTGTTTCAGCGAACGTTCAGCCAATTTGCCATGGCCGATTTCCCGGCGGCTGGCGCCCCGCAGAAATTTAACCTCACCGGTTGAAAAGGGCGGAAAATTATAGTGCAGGTAAAACTTCGAGTCGAATGATTTGCCGGCTGTTTCTACTAACAACTCGTCGAGCGGTGTACCCAGCGTTACCGTTGTCAGCGACTGGGTTTCGCCCCTGGTAAACAGCGCCGAGCCGTGAGGCGTGGGCAGAAAGTCCACCTCCATATCCAGCGGGCGAATATCTTCCAGGCCACGGCCATCGAGGCGTATGCGATCGTTCAGGATCATGTCACGCACCACGTCATACTGCAGGTCGGACAAGTATTTCTTCACCAGCTTCTTTTTCTCTGGCGCTACTTCTTCGCCTTCGGGCAGATTTTCTTCCTGTGCCAGGGTCAGCAGAATATCATCAAGAATGGCTTTGTAAGTGTCTTTTCTTTCCTGCTTTGGCAGGTTGCCCCGCGACAATTGCTGCATTTTTTCGGTGCCCAGATCATACACTCTTTTTTGCAGGGCCTCGTTCGAGTCCGGTTTGGGATAATCTCTTTTGCCGGTGACACCCACCATTTCTCTAAGCTCCACTTGTGCTTTGATCTGAATCCGGATGGCATCGTGGGCCACTTCCAGCGCCCTTACGAGGTCGTCTTCGCTGCACTCCTTGGCTTCGCCTTCCACCATCATGATGTTCTCCTGGGTGGCAGCAATAATGAAGTCCAGCTCGGCGCTTTCTATTTCGGTACGGGTGGGATTGATTTTAAATTCGCCATTGATTTTGCAAACCCTTACTTCCGAAATCACTTCTTTAATGGGAATGTCGGAAACAGCCAATGCCGCCGAGGCAGCCAGGCAGGCCAACGCGTCGGGCAGAATTTGTTCGTCGGAAGAAACGAGCGTGACAATCACCTGCACCTCGCACAAATAATCTTCGGGGAATAGCGGCCGGAGGGCCCGGTCAATCAGGCGTGAGATCAGGATCTCCGACTCAGACAGGCGGCCTTCGCGTTTAAAAAATGAGCCGGGAATGCGGCCGGCAGAGGCCATTTTTTCCATATAGTCCACGCTCAGGGGAAAAAAGTCCTGGCCTTCTTTTGGCTCTTGTGTAGCCACCACGGTGGCCAGCAAAATGCTGTTGCCCATGCGAACGGTTACGGCCCCATCGGCCTGACGGGCCAGGCGGCCGGTTTCCAGGGTCACCTCGCGGCCATCGCCGATATCAAATGTTTTGGAGAACTTTTGCGTTAACATCTCTCAAGTTTGGGATTTGATGTTTGATGTTTGGAGAAGACATTCTCCGAAAACACAAACGGAATGTTGTTCAATAACGGCAAATAAAAACGGCGTGTAAAGCAAAAAGCCCTTCCGGTGGCGGAAGGGTTTCTGCTGAATATCGTTCTTATTTTCTGATGCCTAATTTTTCAATCAGTTGGCGGTAGCCCTGCAGGTTGTGCTTTTGCAGGTAATTGAGCAGGCGGCGGCGTTTACCAACAAGCTGCATCAGGCCACGATGGGTAGAGAAATCTTTTTTGTTCTGCTGGAGATGACCAGAAATTTGAGAAATGCGTTCAGTCAGCAGGGCAATCTGTCCTTCGATAGAACCAGTGTTAGTGGCTGCACCGCCGAACTGGGTGAAAATGCTTTGCTTTTTTTCTTTGGTTAATGACATCGTTAACAATTTTTCGGGCATCCCGGTTGGATGCGGTTTTGTTGTTTTACTTTAAGTGGCGGCAAAAGTAAGGCATCAGGCGTAAACAGCAATGCAGACCCGGCCGATTTTTACCCGTCAAACATTAACATTAACAACTTTAGAAAACCTGGATAATTCCTGTACCGAGGGTGAGGTGAAGCCCAACCCTCTTTTCTGCAGCGGGCTATCGCCAGATGCTATGGTCGAACTTTTTTTTCTTCGATGAAAGGGCAAGAATACAAGAGACACGACCTACCTAATGCAATGAAATTTTCGGTTTTCCCTAATTTTTTCTTTAACTGACCTGTAAGCGTAATGGTACCCGGACGAATAAAGAAAACCTGCTCTCCATCTACCTTTGTCGTATGCCGAAGCCCTTTTTAACCGCGGAATGGCGCAACCTTTTGATGGCTAATTATGCTATTGAACCGTCAGTCTTAAAACCTTACCTGCCCTGCGCCACAGAGTTGGATACCTTCAATGGTGAACATTACGTAAGCCTTGTTGGTTTTTTGTTTGCCAACACCAGAGTGCTGGGCCTTTCTTTTCCCTTCCACCGCACATTTGAAGAGGTAAACCTGCGTTTTTATGTGCGGTATAAAGAAAACGGGCAGTGGAAGCGGGGGGTTGTTTTCATCAAAGAAATTGTTCCGCGCCGGGCTATCTCCGTTATTGCCAATTTGCTTTACGGCGAAAAATATGCGACACATCCTATGCGGCACCAGTGGAAGCAGACAGGTGAAGGACTGGAAGTGAATTATGAGTGGCGCATGGGGCCACGCTGGAACTACCTGCGGGCCCTGGCCAGCACCGATGCGTCGCCGCTGGCGGCAGGCTCAAAGGAAGAATTTATTACAGAGCACTATTGGGGTTATACGTTTATCAATGAGGGCTGCGCCGGCACGTACCAGGTTGCCCATCCAAAGTGGAACGTGCACCAGGTCTATCGCTTCGAGGTTGGGTGCGATGCCGTGGCGCTGTATGGCCCGGGCTTTGCCGAAGCCCTCTCGCAACCGCCGGCGTCAGTGTTCCTGGCGGCGGGTTCGCCGGTTTCGGTTATGAAAGGCAGCAAAATCTTTGCAACGGTAACTTCGTAAAAAGGGTCGGATTTGGACACACAGTTTCGTATTATCATCGTCGGCGGCGGGCCCATTGGCCTGGCCTGTGCGCTGGAAGCTAAAAAATGCGGTCTCGATTATTTGATTCTGGAGAAGGGCACCCTTGTGAATTCGCTGTATAACTACCCGGTTAACATGACGTTTTTTTCCACGTCGGAGCGGCTCGAAATTGGTGGAGTTCTTTTTATATCGAACAACCCCAAACCCAAAAGAGTTGAAGCGTTGGAGTATTACCGCCGCGTAACCCAGGACCAGCACCTCCGCATTCATCTTTTTGAAGAGGTGCTTTCGGTGCAAAAAACCGACCTCTTTTTGGTGCAGACCAGCAAAGCGGCATACACCGCCGATTGTGTCATCATCGCCACCGGCTTTTACGATATTCCCTACCTCCTTTCCGTACCGGGCGAAGAACTGCCGAAAGTGAAACATTATTACGACGATCCACACTACTACGCCTTTCAAAAAGTAGCTGTGGTGGGCGCTCAAAATTCGGCCGTAGATGCCGCCCTGGAAACCTGGCGGAAAGGCGCCGAAGTGACAATGATTATCCGTGGACCGGAAATTGGCCGTCGGGTTAAATACTGGGTGAAGCCCGATATCGAAAACCGGATTGCCGAGGGCTCCATAAAAGCGTACTTTAATTCTATGGTGACGGAGATAAGGGAAAAAGAGATGGTGGTATTGACACCTGAAGGCCCCGTTGTTTTAGAAAACGACTGGGTTTTGTCACTCACCGGCTACCAGCCAAACCTCCGGTTTTTGCAAAAGATGGGTATTGAGCTTGGCACCGATGAGGTACGTAAACCTTGTTATCATGAGGACACCCACGAGAGTAATGTTCCCGGGCTTTACCTGGCCGGTGTCATTTGCGGCGGCATGAACACCCACCGCCTTTTCATTGAAAATTCAAGGGAACACGCCAAAAAAATCATTGGCCATATTGCGGGTAAGCCTAAGCCGGATTAATAAGCCGGATGATTTTTAATTTACTGAACAGGCGGATGACAGGATAAACGGGGTCGAACTCGCCTTTTTGCGTGGCAAAATTGCTGCGGCTGGGAAACTTATGATGATTATTGTGGTACCCTTCCCCGAGCATCAGCACATCCACTTTAAATAAGTTTTTTGATGTGTTGTCGGTTTCAAAATTGGCATGTCCGTATTTGTGGGCAAACCAGTTGATCACAACGCCGTGAATGGGGCCCATCACAATATGCATAGGTATCAGCAGGTACCACCAGGCCGAAGGTGCAAACGCCACGTAAAAACATACATAAACGGCCGACCAGAGAATCCGCGAATACCAGGTGTTTCCCCACCGGTCGAGCCAGTTCATGGCCGGCACATTTTTAAGGAATCGTTCTTCCACCGGGATCTGGCTTTTCATGATTTGCACATAGGTCACCGAAGTGCGCCACATCATGCTAATGACATTCTTGTCGTATTGCGGCGAATGCGGGTCGTGTTCAGTGTCGGTATAAGCATGATGAATGCGGTGAAGGATGGCATACACCCGTGGACTCATGTACGACGATCCCTGGGTTATATACGAATACCAGAAGAAAGCCCACTCCCACCGCTTACTCATGGTAAAAGCCCGGTGAGCGGCATAGCGGTGATGAAAAAAAGTTTGGGCAAACAGGGAAAGGTACCAGTGCAAAACAAAAAAAATCAGAATTGCCGCCATGTCATGTTTCTTGATGCATCGCAAGCCGGCAGGGCCGCTAAGATGCAGGCCGGCGCCGCTTGGCGTGGATTGAAAAGCGCAAAAATAGGCAGGAACAGCTACCCGATGTACTGTTGCGGCCGATAAAAAGAGCGAAAAAAATTAATCTTCGGCTTTATTGCTAACGAGGGAAAGCTTGGCGAACTCGGTGCCACTGAAAATTTTCGCCAGGTTGATATTCTTCGTTTTCGTGTATTCTACCAGGTGCGTTTGTGTTACTATACGCCAGAAGTTTTTGACTTTCAATTCGTCATAATCTTTTCCCTGAACGATCAAACCCCGCACGGGGTTTCTTTTCTTCATCTCAAACCGAATAATTTTTCCTTGCGGAACTGATTCCTTGCTAAGAAATGTTTCAATTTGTTCTACTGTCATAGCGGGCTAAGGTAATGTTCTGAGTTTGTTTAAAAAAAAATGGGACTGTTAAAAAGATGGCGGCGCCCAGCGCCGCCATCTTTTTCGTGTATCAGCCCTGCTTTACCAACTGTATTTCAGCATGCAGTTTAATATCATCGCTCACCACCACCTGTCCGGCTTCCGTCACGGCATTCCAGGTAAGCCCAAAGGCCTTCCGGCTGATTTTTCCGCTTACGGTAAATCCGGCTTTCGTTTGCCCGTAGGGGTCCACCACGATGCCGCCAAACTCCACTTTCACCGTCACCGGGTGGGTAGTGCCGCGGATGGTGAGGTCGCCGCTCAGCGTGCCTCCTTCCCCATCGGTTTTGTAGTCGTTGCCTACAAAACGAAGCTGCGGATGGTTGTCAGCGTCGAAAAAATCGCCGGACTTCAGGTGTGTGTCGCGCTGCTGGTTGTTGGTGTCAACGGAATTGATATCGGCCGTAAATTCAATCTGGCTGGCCGTTGTAAAATCTTCTTCCTTTTCGGTGGCCACCGTCAGGTCAAATGTTTTAAAGTAGCCGGTTACGGTGGTTATCATCAGGTGCTTTACCTTGAATTGCACTTCCGAATGCGTGGGGTCTAATTTCCATGTTGTGGCCATAAATGTTGGGTTTTGTTCTCACGAAAATAATCAATGTTTAAACATCGAGATAAATTTTTTTGCAGAGAACTGTTAATGGCTGCATGGATTTCGGTCCCGCAGCATCATCCCGGTTGAAAACAAACGAGTTAAGAGATTATCGCCGGTCAGCCGGCGGCGGCTGACGGCATTGGCAGGGAGGCTACCGGTGGCAGCAGGTCAAAAACGATTGGCTTGTTCGAAAATTCATACCCCTCGTTCAGGATGCAGGCATTGACAAAACGGATGCCGTGCCGTTTTACCATTCCGTAAGCCTCGTGAATATGGCCACAAACATGGGCCCTCGGCTTTACGGCCAGCACCCGCCGCAAAAGATCCCGGTCGCCGGCATGCTGGTCGTTGACCAGGCTGTCCAATATTCCATATACCGGTCCGTGGGTGAGCAGAATGTCTGTATCAGCGGGAATTCGGTCCCAGTGGCGGGCCAGCGCCTCACCCCGCCGTTTGTTAAAGGCCCAGCGGTAAAACCAGGGCGTGTAAGGCGAGCCCCAGATTTTTATTCCGCGAATAAAAACTTCTTCTTCTTTTAAATAATGGACGCCCGACGGGAGCAGACTTCGAATAAGGGCTTCTTTTTCGCGTTCGAAAAAAAAATCGTGATTGCCGGCAATAAATACCTTGGCCACGAAGGGCTGGGCGCCAAACCAGTCGAGAAAATCTTCAATCTCCGGGCGGCTGCTCCGGCTGCTGATATCGCCGGCATGCAGCAGCACGTCGCCGGCCGGCAACCGAAGGCTTCGGTGCCGGCAGTGTGTGTCGGATATGGCTACGAATTTTACAGGCGTTTGCATGTGCCAAGCAAAAAGAAAATGTCCTGCCCTAAAAAGGCAGGACAAGCCACAGAAGGCAAATCAGATTATTCCTCCCGCCGGGTGCTTGTGTTGCGGTTGGCCGCCGGGTCCTGCTCTTTTTTCTGCGGTTGGGATGGGTGCCCGCCGGTTTGTTTTCCCTGCGATGCTTTTTGCTCCGAACCACCCTTCATACCCTGATTGCTTTGGTTACTGGCCCCGCGTCCCGAAGAGCCAGTTTTGTTGTTGTCGCCACGTCCTGCCATGGGTATAGTTTTTAGATTGTAAAATTCTGATCTTTAATTTGAACATGAATTGTGCCACAGAGTTGATGCGCCGCCGGACAGCGGTAGCCCTAGTTGGTTTGCTGCTTTCGCAGATGGGTTTTGCACAGGGTGCCGACTCGGCCGCCAGCACGCTGGCTACCGTATCGGTAAAAGCCTATGGGCAGGATCGAAAATTGCGGGATGTGCCGGCCGCTGTTGCGTTTGTCGGCGGGCCTACGTTCAGCCGTTTTCCACCATCATCGGTGGTGATGGCCGTGAACACGGTGGCCGGTGTGCGGCTGGAGGAGCGGTCGCCGGGCAGCTACCGTTTTAATATCCGCGGCTCCTCCCTGCGATCTCCTTTCGGCGTGCGAAACGTAAAGGTTTATTATAACGATATACCCTTCACCGATCCCGGTGGACAAACTTATCTCAATGGTCTCGGCGCCTACAATTTTGGTTCAATCGAGATACTGAAAGGACCCGGCAGCAGTTTATACGGTGCGGGCACCGGCGGGGTTTTGTTTATCGAAAACCTGACAAACGGCGAACGGCCGGGTGCCACCGCCGAGCTAATGGCTGGCAGCTATGGCCTGCGGGGAGCGTATGCGGCGGTGGCCACGGGTAGTACCGAACACCTCAGCAAAATCAGCTTTCAGCACCAGGCCAGCGAAGGCTTCCGCTATCATTCTGCTTTGCAGCGGAATGTGCTGACCTGGACGGGTAGCCATCGCCTGTCGGAAGCACAAATGCTAAAAACAACTTTTTTGTACAGTGATCATTGGTACGAAACGCCGGGGGCACTGACCGGCGCCGAATTCCGGGCTGATCCTAAGCGATCGCGGCCGGCCGGCGGCGGTTTTCCAGGTGCCGAAGGGGCCAGGGCGGCCATTAGCCAAAAATCATTTTTAGCCGGCGTTAGCTATTCGCAGCAGTTGACCAAAGCCTTCTCCGCCCAAACGGTGGCTTATGGTGCCTTCACTGAATTACGCAATCCGGCCATTCGAAATTATGGCCGCTCCACAGAGCCGCATACCGGTGCACGAACCACCTTGCGTTACAAAAAAGCGTTTGCCGGCGCTGCTCTTGATCTTTCGCTTGGGGGCGAACTGCAACAAGGCTTTACCAATTCGACAGTATTTAAAAACAACGGGGGTGCTGCCGACAGCCTGCAGACGGATGATGAAATCCGCATTCGCCAATCCTTTGTTTTTGCCCAGGCCAACCTGGTGCTGAAGCGTTGGGAATTTACCGCCGGCGCTTCGCTGAATGGTTCACTTTTGCGGTTTCGCCGGGCTTTTCCGGCTCCCCTGCCGGAACAAACCCGCCGCCTCAGCAACCAGTTAACGCCTAGGTTTGCCATTGCCTACCGGCTAAATGGCGCCACCATCTACGGCAGTGTGGCTAATGGATTTTCGCCTCCCACCTCGGCCGAACTGTTGCCGAGCGGCAGCGCTGTGAACCTGGCACTTCAAGCAGAAAGAGGCACCAATTACGATCTTGGCGCAAGGGGCACCTTATTGGGCCGGTTGAGCTACGACATCAATGCTTTTTATTTTGGACTGAAAAACACTATTGTGCAGCGTCGCGATGCCGGTGGCGGAGATTCTTTTATCAACGCCGGTAAAACGGCGCAAAAGGGTATTGAATCGGCGCTCACCTACCCGGTGTTTATGCGGGGCCCGGTTTTGCGTCTGGTCAACATTTGGCTGAATCATACCTACCATGATTTCCGGTACCGGGAGTTTAAACAACTAAACAATGATTTTTCCGGTAAGTCGCTTCCGGGTATTGCACCGCACACCGTGGCGGCTGGGATAGACCTGGTTTTTCACAATCATTTTTCGGTTTTTGCCACCTGGTACCAAAGCAGCCGCATAGCCCTCAACGATGCCAATACCGATTATGCATCGCCCTACCGGCTGCTGGGCGCACGAATCGCCTACCAGCCATCGCCCGGCGACAAAACAAGAATCAAAATTTCGGTTGGCGGCGAAAATTTGCTGAATCACCAGTATAGCCTTGGCAATGATATCAACGCTTTTGGCGGCCGCTATTTCAACGCAGCGGCCGGCCGTAACTTTTTTGCTACCCTGCTGGTGCAGCTATTTACCAAAAAAGGAAACCCTCCGGTGCCGGAGGGTTTATGAGGCTAAAATGTTTGTTTTGAACGGTTTGTAGCCTTCCTTAGGAGGTTTCCTTCATGGGCATTGGATTTATCCAAACGTACAGAGACTAAAATGTTCTTCTTAGGACTGGGATGTGGTTAGTGATGGATACCGGATTTCAGCTATTCATTCATCATATACTCTGCACTTATATACGGCTACCGCCAGCCGATGGTTGGTAGAAAAAGGAAAATTTTCAAAAAAGTTTGAATCGCCTTTCCAACTGCTCGGCCCAGGGTGAACCGGCGGAATGGTGTTTTCATTTTGCCAATTGCCACCACTCTCCCCTATTTTTGCGCCCAAATTTTTTGCTATGACAAACAGAACGTTTACCATGATTAAGCCCGACGCCATGAAAAATGGCCATGCCGGTGCCATCCTCGATAAAATTATTAAAGCCGGATTTCGTGTTGTGGCCCTGAAACAAACGAAACTGTCAATTGAAAAAGCAGGTGAGTTTTATGCCGTGCACAAGGAAAGGCCCTTTTACGGCGAGCTGACACAGTTTATGAGCAGCGGGGTAATCATTGCCGCCATTTTGGAAAAAGACAATGCTGTGGCTGATTTTCGAACACTGATTGGCGCCACCGATCCCGCTAAAGCCGACGAGGGAACCATCCGTAAACTGTATGCTACTTCGCTGGGCGAAAATGCAGTGCACGGCAGCGACAGCGGCGAGAATGCAAAAATTGAAGGAGACTTTTTCTTTAGTGGCCTGGAGCAGTTTTAAGGCCGACGACAGATGGTGGATGACAAAGGCTTACCAAATTACCGTCATTCATCATCTGTTCTTATATCTCCTTCGCTACCTTCCGGATCATTTCATTCTTCACCGGCTCTACTTTATAGCCGGCTTTCCGCAGCAGGCCAATAACCCCTTGGGCACCCGGCAGGTGACCCGCACCGACGGCAATCACCAGCGATTGCTCCTTCATTAATTGTTGTAATTTTTTTGCCCATTCGATATTGCGGCTGGTCAACAGCAAGTCGGTGAATTCGCCAAGCCCTGTGTCGTCTTTCCGGGTCATTTCTTCCAGTTTGTTTAACTGCTGCTGCCGGTAAGCATCGGTCAACACTTTTAATTCAGCTTTCTCGCTTTTGTCGGCTCCGGCGGCAATAATCTGGTAGAGCTGCCTTGCCTGCACTTTATAGGGAATTTTGTCGAAAATGCTTAACTGAAAGTCCATTGTTTCCAAACCCTTGATGGACACATTGGCCCGCTTTGCTTCTGACATGATAAGTTGCTCCATCGAAATCATGTGGTCGCAGGAGGCCGTTTGTTGCTCGGCCAGCAGCGATGCCGTGAGCAGCGGCTTAAACGTTTTCAGCATTTCGAACGGCAGCATGGAACTATTTGCCTCAAAATGATCTCTTACCTTTTGATATTCGTCTTTTGTCAGCAGGTCGGCAAGTGTGGTGTCGCCGCGCATGCTCATGTGCTGCAATGCGCCGAGCATTTCAAAAATATTGTCCATGTCAAGTTCCAGGTACACCTGGTCAGCGTCATTAATCGCCCTCTTCAGGCTGTCGCTAAGGACAATGTCATCCGCACAAATCATGTGCATCGTGCCAAACAGGTAAGACGGCTTTTGAATGCCATTGCCGCTGATGCGCCAGAGCAGTGTATTGTTCGCCAGCGGTTGGGCAGGGGACTTTTGTTTTTGTGCACCGGCAACAAAGCCGGTCAGCACCACGAGGGCCATCAGCCACAAGGTTCTTTTCATAAGACCAATATACAGCAGAAACAACGGACGGCGAAAACCGCCCGATCTTTTAACAGGCTCAGTAAAATACTTCCGTCCAATAGCGGGAAAATCCGGTACCCCAGGCCACTTCCATTTCCGAAGACGCCACCGGGAGGCCCGCTTCCTGCTTGACGGCCAGCAGCGGGAGATTAACACCGGCGCCCAACCCTGCCACAATGGTGCCCTGCACCCGCGGATTGATTTCGAGGAGCAGCGGGCGGCCATCATTCGCCCGCTTTACCTGAATGCCAATGTTGCCATGCAGGCCAATGGCGGCGATGATTTCGCGGCAATAAGCAATCACGTCCGGCGCCTTTTCAAACCGACCCTGCACACTGATGCCATTGATCATTTTCTGCCGCAGCCGAGGCACTACCAACAGCGTTTTTCCATGCTGTGCAAGGCAGTCAACCGAATACTCCTCGCCGGGCAGGTATTCGGTGACAACCAGCGGCGGAAAGGGTTGTGAGGAAAGGATGCGGAGGGCGTGCGCATAGGTAATAAATGTATTGTAAGGCTTTTGCTGAAAAAGCTGCTCGCTTTCATTTATACCGTCGGAAACAACACGGAAACCGCGGCTGCCGTTGGCCACACAGGGCTTAAAACAAAAGGGCTGCTGCGGGTGGCCAAGGTTATATGCCGCCTGCATAAATTCTTCGGTGGTGCTGACCCGGAAAAAAACCGGTACCGGGATTGATTGCCGGTGCAAAAAATGATAACAGGCTGCCTTGTCGTTGGCAGTGGAAATAGCTTCGTGCGACGATACCAGTACTCTCACACCGGCTTGTTCGAAACGTTGTTTGTTTTGCGAAAACGGGAATAATTCTTTGGTGACAAGCGGCAAAATCATGGTTACACCTTCGGCGCGGCAAAGAGCCAGCACGGCTTCCACAAAATTGTCATCGGTGGCATTGGGCAAGGTAAAAAAAATGGGATGCAGGTGGCGGCCAACGGCGTTTTCATCGGCATCGGCAACCACTAACTGCAGTTGCTGGTATTGCAAAAGGCATTTGATAATGCCAGCCGCACCCGGGGCGCCGGCACCTGTCATCAGCAATTTTATGGGCAGTGGCAAGAAGGTAAAATTTAAGGGGGGAAGTTACTGTGAAAGCTAGTGGTATATTGCCTGCACTGCCCGATGCCGGCGAAAATTATTTTACTGGAAACGGTATCTTGCAGTATGGCATTTGTACAACTCAACGACATCCCCTCCAGGGAAGTATTCAAGGGCTACCACGGCCGCGGTATTCACACCGGCACCATGACCTATATGTTTTGGAATGTAGAAGCGGGAAGCGAAGTTCCGGAACATTCTCACCTGCACGAGCAGGTGGCCAATGTACTCAGCGGCGAATTTGAGCTGACCATCGGTGATGAAACGCAGCTGCTGACACCGGGTGTGGTGGCGGCCATACCACCGCATGTAAAGCACAGTGGCCGGGCCATTACCGATTGCCAACTGTTGGATGTTTTTCTGCCCGAAAGAGAAGATTATAAGTTCTGATTAATAGAACTACAAAAACACGAAGGCACAAAGGGACACGGAGGACAGTTTGCAGTTTAGCAGGTTATTTCTTCTTTCTGTTTCCCCGTGCCTTCTGGCCTTCGTAGTTTATCCAGCAACAACCGCTTCTTCGCCATAAACCTGATTCTTGAATTTCAAGGATGGTGAAGGAAGAAATTCACCCAATCCCAGGCGGCTCCATTTTTCATCCACGGCTTTGATCGTCTCGTCGTCCATTACAATGATGTTGGGCCAGTCGCGTTGAAAGTTATCAAACGCTTTGGTTTTGATGGTGCCATCGAGGCCCATACAGGCAAAGGTTTTTTCAGTGTGTGTATGCGAAGGGCGCTGCACCAGCACCGCATCCCGCTTTGGATCAAGATTGTTGCAGAACCGCCAGAGCGCCACCGGCAGGTCTCGGGCATCTACCGTATGCTCCACGTACAAAATCATTTTGATACCTTCCACTTCGGCCAGTTCCCCAATTTGCTGATGCAGTTCGCGAACATGCCCTCTCCGGTCCTTTTCCACCGAAACGACCAACACCGGCAGGCCATTCTCCAGCAAGGAAGTGTTGACAATCTTTATTGCATTGAACTGGCGCAGCGCCTCTGCGATGGCAACCGGTGACGGACGTGATTCCAGCCAGAAACTTTCATCGGCTTCCTCTTCAAACTTCTGCGTACCGTCAATACACATCTTGCCACCAAAACCCATCTTGCTGCAACTATGGTCCAGCACATCCATCGGGCCCTGCGAAAAATAGATATCCGTCGCGGGGTTCAGCTGTTTGAAAACATATGCCGACAGGGCATTGTAATCCTGGATCTTCACACCCTCATCTGCAATCACCAGAATTTTGTTAAACATCATTTGCCCGGCGCCCCACATGGCATTCATAACTTTTTGGCCCTGCCCGGCATATTCTTTTCGTATCTGCGCAATCACCAGGTTGTGAAAAACACCTTCCACCGGCATGTCCATATCGGTGATCTCCGGCACCATCGTCATCTTCATGGGCGCCAGGAAAATCCGCTCGGTGGCCTTGCCCAGCCAGGCATCTTCCTGCGGCGGAATACCAACAATCGTTGCCGGGTACACGGCGCCTTTTTTATGGGTGATGGCGGTGATGTGAAACCGGGGATACCAGTCGGGCAGCGAGTAGTACCCGGTGTGGTCGCCAAAGGGACCCTCCCAAATCAATTCATCTGCCGGGTCCACATAGCCTTCTATCACAAAATCGGCATCGGCCGGCACTTCAATCTCCGGCTGCGAAACACATTTCACGAGTTCCACTTTCTTTTTGCGCAGAAAACCGGCCAGCATGTACTCATCCACATTTTCGGGCAGCGGAGCCGTGGCCGAATAAGCATACACCGGATCGCCACCGAGGGCCACAGCCACCGGCATTTTTTTTCCCAGCTTTTTATATTCACTGAAATGCTTTGCCGACACTTTATGCTTGTGCCAATGCATGCCCGTGAGCTGCGGGCCAAAGACCTGCATGCGGTACATGCCCACGTTGCGGGCCGCCGTGTTTGGATCTTTGGTATGAATGACCGGCAACGTCACAAAAGGCCCGCCGTCTTTCGGCCAACAGGTAATGACCGGTAATTTGGTGATGTCGGCTGCAGTACCCTGCCACACCACTTCCTGGCATTCGCCACGGCCGCTTCGCACCTTCGGCATCCAGGAGGCAAACTGCCCGAGCATGGGCAGCATCTTTAATTTGTCGAGGATGTTTTCTTTGGGAGAGGAAAGTAGATGAAAAAGGTTCTCGATCTCACGGGCCACATCATCAAGTTTGTGCACACCCAGGGCCAGACACATACGTCGTTCGCTGCCGTAGGCGTTCATCAACACCGGAAAATCGTACCCTGTATTTTCGAAAAGAAGAGCTTTGCCGCCGCCTGCTGTTTTGCTGATGCGGTCTGTAATTTCCGAAATCTCAAGGTGGGGATTCACATATTCTTTAATACGGACCAATTCACCTTCCCGCTCAAGAAGCTCTATAAACTGCTGCTGATTTTTGTATGCCATGTGATGTTACAAAAGTAGTAACACACGGCGCTAAGAAAATGTTTACATCGGCACCGAAGGACAGCCGTAGGATTTATTTCGCCGCGAAGCATCGCTGCGGCCGGCGCTATTGCCCAGGCGGAATGTGAAATGAAGACCGGTGAAATAATACCAGTCATTCGATTTTGGGTTGCCACGTTGCGCATCTTTTGCCGGAAAACCGGCATCGGGATAAACCGGTGTTTCGCCGGGTACCTCGCCGCCACGGTAGGCCAGGCGCACCGCCTGCGGACCACGGGCCGCCAGCAAAATGGCCGGGTCAATATACGTGGCACTGACATCATCCAAATAATCGGTGAACAGGCGCCGGAAGCCAAGCTCAAGTCCCACCCGGATATTATCGCTCAAATTGTACTTGATACCACCGCCGAACGGAATGGCCCATTGGTTGAGTTTATAAGGGCTGCGGCTGGGATACTCGGCCAGTCCCTGCCCTTCGGTGCTCAGGCCCGGCAGCGACACTTCCAGTCCGGACGAATCGGTTGTGAACGGATTGAAATGATAAAAGGCAATACCAGCAAAGGCATAAGGCGACCAGCGAATGTTGTATAAATTAAAAGCCGTCAGCTCGCCGATAAGACTCAGTTCCGAAACATCGGATTTGAAGCTGAGGTTGCGGTTTTGTTTTTGAAAACTGGTGCCGCTGTATGCATCAGCGCCTTCTACCCTGCCGAAGGTAAAGCCGGAGCGGAGCATAAACCGGTCGGACACTTCGTAATTGAGCGAAACGCCGAAAGCGGGTCTGGTTCGTTTAAACGGTTTATCATTTAAGTCGCCAACGTAATTGGCGGTGCCGCCAAATACACCGAAATGCCATTGCGAAAAAACGGTCGTCGAGCAGGTCAGCAGGAAAAATAGCAGAAGAGATTTCATTAAGGCGGTTTCGCAAACAGTTAACAAATTTGAGGCCGGTTTCAAATATTTTGGGGCCGGTTTGGCGCCAGCCTGCTTTCTTTATTTTTCGTAGCGATCCGTAAACCGGATGCCCAAACCCGGTTCGGTACTAAGGCCCACCGTACCATCCTGGTTGTATTGCAGCCCAGTTGCCAGGTCTTCCTGCAGCAGCAGCGGTCCGTCGGCATCAAGGTGGTCAACCAGCCATTGCAGGTGGGCAATGGCGGCCGAACCAATGGTTGATTCGTTCATGCTGCCGACCATAACGCCCATGGCCAGTTCCCCTGCTCTTTCAATCATGCGCAGTGCCGGCGTCAGGCCACTGCATTTGGTCAGCTTAATGTTGATGCCGTGAAAATGGCCGCAGCATTTTTCCACATCCTGTTCGGCCACACAGCTTTCGTCGGCAAAAAGCGGCAATGGCGACCGTTCAAAAAGCCACTGCATCCCTTCCCAATCATCCTTTGCCAGCGGCTGCTCTATAAACTCCACACCAAGGGTTTTAAACGCATTGATTTTTTCAAGCGCTTCTTTGGCTTTCCAGGCCGCGTTGGCGTCAATGCGGAACACGGCATCGGTATGCCGCCGCAGCGTTTCTACAATACCGATATCATCGGCCGTGCCAAGCTTGATTTTGTACACCGGCCAGGGTTTGGCCTGCATCTTTGCCACCATCTTTTCGGGGCTGTCAATACCGATGGTGTAATCGGTGATGGCCGGCAATTTTTTTCCTTCAGGCAACAGGTGATGAAGGGGCCGTCCATGGATTTTTCCAAACAGGTCCCACCCTGCCATGTCCAGTGCGCAAACAAGAAAAGGATTTTGCGGAAAGAGATGATGGAGGTAATGCCACCAGCGTTCGGGCTCGGTGAAAGCGAATTTCTCAACAAAAATTTTCTTTCGCTCCAGGTCGTCTATCATCTTTTGCACCGGTATATTATAGTAGGTGATGGCAGGCGCCTCGCCAAAACCAACCCGGCCCAGGTGCTCTAATTGTACAATAAACGTGGGCTGGTGTGTTTTGGTCCCTTTCGATATAGTAAACGGATGGCGAAAAGCCAGGTCGTACGTGCGATAGTGAATTTTCATCCCCCTGTCCCCCTGCAGGGGAGACTTAGGCCGGTCACCCCGCTTTTTTTTGTCGGCAGCTTTCTGTGCCTGTTATTTTTCGAACGAATACAAGGAGGTGCAACCATACTTTTCAACTGATTTATGAAACGGTTACCTGATTATTGTTCGACTCCGTTTGGTGAGATGGATGGCCAACCGTCAGCGTTTTCGATCTAATTCTCCCCTTCAGAGGGACAGGGGAATTATTTGAAGGCATTTAAACCTGTAATGTCCATACCGGTGATCAGCAGATGTATATCATGTGTTCCTTCATAAGTAATCACACTTTCAAGATTCATCATGTGCCGCATAATACTGTATTCGCCGGTGATACCCATGCCGCCCAGAATTTGCCGGGCGTTCCGGGCTATGTCGGCTGCTATTTCACAGGAGTTTCGTTTGGCCATTGACACCTGCTGCGGCGTAGCACGGCCTTCGTTCATCAACGTTCCCAGCCGCCAGACGAGGAGTTGTGCTTTGGTGATCTCGGTGACCATTTCGGCCAGCTTTTTTTGCTGCAGCTGAAAACCACCAATGGGCCGGTCGAACTGAACGCGTTCTTTGCTGTAGCGAAGCGCAGTGTCGTAGCAATCCATGGCGGCGCCAAGTGCGCCCCAGGAAATGCCGTACCGGGCTTTTGTTAAACAGCCGAGTGGTCCTTTCAGACCCTTTACGTTCGGCAGAATGTTTTCTTTCGGAACTCTCACGTTATCGAACACCAACTCGCCTGTGGCACTGGCCCGAAGGCTCCACTTGCCATGGGTAGTGGGTGTGGTAAAGCCTTCCATGCCCCTTTCCACAATCAGGCCCCTTACATCACCGGCTTCATCGCGGGCCCAAACCACGGCTACCTGTGCAAAGGGAGCATTGGAGATCCACATTTTGCTGCCGTTCAGGATCACATAGTCGCCGGCATCGCGAATATTTGTAAGCATGCCTCCCGGATTGCTGCCGTGATCGGGTTCGGTTAGGCCAAAACAACCCAGCCAGTCACCGCTGGCCAGTTTGGGAAGGTATTTGTTTCGCTGCTCTTCGCTGCCATATTGGTAAATGGGAAACATCACCAGCGATCCCTGCACCGATGCGGTTGACCGCACACCGCTGTCACCCCGTTCCAGCTCCTGCATCATCAGGCCATAAGAAATATAGTCCAAGCCACCGCCACCGTATTGTGCCGGTATGGTGGGACCAAAGCAACCCAGATCGCCCAATTGCCTGATGATCTGCTCCGGGAACTCGGCCCGCTGTGCGTAATCTTCAATGATGGGAGAAATTTCTTTTTTTACGTAATTGCGAACGGTCTCGCGGATCAGCTTTTGTTCGTCGGTGAGCAGGTCGTCCACACCAAAATAATCAGGTGACTGAAACAGGTCTGTTGCCATGGCGGCAAAGATAAGCCGGGAGAGGGTTTGTGGTTTTTCGGTTTAAGGTTTGTAGTTCTTTATGTTCATCCTTTCATTCTTTTTACTAACCGCTATTTAAATCTCACAAATAGATTCTTCTTTTAATAAAGTTGTTCGCAAAGTACAACCGACCCGCTGCCAGCAACGAAACCACAAACCACAAACCACAAACCACTAACCACAAACCCTAAAACGCTTTAACAAATCCCTTATTCTTTTCCTACTAATTTAGGCGCTTCCCTATTTTTGCACGGCTTTCTTTAAACAGGATGCCGTTAAACGCATTACCACCTTTATGAACTTTAGAAAAGTCAACAACATCGCTGGCTGGATCGTTTGTGCCATCGCATCACTTGTTTTTATTCTCACCACTGAAAAAAGTGGTTCTTTCTGGGACACTGGCGAGTTTACTGCAGCCGCCTTTAAAGTGCAGATGCCGCACCCGCCCGGTGCACCGCTGTTTGTGTTGCTGGGGCGCTTTTTTATTCTGTTGTTTGGCGGCGACGGTGCTATGGCGGCCAAAGCCGTTAATATCATGAATGCGCTGGCAAGCGGCTTTACCGTGTTGTTTCTTTTCTGGACCATTACCCATTTTGCCCGAAAACTTATTACCGGCTTTAAAGAAGAACCGGATAACGGCCAGGTGCTGACGATTATTGGCGCAGGTCTGGTGGGCGCCCTTGCCTATACGTTTAGCGATTCGTTTTGGTACAGCGCAGTGGAGGCCGAAGTGTATGCCTTTTCTTCGCTCTTTACCGCCCTTGCCGTGTGGGCTATGCTGAAGTGGGAACGCGCCGATGTGGCCGCCGGCAACGACGCAGCGCTGCGGGCCCGTGCCGACCGCTGGATTGTGTTTCTTTTCTTTACCATGGGCCTTTCCATTGGTGTGCACCTGCTGGGGCTTTTGACAATACCGGCCATTGTCATGATCTATTATTTCCGCCGGTATAACTACACACGGTGGGGTGCTATCTGGGCCTTTTTGATCGGTTGCCTTATCACCGGTTTTGTGCAGGTGATCGTCATTCAGCTATCGGTGAAAATTGCCGGCGTGTTCGACCGGGTGTTTGTCAATTCCTTTGGCCTGCCTTTCTTCACCGGTTTTGGTTTCTTCTTTTTGCTCATTGGGCTGCTGGTATGGTTGGGCTTGCGGTACGCTACCCGCCAAAATCTGCCCCTGCTTCGGCTGGGCCTCTGGTCGTTCATTTTCATCATGCTGGGGTATTCATCGTACATCACCACGATGGAGCGTTCCAACGCCAACCCGGCCATTGACATGAACAATGTGGACAACCCCATGAACCTGGTGTATTACCTTGGCCGGGAACAATACGGATCGCAACCGATTCTGCTTGGGCCGCACTTTTTAGCGCAGGGTACTCCGGGCGATACCAAAACGCTTTATGCCAAAGGCAAAGACCAGGAAACCGGCAAAAACAAATACATTGACTATCCGGCACCATCGCCCGAGATTGAATATGACAGCCGCGACATACAGCTTTTCCCCCGCATCTGGGATGGCAACGATCCGCGCCATGCCGACTTTTACATTCAATGGCTGAACCTGCCGTCGTACACGGCCAGGGCCAATAGCTACGTAACAGGTATCGCCGAGGGCGAAATCCAGGTAGTGGAAGTAGGCGCCAACGGTCAGCAGACACAGTTTTCGTACAATATTCCCAGCACCTATGCACCACGGGTACAACGCGGACAGGCCGTGCAGGCAGGCCAGCCCATAGCGGTTCAAATTCCCACGTTCGGCAACAACCTTGAGTGGTTTTTTACCTACCAGATGGGCTTTATGTACTGGCGTTATTTTATGTGGAATTTTGCCGGCCGGCAAAACGACCTGCAGGGCCTGGGCAATGCCAGGGATGGCAATTGGATTTCGGGTATTTCCTTTATTGATAACCTCCGTTTGGGCGACCAGGCACAGATGCCGGAAAGCCTTCGCACCAACAAAGCCAACAACAAGCTATTCCTGCTGCCGTTCATCCTCGGGATTTTTGGCTGCATCTATCATTTTCTGAAAGACAGGAAAGACTGGATTGTCACCTTCCTGCTATTCTTTTTCACCGGCCTTGCCATTGTGGTTTACCTGAACCAGGCCGGCGCTCAGCCCCGCGAACGGGATTATGCCTTCGCTGGTTCGTACTACGCTTATGCTATTTGGATTGGCTTGGCGGTGGTGGCCTTTGTGCGCATGGCCCGTGAGGTGGCGGACAAAGTCACGCTAACCAACACCGTCATCTCCGGCAGTATTGTTACCCTGCTCATCCTCATGTTAAGCGATGCCAACCTCAACTTCGGGAGCACTTTCCCTGCTGCCATGTTGGGCGCCATCCTGTTTGCCGCAGTGACTCTAGGCATTACCATGTTCATACGTACGGTGGGCAAGGGAAGTTTGCGAACGGCCGGCATCGCTGCTACGGCAGTTTGTGCGTTGGTGCCCCTGATCATGGCAGCTGAAGAGTGGGACGATCACGACCGCAGCCAAAAACTGCTGGCGCCCGACCTGGCAAAGAATTACCTGAATAGCTGCCCGAAAAACGCCATTCTTTTCACCTATGGCGACAACGACACCTATCCGCTGTGGTACGCACAGGAAGTGGAAGGCGTACGCCCCGACCTGCGGATCATCAACACCAGCCTGCTGGGCATTGACTGGTATGTAAACCAGCTTCGGCACCGGATTAATGAAAGCGCACCGGTTGACATTGTGTGGAGCGAAGACCAGATTCGCGGGCTGGCTTACATCACTACGGAAGACCGTCCGGCCCGAGAGGGTGTGTTCGACCTGCTCGACATCATGAAAAATTCGCTGGGCCGCGGACCACGGATAGGCAATTTTCCCGCGGTGCAAACTGTGAGCGTTCCGGTGGATCCTGCCACTGTCAGGGCAAATGGGGTCGTAACCGGCCGCGACAGCGTTAGCTCACAATTGGTGTTTAACCTGCCGCAGGGCAAAAATTTTTATACGCTGGATCAACTGACCATGCTGAACATTATTGCGGCCAATGCTTGGAAGCGGCCGATCTGTTTTACGTCGCCCGATAACAGCCTTGGCTTTGGCAACTTCCTGCGCCAGCAAGGAATGGTGTACCAACTGGTGCCGGTGGCGCAAAGCGGTCCGCGTGGACGGGGCATTGAAACCGACACGACGCAAAAGCTGCTGACGAGTGTTTTCAGGGCCGGCAATGCGGCAAACCCTGGCGTTTATTTTGACGAAGAAAACCGCCGGCATTTGCTGACCATCCGTTCGGTATATGCCCAACAGGCATCCGCCCTATCCGATGAGGGACGAAAGCCGGAGGCAGTAACGGTATTGTCGAAGGCCGAAAGCATGATGAATCCGAAAGCATTTCCTTATGCTATGACGTCTTCCTCGCAAAATCAGAACAACCATAACCGGGTTGGCTTGTTGTACCTGGAGTCGGCCTACAAGGCGGGCTATAGCCAACTGGCCACCAAGGTAAAAACGGCGCTGCTAAAAGACCTGAATGACCAGTTGAAATACTACCAATATCTGCGTGAGTCAAAAGAGGACTATTATTACCAGGTAGCATCGGACGAAAGGGATGCACAGGAGTTCCTTGAAGTCATTAAGCAGTTTGAACAGATGTATGAAGGCAAACGGCCGCCGGTACAGGAACTGCCGCAAGGCCGACCCGCCGCAGCCGATTCAGCAAATCAATAAAAAATTTAACCAAAACCTCTCATCGCTGAGAGGTTTTTTGTTAGCCGGCTGCCGGCGGGGAAAAAAGAATAGTTGTAGCTTGTGGATGCACAAAAACGGCGGCCCGGTGAACGGTGGCTGGGCGTAGCTAACGAGCGGCGGATAGCCCGGCAGCACTCTTAAAAATTAGAACAATGATTGGCTTTCAGTTTTCAAAATACGATCCGCGGCAAAGCGGTAAATCAAAATTCGACCAGTTGCTGGATCTTTTTACGCAATTGCTCACCTATACCAGCGGCGATGTGAGTGAGGCCCTTCAATGGCTGAACGAACTGGATAAAAAGTACGAGCTGACCGACGACGAATACGGAATGGGTGATTTTATTGACGAGCTAAAAGAAAAGGGGTACATCACCGAAGACGCCCAGCAAGGAGAGATAAAAATCACACCTAAAACGGAACAAAGTATCCGTAAGCGCAGCCTGGAGGAAATTTTTGGCAAGCTGAAAAAAACAAAGACCGGCGACCACCAGACGTTTAAGCCGGGTCAGGGCGATGAAGTGAGTCCGGATACAAGGCCGTTTCAGTTTGGGGACATGCTGGAGCAGATTGATTTCACCGAGTCCATCCGGAATGCGCAGATCAACCACGGACTGGATTCTTTTACCATGCAGGAGGATGACCTTCAGATCCGCGAAACCGATTTCAAATCGCAGACGTCCACCGTGCTGATGATTGATATTTCCCACTCAATGATCTTGTATGGGGAAGACCGCATTACCCCGGCGAAGAAAGTGGCCATGGCGCTGAGTGAACTCATTACCACCAAGTACCCGAAAGACACACTTGATATTGTAGTGTTTGGCAACGATGCCTGGCCGGTAGAGATCAAAGACCTGCCCTACCTGCAGGTGGGACCGTATCATACCAATACAGTGGCCGGGCTGGAACTGGCTATGGATATTTTGCGGCGGCGCAAAAATCCGAACAAACAGATTTTTATGATCACCGATGGCAAACCCACCTGCCTGAAGATCGGGAAGCGATATTATAAGAACAGTTTCGGTTTGGACAGAAAAGTAACAAACCGGTGCATTAATCTGGCTGCGCAATGCAAAAAGTTGAAAATACCCATCACCACGTTTATGATTGCCACCGATCCGTACCTGCAGCGGTTTGTGCAGGAGTTTACAGAAACGAACAACGGCAAAGCGTACTTTGCTTCGCTCGACCGGCTGGGCGCCTTTATCTTCCGGGATTTTGAAAGCGGGAAAAGAAAGACAGTTTATTAATTAATCATTGAAAACACAGGACACAACCGTATAATGGACATCAAGCATGTGAATACCCTCGGCGAATTGAAAGAAGCAGGGTACAAACCGAAGAGTATTAAGGACGAAATCAGGCAAAATCTCATCAAAAAACTGGAGGTAAAAGAAGAAACCTTTTCCGGCATCATCGGTTACGAAGAAACCGTGATTCCGGACGTGGAACGGGCCTTGTTAAGCAAGCACAATATTCTTTTTCTCGGGCTGCGTGGCCAGGCGAAAACCCGGATGGCCCGCCAAATGACGGCGCTGCTGGATGAACATATTCCGGTGATTGCCGGCAGCGAGATCAACGACGATCCGCTGAAGCCGATCTCGAAATATTCCAAAGACCTTATTCATGAAAAAGGCGATGCGACGCCTATCGAGTGGATTCACCGCAGCCAGCGCTACGGCGAAAAACTGGCGACGCCCGATGTGAGCGTGGCTGACCTGATTGGGGATATTGACCCCATTAAAGCGGCCAACCTTCGACTAAGTTTTGCCGACGAACGGGTGATCCATTATGGCATTATTCCCAAAAGCAACCGGAGCATTTTTGTGATCAATGAACTGCCCGATCTGCAGGCAAGAATCCAGGTGGCCTTGTTTAATATTCTGGAAGAAGGCGATGTGCAGATACGCGGGTTCAAGCTGCGCCTTCCACTTGATATTCTGTTTGTTTTCACGGCCAATCCCGAAGACTATACCAACCGCGGCTCCATCGTGACGCCGCTGAAAGACCGTATTCAAAGCCAGATCCTGACGCACTATCCCAAATCGCTGGAAAACGCATTGGCCATCACCGAGCAGGAAGCCGATATTGAAGCGGCACAGAAAGAAAAAGTTGTGGTGGCCGACCTGGTGAAGCGGCTTATTGAGCAGGTGGCCTTTGAAGCAAGAGGTAGCGAATTTGTTGACAAAAAAAGCGGTGTCAGTGCAAGGCTTACGATCTCCGCTTTTGAAAATGCGGTGAGCGCTGCCGAGCGGCGAGCCATTCTGAACAAAGAAAAAACAACACAAGTCTGGATCTCCGATCTCATAGGCATTATTCCGTCAATCACCGGTAAAATAGAGCTGGTGTACGAAGGTGAGCAGGAAGGGCCCTACCAGGTGGCCATGAACCTATTGGACAAATCCATCCGCTCGCAGTTTGTGCAATATTTCCCCAACCCCGAATCGCTGAAAAAACGGGCACCCCGCAAGGGCGAAACCCCGCAACCAGTGGATAACCCCTACCGCTCCATAACGGCCTGGTTTGATAAAGGAAATCACATCAACCTCTTTTTCGGCACCGGCGATAAAGAAAAAGTGATCCAGCTTTATGCGGTGGACGGCTTGCATGCACTGGTAAAAAAAACCTTTCCGCAGGCGAACGAAAAAGAGGCGGCATTGTTGATGGAATTTGTGTTGCACGGCCTGGCGTCTTACTCACTCATCAGCAAAAAAATTATGGAAACATCGGTTGAATTTAAAGACCTGATGGGGAGCATGCTCAACATCCGGTCATCCGGAGACGACGAATTGGAAGAAGATGATTTCCGTTGACCGGTGAAGGAATAAGCCTAAAAAAGGAGGCCACTGAGGCCTCCTTTTTTAGGCAACGATGGTATTAAAAACGAAAGCCGATGCTGGCGCCGCCGAAGGGTAAAAATCCTATGCTGCCGACAAAGGGTGTAAAAGCAACCCGCCAGGTAATCCCTTTTTTGGCAAACGGCTGCGACCGAAAACCCACTACAAGATTTCCATATACCGTAGATGCGCTGTTGTCGAAGAAAAAATCATCATCGCCGGTGACGTGAAAAAAAGTGCCGCCGGCGCCAAGTTCCAGATATTTGCCGTTTTCGCCCAGCAGGTAGTTAACCTGTACCGGAACAGCAAAATAGCCCGTGCCGCCACCGCCTGCACCGCCGGCACCCACGCGGAAGCCCAGTCCATTTTCTTTTTTCCCGAACCGCGAGTCGAAGTTGAGCGAATAAATAACTCCCGACCCGCCCACTTCCAGGTAAATCTGCGAAGCACTGGCCGAGGTTCCCATTTTCTTCTCCACGCCCTGGGCGTTGACAGCCGCTGCTGTTGTTGCCAGCATACACACGAATAAAAGTTTTTTCATAAACCTGGTTTTGTTGATTGTTTGATCACGAACTTATCGGCAAATGCTGCTACCAGCAAACCGCTCACACGATATTAACTTCTCTTTCTAAAGCAATGCCAAACCGGTGCAGAACCGATTGCAGAATTTCTTCGCTCAGCGAAAAGATCTCCTGGCCGGTGGCCCCGCCGTAATTCACCAACACCAATGCCTGTTTCGGATAACAACCGGCATCGCCGCGTCGAAAGCCTTTCCAGCCGCATTGTTCTATCAGCCACCCTGCCGGTACTTTTACAAACGTGTCATCGAACGGGAAGGCCGGGATGGCCGGATGGTCTTTTTGCAAAGCGGCAAACCGGGATTTTTCGATCTGCGGATTTTTAAAAAAACTGCCGGCATTACCCGTTTCGGCCGGGTCGGGAAGTTTAGAACGGCGAATATTGATCACCGCCTGCGAAATGGCCCTGATGCTCAATTCCGCCACGCCCATCGCTTCCAGCTCCTGCTTTATGGCTCCATAGCTGGTGTGAAAAACCGGTGTTTTGTTCAGCCGGTACGTAACGCTGGTAATGATAAACTGCCCCTTGTATTGCCGCTTAAAAACGCTTTCGCGGTAGCCGAACCGGCACTCGTCTGCCGAAAACGTTTTTCCTGTTTTATCATAAAGGTGATACGCTTCCAGTTCGTGAAAAACATCTTTGATTTCCACGCCGTAAGCACCAATGTTCTGCATAGGCGAGGCCCCAACGCTGCCCGGAATAAGCGAAAGATTTTCCATGCCGGCAAAACCTTTTTCCACGCAGTACATTACCAGGTCGTGCCAGTTGACGCCGGCTCCGGATTTTACATAAATGTGGTTCTCGTCTTCCTTAACGATGTCTATGCCGCCAATCTCATTCTTCAGCACCAGTCCGTCCACATCTTTGGTCAGCAGCAAATTGCTGCCGCCACCGAGCACCAGCGCCTCCGTTGTAAACACCGGTGACCGTACGAGTTCTTCCAGTTCTCCCCGGCTGCTGAAGGTGGCAAAATACCGAGCGGAGGCTTCTATCCCAAACGTATTGTACCGGCGGAGCGAAATATTTTCGCGAATTTGCATAGGCGCAATAATACTAAATACTATGCGGGTGAAAACAGCTACGGTGATCGGTGCCACCGGTTTGATCGGTGGCCATCTGGTGCGTTTGCTGCAGGCCGAAAGCAGCGTGGAAACCATTCGTCTTCCTGTTCGGCGACCGGTAAACATCAGCGGTAACAAGCTGGCGGTGACTCTTATTGATTTTACCGATCCGGAATCATTTAAGCTGGCAATTGACGGCAGCGATGCCGTGTTCTGCGCCGTAGGCACCACACAGAAAAAAGTAAAGGGCGATAAGGAAGCCTACCGGAAAGTGGATTACGATATCCCGGTACAGGCAGCCCGCTTCTGTGCCGAAATCGCCTGCGAACGGTTTCTGCTGGTGTCGTCGGTGGGTGCCGACAGCGGCAGCAACAATTTTTATTTAAAGCTGAAAGGCGAAGTGGAAGACAGGGTGAGGCAGCAAGCCATCCGGCAAATTGCCATTTTCCGCCCTTCTATTTTGCTTGGCGATCGCAAGGAAAGCCGGCCGGGCGAACGCATCGGGCAGATAGCTATGCAGGCTCTTTCGTTTTTGTTGGTTGGCGGTTTGAAAAAATACAAACCCGTGGAGGCAAAAGAGATAGCGGCGGCCATGATTGCGGCGGCGCAAAACGGTGCTGCCGGACAGTTTGTGCAAGAATACCCGTTTCGGAAATAAAGCAGGTGCATACTATATTTTCTGGCCGTCATCGCCCGATTGGCTATCAACGTGGCTATACGCCCCCTGCTGCGGCGGCATTTCGTCCGTCACTGTTTTGCGCCGGCGCATTTTCAGAAAATAATAAATGGCGGTAAGCACAAAAATGCTTCCGATGGCCAGCGAAAAAAGGCTTTGGTTGGCGTTTAATTTACCGGCAAGAAATTTCCCGCCAAAGATGAATAAAGCCGTGCCGGCAAACAGCCCCATGGACACGCCCAGCGCATAAACGGAATAAGATGTCCAGCCGGGCGCCAGCCATTTGCGGCTAAACAAAACCGTGTTCCAGCCAAGCCAGAAAGGAATCTGCAGCGGATTGATGCCATTCATCACAAAGCCAAGAATAAACGGTGGCAGCGTGCTGCTGAGCACGACATTTTTTTCGGTGGTGGGATGGAAGGCGGCATAAAAATTAGCAGCCGCCAGTAGCGCTACAATGGCCAGCGTGGCCCATTCCAGGGCACGAAAGAGCTTTTGTTGCCGGTGAATCCATTGCATGGCCAACAGTGTCAGCAGCACATAAAATACGTCGGCCGGAATCAGGCCCAGCGCAAAATGAATAGCTGCCGGCACACCATCGGTAATGGCAATTTGCATGGCCGAAAGATTAATGGTTCCCAGCGGCAGTATGCCAATGAACGCAATAAAAATTCCGGCAACCAAAAGACGCAGCAGTTTCAACATTGGGTAAACAGTAAGATGATTGACGACAACAGCAAGAATAACTTATTCAATTGGTTTATGGCCATACCTTTTCTTTTATAGTTTGGTAAACATTCTGCTGGCAAGACGGAATGGTGACCGTAAACAGCTCCGTTTTACAGACAATACCAGTGACACCGCTTTGCAAACCGGCTGACGGCAGAAAGGCCTATCATTCAATGCCGGCGGCAATTGGCCGCCGTTGGTTTTGCCCGCCCCGCCCTTATTTTTGACTCTTTCTAAACGATCAGTTATGCAAGTTCCTTCCATGGCCGAAATGACCGCCGCCGGCGAAACACCAGAGATTCTTTTTTGGGTAGGCTGCGCCGGCAGTTTTGATCAGCGGGCCCAGAAAGTTACCCGGGCGTTTGCCACCATTCTGAATCATGCCGGGATAAAATTTGCCATCCTGGGAAAAGAAGAAATGTGTACCGGTGATCCGGCCCGCCGCGCCGGCAACGAGTTTTTATTTCAGATGATGGCCTACCAAAACATACAGTTGCTGAACATGTATGCCGTAAAAAAAGTCGTCACCATTTGCCCGCATTGCTTTAATATTTTTAAGAACGAATATCCTGAACTGGGCGGCCACTACGAGGTGATTCATCACACCACATTTCTGCAGCAACTGATCAACGAAGGCCGGATAAAACTTACCGAAGGCGGATCATTCAAAGGGAAAAAAATCACCTATCACGATAGCTGCTACCTGGGCCGGGCCAACGGCATTTACGAAGCGCCGCGGAAAGTGCTGGAAGCGCTGGATGCGGAATTGGTAGAGATGAAACGCTGCCGCCAGTTTGGTCTTTGTTGTGGCGCCGGCGGGGCGCAAATGTTCAAGGAAGAAGAAAAAGGCGATACCCGCATCAACCTCGAACGCAGTGCAGAAGCCATTGGCACCGGCGCATCGGTGGTGGCTGCCGCCTGCCCATTTTGCAATACCATGCTCACCGATGGTGTAAAAACTGCCGAAAAAGAAGACAGTGTAAGAGTACTGGATGTCGCCGAAATTGTAGCGGCAAGCCTGCAGCCAGACCGGGCAGCCGGATGATTGGTCAATGGTCAGTGGTCGGTGGTAAATCGTAAAAATGTTGGAATGATCTGACTAGCTCCATTCTCATTTTTCGCTTTTGACATCTCGCGTTCGACAACAAGTCAGTCAATCACCACTCACCATTACAGTCCAAACAAACCGGCGTTCACCGCTTGCAGCACGTTGTTCTTTTCTGCCGAAGGCACCAGAATGGAAATATTGTGTGCACTGCCGCCATACGATACCATCCGCACATCAATATTCCGGAGGCTTTCGAAAACATTTTTTAACGTATCGGGGTGCGAGGCAATTTCGTTGCCCACAATGCTTACAATCGTCTGGCCCTTGTCCACACTGACGGTGCTGAAGCTTTCCAGTTCGCGAACGATCTCTGCCAGCGACGCATCGTTGTCAATCGTTACCGAAACGGCCACCTCAGAGGTTGTGATCATATCTATCGGCGTGCGGTATTTTTCAAAAATCTCAAAAACCTTGCGCAGAAAACCATACGCCAGCAACATACGGCTGCTCCGGATGTTGATGGCCGTAATGCCGTCTTTTGCCGCCACCGCTTTTACACCGGTTGATGCCGCTTCCTCCACAATGATGGTGCCTTTTGCATCGGGCTCCATGGTGTTTAAAAGCTTCACCGGAATTTTGTACAGTTGTGCCGGCCAGATGGACGCCGGGTGCAGGATCTTGGCACCGAAATAAGCCAGTTCGGCGGCTTCGTCGAAGCTCAGTTGGTCAATGGGTACTGTGCGGTTCACCACCCGTGGATCATTGTTGTGCATGCCGCTGATGTCGGTCCAGATTTCGCAAACCGACGCCCGGATAGCAGCAGCGATCAACGAGGCGCTGTAGTCGCTGCCGCCACGCTTCAGGTTATCCACTTCTCCCCTTGCATTGCGGCAGATGTATCCCTGGGTGATGTATAACGTTTGTCCGCCGTGTTGCGCCAGTGCCGCCAGCAGCTTTTCCCGAATGGTTTCCACCTGCGGTTCGTCGTTCGCATCAATGCTCATAAAATCCAGCGCGGGCAGCAGCACGTGCCGGATATTTTTTTCGGTGAGGTAAATGCTGAACAGTTTTGTCGAAAGCAATTCGCCCTGCGCCAGTATGTCTTTGTTCAGCGCCTCATTGTACGAAATGCGAAGGATGATGTTCAAAAACTCGAAATGTTCACGCAGTACCTCGGCAGCTTTTTGAGCCGCTTCAGGCGAGGCTACCAGTTCTTTCACAAAGGCCTGGTACTGGGCTTCCAGTGTATCTATCTTTTCTTTAGCGCCAGCTTTATTGCCGGCCGCCAGTTCGTTGCCAATGGCCACCAGGCTGTTGGTGGTACCTGACACGGCACTCAGCACCACAATTGTCGGTCCGTCGTCTTTGGTTATAAGGCCGGCCACTTCGTGCATCCGGTGCGGCTTGCCTACGGAGGTGCCGCCAAACTTCATTACTTTGTACATCCCGTTTTCGAAGCCGTTGCCAGCCTGCCGGCCTGTAGCTTGCTGATTGTTTTCTGCCATCATTGTTTTTCCTGGCTTTTATCAAAAGGTGCGCAAATTTACAGCAATGCCGGTGCGGCGGGCAGCGGTTTTTTCGTTTCATATGATCGCTAAGCACCCGTGTAAAGTTGCCGTTTCAGGCTGGAAAAGAAACGCCGAGCTTCTGGGCTAATGCTTTCAAGTCGGCCACCACTGGTTCTACCAACGGAATGCCGCCAGCTTTTCTTTCTTCTTCCATCTCGCGTTCGGGATCGCCGGGCACCAGCACTCTATCGAAGCCGGGCGCTGTTTTGGCCGAACGGAAGCGGGTGATCCAATTATCCATATGGGTTTTAAATTCATCGGCAGGCCGAAAGGCGTCAATACGCATAGCGCCAAAAAAATGGCCGATGCCTTTGCCGGGCATGCCTTCGGGTATGGGCACATAAGCCGGAAATGGCGGCACCCAGGGGCCGTAGTTGGCGCCACTCAGCACAGCCGAGAAAATATCCACCACCGCACCCAATGCATAGCCTTTATGGCTGCCGTGCTCACGGTCGCCGCCGAGTGGCAGCAGGGCGCCGCCGGTTTTTAGCTCGTGTGCATTGGTCGAGGGCCGGCCGGTTTTATCCTGTATCCAGCCTAGCGGTGCTTCTTCGTTTTTTCGCTGCAGAATTTCCAGCTTACCGTTAGCGGCGGTGGTCGTTGCCAGGTCAGCCACAAAAGGTGGTTCGTTACCCGCCGGCACGGCCACGCAAATGGGGTTGGTTCCTAACAAGCGTTCAATGGAAAAGGTTGGCGAAACCAGCGGGCTGGCATTGGTCATGCAAATGCCGATCATGTTGTGCGGCAGCGCCATCATGGCGTGATAGCCGGCAATGCCAAAATGATTACTGTTTTGAACACTTGCCCAACCGGTGCCCACCTGCTGCGCTTTATCAATGGCCAACTGCATGGCCTTTGGTGCCACCACCAGTCCAAGGCCGCTGTCGCCGTCAATGGTGGCGGTAGATGGTGTTTGATGGAGAATTTTGATTTCGGGATTCGCCGTTACCCGTTTTGCCTCCCACAACCGTACATACCCGCTAAGCCGGGCGATGCCGTGCGAGTCAATGCCGCGAAGGTCAGCAGAAAGGAGCACGCCGGTGGCTAGTGCCGCGTCGTCGGCGGAGCAACCAATCGTCAGAAAGATGGTCTTGGTAAAATCGGATAATTGCTGGTAGGAAAATCGTTGAGTCATGCGCAAAGAAACAATAAATGCAAAAGGCACACGGCAAACATCGCGGTATCATCGAAACCCTACCGGCAGGAAAAATATTTGCTAGGCGAAGTCAGAAATTTAGGAGGTAAAAAATGATCGGCAATCCACTTTGCCGGCAAAAAAAATGCTCCCGTCAGGGAGCATTCTGAATTTTCGTACGATGCTTTATCAGAAAGGAAGGTCGTCGGCAATGCCAGCGGTATCCATTCCGGCCGGTGTGGCTGTTTGTTGAGTCTGCGGCTGGCGGGCAGGCGTTTCGCCGCCACCAAAGCCACCGGGGTTATCGCCTTTGCGGCCCAGCAGTTGCACTTCTCTTACCCGCATGGTCAGCGTGGCACCATTGGTACCGTCGTTGCGGGTGAAGGAACGCACCTCGGGGGTACCCTCGACATACACCTGTGTACCTTTTTGCAGGTAGGGAGCCACAGCGGTGCGGTCGGTCCAGTAAGCGCAGTCCACCCAGGTCGTTTTTTCCTGGTTGTTGCCCTGGCTGTCTTTGTACTTTTCGGTATGGGCTACCGTAAAGTTGATGACGTTTTTGCCGTTAACCTGGTTAACGACGCAATCTTTCCCAAGATTGCCGATAACTTGCATTTTAATCATAGTGCTCAAATATTAGGGCTACAAGATACGGCGAAAAAAAGTGCAATCCGCCAGTAGAAGAGGCCAATTAACACACAGATTTTGCACAAAAAAAACGGGACATTTGTCCATTTTTTTTGCCAGCGCAGACAAATCTGCGAGAGAAGGTTCCCACCTTAGTTTTACTGGCTTGTTTTCTGCGAAAAGTGAACACTGCTACCCAAAAAATAGGCAGATTTTGGTTGCGCCGGAGGACTAAGCAATGAGCGATTTTTAGGGTTAGAAATTGCCGCCTGACGCCTTGTGCCCATACCTTCGATCTTTTGCACCTCACCTATCTTTGACGCCATGAAAGTTTTCAAGTTTGGCGGCGCATCTGTCAGCACGGCCGAAAGGGTTCGAAACGTTAGCGAAATTCTCAAAAAACATAGCGGCGAAAAGATGCTGGTGATTGTTTCGGCTTTAGGCAAGACCACCAATGCATTGGAAAAAGTGGTGGAAGCGTTTTATGCGGGCCGCCTGGCTGAGGCGCTGGATCTATTTGCGGGTGTAAAGAACGATCACAACCGCATGGCAGCAGAACTGCTCGAGGCCCCGCCGGCCCCCTTCGCCGATTTTTACACGGAAGTCGAATGGCTATTACACGACAAGCCGGTGCGCAGCTTTGATTATTACTACGACCAGATTGTGTGCGTAGGCGAGCTGTTGTCATCGGCTATGCTGGCCGGTTACCTGAAAGCTACCGGTCAGGACGTGCATTGGATAGATGTAAGGGACGTGATAAGGACCGATAATAATTTCCGCGATGCCCGCATTGACTGGACCATCACCGCGCAAAAAATAACAAACGATGTCTTGCCGCTTTTTAGCCACACCAACCTGGTGCTGACCCAGGGATTTGTTGGCGCTACCGACGAAAACGAAAGCACAACGCTGGGCCGCGAAGGCAGCGATTATTCGGCGGCGGTTTTTGCCAATTTGCTGGATGCCGAAAGCCAGACCATCTGGAAAGACGTTCAGGGGGTGATGAACGCCGATCCGAAACTATATGCCGGTGCCAGTTGGATTAAAGAGCTGAACTACCGCGAGGTGATAGAGATGGCTTTTTACGGAGCGCAGGTCATTCATCCTAAAACCATTAAGCCGCTGCAAAACAAAGGCATCCCGCTTTATGTAAAGTCGTTTTTGGCACCCGGCGCCGAAGGCACCTGCATTCATGATCTGCCCTTGGGCCAGCTGCCGCCCATCATCGTTTACAAAGCCGGCCAGGTGTTGGTACATCTCACTTCCAAAGATTTTTCGTTTGTCAGCGACGGCCTGTCTGCAACCGCTTACGACATGCTACAGGCCTTAAAAATCCGGCCCAACCTAACGCAAAATGCGGCCATCTCACTTTTATGCGTGATGGATAACCAGGCCGACAAAGTGGAAGCATTTGGCCTGCAGGCCAGCCACTTCTTTGATGTTTCGGTACGTAAAAACCTGTTGCTGCTGACCATCCGCCATTACACTAACAAGCTGAAAGAATCGCTTACCGCAGGGTATCAGGTTGTGTTGCAGCAGCAAACACCCGAGACCGTGCAATTGCTGTTGGCCCCGGGTGTTTAACACTATACCGGCGCCACCATTTGGCTGCAGCCGCGGATATCACTGTTGTCCATTCGGCCCAGCACTTCAAAGCTGCCATCGGGGTGAAGCCGGCCAAGGTCGTCGGTGGCAATAAATGAGCAAGACCAGATATTGGCGAGGTCAATAATGTTGATGGCACCAGCCCGGAGGCCAACGGAAAAAGGGTCGGTTTCGTCGCGCAGTACCACTTTCATCCAGGGCGGACAGCGGTACCGGCCGTTTTGTGCATAGGCCTGCGAAAGCAGCTCCGTCATGCCGTATTCCGAATGGATGGTGGCAACCGAAAAGGCAGTTTTCAACTCTTCATAAAGCGCCGGCTTCGACAATTCTTTCCGGCGCCCTTTCGTACCGCCGGTCTCCAACACCACCGTGTGCCTCAGCGGCATTGGATACTGGCCGGCAAAGTCAAGCAAGGCATAGGTTACGCCAAAGAGCAAGCCCGGTTGCCTCCGTGCTTCAAGCTCCCGCAGCGTGTCGTGCAGGCGGTCGAAATCGTAGAGATAAAAGCCGCTCAGCGGGTGTGCGCTTTGTTTGATCAACGCATCTACCATAAACACCAGCGATGAAGCGCCCTGCTCCAGGTAAGAAGGCAAAAGGCCGATAACGCACCAGTCTTCCGGCCGCCCATAAAATAATCCGAAGCTAGTCAAAAAGCTTTGTTGGTAGAGGGCCGCTGATTTAACAAAATGGCAACTGCTGACCGTACCGGTGGTGCCGCTGCTTTTAAACACCACCTCTTCTCTAAAACCGGCTGTTCGGACTTCATGGGTTTTAAAAAACGATATGGGAAGAAAGGGAATGGCGCTAAACTCTTTCACCTCTTCGGGTGTTCTTCGAATAGCTTTGCAAAAGGCCTGGTACACGGTATTGTGCTGGTATTGCAGCCGGTAAACGGCCAGCGCAATTTGCGCCAGCTCTTTTTCGTTAGTGACGGAGAATACCTGCCTCGCCAGGCTTTCTGCGGTAGGTATTTCAGTTTGATTCACGTAAATTTGGGTAAGACTATGATGAAAAAATTACTGGGTTTAATTCTTGTCGCCGTTGTGCTGGCAGCCTGCAGCAAAGATAAATTTGAAACAGTACCCACTGTGACAATTGATTCGTTTGGACCGGACGAAGTTTCGCTGCCCGGAGACTATTTTCAATTGCGGGCTACCGTTACCGACAAAGAGGGTGACCTGCAGGATACCGTGATTGTGGTGCGTAAGCGTTTTAACGGCACCGACCTGATCGGCACCGATAGCTCCGAACGCTTTGACCTTAAAAAATTCGGCTCGCCGGTAAAAGATAAAATCGAACTTTTTCTGACGTTCGTGTATGGCCGCAAAGAAGATTATGCCATTACCCAGGACCTGGAGCGCAACTTCGACCGCAACCTTCGCGTGGGGCTTATTGTAAAAGACAATGCCGGCAACCGCAGCGAGTATGTGGAGTCGGAACCGATCGTATTGAAGAAGTTTCAGTAATCGGCTTTGCTAAAAAAGACCTTCGACTTTTTTGTTTTCACCAGCTTGTTCATAGCCTGTTGCGCCATCTTGATGGTTCACCAGGCTTCGTTGCTTTTTACCGTCTCTTTTCCTTTTGCGCTCTACCTTTTCGTTTTTTCGGGGTCGGTATGCAGCTACAATTTTCACTGGTACCTCACACCGCCGCAAGTGCCGGCACTATCGCCGAAGCTGCAGTGGAATCTTTCAAATAAAAGCTTGCACCTGGCACTGGCCGTGGCGGGATTGGCCGGTGCGGTCATAGGGTGCTTGTTGTTGATCGGGCATTGGTTTTGGCTGGGCGTCACCGGCTTGTTTACGTTTCTCTACACCGCTCCCATGATCAATCAGCCGCCATTCATTCATCTGCGTAAAATTGCCGTTGGCAAAACCATTTACCTGGCGCTGGCCTGGATGCACATCACCTCGCTCCTGCCCCTTTTAATTAGCCTTGATAAACTGGAAGGGCAGCACGTACTCTACGCCGTCAACCGTTTTTTCTACCTCTATGCTGTTTGTATTGTTTTCGACCGCCGCGACCGCGAAGCCGACCGCAAGGCCGGCATCCGCAGCCTTATTACCTGGCTTACCGAAAAGGGCGTGGACAAACTTTTTTGGATTTCGCTGGGCATTGCGGTGTTAACAAGCATTTGGCTTGCCCGGTACATCGGCGCTGCCGGGTCTGCCGCGCTACTGCTGCCGGCCGTTGTACTCAGTGGTATTTATGAGTTTTCGAAAAAAAGCCGCTCCGATTATTTATATTATTTTTTGTTAGACGGCCTGATGGCCCTTTCCGCCCCAATACTCATTTTGCTTAGTTTTGCCCGATAATTTTTTTGGTGGATGGCAAAAGCAAAAAAGAGCAGTTCGGTGCTGACAGAAGACTCGCTGAATTTTTTCCGTAACTATATCAACACTCCCTCACCCGTTGGTTTTGAAGCCACAGGCCAAAAGCTGTGGATAGATTATATCCGGCCGCATGTTGACACCCTGTTTACCGATCCGTATGGAACGGCTGTGGGCGTTGTGAACCCCGATCATCCCTTTAAAGTTGTGATAGAAGCCCATGTGGATGAAATCAGTTGGTTTGTGAATTACATCAACAACGAGGGCCTCATTTACCTTAAGCGCAACGGCGGTGTGGACCACCAGATAGCGCCGGGCCAGCGGGTGATCATTCACGGCCGCAAGGGGCCGGTAAAGGCGGTGTTTGGATGGCCGGCTATTCATACCCGCATCTCCAATCAGGAGAAAGAGCCAGTGGCCAAGGTGGAAAATTTGTTCCTCGACAGCGGCGCCCGCAACAAAAAAGAAGTGGAGGACCTGGGCATAAAGGTGGGGAATGTGGTTACCTACCAGGACGGCTACGACGAGCTGGCCTACGACTATCTCATTGGCCGGGCCTTTGACAACCGCATCGGCGGCTTTATGATTGCCGAAGTGGCCCGCCTGCTGAAAGAGTCGAAAAAGAAACTGCCGTTCGGCCTCTATGTGGTGAATGCGGTGCAGGAAGAAATTGGCCTGCGGGGCGCCGAAATGATTGCCCGTCGCATAAAACCAAACGTCGCCATCATTACCGATGTGACCCACGACACCACCACGCCGATGATCAATAAAACCATCGAGGGCGATACGGCGTGCGGAAAAGGGCCTTCGCTGTCGTACGGACCGGCGGTACACAACAAACTGTTGCAGTTGGTAGAAGACGTGGCCGAAAAAAACGGCATTCCGGTGCAGTTGCGTACCGTATCCCGCAGCACGGGAACCGACACCGATTCGTTTGCCTACGCCAACGATGGTTGTCCTTCGGTACTCATCTCCATCCCGCTCCGTTACATGCACACAACCGTGGAAATGCTCCACCGCCGCGATATTGAACAAACCGTTCAACTAATGTACGAAACCTTATTGACGCTGACACCGCAAACCAACCTAAGCTATTTTTAAGATGCATCAACTCCTGTATATTGATCCCGGCAGCGGCAGTTACCTGGTACAGGCGATTGTGGCTGCGGTGATGGGCGCCGCCTTTTTTCTCAAGTCTTCCTGGTGGCGGATTAAAATGTTCTTTAACCGTAAAAAGAAAGATTCAAAGCCTTAGCAGGCTCGTAACAAATTTTATCGCCTGCTGGTGGCAGGAGGCCGGATGGACCACCTCGGCCTCTGCCTGCCGGATCATGCTTTCAAATGGTTCGGCGTCCTGTTCCAGTAGTTTCAGCATTTCTCCCAGCCGCGAAATTTCTTGCGGCAGCAATGAAATACCTATTTGCGGCCGAATGCGATCTTCAATAGGCTGTAGTGAGAACCGGCTTAAGGCCGGGTTTTGCATTTTTGGAGGCGTATCAATAAACAGCACGGGCCGGCGTGTGGCAAAAGCGTATTCCAGCGCAATGCCGGACCGGTCGGTGATCAGGTGGCCGGCGCTGCACAAATGGGTGTAAACAGAAGGCGATTCATCGAACTGTATGCGGGGATTTTTCCGGCTTTGCTCCATCAGCTCATTGTACTTCTTTTTATTCCGTTTGATGAATTCGGGATGCGGCCGGATGAGGGCCGTAAAGGGAAGTTTGCTCAGTTCATCAACCAATGGGCCAATGCAGGTGCTGAAGATGCCTTGCCCGTACCAGCTTGGTGCAATCAGAATCTTTTTTGGATCAACTGCCACGGCCGCACAATGCTGTTGCAATTCCTCCAGCAATGGATAGCCGTACCCCACGCATTTCTTTTGGGGCAAATTGTACAATCGTTCGCTTTCCCTTATCTCCTGCTCCTGTTGCGGCCCGGTACATAAGATGGTGTCATAATGATCGAAAGCACCCGAACGGTATTGCTGGTGCGTGCTGACAAGGGCGTGAAAGACATAGACATACTGGCCTACCGCGGCCGATTTTTTAAAAATGAATTGCTGCAGGTCGGGCATGGTCAGCACCATCACATCGGCCTTTAGCCGCGGAAACACACCGGCCAGCGTTGTGTTAAGGTAATAAACATCGGCTCTTTTATTCAGCAATACCGGGTCGTTTTTGTCGGCAGTGATGTAGGCTACACGGATTCCCGGCAGCGCCGTCATTGCTTCAAACAGATGCTTCAGGTATTGGAAATAATGCCGGCTTTCGGCAAAGAAAATCACGTTGTATTGCTGCGCTGCCAGGCGTTGCGCTGCCCTCAGTTCGGAAAAAATCGAAAACATATCCTTACAAATATCGCCGGAATAAATCCTTGAGGGCGGCGGCGTTGAATTCTACCGGGTTATTGGAAAAGCGTTGATGGTTTACCGAAGCCAGCCAATGGTCGAAGTCGAGGTTTGCCAATCCCAATTCGGCCAATGATACAGCCAGGCCCGCGCTGCGGAACAAAACCCGGCATTGCAAAAACGCTTCCTCAGCGTTTGTCACTTTCATGACAGCAAATAATTTTTCCAGTTGTGTTGCCGTGCGCTGTTGATGGTTGTAATAGAAAAACAGCGGCAGCGTTAGCGCAACCGCCTGGCCGTGTGGCACGTCAAAATTGGCCGTTAGGTAATAGGATAGCGCATGGGGGCCCGTGGTGCGGGTGAGGGCAATGGCCTTGCCCGCCAGGTGGGAGGCCCAAAGCATTTTTTCCGGTGCTCCGTCATTGGTTTGCTGCACGAAGCCGGAAAAGTATTGCCACAGCAATTCGAGGCCGGTTAATGAATAGTTTTCCGCTAACGCATTACTGGCCTTGCTCCATACCGATTCTATACATTGCGCCAGGGCATCGGCGCCGGAGATGGCTCTTTGCAGCGGCGGCAACGGTTGCAACAGTGTTGGGTCAAGCACCGCCACTGCCGGCAGCAAAGCCGGTGTATCCAGCGAAATTTTTCCGCGTCCGTTATAAAAAACAGCAATCGGCGTGGCCTCGCTGCCGGAACCGGCGGTGGTGGGCACCGCTACAAAAAAGACGCCCTCCGGCCTTTTCGAGAGAATGCCCTTGGCATAATCCATTGTTTTGCCGCCGCCGATGGCAACCACCGTTTCCAGCCTTTCAAAAACCGGGATCTCCTCTACCTGCAGCACACCTTCAGGCGGGTGAATCATTTGCTGCGGCACCGCCAGGCTGTTTTTCAGTTCCCGGAACCCGACATTATTCAGCAAGTGCCGGCCAACGACCCAAAGAATTTTTTTGCTCTGCCGCTGTGCAAGTAGTGAAGAAAGTTGCCGGAGGCTGCCCGGTCCGCTGATTAGGACTTGCATCAGCCCTCCTTTTTTATTGCTGCCCGAAGCGCTTGCATCAGGCGTGTTTTCGCTTCCTGCGGCGTTTCTTTTGGTCTTGGCAGGTCATTGTCGGTATAGGTGTTAATGCGGACCTCCAGAAAATCTATGGCGGAAAGATCTGCCGCGGATTGGTCAAGGTCGGCGCCGTGCTGTACCCGCACCGGGTTGCTAAAGCCACAACCCCTGGCAATGGCACAAAAATCAACCTGGAAACCCAGGGTTGGCTGTGAGCCCACCGACTGGTGAGCGCCGTTGTTCAGCACAATATAAACGAGGTTTGAGAGCTTTAGCGCCGGTGGCAGGGCCAGGGCACCCATATGCATGAGGAGGGCGCCATCGCCATCAAATACAACCACGCGGCCCTCTTGCGACAGGGCCAGGCCGGTAGCAATGCTGATGGCATGGCCCATGGAACCGACATTTAGAAAATATCGGCTGATCTTTTTCTGCTGCTCATTGATTTGATAAAAAATGCGGCCAATCTTTCCGGTGGTGCACACCACCGTATCATTCGGGTGTAACAACCGGTAAACCGACGCAATGGCTTCCTTTGCGCTCATGTCGTAGGCATTCCCGGCTGTTTTTTCTTCTTCCGCAAAAACGCCGGCTTCGATCAGCAAAGCCACCGGCCTGTTTTCTTTGCGGCACGCGGCCATGGCGTCTTCCAGAGCGGTGCGCCACTCTACGTCGTCGTGTTTTTTTACCACGACAAAGGGCACGTGTAGCTGGTGAAGCAAGGTAGGTGTTATCTGGCCCATCACTTTGTGCTGGGGTTCATCGGGCATGCCCGGTTCGCCTCGCCAGCCAATCACCAACAGTACCGGAATCCCGTACATGTCGCGGTCGGCAAGGGAAGTCAGCGGATTAATAAGATTTCCAAGCCCGGAGTTTTGCAGGTAAACCAATGGCAGGCCGCCGGTGGCCAGGTGGTAGCCGGCGGCCAGGCCCAATGCTGCGCCTTCGTTGGCGGCAATGTGGTGATTGGTTTTTTCGTGGCGATCAATGGCCGTGATAAAGCCTTTCAGCAACGAGTCGGGCACTCCGGTATAAAATTGTACGCCGGCGGTGGTTAGCTGCTGCAGAAACTCATTAGGCTCGATCATTTTTCGTCAATTAATTTAAAAAAATCCGGAATGGGAATCAATGCTGCCTCGGCCTCGCTGGCTTGCTTGTTTTGCAAAATCGTTTGCGCTGTTTTTTTCATAGCCGGATAGGCGCTCCGCAACAGGTGATTGGCCTGTATCACCAGGTTAAAGCCAGCCGCTGCCAGGTCGTTCCAGGAGATGTTGTTGTAGGTAGAAGGAACCGCCACCAGTGGCAACTCCGGAGCAAAAGAACGGAAAGCACCGGCAAACTGCAGCACTTCATCGGCTGTGGCTTGTTTGCTGTGGATCATAATGCCACTGGCGCCGGCGGCCACGTAGGCTTTTGCCCGGTTCAGGGCATCTTCCATTCCTTTGCCTAAGATGAGGCTTTCAATGCGGGCAATGATCATAAATTCGTCCGTCACCCGGCTGCGAAGTCCGGCGGTTATCTTTTGGCAAAAATCTTCTACGAAATCCTGCTCGTGGTTCGATGCATCATCGAGCAGCGAATTTTTCTTTTGGCCGGTTTTGTCTTCAATAATGACGGCCGATACACCCAATCGCTCCAGCGATCGCACCATAAATGGAAACTGGTCAATGCGGCCGCCGGTGTCGCCGTCGAAAATGATCGGTTTTGTGGTGACCTCGATAATTTCATTAACGGTTTGCAGCCGCGAGGTAAAGTCAATGGCTTCGGTGTCGGGTTTACCTTTCGAAAACGAATCGGTAAGGCTGCTTAGCCAAATGGCGTCGAACTCGACCGGTGCGCCGCCGCTGTCGTGTACCACGGTTTCTTCTACAATTAAACCGCTGAGGCCATTGTGCGCTTCCATTGCCACCGCCGGCGACTTTACTGCCATGATGCGCTTCAGGCGCTTTAGCCGGTTGTCGGGGGTAATGCCTATTTCGCGGATGGATTGTTGCAGCGATGTGGAAGAAATGCCTACGGTGTAAGGCACTTCTACCAGTTGTCCGCCCCATTCGTTTAGCACGGAAATCACTTTTTGCCGGGTGTTTTTTTGCACGCCGCTTTGCCAGTCGTCGCCATGCACCACAAACGCCGGCTGCAGGCGGCGCAGGTTGGTTTCGTAATCAAGGGTGGTTTGCGGCACCACCTCGCTTACGCCTTTGATCTGCTCAATGATTTGTCGCCTTTGTTCAAAGGTCAGGTAGGGCACTCGTTTGTACGAAGCAATGGCCTCGTCGGTGAGCAGGCCAATGATGACCCGGCCCAGCTCCACCCCTTTTTTTATCACATTCAAATGGCCCGGATGCACCAGGTCGGCGCTCATGCCGATGTAAACAATCTTCTCCATTCTTTCGTACGCTCTTTCGAAAAAGCAAAGAAAGAGTTTATTCTTAATTTGCCTTTTAATTTCTAACCAGCCACCCGGCAGCTAATGAAGGAATTTACCCGACGGCTTCAGGCGTTTCCGCACTTTCTGTATCTGCTGCCGCTGTTTTTCGTGTTCCATAATTATGTGCTCAACGTAGCCTCGGTAAACCTGGCCGATGCTGCCGAACTTTTTGCGGAATATTTCCTGGCCGGCGGTGTTCTTTTCGGCCTAGGCTTTCTCATTTACCGGCAATGGCAAAAGGCAGCCATTCTCGCCTTCGCCCTTTTGGCCTTTCACCTTTTTTTTGGCGCCCTGCACGATGCCTTAAAAGCCATTGCCGACAACTTTTTGCTGGCCCGTTATTCAGTGTTGCTACCGGCGCTTTTCATTAGCCTGGTGGCTGTTGGTTATTCTTTGAAAAAGACCAGAAGGCACCTTGGCCGGGTTGTTTTGTTTCTCAACAGCTTGTTACTGGTGTTGTTGCTGACAGATGTTCCGGGATTGTTTTTTTACAAACAAAAGCCGATGAATGCACTAGATCTTCCGCCGTGCACCACCTGCCCCAAACCCGACATTTTTCTGCTGATTGCCGACGAGTACCCGGATTCGCTTTCGCTGGTTAGGGGCTTTGGTTTCAACAATGGCGCATTTCTGGACAGCCTGCGGCAGCGCGGTTTTTTTATGCCCGAACACAGCCGGGCCAATTATAATTTTACCGCCTATTCGGTGGCGGCTCTTTTCTCGATGGGTTATGTGCAACCCATCAGTGGCGTAAAAACCAGCCGCGAAGACCTTAACCTTTGTTACAGCCGCATTAACAAAAATCCTTTTTTGAAGTTTCTGGACGAAAGCGGCTACGAGGTGAGGAATCATTCCATCTTTCATGTGGCCGGGCAACCTACGCAGGCAAGGCAGCACTATATACTAATAGGCAAAGACCTGGTGGCTTCGCAAACGTTTACCCGGAGGGTGCAAAAAGACCTTGCCTATCACCTGGTCACCACGCTTAAATTAGGCTTTGTGGCAAACCGGTACATCAATTACACCAAACGCTGCAACGAAAAACTTTCCGCTGCTTTCAGCGCAGAGCTGAAACGCAAACCGGAACGGCCGCGTTTTGTTTATACGCATTTGCTGATGCCGCATTTTCCTTACTACTTCGACCGGCGCGGCAAACCGCGGCCGCCGGCGGAGCTAACCGATGCCGACATGTATAACAAAGCGGCTTTTCTCGACTACCTGCAGTACAGCAATAAGATTTATCTGCAAATGATTGATGACATCCTGAAAACCAGTGCCCGGCCACCCATTATTCTTTTTATGGGTGATCATGGTTTTCGCTGGACCGGTGCGACCATTGACGATAGCGACAGCCTGTTGTACCGCACCATCAACGCGGTTCACCTGCCCGGCGGTCAATATCAAAAGTTTTATCCCGGCTTGTCGCTGGCCAACGAATTCAGGGTTTTGCTGAATACGAGCTTTGGTCAAAACCTGCCGCTGGTGAAAGACACCAGCTATTTTATTTTCGAATAGAGGGCGTGTCTTTTTCCGGCCCATTTTTGCAGCTTAAAACATTTGATCATTTCACCGGTATCGCTATTCAGCAGTTATTTTAAAAGATGCCTTTCGGGCCAAACAGCAGGCTACCTGGCTGTAGCCATTGCATTTGGCGTAAGAGCCTTACAGATCGTCTTTTTTTATAACATACGGGTAGATGCTTCTTACCAGGTGCTGGCTACTGACAATTTGTTGCACGGCCACGGCATCACTACGGCCCAGGTGCTGGCCAATGATTTGTCGCAGGTGGTGTACACGCCACTCACCCAGTGGCCACCGGGCTACTCCTTGTTGTTGGCGCCGTTTTATGCAGTTTTTGGCCATCACTATATCGCTGCCGGCATTACCCTCGATTTGCTGGCCGCATTGCTGTTGCTGTTGTCGCTGAGAAAATTGTTATGGCTGTTTCGAACGCCTGATTACCTGGTCAATGCATTTACACTGCTTCACGGATTTTTCATCTACTACTTTTATTTCATCGCATCGTCCGATGCTGTTGCGCTTTCCTTTTTTATCGCCGGTCTTTCCTTTTTGTTTGTGATTATACAAACGGAAAAAAATCAGCGCCGCAACGTGACCGGCCTTACCATTTGCCTGTTTGTCGCAGGATTGATCAAATATCTTTTTATCCCGGTGGTGATGCTGGTGCCGTTTTTTTTGGTGTTGGAAGGGCGCAAAAAACAGCGAGGACAACTAATTAAAAACGGGCTTGTTTCCGCCGCCGTTCTTTTTCTTTTATTTGGTGCACTTCTTCTTTACGTTAAATCTGTGAGCGGTACGGTTGCCTACATCAGCGCTCCGGAAAGAGGCATCTACCCATCGCATCTTACAGCGATTTACCCTTTTCTCACGGCTTCGTTCATAAAACCCGACACCGCGGCACTGGTTTTTGGCGACGGCGCTTTTTCGGTCATTTATGCGCTTTCGCAATGGCTGACGGCTTTGTTTGCGATACTTCTTTCGCTTCTTCTTTTTCAACGATGGCATCGGCAAAAGGCCGGTGCCGCCACGCTTGCTGATCGTTATTTTTTAGTTGCCTGGGGCCTCTCTGCTGCCGTGGTGGCAGAGCTGATGGTGCTGTCGCTTTTTGTAGCGAAAGAAGAGATTTTGCCGGGCTGGTTTTGGACCTACGTGGAGGAGCCGCGCTATTATGGGCTCATCTACCTATTGGTTCATGTGGGTGTGTTTGTTTTTTATCAATACAAAGCAAACCTGCCAGCAAAAAAATGGCGGCTGGTGTTTACGTTGCCGCTCTTGTTGCTGCTGCCGGAGTTCTTCAGGGGCGCCCTTTTTACCGGAAACCGCCTGCTAAAAATCGGAAAAGAGGAATATAGCTGGCAGGCCGAAAAGCGGCTGCAAGATTATGCCGATCAATTAATAGCAGGCATTCGCAGCCGTGATCGTTCAGCACAGGTAGTAGTAACCGGTTCATCTTATTATTACAATCATCGGATCAGTCTTACCAGCCATGTGCCCATATTGTATGCAGCCGATGCCCTGAACAATTCAGAGACTTTAACAACGGTAAGGAAAGTTGTGTTGCTGGTGGTGCTTCACAAAAATTCGTCGCAACATTTCCGGCCTTTTTTGCAGCAGTACGGAAAAGAGGCAATCGGTACATTTGAAAACTTTTCGTTTTATGCCATTCCCGTCCAACCAAATTAAAGCAGCTGCGGTTTTTGTCGTGGTGCCGGCGTACAACGAAGAGGCCACCATCACCCATGTGGTGGACGAACTCCTCTCCCACGGTTGCCAGGTGGTGGTAGTGGATGACGGCTCGGCCAGGCCGCTGGTGCATTGCCTAGCCGGTCGCCCGGTTTGCCTTGCCCGGCACGCGGTGAACCTGGGGCAGGGTGCTGCGCTGCAAACGGGCATTGAACTGGCGTTGCAAAAAGGCGCAGAATATGTTCTCACATTTGATGCCGACGGGCAGCACCAGTTTCCGGGTGCGTCGGAGCTTTTTGCCACGATGGCAAAAACCCGTTCGGACATTGTTCTGGGTTCGCGGTTTCTGCAGTCCGGAACGTCCAACCTGCCTCTTTTTCGCAGTTGGCTGCTGAAGGTTGCCCGCATCGTAAATTTTTTGTTTACCGGTCTTTACCTCACCGATGCCCACAACGGCCTGCGGCTTCTAAACCGCCAGGCAGCAGAAGCCATCGTATTAAAGGAAAGCGGCATGGCCCATGCCACCGAAATTCTGTGGCTGATAAAAAAGCATAAGCTCCGCTACGCCGAGGCGCCGGTGCGGATTTTATACACTCCGTATTCGTTAAAGAAAGGGCAAAGCGGCTGGAGCGGCTTCCGCATTCTCCTTGACTTATTTTTACACAAACTGTTGCGATGAGCGGAATTCAGCTTCTGTTGCTGGGTGGCGTGGTGGCCATATTTTCTTACTACGTGTTTCGTATCCGCAATGCGGTTTTCGATCTGCTCATTATCACAGTTTTTTTTTCACTGGCCATTTTTTTTATTCTTTCGCCCGACTCTACCACCGGCATTGCCGCCAAACTTGGTGTGGGGCGTGGCGCCGATCTCCTGTTTTATTGCTGCATTCTTTTCTTTTTGTTTGCTGTCCTGAAGTTGTTGGCCCGTATCAGGCGACTGGAAAACAAGTTGACTGAACTGGTGCGTGAGCAGGCAAAAAAAGAAGCCCGCGAGTTAGCAAATCCTTTAACCAACGACGACACGAATCCGTCCGGTTAAATTTTGTTTCCTCCTACCTTAGCCGGATGTTGCACACCAACAGAATTCTAGTTTTGGCTCCCCACACCGACGACGGCGAGTTGGGCTGCGGGGGTGCCATTGCCAAATACATTGCCGCCGGCAAGTCTGTTACCTACGTCGCATTTTCCACCTGTTCGCAGTCGCTGCCGGCCAACGTGCCGGCCGATACGCTGGCCACCGAATGCAAAGCCGCAACCGGCGCCTTGGGCATTCAGCAGGTGAAGCTTTTTAATTTCGAGGTGCGAAGGCTGCTATTTCACCGCCAGGAGATTTTGGAAGAACTGATACGGCTGAATGAAAGCTTGCAGCCCGAAACGGTTTTTATTCCGGCAAAAGCCGATGTGCACCAGGACCACCAGGTGATTTATGCCGAAGGCTTGCGGGCTTTTAAAAACCGCAATGTGTTAGGCTACGAACTTCCCTGGAACAATTTTGATTTTGCGCCCACCTATTTTGAAAAGCTTGTGGAAGGCGAAGTGGTGGCCAAACAAAAGGCCCTGCGGCAGTACCAGTCGCAGGCTCACCGGCGGTACATGCAGCCCGATTTTATGAAAGCACTGGCTGTGGTGCGTGGCGTGCAGTGCGGCGCCGATTTTGCCGAAGCGTTTGAGGTGTACAGGATGAGCAGTTAATGGGTCTGTACCAACGTTTGCAACTGCAACCCCCGCCATTCTTTCACGAGCAAGATGCTACCGGCCGCCACCCATAAGCCGGTCGAGATGCACCGTAATGGCAATTTGATTTGCCGCGATACCCCGTTGGTAGGCCGACCGGGAATACAATACCTGCAATTGGCTAAACCGCAGGCGCAGCCCGGCGGAAAAGCCGGTAAGCCCATTAGCATCGGTGCCGATGCTGAGCTCCCGCCGCCGGAGAAAATTGTAGCCCACAGTGGCCTCCAGGTTTCTGCCGGCATAGACATGGGTGGCCAGTACAAGATGGCTAACCAGCTTCGACCAGGTGGATGTACCGGACGAAAAGCCGTTGTCGCGGTTGAACGCTGTGTCGTTGTAAAGAATATCGAAAGTTTGAAGCTGCTGCGCCGTCAGCGAAAAGCCAAACGGAGCTTTCGCGAGCCGCTGCGTCATGCCCACCTGCAAATCAAAGGGAAGCTCTTCTGCTTCACCGGCGTAGGTTGAAAGCTGTCCGCCCATATTCTTCACCACCAAAGCTGCAGAAAAGCCGCGGGCCGTGTCCTGGTAAAACAGGCCCACATCGGCCGCGAGTGCGCTGGACCGGTACTGGCCGTAAGACGATTGAATAAACTTGACTGAAAGCCCGTAAGACCATCGCTCCAGATACCGGCGGGCAGCCGATACCTGCACGGCATAATCTACTGGCCTGAACTGGCCCAACATATTGCCGGCTGCATCGGTGGCAGGCAGCGAACCATAGTCAAGGTAATGTACCTGTGCCCCGAAGGTTGTTGCCAGTTTTTCGTAAGAATAGGCAGCGGTAAGGTTGTAAGCTTTTGCCGCGGCGATAAAGCTATTGAACCCCGCCGCTGCCTGCCTACTCACCTCGCGGCGCAGCAGGGCCGGATTGGCAGCAGCCAGGCCAACCTCGCCGGCGTTGTACGAAACCAACACACCGCCGGCGGCCGCCTGCAGGGCCGCAGCAGGAAGCTTTAGAAAATTGTAAGCGGCTTTGCCGCCAAGGGTTTGGGCCCCGGTAGCAAAGCCGCTCAGGCAAAAAAGCAAAAGAAAAAAACATGCAGGCAACATCTCGGCTTAGGCCGCCAAGGTAGTGTAAAACTCAGTCCTGCAGCGCAATCTCCAGCACTTCCTTCATCATTTTCACGTAGTGAAAACGCACTCCTTTAATGTAGTCGGGATTGATTTCTTCAATGTCTTTTTCATTTTGCCAGCAGAGAATCACATCTTTTAAGCCTGCCCGCTTTGCCGCCAGCACTTTTTCTTTGATTCCACCCACCGGCAGCACTTGGCCGCGCAGCGTAATCTCGCCGGTCATGCCGAGGAAAGGTTTAATTTTTTTGCCGGTAAATGCCGAAGCCAGTGCCGTAAGCATCGTTACCCCGGCGCTCGGCCCGTCTTTTGGCACGGCGCCTTCGGGTACGTGAATGTGCACGGCTTTTTTCTCGAACAGTGCGGGCTCAATGCCGAATTTTTTGGCATTGGCGCTTAGGTACGAGAGGGCCGTCACCGCACTTTCTTTCATCACATCGCCAAGGTTGCCGGTGAGTCGCAGGTCTGGCTTGCCTTCGCTCAGAATGGATTCGATAAACAAGATATCGCCACCCACCTGTGTGTAAGCAAGGCCCACCGCCACGCCCGGAATGGTCGCTTGTTTATAAAGCTCATTGCTGAACCGTGGCTTGCCCAGTATTTTTTCAATGTCGTCTAAAGAAATCACGGCTTTGAGCGCCCCATGCAGTGCCAGCTCTTTTGCCTGGTAGCGCATGATTGCGGCCAGGTGGCGGTCCAGTTCCCGCACACCGCTCTCGCGGGTATAGTCCTGGATCATCTTATCCAGAATTTTGTCGCTGATTTTAAAACGGGAGCTTTTCAGTCCATGGGCCTCCATTTGCTTTGGAATCAGGTGGCGGCGGGCAATTTCAATCTTTTCTTCCACCGCATAACCATTCAGCTCAATGATCTCCAGCCGGTCGCGCAGAGCCGGCTGAATCGTTTGCAGGTTGTTGGCCGTGGCAATAAACAGCACTTTGCTCAGGTCATACTCCAGCTCAAGATAGTTGTCGTAAAAACTGTTGTTCTGCTCCGGGTCCAGCACCTCCAGCATGGCGCTGCTTGGGTCGCCGCGAAAGTCTGAACCTACCTTGTCTATTTCATCAAGGATCATCACCGGGTTAGATGATTTTACTTTGCGGATGTTTTGAATGATGCGGCCCGGCATGGCGCCGATGTAGGTTTTGCGGTGGCCGCGAACTTCGCTTTCGTCGTGGATGCCGCCCAGGCTTAAGCGTACATATTTACGGCCGATGGCGGCCGCAATGCTCCGTCCCAACGAGGTTTTCCCAATGCCGGGTGGGCCGTAAAAGCAAAGAATCGGGCTTTTCATGTCGCCCTTCAGCTTCAACACGGCCAGGTATTCCAAAATGCGTTCTTTTATTTTGTCCATGCCGTAATGATCGGCATCCAGTATTTCTTTTGCCTTTCTCAGGTCATACACATCTTCGGTGTATTCTTCCCAGGGAAGATCCAGCATCAGGTCTAGGTGGTTGTACACCACCGAATAGTCCGGTGTGGTGGGGTGCATGCGTTCCAGCTTTTCGATGCCTTTCTTAAAGGCTTCCCTGGCTGCGTCGGGCCATTTTTTGCTTTCCGCTTTTTTCTGCAGCTCTTTTACTTCGCGTTCGTTGTGATCACCGCCCAATTCTTCCTTAATGCTCTTTAATTGCTGCTGCAAAAAGTACTCCCGCTGCTGTTTGTCAATTTCCGTACGGGTTTTGTTGGTGACCTTGTTTTTTAGTTCGGCAAATTGCAGTTCTTTCTGCAAAAATTGCATTAGCAGCTCGGCCCTTTCGCGAAGGTTATTGAGCTGCAGCAGTTGCTGTTTTTCGCGGATATCAATGGAAAGGTTGCTCGAAACAAAATGAATGAGAAAAGAGGCGTTTTCTATATTGCGGAGAATGACCGATGCCTCGCTGGGAATGGTTGGCGAAAGCTGAATAATCTCGGTGGCTACGTCTTTGATGTTAGCGACGTAGGCATCAAAGTCAGGGTCGGTGATCATCTCATCGTCTTTCAATGCCGATATCTTCGCCTTAAAATAAGGTTCTTCGGCCAGCACCGCTTCTATCGCAAAACGGCTTTTGCCCTGAATGATAATGGTAGTGCCGCCATCCGGCATCTGAATTTGCTTGATGATGCGGGCCACGGTGCCAATGGATTCCAGGTCTTTTGCCTGCGGATCCTCCACCGTGCTTTCTTTTTGCGCTACCACACCAATGAGCTTGTCGCCGCGGTAGGCCTCGTTCACGGCTTTGATGCTTTTGTCGCGGCCAACGGTAATAGGCAGCACCACACCGGGAAACAACACCGTGTTTCGCAGGGGCAACAAGCTTAACTGTTCTGGTATTTCTATTTCGGCACCATCACCATCGGCTTCGTTCAATGGCATGATGGGAATAAAATCAAGGTCTTCTTCAGCTTTCAAAAATTTCTTCACGTAGCGTGTGTTTAGTTTTCTTCTTTCGGCCTGCGAAAGTACAAAGAGGTTGACCTTTGCACAAGCACCCTTCCACAACGGTGCCCCAAGCCCTGCAACAAATAAAAATCCCCCTGCTATGGCAGGGGGATTTCGCCCAAACAAATTTTTTCTACAAACCAAGGCCCACTGAAAGCTGAAAACCCTGGTTTTTCCACTGGTCCTGGTTGTCAATGTCGTTAATGTTGTTGAGGCCAACGACATAGCGGCCATTGAGCTTCAGCTTGCCGAGGCTGATCTGGGCGCCGCCCAGCATGGAAAAGTCGCCGCGATCGAACGCTTCGCGGCCATTCTCCAGCAAATTTTTGTTTTTGTCCAGTAGCACACCAAACTGGGGGCCGGCTTGCAGCGACAAAAAGCTGCCAAGCTTGTAATTCAGCAATACCGGGATGGAGAGGTAGTTTAACCGCACATTAGTATTGCCGTCAAAGGCGGTTTGGTAAATGTTGCTGAATTCGGAACCGGTCCGCGTCTGAAGCTGGTTGAACAGCACCTCGGGCTGAACGGCAAACCGGCCACCAACGGGAATGGTGGCAAAGCCGCCGAGATGATAACCGTACCGGAATTCATCGCTGAACGACCGGCCTTCGACCTTGGTGATGTTTGCGCCGGCCTTAACGCCGATGGAGAATTGAGCAAAGGAAGCATGCGCCAGAAGAAGAAGCGCAAAGACGAACGGAAGTCTGCATTTCATAAACAGAATTTTCAATAGCGATTTCAAGATTGGTGCCGCAACTTGTTAACTGATTGGAAATATTCAAAGGATCATACCGATGTTCAGCAGGAAGGTGGTGGTGAAAGGACGGCTGTTGGCCGGCAGGTAATAATCGAAATAAACCTGCGGCTGCAGAAAAAATTTTCCACTTGCATATTCTGCTCTAACCTGCCCGGCCAGCGACAGCGGCCGGAAGCTAAGGGCATCCTCCAGCGCCATATTTTCTGTTGTGTTAGCGGAGGCTTTTCCATTGCGCCTGGCCGTTAGTATCGTATTGCCGGCCGAATGAAAACCAAACTGCTGCGATCCGGCAATAAATGAAAGCAGGGGCGTTACCCGCAGGTAATCAGTTTTTGACAATAGATCCAGCACATAAAAATCATGGCGAAGCGAAAACTGCAGGTTAAAATCAACCACTTTTTCGTACGTGTTCACCACCGCAATGGCAGGGCCGCTTCCGCTACTGCCACCGGCGTTGTTGCGCCGCAGCTTTTTTAATTTTTCAAGGATCGGTTTTTGGGCCGATAGTGATTGGCGGCTGCCCCACCCATAGCTGGCTGAAAGCGACGGCCGCAGCCAGGACTTGCGCCAGGTAAAATATCCGTAGGCTTCGGACTGCAATGGCGAGGTGTAAAAAGGCAGGCGGTCTTTTGTAAAATGATACGAGTACGAAAGGCCGGTGATGAAATCCCTGGTTTTAAGGTAATCGTAAGACCCGGTGAGTAAATATTGGTAGGGCGAAAGGTTGCCTTCATAATTCAGCAGCGATGCGCCGGCAGTAATGCCAAGGCCCGATTTGTGGTAGTATCCCGCCGAAGGAGAAACGTAAATCTGGCGCTTTGTCGTCGCGGTGGCGGCAGCACCATATTGAAAAAAACCAGAGCCGAAACCCAGATTGGCGAGGCCGAAGCTTCGAGGTGTGTAGAGCGAATCAAGCAGGGCATCGAGCTCCGAAAAAATCTCGTCGTAGTCGTACACCGTTGTATCGGTGATGGCAGGCTGTTTTTCTTTTTGGCCAAAGCATACCGCAGCCCACAACCAAAGTACAGGCAGGAGGAAATGTTTCTGGCGCATTTTGTTTTGCTTAGGATTGACGGGTGCTGCTAAATAACGCAGCGGCCGTTGAATTCGTATTCAAACGCCGCAGATTTCATGCCTTAAAAGCAGGTGGTTGCCCCATGGCCGTTTAGCTAAGCTCCAACAGCGTGATTTCGGGCAAAATGCCGACACGGCCGGGATAGCCGATAAAACCATAACCGCGGTTCACATAAATAGCCTGCTTTCCTTCGCGGTACAAGCCGCCCCATTGGCGGTACACATACTGTACAGGGCTCCAGCGAAAGCCCGGTATTTCCACCCCAAACTGAAAGCCATGGGTGTGGCCGGAAAGGGTCAGGTCAATATCACTGAATTTTGTTCTGACCTCCGCATCCCAATGCGTGGGGTCATGGCTGAGCAGTATCTTGAAAGGATATTTGTCCGCACCTGCATAAGCTTTCGGCAGGTTGCCGTAACGGGCAAAATTGCGCAGGGCGCTCCAGTTTTGAATGCCAATAAGCGCAATTTGCTCGCCGCCTCTTTCAATCGCTACATGTTCGTCCCACAAAAGGCGCCAGCCCATTTTGGCATGCAAAGCCCGCAGCTCCGCAATATTTGCTGCTTTTTGCGCCGGACTCTCCCACTGCACATAGTCGCCATAATCGTGGTTGCCAAAAATGGAATAAACGCCCAGCGGCGCTTTTAGCTTGTTGAAAACATCCAGGTAAGGCACAATCTCCTCGGCCTTGTTGTTCACCAGATCGCCGGTAAATACAATCAGGTCAGGCTTCAGCGAAAGAATTTTTTCCACGCCTTTGCGCACGCCGTCTTTGTCGGTAAACGAGCCGGAATGAATATCGGAAATCTGCACAATCCTTAACCCGCGAAAGGCCGCCGGCAGGTTAGGAAACTGGAGCGGCACATGCCACACCTTGTAGTTGTATTTATTGGTGAAGCCGTAAAGCAAAGTGGAAAAAAGGCCGCCACCTACCACAATTCCCAGCCAGCTCAGGAAGAGAGAGCGGCTGATCCGCGGGCTGGATTGCGGCTCACCCACATCGGCGCTGGCGAAAAACAGCTTTCCCCAAATCCATTGTACGCCGCGGCGGATGTCGTCAATGAGGAAGAAAACGCAGGCAAACAGTTTTAGAAGAAACATGCCGACCAGCACCGAGAACACCGTGCTGCGAAGGCCACGCCGCACATTGTCGAGATTAAGGTATGGCAATACCAATAGCAGCACGATCACCGAAACAGATACCACCCAATACGTAATGTTGATCGTGGAACGGGTACGGGGCGAAAGATTGCCGGTCAGCAGTTTCAATACCTGAAAAAAATAAACATCCAGCAAAACCATCAGGCCGGCGATCAAAAACTGAAAAGGAGAACTACGCATGTAACATCAATCTAATCTGCGGCTAAAGATAGGTTAGGGTAATTATTATGGGCGAAAGCTCCCACGGTGCGGCGAATCAATGTATTTTTGTCCACGTTGATAAAGTGTCAGTTATGCAGTTTACCTATTACGGACAATCTTGTTTTGCGGTGGAGATGGGCGGAAAGCGCATTCTGTTCGATCCCTTCATTACACCCAATCCGCTGGCTGATAAAATAAGGTTGGAGGACCTGAAGGCTGACTACATTCTGCTTTCGCACGGCCACCAGGACCACACGGCCGACTGCGTGGCGCTGGCTAAACAAACCGGCGCCGTGGTGGTGGCGGCCTACGAGGTAGCCACATGGATGGCCGGCCAGGGAGTGGAGAAATACCACCCCATGAATACCGGCGGAAAATGGGCGTTTGATTTTGGAACCGTTAAGTGCACCCATGCGGTGCATTCATCGGCCATGCCCGATGGCAGCTACGGCGCCAACCCCATGGGCTTCTTAGTGACAGGCGAACGGAATTTTTATTACAGCGGCGACACGGCGCTGACGATGGATATGCAATTGATACCCCGCTGGGCACCAGTTGAATTTGCCGTGCTGCCCATTGGCGACAATTTCACGATGGGTTACGAAGATGCCATTATAGCGGCGGAACTGATCCAGTGCCGACACATTGTAGGTGTGCATTACGACACCTTCGGCTACATTAAAATTGATCACGAAAAAGTAAAAAAAGCATTTGCCGATGCAGGCCTGACGCTCTCGCTGCCTGCCATTGGCGAATCCATAGCATTGTAAACTTTACACAAAACTAAATGGCAAGAATTATTGGCGTGGCCAATCAGAAAGGTGGCGTAGGAAAAACCACAACCGCAATCAATCTCGCAGCCAGCTTTGCTGTGTTGGAATACCGCACGTTGCTGGTAGATGCCGATCCACAGGCCAACAGCACCACCGGTGTGGGCTTTGACCTGCAAAACGTAACCCAAAGCCTTTACGACTGCATGGTGAATAGCACGGCCGCAAAAGACGTGGTGCTGAAAACCGACATACCCAATCTCGATCTTATCCCCTCGCATATTGACCTGGTAGGTGCCGAAATTGAAATGATCAACTATCCCAACAGGGAATCGGTGCTGAAAAACATCCTCGAAGGCATCCGGCACAACTATGATTTTATCATTATTGATTGTTCGCCTTCGCTTGGCCTTATTACCGTAAATGCGCTAACGGCGGCCGACTCGGTGATGGTGCCAGTGCAATGCGAATTTTTTGCCCTTGAAGGACTGGGAAAATTGCTGAATACCATCAAGATCGTGCAAAGCCGTCTCAATACCGACCTGGTGATCGAAGGCATTCTCATGACAATGTACGATGGCCGTCTCCGCCTTTGCAACCAGGTGGTGGCGGAGGTGCGCCGGCATTTTGAAGAGCTGGTTTTTGCCACCATCATTCACCGCAACTCCCGCCTGAGCGAAGCGCCCAGCTTTGGCAAACCAGTGATCCTGTACGATGCCAACAGCAAAGGATCGGTCAACTACCTGAACCTGGCCAAAGAGATTCTGCAAAAAAACAATCTCACCAAAATTTCGCAGGAAGAAAGAACATTGGAAGCCTAAGAACATTGCAGCCTTTGAAGCTGGCAGTTCCTTATTGGTAACGCACCGCCAGCTACTCTTTTTCCCTGATCTTTATCACGTTTTCTGCAAACGTTATACGGTTGAAAACTCAGGCGGAACGGCACGCAAAAAATGCGGTAACCGGGGCGGATCGGTTCTTTCCTGCTTAACAATCCCAACCGATTTGTTGGAAAGGTTGGATGTTGCACTACTGTCAAACCGAACTATTAACTTTTACTGAACGCGGCTCCAACTTTGAACTGTTAACTTTGAACTTTGAACAAATTTCATGACAGCACCAAAACAAAATAAAGATGCACTGGGAAAAGGAATCCGCTCCCTGCTGCAGAACATAGATACCGACCTGAAAAACACGGCGGGCGCCCTAAAGCCGCAGATCGTTGAAGCAGCCACGGGCAACATGCGCATTCCGCTCGATAGCATTGAGACCAATCCCAAGCAGCCGCGCCGCGATTTTGACGAGACGGCCATGGAAGAGCTGGCACAGTCTATCCGCATTCACGATATTATTCAGCCCATCACGGTTTCGAAAATAGCGGGGAACAAATACCGGCTTATTTCCGGCGAACGGCGCTGGCGGGCTGCAAAGCTGGCGGGGCTGAAAGATATACCGGCCTTTGTACGGCAGGCCAACGACCAGGAACTGCTGGAACTTGCCCTGCTGGAAAACCTGCAGCGGGAAGACCTGAACGCCATGGAAATTGCCCTGAGCTATAAACGCATGATGGAAGAACTGGAGCACACACAGGAGCAGGTGGCCGAACGCATGGGTAAAGACCGCAGCACGGTCACCAATTACATTCGCCTGCTGAAGCTGCCCCCCGACATTCAGATTGCCGTACGCAACGGCGAAATCAGCATGGGCCATGCCCGGGCCCTGATCAATGTGGATACCATAGACAAGCAGCTTTTTATTTTTGAGGAGATAAAATCAAAAAGCCTCTCTGTGCGCCAAACCGAAAACCTGGTGCGGAATCTTTACAAAGAGAAAGAAGAGAAAAAGCCGGCGGAGTCACTGCCGGCGGCATTTAAAAAAGTTGAGGACAAGCTGGCCTCGCATTTTGGCACCCGTGTAAAGCTGCGCCATAGCAAAGACGGCAGCGGCGCCATTTTGTTTGAGTATTATTCGCTGGAGGAGATGAACAAATTACTGGATCAAATGAATGTGACGATTGATTAAGCGGGTGGTAGCCATATGTCTTTTTTGCCTGGCTTTTTGGTTGCCGGGCTGGGCGCAGACCGATACTGCCGCGGCACCCCCGGTAACAGTGGATACATTGCTGAAAAACGCCGCCCCGGTGTCGAACACCGCCAGGGCCGACTCGGTGCGTAAGGCATTTGTGCCCAAGAAGGCTACCATCCGGTCGGCGATTATTCCCGGCTGGGGACAGGCTTACAACAAAAAATACTGGAAGATTCCGTTGGTGTACGGTGCGCTGGGCACCACCGCCGTGGTTTTCTTTTACAACGTAAAAACCTACCGCGAACTGCGTTTTGCCTACCAGGCTAAATACAAGGCTTCTCTACCGGCGTTTGATCCCAACAGCACATATCCCGGCCCTTTTCGCGACTCGGCCGATTTTTTTAAAATCAATCCCTTATACCTGCCTTACGATGCCAATTCGCTGCGATTGTACCGCAATGAATTTCGCAGCAATATTGACTATTCCGTCTTGTTTTTTATTCTGTTTTGGGGATTGAATGTGGTTGATGCCACCGTAGATGCCCACCTCAAGCTTTTCGATGTGAACCCGGACCTTAGTTTCAAAATGAAATTCGGCCCCAGCCGCATGGCCGGCACCACCGGGCTGAGTTTTATCGTGGCCATCCGGTAGCAAGGTGTAGCCCATTGTTTTCGTTGGCAACAAGCAACGCCGTCGGTTTTGCCGGCGTTGCCAATTGCCTCCGCAGCTTATCACCAATTTAGCGCCTCTCCTGTGAGAAAGTAGTTACCGGCGAGTAGAAAAAAATCGTGTAATTCGTGTTCACGATTCGTGCAATTCGTGCTAAATACTCCTGTTGAAATGAAGATCGCATTAATAGGCTATGGCAAGATGGGCCATATGATTGAAGAAATTGCCATTCAGCGCGGCCATGAGGTGATTCTGAGAGTTCATATTGATAATACCGAAGATTTTACCAAAGAAAATATGGCTGGCGCCGATGTGGCCATAGAGTTTACCGCACCGGAAATTGCGCATGACAATGTGCGCCGCTGTCTTGATTTTGGTGTGCCGGTGGTGAGTGGTTCCACGGGTTGGAACGAAAACCTGGAATCGGCCCGGTCTTACTGCCGGCAAACCGGCGGCGCCTTTCTGCATGCCAGCAATTTCAGCATTGGCGTCAATATTTTTTTTCAGCTCAACAAACTGCTGGCACGGCTGATGGCCTCGCAACCCGACTACGAGGTGACGCTTAAGGAAATTCATCATACCGAAAAGAAAGATGCCCCCAGCGGCACCGCGGTAACACTGGCCGAACAAGTGATAGAAGGCATTGGCCGGAAAAAGGAATGGATCAATGCGCCGGCGCAAGCGCCTGGCGTGTTGAGCATCATTAGCGAACGCATTGACCCGGCCCCGGGTACACACTTTGTAAAATACACTTCCGAAGTGGACGATATCGAGATCATTCATACGGCTCACAACCGTCGCGGATTTGCCCTCGGCGCCGTGCTGGCAGCCGAATTTTTGGCGGGCAAAAAAGGGTTGTTCACGATGGATGATGTGCTGAAGCTGACGTAAAAAGCGTCCCCCGTCCCCTCCGGTAGACGGGCCCCAGATGGAAGGATCTGTTCATTTTGGTAAGATTCATCCAAAGGGCGATGCAGCAACGAACCATACAAACGCCGGCAGGAAAAAGCAGTGCCTCTCACCTGAGCCCTCCCCACCGGGAAGCGCCGGCGGTGGCCCTCCTACCGCGGAATCAAATCCAGCGGCAGAATAAATTCAAACCGGTTGCGGCCTGCCCGCCACAGGCCGTTGAAATCGTTGTCGAGCAGGTGCGAAACCCGAAAGCCAAATGTCACCGGCAGAGAGTTCCACCACCGGGTATCAAAATAAACCTCCCCTCCTACACTGCGCTGATCGGCGCTGGCCAGCTTGTTTCGCGAGTACACACGGGTGTAGTCGTAAAATGCATTGCCTCTTACCCGCAGAAAATAAATGATGTTTCCGAAACCCCAGTCGGGGTAAAGCAAAGGCAGGTGGTAGTTGCCGGATAGCCGCCACATGCGGGAAAAGAAATAGTCGTTGTAACCCCTTGAATTGGCAAAGCGGTTACTAAAGATCACGTTCGACGTGTCGGTTTCCTGCCAGTTGGCAGCCAATACCAGGCTGTGGTTTTTGATGGCGGGCAGGTAGAGCGTGGCGCCGCCGAGGGCCTGAAAGCCACTGTTGCCCAGGAGGTGGCGATGTGCCAGGCGAAGGCTGTAACCAAACCTGGGAAAAATTTGCTGCAGGGCCTGCGGCAGTTGCTGGCTGAAGTTGGCGAAATGATAGAGGTAACCGGCTGAGCGGCCGGTGATAAACGCTTTGCTGGCGCCGGTGGGCACCGTTTTATTGTGCACATAACTGCTTCCGAATGCGAGGGATTTGTAGGTTTTTCCCTTTGTAAAATTCAGCGGTATGTAATAGCCTGCCTGCAGCTCCTGCTGATCGAGCGTCAGTGTTCGCGCCGTCGTACGAATGGTGCGATTAAACGTATAGTTGTAGCCAACCGTCAGCACCGGAAACAGTCCGCCATAATAAGAATTGAAGCCCGCCGCATGCGAACCTTCATTTCTGTTGTAGCGGTAAAAGAGTTCATTGCTGAAAGTGTTGGGGATATTGTCGCTGAATATACTGGCCGTTATTTCAGGATCGGTGTAGGTAGCCTGCCGGCTGTGAAAGTTAAATAGTCCTTTTGTTTTTGCATAACGGTCCACCGGGTAATTGCCTTGTCCGGCCGCAGTGAGTACGTTAGACGTTGCACTATCCATGGCCACTTTGTAAGGCAGCAAACGGTTTTGCACCGCCGCAGCCGCCAAGCTGCCGATATTTTTTGTACCGAGGCTAGTGCCGCCAATTCGAAGGCCGTTGCTGGTAAACGTGGAAAACAGCAGGGAGTCGCGGTAAACCGAAGGATAGTAGTGACCAGTGACACCGGCTGTGTGCTGTAACAGTTTATCCGCAGGCGCCACACCGCCGAGTTGTAACGAATAAATATCATCATTGCCCGAAAGGGACGAAACAAAATACACGGTGTTTTTATCTACAAAGGGGTAGCCGATCAGCGCAAACGTAGGATTGACCAGGGTTTTTGTTTGCGTACGTTCGCCATCCAGGTTAATAAGCTGCAGCGACATGGAGCCGTTGGCGTGCCGCACGGCCGCTACTACCGATTGGCCGTTGACAAAGCGGGGATGAACAAAAAGGTCGCCGGCCGCGGGTGGTGCTATCTTCTTCAACAGGCTTCCATCGCTGCTAAGAAGGTGCAACTCGTTTTCGGCCGAATCGGTATAAGCGACGGCCACTACCTGCGTTCCGTCGGGACTGAGGTCCGGCGTGAAATACTTGCTTTTCGTCGTTAGTCGCGTTTCACCACGGGTAAAGATGTTGAACAGGTAGATGTCGCTGTAGTCGGTAAGGCCCCAACGCGGATTCACGGCGTAGGCCGTGTAGGCGATGATGCCATTACGATAGCTAAGCCAGTCTTCGGAAGTGATGTTGCGCTGGCCGAGGCGGTGCTCTCCCCTACTGTCGCGAAGGTAGAATGCGGGTATGCTGTTGTAGGCCGACTTGATGTACAGGGTGGAATCGGTGCCGATTTGTTGAGGAAAAAAATAGTCGGCTACGGTTTCGCGGCGTAGCCTCCCGTCGCGGCGGGTACTTACTTCGTGCTTATACCACTCAATGGCCTCTTTGCGAAACAGGTTGAACTCTTTACCCGAAACCCGCTCTACCGCATTTTGAAACGGATAAAACAACGACCGGAAGCGGGCCGCATCGTCCGTTACCTTCCCCCAAAATCCGCTGCCGTATTTTTCGTAACCATAGTTGGTAAGCAGGTAGCCTAATTGGTAATGGTTGGGCACATAGTCTTTCAGCGAGCCGTTGCGCAGCTTCATCCAACTGTATTCCCGTTGGTCGCGCCAGAGTGCCCGGAAGCCATTAAAAAAATAAGGCGAACGGCCCCGCCCCTGCGCCGTGAAAGCCGTTTCGCTGTGCACGGCATCACCCTCAAAAAACCAGTCGGGAATGGCAAGGGCGTTGAACAGGGCCTGACCCTGCTGGCCCAACACAAACCCCGCCGCTTTGGAAAGGCCCTTGTTGAAATTGCTGTATTGCTGCACATGCCGGAACTCATGTACGGCAAGGTCCTCATTCCAGGGCGTGGCGCCGCTGCTGAAAATATCCGATGACGGAATAAGGTAGAATTCGCTGCGAAACGGCCCGAGGGCCACATAGCCATTGGCCCGCGTGGTATTCGGGTGCAGCAGGATATTGATCTTGCGGACGGCACCGCCAAGGGAGGCTTTGTCTTCTTTTGCCAGGCGATGTACGATAGCCGAAACCCGCTGTGCCTGCGGGGCAATTTTATTGTCGAAAATAACCCGGGCCGTGTCGGAGTTGATTTGCTGCCACCGGGTAGAAGGAGGAAAAGCGCCAAATTGCTGTGCCTTTACCGAAGAAAAAATAAGAGCCAGACAAAGGGTCAGAAAAAGATTGCCATTCATGGAAAAAAGATACGGAAAAGAAGAAAGCTATGAGTAGTTAGCTATGAGTGGTTAGCTTTTAGCTGTTAGAGTTTGCGATTCGAGTTGAAGCCTACCTGTTTTTTGGTTTTACAATAAAAGCCGTTTTCCCGTGAGGGCGCAAATTCATATTGTCTTTAAGAAAGTGCGTTCTGCTCAAGGCCCAAAGCTCCTGGCCAACAGCTTCGCTCTTAAAACACCAACTGGTGCGTTTGCTTAATAATACCCATCACAAAAACACTTTGAACGTTACCCACATTTTCGATGGCGCTCAATTTGTTTACGTGGAAATTGTAGTATTCATCCATATTGGCCGCTACCACTTTCAGCATAAAGTCAAACTCGCCCGAAATGGTCAGGCATTCGAGCACCTCGTTCATTTCCAGCATGCCCCTGATAAATTTTTCACCGGCGTTTTTGCTGTGCTGCCTTAGCGACACATAACAAATCACCATCAGCGACTTTCCCACCTTTGAGGCGTTTAACAAGGTAACGTACTGTTTAATAACGCCACTGTCCTCCATGCGCCGGATCCGCTCGTGCACCGGGGTGGTGCTGAGGTGTATGCTTTCGGCAATTTCGCGAATGGTGAGCCGGGCATTTTGCTGCAGGAGCTTCAGGATCTCGAGATCTTTTTGGTCCAACACAGGCATTTCATCTTTTGAAAGCACTTTTGCCATTGTCTGAAAGGAAAATTTTCTTCGAAATTCCGAAAAAATGCTGATGTTTCCCAAATATTCCGAATGAAATAGGAAAATCGGCTGCGATTGATACCTTTGTGCTGTTGGCGGTTGAGCCGTTTCAAAAAGGCTGCTTTTACCGCCACCTCTTAAAATCTAAACAATGAGCACTCTCACCAACACAAGTATTGACTTCTCGCTGAAGTACAAAGTAAAAGACATGAGCCTTGCCGAATGGGGCCGCAAGGAAATCCGTTTGGCTGAAGCCGAAATGCCGGGCCTGATGGCTATCCGCCAGGAATATGCCGCTACGCAACCGCTGAAAGGCGCCCGTATTGCCGGCTGCCTGCACATGACCATCCAAACCGCCGTGTTGATTGAAACACTGGTGGCCCTGGGTGCCGAAGTAAAGTGGAGCTCCTGCAACATCTTCTCTACGCAAGACCAGGCGGCGGCGGCTATTGCTGCTGCTGGTATTGGTGTATTTGCCTGGAAAGGGCAAACCGTAGAAGAAGCCGATTGGTGTATTGAGCAAACCCTGTTCTTCGGTAACGCTGAGCGTCCGCTGAACATGATCCTCGACGACGGTGGCGACCTGACCAACATGGTTCTGGACAAATACCCGGAGCTGATTCAACACGTAAAAGGTATTTCTGAAGAAACCACGACCGGCGTTCATCGTTTGTACGAGCGGATGGCTAAAGGCACCCTGCCGATGCCCGCCATCAATGTAAACGACTCGGTAACGAAAAGCAAGTTCGATAACAAATACGGCTGTAAAGAATCGCTGGTTGATGCTATCCGTCGTGCGACGGATGTGATGCTGGCTGGTAAGGTAGCCGTTGTGGGTGGTTATGGCGATGTGGGTAAAGGTT
>CBDUBQ010000015.1:0-115709 GCA_965365435.1 uncultured Flavisolibacter sp.
GCCCAACAAAATGCCAACGTTGTTGACGGTGCGGTTGGCTACGGCAATGTCATTCCGGCCGTCACCGTTTATGTCGCCGGTCTCCACCCAAAACGGGCCGGTGCCGCCACTCGGCAGCGCGGTAGCGGGCAAAAAAGCACCGCTGCCGTTATTCAGCAGAATACCGATTGTATTGTCGTTGGTATTGGCAACCGCCAGGTCAGGTCGTCCATCACCGTTAAAGTCCCTGGCAGAAACAGCGTTGGCGCCCAGCCCACCACTGCCATAAGTCGTCAGGGATCCAAATCCACCACTTCCGTTGCCAAACAGCACGCTGATGTTGTTTCCGTTTTGATTGGCAGTAATGAGATCAGCCTTACCATCGTTGTTGACATCTTTCACCACCACGCTGCGGGGCCCGGCACTTCCGGTGGAAAAGGTGATGACAGGGTTGAAAGCACCACTTCCGTTGTTGATCAGCACCCCTACATTATCGGACAAAAGATTGGCAACCACAATATCGTCCCGGTTGTCGTTGTTGAGGTCACCAACAGCTACAGAAAAAGGCGCTACACCGCCGCTGCCGTAGGTGGTCTGCGGAAGAAAACTGCCGCCGCCACCGCCGAACAATACACTTACACCGCCATTAAAAACAACGTCCGGTACATTGGCCACGGCTATATCCGGCTTGTTATCGCCGTTGAAGTTTCCGGCAGCAATGGAAGTGGGGCTTTGCCCACCAGGAAAAATAGAGGTTGGCAGTAAGCCACCGCTGCCATCGTTCAGCAGGCTTCCCAATGCACCCAATGCCGGATTAAATTCAGGGCCGCGGCTTGCCGTTACCACATCTGGTTTTCCATCTTCGTTGAAGTCGGCGATGGCCAGAGAGAGGGGATTGAAACTGCTGGTTGGATACGTTACTGCCGGCGCAAAGCCGGGCGTAGAACAAATTTGGCTATGAACCGGTGTAAGGCCGTAAGCAAAGGACAACAGGCCTGCCAACACTCCTTTTCGGCAAAGGCCGGAAATGCCGGATGCGTCAATTTTTTTCATGCTTTATTTTTTTGGATTGATGAATGAACGACCGATTGGTGCCGGCGGTAATGCCGGCGGCCTTTCCGCTGCCCGCTACGGCGGCAAGCGGCTGACAAGCTTATTCTTTGTGTACGTGCCGATTTCAAATAGGAGAAAGGAAGGAAGCGTTTTGAAGGAACGGAAGTGCTAGTCCTGGTTTATTGCTGGTTTGATGAAGATAGTGATTTTGGAAAACCGCTCAAACCGCCGCCACCGACTCAACCCGGCGGGAAGGATGGTTCTTGCAGTAAGGCAGCAGTATATAGTAGATTGGGTTGTACACCACCGCGAAAAAACGCCGGCATGCGTTCGTTGAAAATAAAAAAGGCTGTCTCGAACATGTGAGACAGCCTTTTTTTCGTTTAACGGACGACCGGGGTTTAGATCTCTGTTACGCCAGTATTTAGGTCACCAACCCCCTTTTTGCAATAGCCTACTGATTGGCTGGTAAGCCTTAATTGGCCTTCACCAACTTCAGTGTTTTGTTCACTACCTCCCTGCCGCTTTGCGCTTGCAGGCGAATGTAATACACGCCACCGGCCAGCCGATGGGTGTTGTATTGCAACTGGTGCACACCGGCATCTCTTCTGCCTTCAAATACCAATCCTACTTCGCGGCCCAGCAGATCAAAGATGCCAATGCGAACGGCCGCCGGCTGCGGCAGTTGGTATTGTACCTGCAACGATGAACTGACGGGATTTGGCGTTGCTTTGAATGTAAAGCCACTTGGTATCGTCCTTTCAGTTAGCAACCGGTCTGCTTCGGCAGCTTTGTAAGGTGGTGGTGGCAGTCTGCAGGGCATGAAGGCTTTTTTCGCTGGCCTGCCACCTGGTTTTCTACGGTCTGCATCGTCGGTATCGCCGTCATTATCGGCTACGAACGGCTTTTGCCGACTTGCTTTTTTGTTGGTTTTTGTTTTACTGCCCCAGCCGTCCCCGTCGGCATCTTCAAACGTCAGAGCGTTATCGTCTTCGTCGGTATTGTCGGTAACGGTGCATTTCGGCTGGCCCTTGCGTACATCACAATAATCCAGCTTGCCCGCTGGATTGCCATAACCGTCGCCATCGAGGTCGGAATAATAAAATTTCGTGTTACGCACATGTACATCAATATTATCATCGTTGCAATCGGTATTGGTTCGCTCATGGGTCGCCGGCAAACCATTACGTTCGCAGGCATCTATCCTGTCGTCTATATTGTTCGACCCTTTGTCATCTCCGTCAAAATCCCGGTAGTAGTAAACTTTTCGTTCCTGGTGCGTGTCCTTGTTTTTGTCATTACAGTCGGTATTGTTATCAATCACAAAGCCGGCAGGTTTCGCATCATCATAAAGCGGTGCTGTTCCGTCTTCGCCACATACATCTTTTCTGTCATCAATTAGATTGCTGCCAAATTTATCATCGTCCCCATCCTTGTAGTAGTAGCGAACGAATTTTTTTCGGGCGTCTTTATTTTTATCATTGCAATCATCAATATTGTCCACATAACCGGCGGGCTTCGTGGGTTCATCACAAGCGTCTTTTTTGTCGTTGGGGTCGCCAAAGCCGTCGCGGTCTTTGTCGCGGCCGTAAAATTTTTGTCCACGGGTGCGTCCCTCCTTGTTCGTATCGTTGCAGTCTAACTTGTTGTCCACCTTTCCTTTTTCCGGCTCCGATTTGCAGACCGGAGGGTCCGGTTTATCGGGGTCGCCGTAGCTGTCGCCGTCCGTATCTGCATAAAAAACTCGCGGCGAGTGTATCTTTTTATTATCGTCGTCGCAGTCGTCGTTTTTGTAGATGTAGCTGCAGCCGGCCTTTTTCGTGCTGCCATGGCCGTCGCCATCGCCGTCTTCGTACATCACCTTCCAGTCGTCGCAATCGTAGCCTTCGGTTTTGTCCACCCAGCCTCGCCCCGCCGGCGGCTGGCAGAGGAGGGTACTGCCGGTGGTGGTTACATAAAAGCCATCGCCGTCTTTGTCCTGAAACCAGGGGCGTGGAAAGCTGCCGTCGGGGCATTTGATCGGCTGGGCCTGGCAAATGGCGCCTGCTGCCAGGCATAGAACTAACGTAAAAAGGTGCCTCCATGTGGCGGCAGGCTGGCCGGGCGATGTAGAATTTTGTGGCATATGGAGCAGGTTTGAATACTGGGCAAAACGTTGGCAGTGGTGTCTGCGAAAGATCAAACACAGTTTCACCCCTGCGTCACTTAACAGATACCCTGCGACACCAAAATGTTACCTGTTCATGAACAAAAAATTTTTGCTTTTTAAAAAAGGCCTGTGTATGAACCGGCGGTTGATATCCGAAAAAGACGTTTCGCTCACCAACGGAAACAGCCACTGGCCTTGGCGGTTGTTATTGCGCCCACCAGAAATGCCGCCATCATACTGGGCAACTGTTGCCAGGTTCGGCCTGAATCGGGGTTTGCCTTCTTACTCCAGCACTACTTTAACCGTAAGAGAAGTACCGTCCTTCGCCATAACCTGCACGGTGTACACACCGGCCGGTAGTGCCTGCACGTTCAGCGTACGGTTGCGGCCACGGCCTTCACTCACCATTACCGTTTTTCCTTCGGTGGTGAGCAACCGGATGCTGGCCGCCTGCGCCGCTTCCGGCAAAACGATATTCAATGTGTTTTTGGCCGGGTTGGGGTACACCTTCAGGCGGTCAGCAGCCTTTTCGCGGATGTTTTGTTGAACAGCGTCCGGAGCAGCGGTTGTAGTATTCACGGTGTTCGCTGGTTGTATGCAGGCCGGCACAGGGGAAGCCAGTTGCAAAATGGCAGGATAGCTGTAATAGGTGCACGAGCTGATGATCGCCTTTGCCTCTACCAGCACCCGGTATTGGTTACCAGCTTTCACCGGCATGGTGGCCGTGCAGTTGTAGGCGGCATCGCAGGTAATGTTTGTTGCCGGCACAATTTCGGTGGCGCCGGTGGTATTATTTACCGTGCTGACAACGTACTGTTGGTTGGCTGCCCCGCTCCATTTGGCCACGAGGGTGCTGCAGGTTGAGGAAACCACCGCAAAGCTGCTGGGTGGCGTCACTGCGGGTGTAATTACCTTTTCGACACCGCAGGTGATGGGCGGGCCGGCTACGCAATCCTGCGAAAAAGAAAGCGTGCTGAAAAGCAGAATGGTTAGTAGTGTGATGAGGATGTATTTCATGTTGAGGCGTTTAAATATTATGGAATGGGTGGTTTTTCATGAGGTTATGCATTTTTAATATTGATTTTCGGATGAGTCCACATGCCTGTGCGAATGCTTGTGCAAGTTGTGACCTGTTGGGAAAGGATATCTTGCTGGCTTTGAAAACATCTCTATGAAGAATAGGAGAGACTCAGCGCTTAGTGGCAACATAAAATAGTTATTAATAATGCTTGATCTTATGATTCTACCTGACGCCGCAAATACTTTTAGTGGATGAGTGTTTAGATCAGTAGAGCTACTTTTTTTTCCTGCAGGCAATGACCAATGCTGCTACACATCTTCTTTCTCCTGCCTTGTCTGTTATGCAGTTGCAGCATGTATAACAAATTTGACGCATTCTTTCTCTAACAACTAGAGGGCATAGACCAGCAACTTTATCACATTGGTCCTGACAATTGGCAGCTGCCTCATTTAAACCTAAAGGATCAACGTAATTTGTTGGATTGTTTCTCACATAACGATAGAGGTTTACATCCTCCGCATCTAACAAAATAGGATCGGTCTGCATGAATCTTCCAATTGCCGCATGATACATTCGGTTCCGATAGTCGTACAAATTGGTTTCAATTATATACTCTCTACCGGTAAAAAGCAATCTGTTTTGAAAGGCACTTCCCGGCACCACTGTTCCACTGCCGTTTTTTACGGTCAGCGCTCCAAATACATCATAGCTGTATTGTTCCACTACATTTCCGCCAGTATCGGTCAATCGCACCACACTTCCTAACCCATCCTGGTGGTAGTAAACCGTATTAACTGGTGAAGCTTTCTTTAATATCTCATCTATCATCGCTCCGTGCACATACTGTTGCAGTAAGCCGTCGGCTGCACTGCGTTCTTCAATCAGGTTCCACTGATCGTAATGCAGATAGGTGGCTGTCGCATTCATCATACGCTTCACGCAACGGTTTGCCGGATCGTAGTGAAACTCCACTATCGTTGCTGCTTTTTGTGATTTTATCAGCCGGTTCTGTGCATCATACGTGTACGTCCAGCCATCAAACGTTTGCAGGTTGCCGTTTGCGGAATGGGTCAGTGGTTTGGCGCCTACCACCGTGTATTGGTTCAGGCTGTTGGTGCTAAAAGCCGTTGGTACCGCATTGTCGGTTGTGGCCGTGCGGTTGCCAACCGGATCGTAGTCATAGGTTACGTTTCTTGCCGAGGTGCCCGGTACGCCGGCGGGGTTTGTTACATCGTACTTTACACCAGTCACCTGGTCAACTGGGTCGTAGCTGTAAACATCGCCTTTAGCGTTGTCATATTGCACATAGGTCCGGCGATTTGCCTCGTCGTAGCCATAATTAAATTTGGCAAAGGAAGCAGCTCTTTTTTGGTGGTCAATGCTCAGCAGGCGGTGGGCATCATCGTAGCCATAAACGGCGGAGGTGCCATTCTGCAGAAGCTTTGTCTTTCTTTCATCCGTCAGCTCATAGGTGTAACTGACCACCGGCGTAGAAGGCCCGGTGTTTTCGCTGATGGCCTTTAACTGGTTCCGGCCAGTATAATCGTAAGTGAGCACAATGCCGGAAGGATAGGTCATCGCACTACCTAATCCATCCTGGTTGTAGTCGTAACGCACCGTTTTCGGTCCTGCACTGCCGGCGATGTTTTGTGTTTCGCTTTTTAATTCATTGGCCGCATTGTAGCTATAGCTTAGGGCACTCACGCTGCTGGATTTGGTCAGCACCCGACCGGCTGCGTCGTAGGTGGTCCGCACATCAGGCGTGGCATCGTTCCAGTCTGCTAGGGTATCGCGATTGCGGTTGTCATAGCTGTAGGTTCGGACATTTTTGTTGCGGTTTGTATAGGTCTTCAGGTTTCCCACTTCATCGTAGGTATATCGTTCAATGGCGAGGCCGGAATAGGTCATGTAGGTTTTTCTATCCAGCACATCGTAGCCAAAGGTGTAGCTGTTGCCCTTCGGGTCTATCAGCCGCATTACATTCCCGTTGTGGTCGTAAACCCACTGCGTAACCTGGCCCTTCGGGTCGGTTTGTTTTATCACCCGGTCCATGCGGTCATAAACATAGGTTGTCAAATCGCCGTTCGGCCGTTTTTCCGATAAAACATTGCCAGCAACATCATAAGTCCAAACGGTGGTATTTGTCAAGGGGTCTGATGCTGTTTTTTTCCGGTTCATGTTATCATAGGTGGTGGTCCATGGCTGTCCGGCGGGGTCAATGGTTTTTATTTGGTTGCCCACTAAGTCGTACCGGTACTCGGTGGTGGCGGCATCTGCCGTTCCGGCGCCTTCCGTTTTGCGGATCAACTGCCATTCCACATCATAGGTCATTGTGGTCATCCGGCCGCTCGGGAGGGTAATTTTTGTGGGGTTTGCTTTGTCGTGGGCACAGCCGCAAATGCCACCAGGCAAGTCGTAGGAGTAGGTGGTGGTGCGGTTTAAGGGGTCCGTCATTGTCGTTGGTCGCCTGAATTCATCGTAAGTAGTGGCCCAAATGTTTCCCAGCTCATTGATCACCGTATCCCTGTTTCCGAAATCATCGTACTTGTACTGCTGCGTGCTGTTATCGGGGTGGATGATCCTCGTGAGCAGGCCTCTTTCGTCATACTGGTACCGGGTGATGTTTCCTCTTGCATCTTTTACACTCGCAAGCCGGTCGGCAGCATCGTAGCTATATTCGGTTGTTTTGCCGTCGCAATCGGTGAACTTCGTTTTCAACCCCCGGGAATCGTATATAAATCGTTCAATGCAGCCGTTCTTTTGCTGGTGTTCCATCACCTGGCTGAAACCGTTGTAGGTAAATGTTTCGTACCGGCCATCGGGAAAGTCAATGCGGATGGGCCGGTGCCGGCTGTCGCGGGTGTAGGTGGTAGTGCGGCCCAGTTGGTCAATATAGCGCACCACCAGGTCCAGCGTATCCCTGAACCACTGTTCCCTGCTGCCATCGGGATGGGTGATGCGCAGTGGATTGCCGTAAACCGTTACCGAATCGTAGGTTGTCACCCGTCCAAGGGGGTCTTTTACCGATTTGAGAAAACCGAGTCCCTGGTCGAAGTAGGTATAATGCCAGGTGGCAAGCAGGCCATCGGTGTAGCGGTTGATATTGCTCATCTGGCTGTCGGGCATGTGAAATACCTGTATCCGGCCATTGGTGTATTTCACCTTGCGGTCGGCGGTGTTGCCGTCCAGGGCGGCCATCACCTGGCCGGTTTTTCCGTTGATCTCCTGGTGTATAAGGCCGGCTATGCCGCTGGCAAAATTGACATAGCTGTACCTGATGTTGGTGGCCATGCCCATTACCCGCGGGTCATTGGCATGCGAAAGAACAAACGGAAGACCCGCTACCTGCTGTGTATAATCGTACGTTGCCTTGGTGCCGTCGCCATACAGCACGCTGCGCAACCGGATGTGCTTGCGAACGCCATCGTCGAGGGTGTCATAAACATACTGCACCATGCGGCCGTCACTCGTCCTGGCGCTCACCGGGTCCCAATTGAAGCTCCGGTTGGTGAATTGCAGCTCAATGTAGCGGCCGGCCGGCTCGGTGATGCGCTTGCGGCGGGCCGCATCATCGTAGGTGATCTTATACAGGTTCTGATACTGGTCTTTAAAATCCACCAGCCGGTATTCGGTAATGGAATTGACCACCATTTTTTCGAAGCGGTAGCGAAAGCCATTAGGCATTTGCAAAAAGAAATTGTTGCCGTACTGGAAAATGCGTTCGCCCACACCGGCAATGGGCAGCCATAACTGGCCACCCTTGTACGGGCCGTACTGCGCAAACACATCGCGGTTGCCTTCGGGGTAATGCAGCTCCAGTTGCGGCTTGCCGGACCCGTTGGTGCCGCCGTCGAATAGGAGGTAGTGAAAGCTCAGTTGCCAGGGGCTTACCACGCTGCGGCTATTGCCATAGCGTGCCAGGCGCAGGGGGGCTTCGCCCACGTTGCCCCATACCTCCAGGTCCAGCACATCGCGGTTCACGTTGCCGGTGTAGGGATTAAAATTGCTGGCGCCGCAGGTGGGATACTGGTTGGTTGTTTCGCAGTCGGAGCAGGTTTTTTCTGTTCCCCTTTCCATGTTGTCGCAGGGCGGACAGGGACGGTCTTGTGCATGGCTGGTAAGGGAAAAAACCCACCATAAAAAGGTGGCGAAGGAAACGCGGTATAGCGGTTTCATAAACGTTGATTTTGGCGTTATTGTTTAACGGTTGCTGGTTCGGGTCCCACCCATATCTGCGCCACCTTTTCATCTAACCCTTTCACCGCCAACACCCGGAAAAGGCCCAGGTTGTTGTTTAGCTTCAGGCTGAAGACGCATTTCAGGTCGTTGTTCAGCTTCACCACTTCAACAACCTTATTGCCGTTGATGCGGCCACCGTCCAATACAGTAAGCACAACCGGCTCTCCGGGTTTTCCGGCAGGATAAGCAATCTCAAATGGCACCGATGACCAGGTTTTTGCACCGGAAACCCGTTGGTAAAAACCACCTGCGTTGGGCTTTAGTTCGTGCGGCTTGTCGTTAATTTTCAGCTTACAGACGACGGTCTTCTCCTCTTTCTTTTGCCCCCACACCTTTGCCGGGGCAAGGAGGAAAAAAAGTGCAGAAAAAAGCAGTACAGCACCAGGGGGCACCTGGCCTTTTCTTCCAAGGCGATTGTTCATAAACAACATTTTAAATTGTTACAAGAAAGTCATGCTTCTTTATTTAGAAAGGAGATAAAAAAGACCTGAAGCCATTGACCCACAAACAAACCCGATAACTTTCACCTAAATGATCGGGTTCGATACAAACAACATCCATAGTGTGAATAAATGCTAAGCCAAAAGACGTAGTTAGGAGACAGTTCCACTTATGTTGTCGGTTTTGTGGTTCAGCACTCGTTGCAAGCCTTGCCGGTATTCCGCTTGCCGGTGAAAACAGCAGCAAAAAAAGATTTCCCGCTGCTTTATCCGTTATCTTATTTGTTGATAGATACCCTTGCGGACAGAATTGTTACCGGTTTTATTAGATATTTTTTTCGCATACTGAAAATGGCAAAAAAGAACCGGCTGTTGGAGGAGTGCATTCTTACGGTTAATCAATAATACCAAAGGGCTATGTGGCTTACGGGCGGTCTTGTTATTGGCTGTCTAAAGCCGCAATCCGCTGCTGTTTTGGAAGGCGGCTAATCCTGCCTGCCGGCTGACAATTATCCGCTTTTATTCATATATTAGAAGTACCATGCATCCCGACCAGAAATACATCCATGCTTTGCTCCACAACGACTCGGCGGTGCTGAATGAACTGTACTACCGGTATGCCGGTAAAATCCGGCACCTGGTTCTCCAAAACAACGGTACGGTATCGGAGGCGGCCGATCTTTTCCAGGAGGCGCTCTTTTCTATTTACCGGCAGGCAAAAGAAAAAACCTTTCTCCTGACCTGCCCCTTTGAGGCCTACCTCTACCAGGTGTGTAAAAACAAATGGCGCAAGCAGCTAAAAAGCCGGTGGAAGCAAAGCGTAACAAATGCCGACCCGGAGGGATATAGCAATATGCCGGCAGGCTGGGACGGTTTTGGCCCCGCGGAAGATAGCGGAACAGCACAAAGCCGGAAAGACCTGATCAGGGAAAAGCTGGCCGAATTGGGCGCAAGCTGCCGCCAACTGCTTTGCCTGAGCTGGAGCGGCCTGCCGATGGAAGAGGTAGCACAAGCATTAGGAATCACCTACGGGTTTGCCCGTAAAAAAAAATCGGGATGCATGGCCAGGCTTATCGGATTGGTCAGGCAGTCGCCGCGGTTCAATTCACTTAAATGGTAAGCAATGGACGAAACGTGGACAGAAAACATACAAGACTATCGCGACGGAAAGATGAACCACCAGGAAAAGCTGCGCTTTGAAGAAGAAATTAATGGTAACACCGAACTGGCGGCTGTTTTTCGCCTGTACGGAACAATAGAAGACGAGATGCGCAGCGATGCCCAACAGAACCAAGAGGAAAGTGAGCTGGCGGCTACGTTGAAGGGGCTAAGCAAGATGCACTTCGGCGCCGGGCCGCAGGAGTATGCCGCCGGATCGAACTATTTTCTTACCCCGCCCGTTTTGAAGCCGAAGACCCCGGCTATAGAAGTGCCGGCGATTCCGCAGCGAGGCGGCATGCAGGGGTTCATCAAACTAAACTTTCTGAAAAAAGTAGCCGTTGCTGCTGTAGCCATTGGCCTGATTGGCGTGGGTCTCTTTTTTGTCATTCAGCCTGATAGACAAAGCCGGAACATTACCGCCGACCCGCAAAGATCAGCAAACAAAGAAAACGGCGCCAAATCAGCAACCGCTTCTTCCGGCCTGACTGTTTCTCCCCCTAAACCGGCTTTACCGGCGAGAGATAAAGAGGAACCGCCAACTACCGGAAAGAGCAAGCCTGCGCCATCGCAAACCATAAAGAGTGAACAGCTAGCGGCCTTGTTTACCCGCTTTGCCCTACCAGATAGCCTGCCACCGCAGAACCAGCGGCTGCCTGCATTGGAAGAAGGCGATGCCTACTACGAAGGCGGCCATTACGGCAAAGCAGCAACCGCCTACAAAGAAAACATTGACCGGACAAAAATCAGCACCAGGGGCCCGCAAGACGGACAGAAAATGTATTTGTTTTATGCCCATTATTACAAGGCGCAAAGCCATCTTAGATTGGGCAGCACGGCCGAAGCGTTACGCCACCTGAACACGGCCCTGCAAAACAAGCCGGATGATTTTTGGCAATGTAAAACGCAGTGGTACCTGGCACTGGCGTATTTGCAATTAAACAACCTTCAAAAGGCTGAAGCTTTGCTAAGCCAACTGGCAAATAGCGATGAGGCAGGCAACTATCGCCAAAAAGCAAAGGTCCTGACAAAGGCTTTAAGCAGCCTGAAAACGAGCGGAAATTAGTTGGCAGTGGCCGGGATTTTTCCGGACCGGGAAACGGGAGATGTACGAAATGCAAGGGCTGGCTGGCGGAAAAACAACAACCGGCAACTCTGCTAATTAAACGCGGCGCCAAACAGAGCGGCGGGGATCTTTAGCAGGTATTTGAACCACCGGTGGCGTTTTCCGGAATGGCCCGGTATTCCGGAAACATTGCAGGGAGAACTTTCTTACACCCCTGAAACCAGGTTTCGGCTGCAAAAGCAGCTTTGGGAATCAGCAACGCCAACTCTTTTTCATATGAAAAGGTTTTTAAAAAAAACACTGCTGGCGGCCTTCGTTCAAACAGCCGCGGTTCTTGCTCCCCTCTGCCCATCCGCACAACCCGCTTTCCTTCACGACAGCCTGCGGCACCTGTTGACCTCTTTCCACATCCATGCAAAAGATGAAAACCTGAAGCAGGCCATAGAAAGCATGCAGGCGTTTTATACAACAGCTTACACCGATGATTCAGTGACCAGAAGGCTTCTGGATCTTGAATTGCTCCTGGTGCGGTCGCCGGCCGATCTTTCGGCGCTTTTTTCGTTTGCGCAAAAACTGGTAATAATTTGCCGGCAACTGTCCCCGCCCGAAGCACACCCGCATTATGGCTACAGCCTCGATTACCTGGCCGGTTTGTACCACCGCATCCATCAAAATGAGAAAGCCATTATGTTGTACGAACAGGGACTGGCAGTCAAAAAAAAGGCCTTGGGGGAAGAGCATCTGAATTGCGTCAATAGCCTCAACAATCTTTCTGTGCTGTACGGCCTCACCGGCAAGCATGCCAGTGCCTTGCTTTATGGCCGGCAAGCCTTAAAGATTACAAAGGCCCAGCCTGGCGAAGATCAGGTGGATTATCTTGTTAGCCTGGCAAATCTGGCAAGCCGGTACATTGGCGCCGGCCAGTATGAAAACGCACAGACACTGCTTGATCAGGCCGATTTGGCGATAAAAAACGCAGAAGGCGCCGAAGGCAAACGCGATGCAACCGATTTGCGTAGCCTTGCTTCTGCTTTGCGAAAGCTTGCCGATGGCTATTACACAACCGGTTTGTATGATAAGGCGCTGCCACTGTATCAGCAGGCATTGAAAGTAAAAAAACGGGCCGACGGAGAGACCGAGGACTATGCTTATAGCCTGAGCGATTTGGGCATTTTCTACGAAACGATCATGGGCGACTTTCCCAAAGCCTTGTCGCTGTACCAGCAGGCGTCAGCGATACAGCGAAACTTGCCGGAAGGGGAACAACGGACCGCCTATGCCTGGCGTTTGTTCGATGAGGGCGTTATTCATCGAAAATTAAAGCATTACAAAGAAGCTTTATCGCTTTTTCAACAGGCGCTGGCCGTTCTTCAGAAAGCGCCGGGTAATCACCGGCTGGACAGTGCAAACATCTGCGGAAGCATGGCGTATCTGTTTATGGAAACAGGTGAATACGCAAAGGCGCTGCCGTTGCTGGAGCAGAAATTAGCGGTGGAGAAAAACCGATGGGGAGAAGATCGGCCGGCAACGGCAGGGACACTGCACTGGCTGGGCATTTTGTTTCAGAAAATGAACCGGTACGACAAAGCACTGCCCTTGCTGGAACAGGCCGCGGCCATCACAAAAAAAACACTGGGCGAAAAGCATCTAACCTATGTGGACAAGTTGATCAGCATGGCCTCGCTCTATACTGCTTTAAACAATCCCGATCGTGCTTCCGCACTACTGATCCAGGCTTCTGTTTTAACCCAGCAAATCCTCAGCCGGATAAACCAGTCTTTGTCGGAACAGGAAAAAATGACCTTCCTGACCTACCGGGGCATTCTTTTCAGCTATCTTCCTTCGCTCTTATTCACCGGGCAGGCCGACCTGCCGTTGGCCCAACGGCAGGTATATGCCGATCAACTGACCCTGAAAGGCCTTGTACTGGAGAACCAGAAAATCATTTTAAACAGCATACGCCGGAGCGGCGACAGCGGGGCTTTACGGCTGTATGAACAATGGCAAGCCAGCAAAACGGTTTTGGGAAAGCAATTGCTGCTGCCGGTGAATCAACGGCTGCCGGCCCTCGATAGCCTGCAAAAGGCAACCAACGAACTGGAGCAGGAGCTTTCCCGCAGCAGTGCTACTTTCCGCCGGCAACAACAAAGCCGGTCGGTAACGGTAAACGATATCCGCCATAAGCTCGCCGCCGGCGAGGCGGCCATCGAGTTTGTCCGTTTTCCGCTTTACCAAAATAAATGGTCGGATAGCGTGATGTATGCAGCTCTAATGCTGCTACCGGATGACAGTACGCCCCGCTTTGTACCGCTGTTTGAAGAAAGGCAGCTCAATGGCTGGCTTGGGCGTTTCAATGCCATTGCCGATGTTGACGTTTATGCGGCTGTTGAACGCTTGTACGGCAGCGGTAGTAAGGGGCTGGGAGATTCGCTTTACCGCCTCATCTGGCAACCAATAGATAAATATCTCGGCGGCGTTCATACGATCTACTATGCTCCGGCGGGCCTGTTGCACCGTATTGCTTTTGGAGCCCTGCGGGCAAAAGATAAGCAACTGCTTGTTGACAGATACCAGCTCAATCAGGTTCTTAGCACCCGCCAGGTAGCGCTTTCCTCTCACGTGGCAAAGCCGGCCACGGCCGGCGTTTGGGGCAACATCAATTACGCCGGCGAGGGACGGGCCATTGCTATGAGAGGCAAAGGGCCAACGATGCGGCCACCGGGTTCTGCCGTTTCTTCCTTTGCTCTTTACAATGAAGATACCCGTGGCATTAGAGGGGCAGGATGGGAGCCGCTTCCCTGGACGGTGCAGGAAATGGACAGCCTGCGCAAAACATTTACTAAAGCCAGGGTGGCAGTGACCATGCAAAGCCGATCGCTGGCAACAGAAGAGGCATTTAAAACGCTGAATGGGAAAAGCCCGGAGATACTGCACCTGGCAACACATGCTTTTTTTCTGCCGGTGGCAGAAAGCGGCTTCAAAACCAAGGAGCTGGCGGGTGGCCATACATTTACCATTCAGCAAAATCCCTTGTTCAGAAGTGGCCTGGTGATGGCCGGTGGTAACCCTGCCTGGGAAGGGCAACAACAGGCAGCAGAAAAAGAAGACGGAATTCTGACCGCTTATGAAATAACCCAAATGGATTTAAGCCAGACGAAGCTGGTGGTGCTGAGTGCCTGCGAAACGGCGCTGGGCGATTTGCAGGGCAATGAAGGTGTGATAGGATTGCAAAGAGCCTTTAAGATGGCAGGCGTTAAACAGCTAATTGTAAGCCTTTGGAGTGTCCCGGACAGTAAAGCCATCGTGCAGATGATGACCGCGTTTTACCGCAACTGGTTCAGCGGGCAAAGCACCCGGCTGGCATTTCGGAATGCGCAACGGCAACTAAAGAAGACTTATCCCTCGCCTTTCTTTTGGGCACCCTTTGTACTGTTGGAATGAGAATTAACGATGCGCAGCCTTTCATCTGTTTTTTTCGCGCCATCAGGTGGGCACAAAAAAACGATAAGGCTTTGGCGGAAACGAACGCAATTTACAAACATTGTTTTCCGGAGTTGAAATAAAGCCGCCGATCTGCCTTCACTAAACTTTTGGTTTGTCCCCATTTTTTACGCCGCCTGTATTGCCCGTCAACCGCCAGCACCTGACGGAGGTTTTCAGCCTACACTGGGTACGTTACCCCTTCTTCCGCAATCTCCGTGGCCGGAAAAACTTCTCGTGCTTCTTCCGCAAACGCATCCAGCACACTGTATTTAGAGGAAAAATGCCCGATCAACAGTTTGCCAACGCCGGCTTTTAGTGCAATGGTAGCCGCCTGTTTAGTGGTGCTGTGAAAACGAAGCGCCGCCTGTTCGCGTAGATTATCGAGATAGGTGGTTTCGTGGTAGATGGTATCGGCGCCGGTGATGTAGGGAATAATGCTTTCGTCGTATTTGGTATCGGCGCAAAAAGCATACTTCTTCCCGCGTTCGGGAGCGGCGGTCACCTCGCTGTTGGCTACTATCCCACCATCCGGAAGAACATAATCAAGGCCGGCCTGCAGGCTGGCATAAAACGAAAACGGGATGCCGCGGCGTTGCACTTCGTCAATGAGTAATTTGCGCCTGCCTTGTTTTTCTTCAAACAAAAAGCCGTAGCATTCAATGCGATGGGTGGTGCGGAAACAGGAGATCCGGATCTTATCATCGTCAACCAGCACGCCTGGTTCGGAGAGGGTATGAAAATGCAACGGATACGAGAGCGTGTTGTCGGCCACCTTCAACTGCATTTCAATAATCTGCTGCAGCGGCGACGGGGCAAAGATGTGCATCTCCTGTTTGTGCGACAGCAGGGAGAAGGAATTGATTAGGCCAATAAGGCCGAAATAATGATCGCCGTGAAGGTGGGAGATAAAGATGTGGGTGATTTTTCCGCGGCGGATTTTGTATTTGATCATCTGGATCTGTGTGCCTTCGCCGCAGTCCACCAGGTAATTGGTGCCGTTGTGCTGCACCACCTGGCTGGTGGGGTGGCGGTTGAAGGCCGGCACTGCCGAATTGTTTCCCAAAATGGTCACCGATAACATGCGGGCAAGTTAAGGCCATAAGTTGATTGGTTGATACGCTCACTGGCTGGCTGGGTTGGCGACAGTGGCCGGCTGTTCACGAAAATTGTTTCACCGTCAGGTGAATTTGCGGGAGGTAGGAAGCACCAAAAAGGTGCAAATGAATGAGCAGCGGGTACAGGTTGCACACCGCCCATTGCTCCTTGTGGTTGGCCGGTAAGGAGAAGTGGTAATGATACGCTTCATAAAACGGCTCACGAAAGCCGCCAAACAGCGTGGTCATGCCAAGGTCCATGGAGCGGTGGCCAAAATATACCGCCGGGTCTATCAGCACCGGCTGCGATGCCTCGTTGCAAAGAAAATTGCCGCTCCACAAATCGCCATGCAGCAACGAGGGCGGTTCGGCTTCAAAAATAGACGGCAACCTGTGTTGCAGGCTTTCAAACTGTTTACGGTGAGTGGCCTCCAGCAGTCCCTGCGCTTCACAAAGGCCGATCATTGGCCACAGCCGTTCGTGCCAGAAAAAGCTTGTCCATAACTGGTGGGGTTTGTTCGATTGCGGTACGCTGCCCATGTAGTTGTTGTATGCCAGCCCGAAGTGCGGCCCCGCCACGCGGTGGAGGGCGGCCAGTTGTTCGCCAAAACATTTCCAGAAATTGCCGGTGCGGTTGCCTTCGTTGATCCATTCCAACAACAAAACCTGTTCGTCGCCGGCTTCGAAGCAGGCGGCAATGGCCGGCGTGCGGATGACCGGTTGTGCAGCCAGGCACTGCAACCCCATCGCTTCCGTGCTGAACAAGTGGGGAAATTTTGTAGCAGAATTACGTTTGCAGAATAACATTTTGCCGCCGGCCTGAAAGCGGAAGGTCTCATTAATGCTGCCGCCAGCAACAGGTTCCACCACAAGGCCGGCCGCGCTGTCGTTCATGGCCGGAAGGTGTTTTTCAATCGCGGCCCGCAGGGCCGGTGGCAGGTTCAATGGTGGTTGACGTTTCCGGATAAAATGAGGTTGGTTTCTTTTCTTTTGCCGCTATGAAAAAAGCGGGCATGCCGGATGAAGGCTGCGGATGGTTAGGCTTCATCATCTTCATCAAGCAGTTCCCGTTCAATCTCCTCCATCTGTACAATATCGTAGGCTTCGCTTTCAGTTGGCGTCACATTCATCAGTTCCAGCAGATCGGTTTTGTCCAGAAACTCTTCCACTGCCGGGTCCAATTCGCAAATGACAAAAGAGGCGCCTTCTTCGTAAAACTGCTGCTGTGTGCGCACCAGTCTTTCGGCCGCTTCTTCCTGTATCATTTTAACACCACCGGCGTTGAGCACAATGTTTCTCACCTTACCTTTAAGAAGTTCTTGAAAACGGCCATTCAGGTCTTCTGCCATAGTAGCAGACAATTCGGGGGTTTCCACCCTTATGACAGTAAATCGCTCTTTGGTATCAGTTTTGACTTCCATACTGGTTTACATCATCAGGGTAAAACTACCTGAAGCCGCCCAAAAATATTTTTTATTATTGTACAAAGCATATAGGAGAACAAAATGGATAATAATTTTTCCTCACAGGTAAAGGAGATCATCTCGTTCAGTCGCGAGGAGGCATTGCGGTTAGGCAATGACTTCATTGGCACGGAACACTTATTGCTGGGTCTCATTCGTGAGGGTGACAATACAGCGATCAGGATTCTGAAAAGCTTTAACGTTGACCTGTACGAATTGCGGAAGGAAGTGGAACTGGCTGTAAAAGACAAAACCGGTAAAAACATCGCCAACATCAACAGCTTACCCCTTACCAAGCAAGCCGAAAAAGTAATCCGTGTAACCGTATTGGAAGCAAAGGCGCTGAAAAGCCCTACGGTGGAAACCGAACACCTCATGCTCTCCATCCTCAAGAACAAGGAAAACATTGCAACGCAAATCTTAAATCAGTTTGACGTGGATTACGACATCTTTAGACAGGAACTGGGCATGGTGAAGTCGAACGACACCCGTGCCGAATACCAGGAAGAAAATGACGACGATTTTGACGAGGAAAAAAAGTATTCCAGCTCCAAATCGCGTCAGCAGGGTGCTACCAAAAGTAAAACGCCCGTACTGGACAATTTTGGCCGCGACATTACCAAGCTGGCTGAAACTGGCCAGCTCGATCCCATCATTGGCCGCGAAAAAGAAATCGAACGGGTATCGCAAATTCTTTCCCGCCGCAAAAAGAACAACCCTATCCTGATTGGTGAGCCCGGCGTGGGTAAAACCGCTATCGTAGAAGGCCTGGCGCTGCGTATCGTACAGCGCAAAGTATCGAGGGTATTGTTCGACAAGCGGGTGATTTCGCTTGACCTGGCAGCACTGGTGGCGGGTACCAAATACCGCGGCCAGTTTGAAGAACGTATGAAGGCCATTATGAACGAGCTGGAAAAAAACCGCGACGTGATTCTTTTCATTGACGAGATTCACACCATCGTAGGTGCCGGTGGGGCCTCAGGTTCGCTCGATGCCTCCAACATCTTTAAGCCGGCCCTGGCCCGTGGCGAGCTTCAGTGCATTGGCGCTTCTACCCTCGACGAGTACCGCATGTATATTGAAAAAGACGGCGCCCTTGACCGTCGCTTTCAAAAGGTGATGATTGATCCGCCGTCGGTAGAAGACACGATCCAGATACTCAATAACATTAAAAGCAAGTACGAAGAATATCACAACGTTGATTACAACGATGAAGCCATTGATGCCTGCGTGAAGCTGAGCGACCGCTACATCACCGACCGCCTGCTGCCTGACAAAGCCATTGACGTGATGGACGAAGTGGGCGCCCGTGTTCACCTGAAGAACATTAACGTGCCGCAAAACATCCTGGACCTGGAGAAGAAGATAGAAGACATCAAGAGCGAAAAGAACCGGGTAGTAAAAAGCCAGAAGTTTGAAGAAGCGGCGGCGCTGCGTGACACAGAAAAACGCCTGGGCGAAGAGCTGGAAAAGGCAAAATCGCAATGGGAAGAAGAAAGCAAGCATAAGCGGTACCCCATCGGCGAAGAGCAGATTGCCGAAGTCATCAGCATGATGACCGGCATACCGGTAAAGCGAATGGTGGAAGCGGAAACGCAAAAGCTGCGGAAGATGAGCGATGAAATGAAAGGCATGGTGGTAGGCCAGGACGAGGCCATTCAAAAAGTGGTGAAGGCCATCCAGCGTAACCGCGTGGGCTTAAAGGATCCAAAAAAGCCAATCGGTACGTTCATTTTCTTAGGCCCGACAGGGGTAGGTAAAACTGAATTGGCCCGGGCCCTGGCCCGTCACATGTTCGACAGTGAAGATGCGCTGATCCGCATTGACATGAGCGAATACATGGAGAAATTCACCGTATCGCGTTTGATTGGTGCGCCTCCCGGTTATGTGGGTTACGAAGAAGGCGGACAGCTTACCGAACGGGTACGCCGCAAGCCCTATAGCGTTATTCTGCTCGATGAGATAGAAAAGGCCCACCCCGACATTTACAACATTTTGTTGCAGGTGCTTGATGACGGCCAGTTGACCGACGGCCTTGGCCGCAAGGTGGATTTTAAGAATACGCTGATCATCATGACGTCGAATATTGGTGTTCGTCAACTGAAAGATTTTGGCGCCGGTGTTGGTTTTGCCACGCAGGCCCGCAATCAAAACCAGGACGAAGCCAATAAGGCCGTGATTGAAAAAGCGCTGAAACGCACCTTCTCCCCGGAATTTTTGAACCGGATAGATGATGTGATCATCTTTAACTCGTTGAGCAAGGAGAATATCTTCGAGATCATAGATATCCTGATGAAGAGCGTACTCAAACGGCTCAATAACCTGGGCTTTAGCCTGGAACTGACAGAGGATGCGAAAAGCTTCCTGGCCGATAAAGGATACGATCAGCAGTTTGGCGCCCGTCCGCTGCACAGGGCCATTCAGAAATACCTGGAAGATCCCCTGGCCGAAGAGATCCTGAACATGAACATCAAGAACGGCGATGTATTGGAGGCCGGTCTTGACAAAGAAAACGGCAAAATCGTCTTCAGCCTGCGCAAGCCAGTGGAAGAAGAGTCAAAAGCATAAACGGATCATGATTGGAATAGGAGACCGCCGGCAGAGCCCGGCGGTTTTTTTTATGCTCGTACCCTCACGGCTTTAACATTTTTTAACATTTGGCGCAGGTTTTGCAGTTGAGTATGCTTTCATCCTGTCTTTCCAAATCCCCTCAAAAACCCTTTGGCAGCTTTCGGCTGAAAGCCCGGCGATTGCTTTTTTAAACCTTAAACATACAACCAGCATGAAGCATTTCTACCTGCAGAAAGGGAGCCTTCTGTGCTTTCTTGTCACTTTACTAAACTATGCACTGGCACAGTCACCGGATCAAAAGCTGAAAGCGGATGTCCGGGTCAGTGCCGTAATGATGGATGCGCAGTTGAAAACACCGGCCCTGATACAGTTTCGGCCCGAAGCCGGCATTCCGGCCTCGCAGGCCAAAAGCCTGATTGTAAAATCTTATGGCCTCAATACCCTGCACGAACTGCGACTGTTGAACTCCACGGCTGTTGGCACTCAGGTAAAGGTGGAGCAATACAAGCAATATTTTAAAGGTGTAAAACTGGAGCATTCGGCTTTCAATGTGTTGATCAAAAACGGCCAGGTTGCCGCTATCAGCTCCGAAGCCTATGCGCTCGACGCGGCATTTTCGGTGGTGCCTCAACTGGCGGCGGCTACTGCCAGAACAAAGGCACTCGATTTTGTGCAGGCGGCCAAATACGCCTGGGAGGCCATTGAAGAAGATAAGCGGCTTTATCCCGGCAACGTGTACATGCAGCAAAAGCTGGACGCTCTGAAAAATGAATACACACCCAGGGGCGAACTGGTGATAGCCCGTGATGTTTACGGAAAGGGCGGGCCGCGGCTGGCCTACAAATTCGACGTGTTTGCCGTGCAGCCGCTGAGCCGCAACATTATTTACGTGGATGCCATTACCGGCCGCATTTTGTTGCGTGACGCCGTAATAAAGCACCTGGAAAAAGTGCGGAAGGATCCCAAGCCCGATTCGCTTTATTACCTGCCCAACTACCAGTATTACCGCCTGGTGAGCAAGGAGCATTTTCGCCAAAAAACACCAAAGCCGTTTGCTTCGGTGCCGGGTACAGGCCTTACCCGCTATGCCGGTGTGCGGCAGATTTACACGACAAAAATTACGGTGCCCCTTACCGGCACCCAGGATCCCAACAATCCCACCCTTCCGCTGACCTACAGCGGTACCGAATTGAAAACGTCTGTTGTTGGCCGCGATGTTTATGTTTTGATTGATGATACCCGGGGCGGCGGCATTGAAACGTATGACTGCAATGGCATTGGCGGCGTGCCGCTTTCGCTGCCGCAGATACAGGAGCAGGCCACTGCTTTTGTGGACAAAGACAACAACTGGAAAGACGAAACCGATAACGGTGTGGTGACGCAGGAAGATCTTATCCGCGGCCTCACCCGCGATGGTTCTGTGGGCGCCAACGAAGCCTTCAACGACGATATTGCCATTGACGCACATTGGGGTGCCGGGCTTGTTTACGATTACTGGAAAAACGTTCACAACCGCCTGAGCTACGACAATAAAAATTCGGCCATAAAAAGCTATATACATTATGGGCCTGCCTACGACAATGCGTTTTGGAACGGCAGCTCCATGACCTATGGCGACGGTTCCGGCACGGCAGTTGGCGGCGGCTTCCGGCCCCTGGTGTCGCTGGATGTTTGCGGACATGAAATTGGCCACGGCGTGTGCACTTTTACATCTGACCTGGTGTACGAAAGCGAAAGCGGAGCCATGAACGAAGGCCTGAGCGATATATGGGCGGCGGCCATAGAGCGCTACGCCATAGAAAATGTGGATGCCACACTCGATTACGAATATTTTCAGATTGGCGAGCAAATTGCCGCCGATAACGAAGGCCTGCGCCGTATGGACAACCCGAAACGTTACTCCAACCCCGATACCTATGGCGGAGAAAACTGGAGCAACCCCGACTGTGTGCCCAACCTGGCCAATGACCAGTGCGGCGTGCACAACAACAGCGGTGTGCTGAACAAATGGTTTTACCTGCTGGTGATGGGCCCGAAAAAGACCACCGGCTCGCCGGCTTACACCGACGACGGCGTTGCCGATAAGCCCCGCACTACGCCCGACGGAAATGATTTTGTGCCCGACGATGGCAACAATTACGGCGCCCTGGCCGAATTTGTAGGCATTGGTTTCGAAAAAGCTGAACAGATCACCTACCTGATGGAACTGGCTCTTACGCCCAATGCAAAATTTGCGTCGGCAAGGGCCGCCTCCATTGCCGCCGCGCAGGTGCTGTACGGGCCCTGTTCGCAGGAAGAGATCAGCGTACATGATGCCTGGTTTGGCGTAAATGTGGGTCCGGCCTGGAGCGGCTGTACGGCACCGGTGCTATCGGTGAATGTATTGGATACCGCCGTTACCGAAGGCTCCGGCGATTGCGGCACCTTTAGCGATATAAAGCTGGGCGTTTTTCTGCGCACAGCACAAGCCGGCACCACCACCATCAACTTCAGCACCGCCGGCAGCACGGCCGAAGACCATGATTACGATCTGTTGCCGGGCACCGGCGTGTCTTACGCCGCCGGCGAAACCGGCAATAAAATTGTCACTCTCCGCATTTACAATGATGACCTGGTGGAAGGCACGGAAGTGATCAACCTTGCCGGCACCAGCAACTTTGCCGGTTTTACATTTGGCCGCACCATCATCATCATGGATGATGATGTACTGCCAAAGCTGGGCAACACCTTTACGCTGCTGACCGAAACCTTCGAAGCAACGCCTAACGACCAGTTGCCCGCCGGCTGGGACACCGTTAATAAAACCGACCCAACCGGTGGTTTGTGGAATGTGCGGTCGCCACAACCTACGGTGCTGACGTGGGCCACCAAACGTGCCTACATCTACAATCCTAATTTGCTTATCAACCCACGTTCGGCGGCCATTTATGACCCGACAATTGGTACCAGTGTCATTCTGCGCACACCACTCATTGATGCCAGAGGCCTGGACAGCATTCGCCTGCAGTTTATCTGGAGTGCCGGTGGCGAGGGTGCCTGCAGCCCGGCCTGCGATTATGGCGAAGTATTATACTCTTTTGACGGTGTTACCTTCAACCGCTTCGATGTGGACACGAGTGGAACAGAAGCAAAAACAGCATCGGAACCGCTGTACCTGAGTACTACCGACTCTACGTATAGCCAGGTACTGCCAAAGGTGGTCAGCAACCGCCAGTTTTATATCGGTTTCCGCTGGGTAAATGATGAACTGGCAACGATCAACCCTTCCAGCATCACCATAGATAATGTGGTGGTGACCGGGCAGGGCCGCAACGTTGAATCGGATTCGATGGCGGCGGTACAAACCAGCCTTCCGTCCGAACCGGGGGCTCCCGCCTTTCTTTACAGCAAAAACGACAAGGGCCTGCTTTCGAGCATTGAAAACCCGGGTGCAGACTTGGGTTGTGTACGCGACACGCTGATTCAAACCGGGCCTGGTGTGGTGCCTTATCAAAACACCCAGCGTAGCCGCAAAGTACACCAGATCACCGCTTCGGAAAACACCGGTACCAGCTACACGCTGACGCTGTATTACACAGCTGCTGAAGTGGCCGGGTTTACGGTGCCGCCCTCGCAACTGCGGATATTGAAGAGCAATGCGGCAACCATTGACCAGTCGGGCCCGGCCAATTCTCAAATCGTGACGCCAACTTTTATTGACTCGTCTAACCAGGGCTTTTACGGCTACCGGGCATCGTTTACCGGCTTCTCCAAGTTTGCCCTTGTGTCGCCGCTGGCGGCCCCGTTGCCGGTGACTTGTGTTGACTTCAGCGCCGTGAAGGCTGCCAGTTCGGTGGCCCTGATGTGGAAGGTGGCAGGCGAAGAAGCCGGCACCCGCTATGAAGTGGAACGCAGCACCGATGGTACAGCCTTTAGCAGGATTGGCATGTTGCCGTCCAATGGCGGTGGCAGTTACGCCTTCACCGACAACCAGGTGACTGGCTTGCGGGCAGCCCATTACCGTATCAGCGAAGTGGCGGCCAATGGTGCGAAGCGGTATTTATGCACCGTGCTGTTTGTGCCTTTCGACAACCGGAATGTGTTCAACATCGGGCCTGTCTATCCAAACCCCGGCAGGGGCGAGGCTACGGTAAACGTGTCGCTTTCATCCCCGCAAACGCTAAGGGTGGAATATGTAAACACGGTAGGACAAGTGGTGACTGTGCAGCGGCTGGTATTGCCGGCCGGTGCTACACAAATGCCGCTTTCGGTTCGCTCGCTGGCGGCCGGCAGCTACCTGGTTCGGTTTAAAGACGAAGATGGGACCGTGGTGAATACGCAGCAATTTATCAAACAGTAGGCTGTTTTTGCCGGATGTATAAAAAGGTTGCCTGCAAAGGCAGCCTTTTTTTTAGCTCATGAAAGGGAGAAGCTACCACCGTGTAGGTGATGGCTGGCGTTGGCAGGGCCATGGTGCCTGGGGTAGAGCGCAGCCCCATTGGCTTCAAAGAATAGTTGCCAATTCAAAAAGCCGTCATCAATTAGCGCCAGCTTTTTTTGCTGGTGTAAACGAGAGTTGTCAACTTTGCCAGGCAGAGGTATGAAAAAGATTATTATAACGATAGATGGATGGTCGTCGTGCGGCAAAAGCACACTGGCAAAGCAAATGGCCAAGGCCCTGAATTATGTGTATGTTGACAGCGGAGCGATGTACCGGGCCATTACCCTTTATTTTTTGCGCAACCATGTGGACTGGACCGACCCGAGAGAAGTGAAAAAGGCCCTGAAAGAAATTTCGCTGGAGTTTGTTTATAACGACAAAGCGGAGCAATCGGAAATTTTTCTTAATGGCGAAAACGTGGAGTACGTCATTCGCGACCTGGTGATAGCCGAAAAGGTGAGCGAAGTGGCTGCCATCAGAGAGGTGCGGGAGTTTGCCGTGGCGCAGCAAAAAAAGATGGGCCGCCACCGCGGCATTGTGATGGACGGCCGCGACATTGGCACCGTGGTTTTTCCCGATGCGGAACTAAAGATCTTTATGACGGCCGATAACGCTGTGCGGGTGGAGCGTCGGTTTAAAGAATTGTTTGAGAAAAACCCGGCTATCACGCTCGACGAAGTGAAGACCAACCTGGAAATGCGGGATTATATTGACTCACACCGGGAGGTTAGCCCCTTGCGCCAGGCCGAGGATGCGGTAGTGCTCGATAACTCGCAGCTTACCGAAAAAGAGCAGTTTCAAAAAGCCATGAAGTGGGCGCAGGCCCTGAAGGTGCTGCCGGCGGAAAGAGAAGTAGGCAGCCGGCAATAAGCAGTAAACAGTAAGCAGGATAGAACCGTGAAATAAAAAAGAGGCTGTCTCAAAAGTCTGAGACAGCCTCTTTTTTTCGATTCATCCCGGCCATGCATTTACTGCCTGCTCTCAGTTTGAATCCGCTTACTTTATCTTCCTTTACGCTGCTGATGTTGTTGCACTGTTTTTTGCTGCTCCTGCATTTGCTCCAGCCGCTCCTGCCACTTCGATTTTGTTTTTGGCTTTTTGCGGTTCTCCTCAATCTTCGCCAGAATTTTATCGTGGTTGATAATATAATTCTGAATTACAAACTGCAGCACGAGTGTAATGATGTTGGACACCGTGTAATACCAGGTGAGACCCGATGGCAGTTTGTTGAACACAAACAGCAGAATAATAGGAAAGAAGTAAGGCATGTACTTCAGTACCGGGTTGCCCTGGTCGGGTGTGGAGGCCATGCTGTAAAGCGAAATGAGAAAAGAAGTCAGCACCGCCGTGATGGTGAACAGGCTGACATGGTCGCCATAGAGCGGAATCTCAAACGGCAGGTTAAAGATGGAGTCGTACTGCGACAGGTCATCGGCCCAGAGAAAGGGCTGCCCGCGAAGCGACACGTTGGCATTAAAGAAGCTGTACAGGGCAAAAAAGATAGGGATTTGCAGCAGGGCCGGCACGCAGCCGCCAAGTGGATTTACGCCGGCCTCGCGAAACAGCTTCATTTGTTCCATGCTCATGGCCTGCTGATCGCCACCGGTTTTCACTTTCAGTTGTTCAATCTCGGGCCGCAGTACTTTCATTTTGGCAGCACTCAGGTAGCTGCTGTAGGTGAGCGGCGAAATCACCAGGCGGATCAGCAGCGTCAGTAGCAGGATCACAATGCCGTAGTTCTGTGTAAAGCCGCTAAAGAAGTTGAAAGCGGGGATAACGATCCAGCGGTTGATGTACTTGACAAAGGCAAAAATGCCGCTGCCCAGGTCCACCATGTCTTCCATATCGTTGCCGTACTGCTTCAGCGTTTGGTAGTCGTTGGGGCCAAAATAAAATGCCAGCGGAATGGTGGCTGTGGTGCCCGCCGGCAGCGGCAGTTGCATATTGGCCGTGGTTTGCGCCACGGTGCGGCTGCTGTCCGATGGTGCCGTCCAAATAAGGTTGCCGCTGCTGAAGCCGTTTTTGGCTACCAATGTTGTGTTGAAAAACTGCTGCTTTACACCAATCCAGTCCACCTTGCCTTTAAACTCTTTGCTTCCGCCGCCCTGTGCCAGGTGGCTATCAAAATCGCCGTCGAAGCGGTACCCCACTTTCGACTGTCCTCTTTCGTAGCTCAGGTCTTTTTGCTGTTGAACGGCTGCGTTTTGCCAGGTCATGTTCATGACATTGCCGGAGCCTAATACCTGCTGCACGCCGTTGATGGTAATGGTAAAGTCAACCAGGTAATTGCCTTTTTTCACCACATATTGATGCACAATCTCCTGCCCTTCGGCGGAGCGGGCCCGGTAAGTCACAATCGTACTGTCGGCCGTTCCGGTTTTTTCGGCGGGCGAAAAATAAAGGTCTTCGATGGTGGAGGCCCGGTTTGGCGCGGCCGAAACCCGGTAGATAATCTTATCAAAATCCGATGAGGCCAGCTTCACATAGCTGCTATCCGGCCCTTTAAAAGCTTTTAGGGCTACGGTTTTAGGCTGGCCGCCTTTGTTGGTAAAGCTTATTTGCAGCAGGTCTGTGGTCACCTCGGTGGTGGTTTCGGTGCCGTTTAGCGCCTGCAAAAAGCCCACGCTGTCGGCAGCCGTGGATATCGGTTGCCGTGCTGTGTCGGCCAGGGGCTTGTTCCGGAAGGCAACAAGGGAGTCCTGGGCACGTTTCGTGCTGTCTTTTACCCTTTGTACATCTTCCTGTTTTTTCTTTTCAGCCAGGTAGCGGTTTTGCTCTTTGTTGTTGTAGTAAAAAAACCCGAAGAAAAGCAGGGCCAACAACACAAAGCCAATAACGGTATTCCGGTCAAAATTCATTTATGCTTATTTAAAGGCCGCAAAGATAGCAGTTAGCCGGTAGTGGCGGGGAATTTTAGGGATTTGGGGAGAAAGGGCCGGGGCAGTGCTTTTACCGGGCCGGATGGGATTTAAGGGCAGGGATGTTCCCATTCCTTCGGCGGCCATAGAGGAGAGGGCGGCATTTGCCAATGGCTGCACCGGCACCTTCCTTGGTAAGCTGCCTGGCCACAGCGCAGGCGTTGCCATGCCGGAAAATGGATGTCAAAGTGCCAGCCGGTTGCTCTTTGTACGCCGGCAAAACATCGTTTTTATCAGAGGCCGGCGTTTGGTGCTCTGGCAGGGTCGTAGCTTCGCGGAACGACCTCCTTTTTGCCGAAGTAAAAATTTACCGGGTGGCTTAAATTTTTATACGATCGTATTGTTGCAGCCCTTATTTTTGCTGCCCGCAAGGGAAAACGTTCTTATCATCCTTATTGGGGGACTAGCTCAGCTGGCTAGAGCGCTTGCATGGCATGCAAGAGGTCATCGGTTCGACTCCGTTGTCCTCCACGAAAAAAAAGCCTCGCATTTTTGCGGGGCTTTTTGCATTTTAAATCTGTTCTGTTCTGAACGAATGGCTAAACCACTTTCTCCAGATTTTTAAGCAAAGCCAGCCCAATCTTCACCGCCAATAACACGAATTCACAAAAGACAAACGGCAGGTTTTCGCATCACGTTTTGATACGCCGCCGTTGAGCAGGCTTACCATTTAAATAGCCAGTAATTTTAACTGCCATTGCGTTGCTTGCAGCAACTTTTCTTCAGCAAAATGGAAGGACAAAAAATGGGTGCAAACTATTTTTCGGTTATTAAAATGAAGCGTTGATCGCTATGGTTGATGATACCGGAAGCGGCGCTGATCTGCCCGAAATGTGGATGACAAAAGCGGCAGAAATGACCGGATCAGCCGCCAAAAACATATAAAAAATGTGTTATACTTTTCGGGTTTCAGCAGCCTGCGTGTCGAATTAACTACTCAGTCTGACCATTTTCGACCCCGCCGGATAGGTATCGCAATTTCTTTTAAAACTTCCTGATCATCGGCTTTCTACGCTTAGAATTCGCCCATTCATTCAGCCACACATAGTTTGCTTTGGCACAATTGTAGAACCTGTTTGTTGGTATTTCCTGCCCGCCTTCCGTGTCAGCCTTTGTCCGTTCACCGGCATAAACAAATTACGCAGCCGGTTTATACGCCGCCGTATTTACGCCAAAAAACTTCCGATGATGAAAAAATATTTACTCCTGTTTTTTTCCTTTGCAGCCGTATCGCTGCTGTACGCTCAAAACTTTAGTGGCCTGAATAATGGGAATTATGCCGGCATTAGCGGTGTAATGCTGCAACCCGCCAGCATTGTGGACAGCCGTCATAAATTCGACATCAATCTTTTCAGCACTGATGTTCGCTACAGCAACAATTATTTTTTGCTCGACCGTAATGTGCTGCTCAAATTCAACACAAAAAATTTTGGCGACTACCAAACCTTCCGGTCAAAATACCTGTCGGAGGCCAACCTGCCCCGCGGCGAAAAAGTATTCTTCAACATTTCGAACCGTACGCAGTTGCCTCTTAGCTTTATGGCCACGTTGAGCAATAAATCGGCAGTGGCGTTGAATATTCAATCCCGCTCCCTGATACAAGGCCGCAACATCAGCCAGGATGTAGCCCAGCTGGCCTTCAACGACTTTTATCATCCGCCGTTGACCAACCGTTCCCTTGATGCTTCAGGCATCTCGCTCCGGTCGCTCAACTGGGCTGAAGTAGGCCTTACCTACGGCCGGGTATTGTTCAACAGCGGCAACCATTTTTTGAAAGGAGCGGTCACGGCAAAATACCTCGCCGGTGTGTCGTCGCTCGACTTGTTTACGAATGATCTGCGCCTGCAGGTAAACAGCGACAGCACCTTTAACTTCACCGGCAACAACATTCGCTACAATCACAATGAAGGCGCCGATTTTACAAAGCTGGTGGACAAACGTTTTCGACCGGATGCCAACGCGTTGGGACTTGACGCCGGCCTGGTGTACGAATACCGCGGACAGCTCGACAAGTTTAAGTACATCCGCAACGATGATGAGCGATCGTATGAAGCGCTGCGGCGCGACCTGAACAAATACATTTTCAGGTTGGGCGTATCGGTGTTGGATGCAGGGATGTTCACCTTTGACAAGCCGGCGAATGTCAGCTCGTTCAATGCAGCGATCAACGGGTGGGATATCCGGCGGGCAGACTACTCATCGTTGGAGGAATTTGACACGGCCCTGGCCAACCGCGTATCGCGGGTGCCCAACGATCCGCGGTTGTATAATGTGTACCTGCCCGGTGCTCTCTCGGCGCAGTTGGACATTCGTTTTGTAAAAGGTTTGTTTTTAAATGCCACAGCTTATCGCCCGTTGAAAATGGGCAACAAAAACGGCTACCGGTTCAACAATTATGGTTATTATTCCATCACGCCCCGGTACGAACGGAGGCATTTTGGCATTTACCTTCCTTATACTTTTTCTGACAAAGAAGACGTCACCAACTACCGCGACAATTGGCTGGGTTTGTCGATGCGGGTAGGGCCATTATTTTTTGGCAGCAATAATCTGGGCTCTATGGCCTTTAACCAAAATCTCAAAGCAGCCGATGTATTTGTAGGATTGAAAGTTGGTTTTACTTACGGCAAGCCATCGAAGGTAGAGCGCCTGCTGACCAACCGTGAAACCGACAGCGAAACGGCGTATGAAAAGCTGGTGCGGGAGAAAGAAGAGCTGGAACAGGAACTGGCCGCTGCACAACAACGGCGCAGTCAAACAGCTTCAGATACGGCTGCAAAGCCCGATACGCTGGCATCCAACCGAATGGTGGTTGATTATTCGAAAGGCCAGGTGTACGCCGGTAGCCAAACCTTTCCCGTCATCATTGTCAACAACAATTATTACTACGGCCCAGCAGGACCGCCAAAAACCGATACGGTGTATTCGTTGAATAACCGTCCGCCAAACGTGGCAGCGTTAAACCAGCCCAGTACCGATTCGGCTACACGGATCAAAATCGCCAATGTAAAAAGAACAGACTCGGTGAACCGCGTACTGGTGGATAGCCTGTCGCAGAAACGCGACCAGGTTGATTCGCTCATCAACCGGCTGAACAATCTGCGCCAAAAAATGGATAGTGCCACAAATACCGACAATGCCAGTGGTTTTGTTCCAAAACAAAACAACAGCGACCAAATTGGTGAAGACAGTACGACGCGTTCCACGGTTGTAAACGACACCCTGGCCACCGGCACAGACAGCACCGTTGAGGCCCGGGTGGCCAACGACACTACTGTAAAGCAAACCGATACGCAGACAAATGAACGGCGCTTAAAAAGCGACGCTTCGTCTAAAAAAAAAGTAAACGCAAAATCGCCGGCGTCACCGGCTAACAATAATGCGACCCCTGCCAGAACCACCAACCGTGCCGCTGAGCAGCCTGCACAGGACAACACGCAGTTGTACCAGCTATACCTGGAGCAAACCGAACGTTTGCAAGCCGACATTGCCCGCCTGGAACGGCAGCTTTCAGCCAACCGGATGGAAGCGATCGCCTACCGGCAACCGGTTTATCCGCAACCGGTTTATTACAACCCCCGGCCGGCTTACAATTCTCCCCCTGTCTATTACCCGTTGCCACCGGCCAAACCGGTACCGGCGGCTACGGCAGCCGCTGGTCAGATGGCAAAAAAAGACACCGTGTTCATTCGCGATACGGTTTATGTAACAAGGGTTGATACGGTCACAAGAAAGCCGGTGGCCCCGGCCGACGCCGGCTTTAAAATTTATGCGAGAGACACAGTCGTGGAAAAAACAACCGACTACAGCCGCCTGCCTCCCGAGAACGTTTTGTTTGCCACCGGCAAGGCCACTATCCGTGAGGTTTATGTTGCCAAGCTCTCGTATTTTGCCACCGTATTGCGCCAGCATCCCGACCTGAAAATTGCCATCTCCGGCCATACCGACAATACCGGACCGGCGGCGGCTAACGAACTGCTGTCGCTAAAAAGAGCCAATGCTGTGAAAACTTTTTTCCTGCAAAAAGGTATTGCCGAAAACCGGATGCAGGTCAGTGCTGTGGCCGACAACGATCCGCTGATAGACGGCAAAACACCGGCGGCCAAAGCACAAAACCGGCGGGTGGAGGTAAGGATACTGCAATGAGGAAGGAAATTTTCTGACATCGTATAACTGGGGGATAAGTAAGGGTGTCGCCCATTTTTTTACCTAGTGTATTAATAGTCCTCAAAACGGTGGACAAACGCATCAACTCATTGTTCTTCAGGGAGTAGCTTCTGTACACATCGACCAAATTGAACGGCTGCTCATATACAAATTTTTTATTTTTCAATAAAAAAGAATGTAGATTTGAAGGGCTTGCTTTGACGGCAGTAGGTTCAGCTACTTTTCTTGAAATGTTTGCACACAAAGAATTTGACTAAACTGATTAATAGTAAACAACTTTTAAATTTCCAAAAAGAACAATTATGGCAAAAATTAAGCTTACAAAGGACGAATTTGGCGTTCGAAAAAATGGTCTCATTGAATTGGACCGATCAACGATTGATTTGAAGTTTAGCAAAGGAAAGAATGCGGCCGGCAAAGATACAGTTGTAATGCACCTAACAGCTACCTTAATGACAGATGACGCTAACCTTGCGATTGGGGAAACAGAATCAGATTTCAAAACACTTGGCGCGTTCGAGTTTGATAAGCCCAATTTCAAAAGTCTATTTTCCACCGGTTTTTTTCTTTTCATTGATCCTGACGATGAGGACGCGGTCAAGTTGCAAACAAATAGAAGGGACCTCGTTTTTAAAACAAATGGAAAGAAACGCGAGAGTGGCCATGCGCTTACGAAAGGCAAAACCACCGGAGAAGAGCAGTCCGGTCTGCAAACTTCTTCTGCCGATCAATAAATCATGTTTCAACGTATGAGCGCCAAAGGCTGGGAGAATACACGGATCTGATGAAACGAGGCCATGCTTCCAACACTTCTTTCAACAGAGAATCTTTCCGTATGTTTTCAGCAAGGTTCTTACTATTGCATTCGTAGATGGGAAAAAATAGTCCATAGCCTGTCGGTGGATAGGCTAAGATTGCCGCATTAGGCGGGTATGTTTTCTGCCCTTTAGTCTGTGCCAGCAAAAGCCTGTTGTTTCTGATTTCATCAACTAAGTCTGCAATATTTTGCTTTAGGTCGGAATGCAAGGGATGAAATGAGCCGTCACGAACACTTAAGCCTGAATAATGCAAAGCGTATAGCCAATTGACAATATCAATTTGAAAAACTTCTTTTTCGTCATTTATGTTAGCTTTTGTAAAATCATAACTGACCAGTCGAAAACCTTTGTACAAATTAATGCCTTCTATTGCCTCGGCTTGTGTTTGCACGTCGGATATCTCAAAAGTTGTTTCCACCAATTTGCTAATGATCATTTTAAGCATTTTTATTTGGGATAATAAAATGCAATCTCCTTGTTCATCTTTAACCCCTAAATCCATTGCAAATATTTTCCACCAATCAACCTTGTCCTCGCCATCTGAGCGCAGTTGAATCGAAAGCTTTCGCATGCGTTTTTTTTCAGAAGAAGTTACACACCGCACAGCTAGATCTTGCGGCGATAGAAAAAGATTTTCAGGATTAAATAGATAACGCAGAATATTTTTGTAGTTGTAGCCAGGCGTACCAATGTCGCCTTGTGGAGCAACCAGACACTGCACTGTCTTTCGCAAGCTATACATGGTATGCAAGTTCATCATCCAACAATTCATCATGAGAAGCACACCGACCTTTCTGCCATTTAACCAGTGGGCGAGAACGTCTGCCAATTCTTCGTTATGCAGGATTTCCCGTGCCTCTTCGACTTGTAATGGGGCAAACGGTTGGCCTGTCAAGCCACTCGTTTCGGGCTGGTGCGTTTTGGTTGTATAACTGCCGTCCACATTTTTATAAAGCAACAACTCGCCAAGGCCTAGCTTTTCTGCAAAATCACTCTTTTTCTGCACCCCTGGTATTTCCAGGTAAAATGTGTGACCGATCTGAAACAGCAATTTTTTTCCTTTTTTTGCCTCTTTTTGCGCTAACTCCTTCAATGATTCATCTCTACTCAAAGCCGTACGCCAAAAAAGGGACAAGTAGGGATATTCTTCAAGATGGGTGTAAAACGGTTCAGGCACAGCCACTACTTCAGCTGCCAGATCCCTGAAGATACCAAAAGCAGACCCATGATCCCAGGTAATGAAAAATACTTCTTCATCTGCATCTACCGGCACATAGTCTTTTAGAATTGCCGTTAGCAAATCCGGCTTTTGAACGATTGGCTCACCGGCATCGCTGCCTGTTTCAACTTCGCTGCTATCGATGACCTTGCAATGACAGATTTGATTGCTGCCGCTACCTCGCTCATTCCCAATTTTAAATAGCAAAGTCTTGCTTTGCGTGATTTTCCCATCGGCAGATCGGTAGTCAAGCCCACTCATTAATACATACATTTTTGCTCTACCTTGTGGAATAGGTACGGTTATGATGTCTTTGAACATTTGATTTAATGCCGATTTCATTTCCTTTGTGACAGAAAAAAAATCAACGACGTCGGCACCTTTTCTAAAATCAGCATAAATTAGAAATACAATTACCCATTTGTTTTTTTTATGCGGCATGCTGTTGGCATTTTGATTTTTTTGTTGGCGGTGATGACTTCGGCACACACTCAGTCAAACGATACCGTTGTTGTCAGGAAATTTACGCAAAACGAGGGACTGAGCAGCTACAATGTAAGAAAAATTTTAATGGATAGATGGGGATTTAGCTGGATAGCCAATCAGGACGGCATCTGCCGATTCGATGGAAAACGCTTTGTGAACTATTCGAACATCTCTCCTCCTGAACATCGTTTAGGAGGCACAGATGTACGAGAGATTATCGAAGATAAGGCAAGGAATTTACTTTGGGCTTTGCCAACGGGACGCAAAATCAACGGCATCAGTACAGTGACCGGTAAAGTCGAAAAGAGTATCACAATACCCGATCTCGGCAGGGAAGACTACAACCTCTCTATGCTGATGTGTGGTAACGAATTATGGATCGGCACATCCACAGGAGTACGTATTTACGATAGCAGAGAAAATCGGTTTTTAAACAGCCCTTTAGTTTCTTCAAAACGTCACATGCTAACTGATTTTGCTGTACGGTCTATGTACCAGGATGAACGTGGAAATGTCTGGGTTTGTTACGGAGGCTATGGCATCTGCATTTACCAGCAAGCTACGAAAGCGCTTCTTAAAACAATTAGTCTGGCTGAATTGAATGATCACAAACAAATGAACGAAATCCGTATTTCAAGTGGCGTTTTTTTAGCTCCAGGCCACCTACTGCTGGCTACTTCGCAAGGTCTACGGGAAGTTACATATGAAAAAGGTTATAATGTCAATGTGGACAGTTCGCCATGTTTCTCTCTACCTACTTTAAATTTTGAAAATATTGACTGGATCAGCCGGATGGCAACCGGTGAATTTCTCATTGCCGGCTACAATGGCCTTTATCGGTTTGATAGTACTCTTTTGCAATACTATGTGTTGAAGGACAAATCCGAAACCCGCGAAACCGATTGGCTGTCATCTGTATCATGCGTATACCAAGACAAGGAAGGTGACTTGTGGCTGGGATGCCAGCAAGGGTTAGGATATATCAGTGGCAAGAAAACACCTTTTCACTATTTCAGTCATGATCCTCTTTCCGTTGTTCGGTTAAGTCATGTTTTTGCTGTAGCTCCTGTCGGCAAAAACAACATTTTAGTTGGACTTCGAAACGGACTTGTCCAAATCAACACCGCCATCGGCAAATATGTGCTTCATGATGAGACGCATTTGTATCAACACATTTTTACCGATCACAACAAAAAAATACATGTCTCAAGACCTGATGGTTTGTTCATTTTTGATAGTAGGAAGATAATACCAATTGATAAGGTATATCCCGAATTCAAACAGTACGCTTCCTATTCTATCAATAGTCATTTATTCGTAAACGACACACTTGTCATCCTTGGCACAGAGAACAACAGGGGGTTATTACTATGGAATCCGACAAAACATTGGGTTAAAAACCTGAATCCGGAAAACAGTCCTACGCTGCTCACGACAGCAATTGTCAACAATATTTTTCGAGACAGTCAGGGCCGTTTCTGGATTTTGTCAGATAACACGATCTCGATACTTTCACCGGATCTGCAGTCAAAAAAAGAAGTCGTAATAAGCGAAAAGAACAGTCGGGAACCATATAAACTGTTTTTCGATATGTGTGAAGTTAACGGCTCCTACTGGGTTGCTTCTTATGGCTCGGGTATCATTCAGCTAAGAAGTGATTTTTCGGTTAAACAAGTATTCAATACCGAAAACGGATTATCAAATAACGGTGTCTATCAAATCTATCCCTTGCTGGGTAACGCCTTACTTGTCACCACCAACAACGGCCTATCCCGGATTGATCTTGCAACAGCCAAAATCACCCGCTACTACCAGAACGATGGCTTGCATTCCAACGCATTTGAGGAGGTGAGCGGCACCAGGGCAGAAGGAAAAATCTACGCTGGTGGCGTCAACGGATTTACCGTCATCGATCCGGCCAACTTCACGGCTAACACTACGCCGCCAAAGCTTTATTTCACTAATGTTGAAATGAAAACATCCGACGGCTTCACCACCGATACCGCCAATCTGCAAATGCAGGCAATTACCATCGAAAACAATGTGGTGCAAACTACCATCCGTTTTACCGGGCTGAATTACAGAAACCCCGACCGCACACAGTACGCTTACCGTATAGCAGAAGAAAGTGGCCAATGGATCAGCATCGGCACACAGAACTTTATTTCTTTAATCAGTCATGCGCCTGGAACTTACACCCTTTGGGTGAAAGCTATAAACGAAGACGGCGTGCCTTCCGAGGTGGTGAAGCTGACCTTGTATTTTCAACCCAAATGGTACCAGACAAAACTGTTCTGGGGTCTAATGGTTCTTCTTTTTACCGTCGCTGTTTATCAGCTCTACCGCTTTCGCATTCGCCAGTACCGGCGGGAAGAAAACATCCGCCGCCGCCTGGCCCGCGATCTGCACGACGACCTTGGCAGCACCATGAACAGCATTAACATTTACACCCATCTGGCCCTTATGGAAGATAGCACCAATCGCTATTTGAAACAGATTAACCAAGGCGCCCAGGAAGCAGTGGCCGGCATCCGGGATATTATCTGGATACTGGACGACCACAAAGACACCGTTGGCGAACTGGCAGACCGCATCTCCCGGTTTGCGCATCCGCTTTGCGAGGCCAATCAAATTTCCTTTACAGTTCAAACTGACCCCGCCTCGACTGGCAGCCGGTTAGGCAAAGAGGAAAAGCGCAATCTACACATGATCCTTAAAGAAGCTATTAACAACAGCATCAAGTACGCAGAAGCAAAAAACCTCACACTCCATTTTCAAGGAGAAACCGGAAAGCTCTCCATCGTAATTGCCGACGATGGCCGAGGATTCGACAACGCAACGTTGAAACGTGGAAATGGCCTGAACAATATGGCTCTTCGGGCTACCGAAATCGGCTATAGGGTCTCCATCAACAGCGTAGTTCGCGAGGGCACAACCATCCGCCTTCAAAAAAAATGACGTCGCTTACGCTATAAACTTTTGAGCTTTCGCCTCACAACCACACAAACCCCTCCGCCCTGGGCATTTGCTCAAACACCTCCACCACCTTCTGCGGCGGCGACATTAGCTTGCGTTGCACAAGATTCATCCAGGCGCCGTCCACATTCAGCTCCGCACAAAGAATGCCTTCGTTTTTGGTAATCCGGTGCTGGATGCTCCAGCGGGAATAATCTCTTCTGGACTTAACCACTTCGAGTGTCATCCGCACCGCATCGCCGCTTTTAATCTCCCGGCGAAACACACATTCTTCGCGGAAAAGGATGGGACCAAACTGCAACTGCATCATCACATCGGCCGTCAGGCCATGTTCGTTTAAAAACTCCACGCGGCAAAACGCACCCCAGTCGTAATACACCGAATGCCGCAGGTGAAAGTTGGGGTCCAGGTCGGACCATCGAATTTGTATATCGCGGAGAAACGTTTTCATGTCAGACTTTTTTTGAGATGATAAAACCCAAGGGCGGCAAAGGTGCAGAGAAAACAATCAATGACCCACAAAGCCGGAAAGCCCAGGCGGACGGCGGCCTGTGTGGCCAGCGTAGGGGCCAGCACCGTAGCCAGCGCAAATGCCATGGTGTAAAGAGCGGCGTATTGTCCGCGGTTGGCTTCGGTGCTGCGGTTTACCCAAAAATTATTCAGGAAAGGAAACAGGAACATTTCGCCAAACGTGACCACCACCATGCTGGCAACGGCAATGGTGGCCGTTTTTCCGGCGCCGAGCAGCAGAAAAGAAAGGCCGATCAAGAGGGCGCCGCAAAGGATGTACAGCAGCGAGTTGCGGCGGTTCTCCAGTTTGTACACCAGCACCATTTCAATAGCCGCAATCAGCAGGCCATTCATGGCCAGTATGCCGCCAATGGTGGCTTCGCTCAACTGCAGCTCGGTTTTGTAGTAAGCGGGTACCACGCTAAAGAGCTGAAAAAACGAAAGGCCAACAAGGAAGAGATAAAACATGCCGGCTAAAAAAGGTTTGTCGCGGTAGGCCGATGCGGTGGGGGCGGGGGTGCCCGCCGCAGCTTTGTTTTGCTCACCAACCCTGGCCGGCGCAAGGGTGGCAAACAGCAGGAAAGAGGCGGCCATGCAGGTAAGGCCATCGGTTCGACCCTTTTCTCCGCCAAAAAATCGCACAAGGGATTAACTGATTTTGAAACGCAGTCTGCGAATTCGTCCGGACTCGCACTTGTTGAATTGAGCATATGTATGTCAGCTATTAAACTATAGGCATTTGCCTGAAGCAAGAAAGCAGTACACTACCCACTACCTGGCCCACTTCGGGTGGTTTTGAGAACTGTTAAGGTAAACCGCTTTTCTTCATTTTTGATGCACATACGAAAAACGGATCGTTGAAGTTGAATACCTACGTTGCACCTCAGAACGAACTGCTCGATTCTGCTATTGATGTTGAAGAAAAAAGAAGAGGAGGCAACACTTCGGTATTAAACCACTCGCCGTGGTCAAAATCCTCGGGTGTCGGTCTTCCATAAAGAGGTTTTCCGGACACTAATTTTTGCCAATGATTGTTTGTTTTTTCAGCCAGCTTTCCAACAAATCCATCCACCGCACATTGCTGCTTTTGTTGTACATGCCGTACCCGTGTCCGCCTTTTTCGTAGAGGTACAATTCTGTGGCAACTCCGTTGCGAAGAAGCGCATCGTAAAAGAGCTGGCTGTTTTGTGCCTTTACCGGATCGTCTTTGGCATGCACTAGGAAAGCAGACGGTGTGGTAGCCGTGACCTGCAGTTCATTGGAGAACGACTGAACTAATTGCGGGCTGGCGTTTTTGCCCAATAATTTTTCCTTCGAGCCGGTGTGTGCTGTAGTATCTGTAAAAGAAATCACCGGGTAAACAAGCACGAGAAAGTCCGGACGTAACGATGTGTTTTTTTCGTTAGGGATGTAAGCCTGCTGAAAATGGGTACCGGCCGTTGAAGCCAGGTGGCCGCCGGCCGAAAATCCCATCATGCCGATTTTATTTGGATCAATCTTCCATTTCTTCGCGTTTTCCCTAACCAGTTGAATAGCCCGTTGGGCATCCTGCAAAGGGCCAATGCTTTTGTTGCGCATGGTTTTGTCTTCGGGAATCCGGTACTTCAGCACAAAAGCCGCCACGCCCATTTCGTTGAATCGCAGGGCCACATCGGCGCCTTCGTGACCGGCCGCCAGCACCCAATACCCACCGCCAGGACAAATGATAACCGCTGCGCCGGTGCACTTGTTTTTTGGCGGCAGGTAAGCGGTAAGCGTGGGCCGGCTCACCTTACTGATGATGAGCACACTATCTTTGTTGATCTCCCATTTTTCTTCGTCGGGCCCTGCAATAGCATTGGGTATGCTGTCGGTGTAAAGGGGCATTACCGTTTGGGCATAATTTAAGTGGCTCGCCACCATTGCCATTGTTGCCAGTAGTCCGTTAATTATGGAATTACGATTCATGCCACGATAAATTACCACTTTCCGAACTTATTTCAGGACAATGTTTTTTGTATTCTCCTGGTAAAATTTTGCTTTTGCAAGCTGCCGGATTTTCCGGCCGCCAACCGATAAATTTTCGATGGTGACGTTACTGACATTGTGCTCCTCATCAAAGCCGTAAAAAATGGAGTAAGGGAAAAGCCCGTCAACCACTTGAATGTTCTTTAGCACCACATCGGAAATGCGGCCCCGGAAATTGGCATGGTAGGTTTTTTGCCCTGCCGGCACGGCCAGCACACCGTCCCAGGCGCCATTCAGGTACATCCGCTTGTGCTCATCGGGGTCGTGGGTGCCATCGCCGGAATACTGCGACCGGAAGATGGCCAGGTCGAACAGTTTTTGGCGGGCATCTTCAATTCGGATGTTTTCAAAGGTTACGTTCTTTACATGGCCGGTTCCGGCATTGTGAATACTGATCACCGCGCCGGCTTCTACATGAATCACATCGCAGTTGCGGAACACGATGTTTTTGACTTCGGCGGCGTTCAGTTCAAAACCAATTTCAAGTGCATTGCCCCAAAGTGCATTCCAAAAAATACAGTCTTCCACCAATACGCCATCTACCGGAACGTCTGCCGGGTAGTTCATGTGGGCCTTGATCACTACATTGTCGTCTTTGGTGCGGATGAAGCTGTTGCGGATGTGTACATTTTTGCTGCGCACCACATCAATGCCGTCATCGCTTGCCTGGTCGCTAACAATCTTCACATGACTGATGATTACATTGGTACAGTTGATGGGAACCACCTGCCACGATGTGCTGTTGTGCAGCGTAATGTCTTCTACCGTCACATTTTCGCAATCAACAAATTCCAGAAAACGATGGTAACTTCCCTTCATCATCTTTAAGGCCGCGGTGTCTTTTAGTTGCTTTAGCAGCGAATCGTTTAGGCGGTTGTTGTACGTTCCGTCGAAAACACCGCGACCAAGGATTTTTATGTTTTTGGCATTTTTCGCCTTTATCACGCCCACCACTACCGCACCACCCTCTACATACACGGTCTGGTTACTTTGCAGGTTAATTATGCCAGGGTAATGAATTTTTCCGGCTTCAAAAAAAATCACGTTTGGCTGGTTGCGGGCAGTCTTCGCTTTTTCGGGAGCGTTGGCAAAAAGAAACAAAGGCGTTTTTATGCTTCCGTTCAGCTCAATGCTTACCTGCTGCGGCTTTGTTAACCGAAGCCGGATGATGCTGTCGCGGAAAGTTGCTTTCACCCCGGCAGAGAAGGGGCGTACATCCACCCATTTTACGTCGCGGGCAGCCTTGATGATAACATCCACAGGGCCATTCATTTCAAACGAGCAGTAAGCGGCCGGTACCGGCGATGCGTACACAAAGGCTTTTTTCCCGTTAACCGTTACGTCGTATTCATTGGAAGGCATTAGCCCGTTTGGTATGGGGTAGATGGTTTGGGCAGAGGTAAAAAGGCCAGCAAAGAAAAAGAGTAGAAGCAAAAAATGTTTCATGCGTCGTTTAGTTTTGTGTGATTACTTCCGGGCTGCCACAGGGTTGCTTGTTTATCCTTCGGCCACGAGTGCATTCACCCCGTTCCCACCCTTAGGGCGCACCGGCCGAAGCAGAAGCAGGAAATAGCGCTAATGGCCGGTTGAAACACGGCATGTACGTTGCCCTGTGGCTTCTGTTTTAAATGTAAAGCGAGTGATAGAGAGAATTGTCCTTGTGTGTCCTCGTTGTTGGCGGCTGCTCTTTTGCCGCGCAATTTTTTTTACCGATTTTTTACCGGCCAGCAACATTCACCAGCCGTTTTTCGCCTTTGCGGTTTATTATTTCCACTGCCGTTACCTGCCGGCCGGCTACTAAAAAACGTGACGATTGCGAGAAAAAAGACGTACCCCAGGATGCCTCTGCTTTTTGTTTTTTCCCGTTCTTCAGCAAGAGCCAGGCTGCAGCGTCATCGTTTTTCAGGCGGATAAGTTCTGGTTGTTGCTGCGGGGCAAAGACCTGCAACCGGTCGCGGTTCTGTGTGGCGGCCAGGCAGGCCTTGTTGTTAATGATGATCTTTACCAGTGCTTTGGCGTCGCCCGGTACATAAAAGCCGCTTTGCGGCAGCGGTAGTTCCCGAAACCGGCCGGTGCCATCGCCCAACAAAACAAGTCCGTTCATGGCATCGTAGCGACCATTGGCTACCTCGTTGCCAAAGTCATTGCCGTTAAGCACTACATCCAAATACCCATCGGCATTCACGTCTTCGGCTACCAGGCCGTTCAGCGGCGCCAGTTGCGCCGCTACCGGCAACGGCGTCATGCCAAAGGCTCCATTGCCTTTATTTTCGATATACACACTTTCAAAATAGTTGGCCTTAAGTTTTATGGCCTTTTGTTGTGCGGCTTTCGTAAGCAAGGCATTGATATCGGCCATCGCATAGCTTTTATAGCCATGAAATTTGCGGCGGGTGCTTATCATCTGCTTTACCATTTCGTCGCGCTGGTGCACCGGGAATTCTTTCCGGCTGCCATCGGCAGCGGGCAAAAACATGGTCGTCACCGCATCAAACGCCGGATCTTCGTCAAAGTCGGCGGCATACAGGCCCACCGGCTCTTTTTCAGACGCCCGCAAAAAAGAGTTTAGTCCAAGGTTGCCCGCAATGTAATCCATGTCACCATCGTTGTCGAAGTCGCCGGCCGTAAGGCTGTTCCACCAACCGGTTTTTGTTTGTATCGAACCAGTTGCCAGCTTGCTGAAGCGGCCCCCCCAATTTTTTAAAAAACTAAGGGGCATCCATTCGCCGGCCAGTATCAGGTCGGGCCGACCGTCGTTGTCAAAATCGGTCCATACCGCGTCGCACACCAGGCCAATGTTGGCCAGCAGCGGCGCTACCTGCGCGGTGACATCGGTAAAAATTACCTCCCCGTTTTTCGTGTCGTTGCGGTATAAAAAGCTGCTCACGGGTTCGGGGTAACGCTCCGGTTTTACCCGTCCGCCAACAAAGAGGTCAAGGTCACCGTCGCCGTCAAAGTCGGCCGCCTTCACACAGCTTTTGCTGGTAAAATTTTGAGGCGTTGCAGCGGCGTCGTGTACAAAATTTCCGTTTCCGTTATTTCGATAAAACTGGTCCTGATAGTTTTTGGTATTGGGTGCATACTCGGTGCTGCCGCTGCACGTGTACAGATCAAGGTCGCCATCTTCATCGGCATCAAAAAGCAGGAGACCCGTCATCTCCGGGCGGCGGGCATCGGTGCCGGTGGCCGGTGGCAGCTCTTTCTGCAAAAAATTACCGCCCGGCTGTTGAAGAAAATAAGTGCCCAGGTGATCGGCTGATGCGCCAATAATGAAATCGTCCAGTCCGTTGTTGTCCACATCGCCCACAGCCGCCGGGGGGCCGTACTGCGAAAGCTTGTGTGGCAGCAGCCGTTGTTGGTTAAAGTCAATAAAGTCAAACTCGTTGTGCCGGTAATCAATGCCGGTTTGGCGGGTAATATTGGCAAACAATGCCGTTGTCCGATTGTAAGCCGGTAGTTGAATCTGCGGGGTGCTTTGGCGGTAGTTCACATAGACGGTTCTATCGGCTGCCGGTTTGTTTATGACCTGCTGTTTTCCATCGGGCCATTTCACTACCAGCGAATCAATAAAAGCTTTCGTCCCCAGCCCAAAATGCAAGCCGTCTTCTACCGACGACAAGTAGCCGCGGTAGGGCGAGTTTTCCATAGTCTGCACCGTTTTTCCCTGGTAAAGCTCCACGATGGCGCCAATTCCTGTCCTGTTTTTTTCGCTGCCCCGAAACCGGACCTGAAGGAAGTGGTGGCCGTTAACTTCTCTAGCACGGTTTTGATAAACAAAAGCCGCTTCGTTAATGTTGTTGACTACATAATCAAGATCGCCGTCGCGGTCGAGGTCAACATACACGGCACCATCCGAGAACGAAGGCTGGTCTAATCCCCAGTCTTTCGTTACATTCTGAAACTGCAGCTTTCCGGTATTGCGATAGGCGTAGTTGGGCACTTTAATTTGCGGAATCTGTTCCAGCAATTCCTTTTTTGGTATAGTGGCCGAGGAGTTAGCCCGGAACGCCGCAAAATCATGGTCGGTTACATCTTTCGGATAGCCATTGGTAATGAGGAGATCCTTCCAGCCATCATTGTCAAAATCGGCCAGCGAAGGATTCCAACTCCAGTCAGTTTCAGCCACGCCGGCATAAAACGAAATATCGCTGAATGAAGGCAGTAATTGTTTGCCGGTATCGAGGTTGAATAAGCCGTTGTTTAACTGCAATGTGTTTCGAACGTACTGAATCACCAGGCCGTTTTGTAAAAAAGACTGATATAAAAAATAATTGGCTCCGCTCAGGTTTTTCTTTTTCCGAAAATTGTCTTCGGGGTTCATGTCCACCGCAATAATGTCGTTGAGGCCGTCATTGTTAATGTCGGCCACGTCGTTGCCCATAGCGTTTTGCGAGGTGTGCTTAAAGCAGGTCCGTACCTTGTCGGTAAAGGTGCCGTTGCCGTTGTTTATATACAGGTTGTCGCTGCCATAAAAATCGTTGGTAACATAAATGTCTTTCCATCCGTCGTTATTAAGGTCGGCAATTGCTACCCCAAGCCCATAGCCTTCGTCTTTAATGCCTGCTTCTTTGGTAATGTCGGTAAACCAGGGATGACCCAGCGAGTCGGGGCCTTCATTGCGGTACAGTTTATCGCAAAGCGGGGCGGTGTTTTCGGGCGTGCCCCCATCAAAGCGGGTGCTATTGCGCTGCGCCAGTTTGGTGGTAAGCAGGTACACATCCAGGTCGCCGTCGCGGTCGTAGTCGAAAAAAGCAGCATGTACCGACATGCCCGTGTCGGCAAGGTTGTAGGCCTTCGCCATTTCTTTAAAACGCGGAGTGCCGGTTTTATCCAGGCCTTGATGGATATAAAGTAGATTAGCTCGTTCGGCAGGATTTTTCTTGATGGAGGCGCACACATAAATGTCCTGCCAGCCATCGTTGTTAATATCCACTACCGATGCAGCATTGCACCATCGTCCATTACCACCAACGCCGGCCGCGGTTGTTACATCTTTAAATGACAAAGAACCTTTGTTGAGGTAAAGCTTGTTTTCAACCTGGCTGGCCGTAAAATATAAATCCGGCAGGCTGTCGCGGTTAAAATCGCCTACTGCCACCCCGCCGCCATTATACAGAAACTCCATATCCAGCGGATTGGTGCTATCGCTTTCGGTGATGGTGTTGCTAAAGTGGATACCGCTGTGCGAAGGAGCGATCTTTTTGAACAAGGTGTTCGGCTCTTTGCAAGACAACAACAGCAAACAAAGAAGTAAAAAAGAAAATGACTTCATGCGATTGAAACTTTTTCACACCCGGGCATTGACGGTTGGCTAGGTTAGCAACTTTTTGCAAATTGTAGGGCAGGACAGGTAATGACACGCGGTAAAATACTTGCTGTCAGCCAACTGCCTTGTCTGTCCGGGCCAAGATTTTGGCTATAGAGAGTGGCGCCTGATCAGCGAAAACGGATTTTTAATGTTCTCCCGGCTGTTGCGAAGGATAAGATCGGCGGCCGTGCGACCCATCAGCGCATGATCGGTTGAGATCACTGTAATGCCATCGAGCAAAACTTCTTTTAATGGCGTTTCATTGTACGAGATGATGCCGACGTCCTGGCCGATCTTCAGCGCTTTTCGCTTGCAGATTTTTATCAGGTTAGCCAAATCTGTTTCTTCTTTTACGATATACACATCGCCTTTAACCACGTCGGTGTCGATGGCTACGTCGTTTATCACTAAGCCTTTGAAAAAATTCTGCATGCAGAACTTGCGGAAGCCTTTGACAATTTCCGGCGGAAACGGAATAATGGTAGGGTACACCATAAACAGCCGGTCGTATTTTTTCAGCAATGGAAGGGCTTCTTCCAATCCTGTGCGAATGTCATTTTCAAAATCCTGGTAAACGGCGCCGCATTTAAGGTCAACGTCTGTTATCTTATTATCCAGCAGGATCAATTTTTCCGGCGGTATGCTCTTCATCACAGCCACGGCCTCTGCCGGATGGTCATAGAAGTAAGGCATGACAACAAAATAATTGTAGTCATTGATATGACTTTCGACCAGGGTTCGCAGCACCTGTGTATCGAAGTGGTGAATTTTAAGGTCCACCACCGCATTGGCGCCAAGCTGCCGGATGAAGGCTGTGTAGATTTGCTTTTTATACTCACTTAGTTTGTTGAACAGGAGCAGCACCCGTATAGGCCCGCTAATGCAGGTGTTGTTAATGTAATAACCTTTTCCTTTTACGGGCACGATGGTGCCTTGTTCCCGTAGCAGGTTATAGGCTTTTTCCACAGTTACCCGCGAAATAAGGTACTCTTCGCTCAACTCGTTTATCGAAAGAATTTTCTGGCCTTTTTTTAATTCTCCCCGGCGAATAGCCTCCATAACTGCATTGGCAACCTGCAGGTATTTTGGAACCGGCGTATCATCCAGGCCAATTTCAAGTGGTAAAGACATAGATAGCAGCCTTTAAGAACAGGAAAGTAAGGATTAATCTCAGAACAGCCAATGTGTTTGGTGCAGCGGGTATAAAGAGCGCAAAACCGGCGTTGTGGTTTTTATTTTAATAAGGACAGTAGAGGACACCAAACGATGCGAAGCTTTTTATTTTTCATGCAGATTGCAAAATGCTATGTCTGCTATTGTTTCTGCAAACCATAATTATTCTTCATCAAAACCGCTTGCAATGGATCGAAAATTTACTGCTTTTTCCCGTTCCTGCTTTTTTGTCTTCACACTATTTCTCCTGCTTTTTTCTAATCAGGATCTTTTTGCGCAGCAAACCGTTCGCGGCCGGGTTACCGACAGTACCTCCAACGCAGGCATACCACGTATAACGGTAACCGTGAAGGGAACCAACCGGGCCACCGCTACTGATGAAAATGGTGACTTTTCTATCATCGCCGCCCGTGGCGATGTGCTGCAGATTAGTGCCGTGGGTTACCTGTCGCAGGAGGTCCCGGTTACCGGCAGCACGCCACTGACCATCCCTGTTCAGGCCCGCAATGCCAGCCTGAACGAAGTAGTCGTGATTGGTTATGGCACCCGCCAGAAAAAAGACGTTACCGGCGCCTTGAGTACGGTGGGCACCAAAGAAATTGAACGCTCTACGGCCATGTCGCCGGAGCTGGCGCTGCAAGGCCAGGCAGCCGGGGTATTTATCGCATCGGGCGGGGGACAGCCAGGCGCCAGGCCCACCATTCGCATACGTGGGGTAAACACTATGGGATTTGCCGAACCGTTGTATGTGGTGGATGGTGTGCCCATCTACGAAGGTGGTGCCGGTGCAATGGGTGGTGCCACGGGCGACAACCGCGGCAACGTCAATATTTTTACACTGATCAACCCAGCCGATATCGAATCCATTTCGGTGCTGAAAGACGCATCTGCCGCCGCTATCTACGGTGTGCGGGCCTCTAACGGCGTTATCCTCATCACCACAAAAAAGGGCCGCACCGGAAAACCAAGAGTCGAGTTCACGGCATCGTATGGCGTTCAGAATCTTCCCAAAACAATCCCCGTTTTAAACACGCAGCAATATTTTGGGTTGCTTCGCGAAGCTTATGCCAACAACCCCGAGTTTCAGAATGGCGTGCTACGGCCCTTTGGCGACCGCTTTGGACCCCGCTATAACGAAAACAGCCCCGAGTATATGGGCAATGCACCGACTTACGACTGGCAGAAGGAACTCATTAACAAAAACGCCATGATCGCCGATTACAATACAAGAGTATCGGGCGGCAGCGAAGGCTTTACCTATTATTTTTCGGGTGGCTACACCAAGCAGGAAAGCCCGCTGAAGGGCAACCACCTGCAGCGTTACTCTATTGCCACGAACATTGAATCAAGGATCTCGAAATATTTTTCGGCCGGCCTGACGCTGCGCCTCGTGCAGCAGGATGCGCTGGACAACACCAGCGGCAGCCTGACAGATATGATGTCAACGGTTCCGTTTCAACCGATTTACGATCCGAATGGCCCCTACGGGTTTGCCCCAACCGGCACCGGCACCATCATAAAAAATCCGGCGCACGACCCCAGCAAGCTGGATCCGGGTGCGCCGTTTATTCTGCAAAACTCGCGGCTGCTCTGGGGCGAGCAGTCTCGCTACAATGCTTTTGCGCTGATGAAATTGAACAAGCGTAGCTACAACCAGCTCAATGCCCTGGGCAATGCGTACCTGCAGGTGGAACCCATCGCAGGGCTGCGTATCAGGGGCGTGCTGGGTGGCAACTACTTCCTCAACTTCAGGGAAGAATTTCAAAATAATGACGCCTGGCAGTTTCGCCAGCCCCTGAGTGCGCCTTATGGCAATACCATGAATGAATTTTCCAAAGGCAGCCTGGGCAAACGCAACACCCGCACCACCAATCTTAACAAAGAGCTGATCGTAAACTTTAACCGCACCATCAATGCCGATCACAACTTCGACCTGTTGCTGAGCGCCTCCGAGCAGTTTGCCCGTTGGGACATTGTTGACCTCAGCGGCCAGGTCAATTATGTGGACCCGCAATACTGGGGCATCGCCAACCGTCCGCCGAATGTGAACGGCTTCCAGGGCATTTTGCAGGAAGATGCGCTGATTGGTTATCTCGGACGGATGAGCTATAAATTCCGCGATAAATATTACTTCGATGCCACGGTGCGCCGCGATGGCTCGTCTCGCCTGGCACCTGGCAACAAATGGGATAACTTTCCTTCGTTTGCCGCGGCCTGGCGCATCAGCAAGGAAGCTTTTTTTCCTAAAACCCAATGGGTCAACGACCTGAAACTGCGGGGCGGTTGGGGCAAATTGGGCAACTTTCAGTCGGCCGGTTACTACAAGTTCCTGACCACCGTTCTGGGCAGTCCCGATTATTCGTTTGGCTCAGGCAACGGCAACAATGTAGGCAGCGTGCAACTGGGCGCTGCGTTGCCAGGCTTTGCCAACACCGACCTCACCTGGGAAAAGGTAAAAACGATCAACGTGGGCTTCGACGCCGTGCTTTTCCGCAACCTGACCTTTACGGCAGAGTACTATGATAAAACCACTTCTGACATTATTCAAACGGTTTCACTGCCGCCGAACACCGGTATTCAAGATGCCGCCGACCTGAACGTAGCCAGCGTAAAGAACAGCGGCTTTGAATTCCAACTGGGATACAGCAAACGTTTTGGCGAGGTAAGCCTGAACTTCAACGGCAACCTGACCACGGTAAAAAACCGGGTGCTGAAGCTGAACGAAGGCACACCTATCGGCGGCGAGGGCGGCCGCGTTGAGCAGGGCTATTCTATGTTCTACCTCTGGGGACACAAAGTGGGCGGCATTTTTCAGAACCAGGCGGAGATTGATGCCTGGCGCCAGAAATATGCCGACGCCAGCCTCGGTCAAAACAAGACCAACCCGGCTGCCGGCTACCAGTACAAGCCGGGAGACATGTACTTCGTGGATGTTTACGGCGACCCGAGAAGCGGGGTAAAAGAATTTTACAGCCCCATACCCGATGGTGTTATCAACAGCAACGACCGGACTTACCTGGGCAAAACCATCCCCGGTTATTATTACGGCTTCTCGCTGTCGGCCGACTTCAAAGGGCTTGACTTCAGTGCGCTGTTTCAGGGCGTAGGCGATGTGCAGCGCTACAACGGTATTCGCTCCGGTTTGGAGTCTATGGGCGGCATGGCCAACCAATGGGCCACCGTGCTTAACCGCTGGACGCCAACTAACCCCTCCACCACAATGCCGCGGGCCGTATTTGGCAACCCGAACGGTGCCACCCGCTTTTCGAGCCGCTTTGTGGAGGACGCCGGTTACCTCCGGTTGAAGAACATCCAGTTGGGCTACTCGATACCCAAGTCGGTGCTGGGTCAATTGGCCTTTGTCCAGAATTTTCGTTTGTATGTTGCCGGTCTTAACCTGTTTACTGTGACCGATTATACCGGTCTCGATCCGGAGAACGATGTGTTGCCGCCAACAAAGCAGGTTTTGTTTGGCCTGAACGTAACCTTTTAAAACCGACTCTTTAAATCATCTTGGATATGAGAAAGTATATTTTGCGAATTGTACCAGTACTGGCACTTTGTTCTGTGTTGGGCTATTACGGGTGCCAGCATTCCAATCTTGACTTGTTGCCACACGGTCCTACGGAAAAGGTTTTCTTCAGCACCGAAAATGAATTTACCCAGGCGGTAAACGGCGTGTATGCAAAAATGACCGATCTGTATGGCTGGGTCACCTTCAACTATGCAGCCGGCCCAGATGCCACGCTGATGCCGGTTTACCTGTTGTTAGGCGATGATATCACCACCAACCGCAGCCCCGAAGAATTTGAGCAATTTGGTCCGCTGCAGCCAAGCAGCGGCCGCGTGGCAAATTTTTATTCTACCTTGTATCAAATGATCGCCAGGGCCAATACACTCCACGAAAAAATAGACGCTGAAAATGGGGTGTACACCACGCCGAATCTGAAGAACTATCATAGCGGCGAGGCGCTGTTTCTGCGTGGGTTTGCTTACTATTACCTCTGGAATTATTTTGGTACAGCGCCAATGAACACGGCCCGGGTGACCTCTACCAGCCAGTTTACGCCGCCCAACACCACCGGCACGCAACTGCTCGACCAGGCCATTGCTGATTTTACCAAAGCTGCCTCCTTGCTTCCGCAAGACTGGAATGCTGCCAACAAGGGGAGGGCAACCAAAAATTCGGCATATGGCTTCCTGGGCAAAAGCCTGGTGTTTCGTGCATCGGCCACCAAAACAACGGCCGGTTATACGCCGGCAATCGCCGCTTTCAACAGCATTAACGGCGCTTCTTTGAGCGCAAAGTTTGATGACAATTTTGCGTTGGACACCGAGAACAACGCTGAGTCGCTTTTTGAGTTCCAGGCCTCGCAATCGCCAGGCAACAACATCTGGCTGCCCAATGATTTTGACAATGCCGTAGGTAATATGTCCATTGCCTGGAACTACTACACCGGCGATGAATTGTATGGTAATTCGAAGTTTTATGGTACTACCAAATTGCAGAATGCCTTCAACGCTGCTGACCCACGCCTGCGGGAAACGGTAAAAGCAGATGGCTCGGTGGAGAAGTATGTAAAGCGGAACGGAAAGTTGATGGGCTGGCAAAACTCATCGGCCGATAACTACCGCCTGTTGCGGTATGCCGATGTGCTGCTGCTGAAAGCAGAAGCTATCCTACAGTCGGGCGGTTCTACCACCGAAGCGATAAACCTCGTTAACCAGGTACGGAAAAGAGCCCGGGAAATGGCGTCGGCCGGGGTGGAGCCAGCCGACCGCAACACGGCCGAAACGAATAAAACCACCATCATGGACTGGATCATGACCGAGCGCCTGCTGGAACTGGCGGGCGAAGGCCAGCGTTGGTTTGACCTGAGGAGATGGCACATGCAGGGCATTATCACGCTGAACAATGCTTTCTTCAGCTCCAATACACAAACCATTTCGTTTGATCCGGCAAAGCACCTTTTATTGCCTATCCCTACCCGTGAGCTTGACGTGAATCCGAATGTGAAGCAGAATACGGGATACTAAGTTTTCTTTTATAGAACAGATTCTCCAATAGCAAAGCAGCAGTCAGTGAGGCTCCTCTCCGGAGGGGCCTTTCTTTTGCCTCCTTTCTTCACCCTTAAAAAGATTCCATGACAAGGTTCTTGTTTTTGTTCTTCACGGTTGCCTTATGCATGGCCTGCTCTAAGAAAGGAAGTGGCGGCAGCGATAAACCAAACCAAAGCCCCGTAGTTTCGCTGGCCGGGGAACTAACCAGCGCCAACCCGTTTACCTTTCGGTTTACAGCCAATGCCAGCGACCAGGAATTTGACGCCCTGACCTACACCTGGGAATTCGGTGAAGGCAGCACAAAAACCGGCGCCAAAACCGAGAGTTTTTCGTACCCGGCCGACCGGGACTTTACCGTAAAAGTGATGGTAAGTGACGGCAAGTCGGCACCGGCATCGGCCACGCTTTCCATCAACACCCGCACCACCACCATCACGCTGGATGCGGGCAAAACCTATCAAACCATGGAAGGCTTTGGTGGCTTCGGGGCCCAGCGGGAGTACTGGAGCAACGGTCCGTTTACAAGCAGCGAATTTGTAAACACGCTGATCAATGACATGGGCCTGACGATTTTACGGGATAATATTCCCTCCAACTTCGAAATTACCAACGACAATGCCGACCCGCTGGTGACCGATCTTTCAAACTACAACATCAGCACCCGGCATTCGGGCCATGATGGCGCCCTGATTGATCATATTGACTACCTGAAAAAAATGAAGGAGGCAGGGCTGCATAAGTTTATTGTTTCCATCTGGACACCGCCACCCTGGATGAAGCACAACAACGCGGTGGGCAACGGCACCCAAAACCAAAACTCCGCGCCGGCTTATACCTCTTCGCCTACGGCGTCCACCAACCAATTAAAGACGGGTATGTACCAGGAGTTTGCCGAGTACTGTGTGGCCTATATTCGAATCATCAAGCGGGAAACAGGGCTGGATGTTTACGCCATCAGCCTGCAAAACGAGCCACGGTTTTCACAATTTTATGCCTCGGCGGTTTACAATGGCGAAGCACTTCGCGATATAATAAAAGTGGTGGGTAAACGGTTCCGGGCCGAAGCAATTGCCACCAAAATTTTCCTGCCGGAGGACGTGGGTTGGCTACAGGGTATCGAGGGGCTTACAAAACCCACGTTAAACGATGCGGAGGCTCGCGGGTATGCCGATATTGTGGCGGTGCATGGCTACGATTTTGATGGCATCACCGCCGGATCGCCCAGTGCCCAAACCTGGCAAACGATGTATAGCTGGGGTGCGCCGTATAACAAGCCGCTATGGATGACCGAGACCTCAGGCTTTGCCAACGACTACACCGGCGCCATGGCGCTGGCAAAAGCTATGTACACGGCCATCCGGTTTGGCAATGTTTCCGCGTGGGTGTTTTGGTCCATCAGCACCACCACCCTCGACGACTACTCGCTGATGAGCAGCGCCGGTGTCAAAAGCAAGCGCTATTATGTGTCGCGAAATTTTTACCGCTTTATCAGGCCGGGAGCAGTGCGGCACGACATTGCCGCACCCGACGGCAGCCAGGTGTATCCGCTGGCCTTTAAAAATGCAGGCGAAGCATCGAGCACCATTGTACTGATCAACGACAGCGAAACGGCATCCAAAGCGGTGAAGCTGGCAGGTACCGGCGTGGCCGCCAATTATTCTGTCATCGTAACATCGGCCGCCGATAATGGCCGCGACGCCGGCACCGTAAATGGTACGGATGTGGTGCTGCTGCCACCCAACAGTGTGGTGACGCTGTACAAAAAATAAAAGCAGCGCGGCACAGTGTCACCGGCATCGTGCCGCCTTGTCGTTTCCATATGAAGAAGAAATTATTAGTGGCCCTTTCGCTATGCGTCGCTGTCGCCGTCCAGGCACAGGAAACGGCGGACTGGTTTCCGTTTGAGCCAAAAGGTGATTTGGCGTCGTCCCGCCTCAACATGTCCGCCTGGCTGGATGCTCCGGCGGGAAAGCACGGTTTTGTGCAGATGAAGGGCGATGATCTTCAGTTTGAGAACGGGCGGCCGGTAAAGTTCTGGGGCGTAAACATTTGCAGCGACCGTCCGTTTGTTCAGCCGGCGCAGGCCGCACAGTGGGCCGGGTTTCTGGCGGGCTACGGCATCAATGCGGTGCGTTTTCACAAGTTCACCTGGGAGGCAACGGATGGTTATCACTCCACCCGGCTGACCGACGCCAAGTGGAAAAACTTCGACTATTTTTCGGCAAAGCTTCGCGGAAAAGGAATCTACTATTCCTGGTCGCACATTTACGGGCACCGCGTACAAAGGGGCGACAGCAGCCGTTTGTTGGCTTATGCGGAGGTGGCGGGCACCAACTTTCCGTGGTCGCACCTGAACGGCACCACTGCCTCGCTGGTCAACTTTGCCGAAGACCTTCAGACCCTGAACATTGAGCTGACGGTAAATATGCTCAACCACCGAAACCCGCACACCGGACTTCGGTATGCCGATGACCCTGCGCTGGCTTTTATTGAATTGCAAAACGAAGACAATATTTTTTGGTCGGCCATTGAAGCAACTCTAAAGCAAACACCGACCTATCGTGCCCTGCTCTGCCAAAAGTTTTCGCGATGGCTCCGGAAAAAATATGGATCCACGGCGGAGCTAACGGCGGCATGGGGTGCCGGCAACCTACCGGATAGCGAAAGGCTTGAAAAGGAGAATGTGTATCCGCATCCCAACCACGGCATTTTCTCCTACGAATCCGAAAAAGCTGCAAAAGCCGGCGTTGCCCTGCCACGGCACATTACCGACAGGGCGCTTTTTCTTTATAGCGAGCAAACGGCTTTTTACACCCGGTTCGAAAAAGCCGTTCGCAACACGGGCTATAAAGGGTTAATTGTAGGCAGTTGCTGGCAGGCCGGCTCGGGCCTTGCCCACTTGCTGAATTTGCACGCCGATTACCGTGCCGGCGTTATTGACCGGCACAACTACTTTGGCGGTGGCACCGGTCATTCCCTGCAAGCAGGAAAAGTGATGAACGCCGCAATGGTGGCTGCACCTGGCAGCGGGTTGCTGAGTACGGGCTTTCAGCAGGTAGCGGACCGGCCCTTTTTTATTTCGGAGTGGATGAGCCTTATCCCAAACGAATGGACGGCGGAAAGCGCACCGCTGATTGCGGCTTACGGTTTAGGACTTCAGGGCTGGGACGCCTCTTTTGCTTTTGCTATGGACTTTGCACACTATACCCCAACGGTGCAAAGCGGCCACGGGGTTTACAATGTTACATCGCCCACGCAATTGGCCCTTTACCCTGCGCTGGCTGCCATGGTGTACCGCAACGATGTGGCAGAAGGACCCATTGTGGCACGCCGCAGCGTAACGGTAGAAAATTTGGAAAAAGGACAGCTTCCGTTCTTCGAAAAAGTAGAGCAGGAGGCAGATGTGAAACGCCTGCAATCGGCTGTATCTCCCGAAACGCTTGCCGCCGGTCGGGTGGTACTCTCTTTCAACGAAAAGGATAAAATGCAAATGGCTGATACGTCACTAGTGACAGCGGAAGCGGTGCGGTCGGCAACGGGCCAACTCCGTTGGCAAAAAGGCCCCAACGGATTTTTTACCATCAATACGGCCGGCACCCAGGGCATTGTAGGCTTTTTGCCAACCCGTGTTCTTTCGCTCAACGACCTGCAGCTATCCTCCGAAAACAAATTTGCGGTGGTGCTGGTCTCCAGCCTTGAAAAGGCGAATGGGCTTGCCGGTGCCCGGCGTTTGATGATTACGACCGTGGCACGGGCCCGCAACACCGGCATGCAATACAATGACGGTAAAACCGAATTGCTGAAGGTTGGCCATGCGCCCATTCTGCTGGAACCGGTAAAGGTTCAGCTCACATTCCGGGCGAAGAAAAAGCGCACGGTTTATGCACTTGATCATAGCGGCCATCGCACCGGCCAAACAATCCCGTTTTCCGGCACAAAACTTTTTCTTGATGGGGCAAAATACAAGACCCTCTACTACGAGGTTGTACAGGAGTAAACGAACAATGAGTCTCCTGGTTAATCAGGAAAACGCATGTATCGTCGTTAGCAAAAGAGCAGCGGCCAACGCCGGATGCTTTATAAATGATACCCAGGGATGCAGCTGCGGACGGAAAAATTTTTTAAACCAGTCGAGATTGTAAAGGACTTGATCTGATGAAAAAAAATATGGCTTTTGCCGTTACAGGGTTGATCAGCAATACCCGATTTGTCCAATCAAACAAAAGCTGCTTATCATTATCCGCAGCTTGGAAGTATGGGGCCGGGTTCGACGGCTTTGGAGGTCTCGTTTGGCACCGGCAGCCGTTTGTCGTTCGCGGCAACTTTTGGCCATTGCGGCTAAGCGATTTGGAAAAATCAAGAGCGTTTTCCGTTTTGTTGGAACACCTGAAGTTTGCCCGGCCCGACACGATCGCCGTTCCGATTTACAACGGTGGGAAGGGCGCCGCCTTTGCTACAAAACGCCTGCAATTTTTGTAAACCGGCGAAATAGAAAATGGTAGTCCTTTGTTTTCATACCGGGACATGTTCCGTAAATTTTTGTTATGCTTGCAATGAAAAGAAAAGCAACTAAAATCTGCCACGTCATTTTCCTGATTGCCTTCGGGTTTACTGTTTGGGAGGCACAGGCGGCATCGCCGCTGCAGCCGAACAGGCTTACCTGCGAACACCGCGAAAATCCATTGGGTATAGCCGAACCAAAACCACGGCTTAGCTGGACCTTGCTGGCTACGGTGCGCAACCAGCAGCAGTCGGCTTACGAGCTGCTGGTTAGCGACGATTCATTGGCTATCCTTCGCGGAGAGGGAAACCTTTGGCAAAGCGGTCGCATGGCCTCGCCGCAGAATATCCTGGTTGAATACGGAGGCCGTCCGCTGCAATCGTTTACCCGTTATTATTGGCGGGTAAGGGTGTACAATCAACAAGGTGCGGCTTCTGCGTGGAGCAAACCGGCTTGGTTTGAAACCGCCATGCTGACGCCTTCGGACTGGAAGGCAAAATGGATTGGCGACGGGCGGCAACCTTTTTCCAGGGACGAAGATTTTTACGGTGACGATCCAATGCCGCTATTTCGAAAAAATATCCAGGTGCGAAAAGCATTGAAGAGTGCACGGCTGTATGTATCGGGCCTTGGTTATGCCGAAACGTACCTGAATGGAAAAAAGGTAAGTGATCACCGGTTGGATCCGGGCTGGACCACGTACAAAAAAAAGGTGCTGTATGTGACGCATGACCTGACGCCTTTTTTGCGGCCGGGAATGAACACGATCGGCTTTCACCTGGGCAACGGCTGGTACAACCCGTTGCCCATGCGGTTGTTTGGACGCTTTAACCTGCGCGACGTGCAGCAGACCGGCCGGCCCTGTGTAAAAGCGCAGTTGCTGCTCCGGTATGCCGATGGCAGCGAAGAAACGTTGCTTACCGATGCAACCTGGCAAACGGCGCCCGGCCCGGTCGTGCGCAACAATGTTTACCTGGGAGAGCGGTACGATGCCCGGCTGGAAAGGCAAGGATGGGCGTTGGCAAAACAAACAGGCACTGGTTGGAAAGCGGCTGTGGTGGTGCCGGGCCCCGACGGCGACCTGATGCCGCAGATGCAGCCGCCCATCCGGGTAACGGCAGTGCTTAAACCGAAAAAGATAAGCGAAACCGGGAAGGATACATTTTTGGTGGACCTGGGACAAAATTTTGCCGGCGTGGCCAGCATCCGGGTAAGTGGCAAGGCCGGCACACAGGTGGTGCTTCGTTACGGCGAAACGGTGCATCCGGACGGGCGCCTGAACTACCTCACTACCACGGCCGGTCATATCAAAGAAATGTGGAACCTGAAAGGCGGCCCCGGCGCTCCCAAAACGGCTTGGCAGGAGGATAGGTACATAGTAAAGGGAGCTGGCGTAGAAGAATGGTCGCCGCGGTTTTCGTTTCATGGTTTCCGCTACATTGAGATCACGGGCTGGCCGGGTACACCCACGGTGAACAACATAGAGGGCTTGCGTATGAATACCGACCTTGCCGCTGCCGGTGAGTTTAGCTGCTCCAATGGCATGTTTAATCAGTTGCAGGAAGCCGTGCGGTGGACGTTTTTAAGCAATGTGTTCAGTGTGCAGTCCGACTGCCCGGGCCGGGAAAAGATGGGCTATGGTGCCGACATTGTAGTGACGGCCGAAGCGTTTATGTACAACTTTGACATGGCCAACTTTTACCGGAAAACGGTGGAGGATTTTGCGGCCGAGCAGCAACCCGATGGCGGCATTACCGAAATTGCGCCGTACACCGGCATCGCCGACCGTGGCTACGGCGGCCACTCTGGTCCGCTGGGCTGGCAACTGGCGTTTCCGTTTTTGCAAAAAAAGCTATACGAATTTTACGGCGATAAGCGCATGATTCAGGACCAGTATCCCGCTTTTCAAAAGCAGCTTCTTTTTCTCAAGGAAAAGCAGATCAACGGACTTTTTCATTGGGATATCAGCGACCACGAAGCCTTGGATCCGCGGCCGGAGGCCTTTACTGCGTCGGCATTTTATTATCACCATCTGACGCTCGGGGCCGAGTTTGCCGGACTGCTGGAAAAAAAGGATGATTCAATTCAGTACCAGAAATGGGCGCAACAGGTTAAGTCAGCCATTGTTCGCAAATACAGTATTCCCAACACCGGCCGATTTGACAACGGCACGCAGGCCGCCCAGCTTTTTGCGCTTTGGTACGGATTGGCCGATGATCCCGATAAAGCAATGGCTGTGTTGCTGCAGGAAATTCAGCGGCACAAGCAGCATTTATCCACCGGCATTTTTGCCACCAAAATGTTGTTTGATGTAATGCGGGAAACGGGGCACAACGACCTTGCGTATGCGGTGGCCTCCCAGCCCGACTTTCCGGGTTGGGGACACATGCTGGCCGAAGGCGCCACTACGCTTTGGGAGTCCTGGAAAAAGCCCGACAATGCAACAACGATGAACCATCCGATGTTTGGGTCTGTGTCGGAGTGGTTTTATCGTTCGCTGCTGGGCATTAACCCGGCTGCGCCTGGCTTTCAAAAAATTATTATCAAGCCACAGCCTGCCGGGGACCTAACCTGGGCTACAGGCAGCTACCAATCGGTGCAGGGTACCATCAGGAGCAGTTGGAAAGCGGAGGGCAACCGCTTTCAACTGGAGGTCACCATTCCGCCTAATACCACAGCCGAAGTATGGATGCCTGTACACGATGGAGCCCGCCTTGTTGAAGGTGGAAAGTCGTTGCCAACACAAGGTCTTTCCGTGAGCCGCAGGGAAGCCGGGTACGCTGTTCTCCAGGTGCCATCGGGTACGTATCGTTTCGAGGAAGTTCTCTGAGTGATGGAGTGTTCCTTGGGTTTGATAGTATTGGCGGAACAGGCAAGGATCGCAGCCTTTATTGAAAAAACCGCGTCAGGTACCGGAAGGGATCGGGCAAACCGTAAAGGCGTTGCTGCCCGTTTCGCCAGGAATTTTTTTGGATGAGGAATGAGTTTTTCACCGTCCTTTTTTCCTTCAAACTGCGCACAAACCTGATACGCTCCATAAAATCGTAGCCTCTTTCGCCAGGAAATAATAGTCGTAATCAAAAGGCAACAATCAGTCGGCGCACAGCTGCGTCATATAGAGTCAAAAGTCTGCCCTGTGGCAACCGGAAACGTAGTTCCTTCAAAAATTTCCTGATAAGGACACCTATGGATACCACCTGCACATAGAAGTTATATTTTGATAACAGTTAGCCTTTTCTCCTGTATGGAAAGCAGCGCTGAGGGAACCGCAGAAAGAAATCCCGACAGGCTTTGTTCAACAGGCAAAACGATTGTTTATGGGCGTGGTGGCCGGCGGCATTTTTTATTTTTTAACAGCTTTGCTTTCGGCGGCTTTTTCATCCCGTATAAATAATGGTGGCTTTGGCGCTTGGCGTTCGAAAAGCCAAACGAAGTCAGTAAAAAACAGTAGCAACTTTTTTGCCCGGCGTTCTGTCAATTATTCGGTTTGTATTGGCAGTTGGATATGGTAAATCTTTAAATCGTTTAGGATGTCACAGATAAGTACGAGATCGTTCAAACACGTCAGTTATTTATGGGACGAAGAAAAAGCGGCTGCATTGGCTGGTGATGAAGTGGCGCTCCTTATCTATCGCTCCAATTTACTGGGCGCTGATTTACGACTGACCAATTACGGCGGCGGCAACACCTCCGTCAAAACAATAGAGACCAACCCGCTCACCGGCGAAAAAACAGAGGTGATGTGGGTGAAAGGCTCGGGCGGGGACTTACATACGCTGACCAAGGCCGGATTGGCCGCCCTTTACATGGACCGTTTGCTGGCTTTAAAAAAAATTTATCGCGGTGTTGACCACGAAGAAGAAATGGTGGAATTGTTTAACCACTGCATCTTTAATCTTTCTTCCAAAACCCCTTCAATTGATACGCCGCTTCACGGTTTTTTGCCTTTCAAACACATTGACCATCTGCACCCGGATGCGGCCATTGCCATTGCAGCGGCAAAAGACGGCAAACGCATAACGCAAGAGCTCTTCAATGGTACCATCGGTTGGGTAGATTGGCAGCGTCCGGGGTTCGATCTGGGTTTAAAGCTGCTGCAATGCCTCAGCGAGAATCCATCAATCAGGGGCATCCTGCTCGGTTCGCACGGATTGTTCACCTGGGGCGATAGTGCTTACGAAACCTACATGAACACGCTTGACGTTATTGAACGGTGTGCTGCTTTCATTGAAGACAAGGTAAAAGAAAACGGGATTGTCTTCAATGGTCAAAAACTGGATGTCGTGGCAAAGGAAATTCGAATAAAAAAAGCCGTTCAACTGGCGCCTGTGCTTCGCGGACTATGCTCCTCGCAGAACCGAATGGTAGGGCATTTTACAGACGATGAAAAAGTCCTTCAGTTCATCAATAGTCATGATTTGGAAAAATTGGCACCGATGGGCACCGCTTGCCCCGACCATTTTTTGCGGACAAAAATTTCGCCATTGGTACTCCTGTTGCAGCCCGACGAAGACCTCAGTAACGCTGTTGCCGTTAAGGAAAAATTGTTGCCTCAATTTAATGCTTATCGCCAGCTATATAGCGACTATTACAAAACCTGCAGGCACGCCAATAGTCCGGCCCTACGTGATGCCAACCCGGTGGTGATCCTGTACCCGGGTGTGGGTATGTTCACCTTTGCAAACGACAAAGCAACCGCCAGAATTGCGGCTGAATTCTATCTCAATGCCATTAATGTGATGCGCGGAGCCGAGGCTATTTCTAAATACACATCGTTGCCAAAACAAGAAGCATTCAATATTGAGTACTGGCTTTTAGAAGAAGCCAAGCTCCAACGGTTCCCCAAACCTAAGCCGCTCACCGGAAAAATTGCCCTTATTACCGGAAGTGCCGGTGGCATTGGAAAAGCCATCGCCAAAAGATTGGCCGATGAAGGTGCCTGTGTTGTGATTAGCGACAACGACGAAGACCGGCTTAAAGCAGGTAGGGCAGAATTGATGCATGCTTACGGAGCAGACAAAGTGGCTGCGATGGTGCTGGATGTTACCAAACGGCTTTCTATTGAACAGGCTTTTGCCGATGCCGTTTTAGCTTTTGGCGGTGTTGACATTGTGGTCAACTGTGCGGGCATCTCTATTTCCAAATCATTGGAAGAGCATACCGAAGAAGACTGGGATTTACTCTACAACATTTTGGTGAAAGGCCAGTTCTTGGTAACAAAATCCGGCGTAGAGGTGATGCGTAAGCAAGAGTTAGGCGGTGATGTGGTGAACATTGTGAGCAAAAATGCATTGATAAGTGGGCCAAACAATGCCGGTTACGGTTCCGCTAAGGCAGCGCAATTGCACCTCTCCAGGCTCAATGCTGCTGAACTCGGAAAAGATAAAATACGGGTAAACGTCATTAATCCGGATGCTGTAATTGCCGACAGCAAAATTTGGCAAAGTGGCTGGGCCGAAGGCCGTGCGAAAGCCTACGGTATTACCGTGGAGGAATTGCCGGCCTATTACGCCTCTCGAACATTGTTGAATGAAACCATTTTGCCGAAGGACATCGCCAATGCTTGTTTTGCATTTGTTGGCGGGCTACTGAATAAGTCAACGGGCAACGTGCTGAATGTTGACGGCGGATTGGCCCAGGCATTTGTCCGGTAAGTTTTCATTGAGCAGGCAATCGCTACTTCCGCCGGGTGTTTCTCTACTGTATCTTTTTTAAATATTTGGATGCTGTTGACAAACGTTCATGAAGCAGCGTAAAATGAGCCGCTCCGGGCTATTTGGAGAGTACCGGCATTCCAAGTTGAAACACCGTCCGCGGCGGAGTGTTGCCCCTTCGCCTTCAATAAATCAGAGCTCGCAAATCTGAATATTCAGCTAAGTGCCTGGCCAGTTGTTGTTTAATCAAAAATCTTTTCCTTGAACGGCAATTGGCAAAATCGGGCAATGCCGCTTGCGGCCTGCCAAAGTTCGCAGCTCAATGAACAAAGGGACAGGCAGTTCATTATCTGGTAGAATGGTAGCTGAAAAGAGAGTGGGAAAGAAAATCAGACGGAAGTTGAACCAGTTTGTAGGAGGCAGTAACTCATTTATGTTTGTTCCAATCATTCAGTTGCACAGGTAATCATTTGTAAATCTTCAGCAAAGAAGTTCGATAATTGTCTGCTTCTCCCACTTTTTAAGACAAATGGGTTGCATTGATGTAGGCCATTTTTGTTTTCCGGTGATGAATTGGATAGTGCTGGATCATGGGACCTGCTTAAAATTTAGGAACGTTGGTTTTTAGCCATAGAGATTTGCCCCTCGGAACAGGTGGTAGTTTTCGGCCTTAACGGATCCGAACGACCTCCGGCGGGTTTTTATTTTTTGTTCTGAAGGATTCTGCGGCTGCGCTGGTGGTTTGGTGAGGGAAAAAGTTTTCGCAGTACAATGAAATAATACTGAGAGGAGCCTGCGGCCGCCCGGAAAACAGCAATGGCTGCGCCCTGGATTTCGACAGCTTTCCTGAGGAGTTAGACCATTTTCAGTTATTTTTTAGGGGATGACTTAATTGTGTCTTCTTCTGGCTTTGAAGGAGTTGCATGTTACAGTGGTATCGAACAAGAGGCTCCGGAGTGCCTGGTACCGACACCGCAGATTCTTTTCTATCAACCCGGCGCTCCTTCCGGAGCGAAGAGAGACACCTGCCCATAACGACCGGATTCACTAAAAACTACATCAGACTTTGCAAATTGGATTTGATGAAAACTTAAACAGGTCTTTTGCATTCAACTTTCGTGCACTTCGTTTTTTTGCAGCAGGCCCTTTCGCCTTTCGCGTCGGGTTTGCATTGCGCAATGACACACTCGGGCTCCAGGCAGCAGGTTTGCTTTTTCCCGGTTTCTCTTGTGCGCTCGTATTTACAACAGTAGTGGAGGTTATTATACACCTCATCATCGGCCTTTACATCTTTGGTATCGTAGCCAATATCGGCCACCGCTTTTTGAATGCCGAAAAGAGAAGCAGAATCGCTGTGGTACTTTACCGTCAGGGTTTGGCTGAACCAGTCCCAGGAAGCAGAGTTGGCGCCGGCAGACTTTGCGGCTTTTTCAATGGCAAGCTGGCAGGTAGAGCATTCGCCCCACACCCTGATTTTCTCCTGTTTAATTTGTGCAGAGCTATTGCCGGCTATCAAAAGCAGGCAGACGGCAAGGGCCAGGAGCGGAAACTTTTTCATTGTTTTTGTTTCAGTCAATACCAAACCGGTGGCGAAACAAATGCGGTTTCAGGCGGGATAAAAGGTAACATTTTTTTACTAAAAACGTTCTCGGCACCAACCCCGCAAATTGGCAGCGAGAGCAGCTTGATTCCCGAAATAGGCCGAACAACGGCTTTGCGCAGCAGAAAAACTTGCCAGAGTTTGCTATCATTTATCCACCCAAATCAAATCAACTGAAAATTTCTTCTGCCCAGTGTCGCGTCTTTGCTTTCTCCTGATCGGGGTCCTCGCTGATATAAACTCAATTAAGTTTTCGATGTCGGATGATTGGTTGTATTCGGCCGGCAAACTGCGCAATCGCTGATCATTCGGTATAAATTCGGACAAGGTATGCCTGTGTTTCATGTCCGGTTGCGTGTGATTGGTAAACGAAGAATACTGGATCATCCTTCGGGTTCATTTAAAATAGGTGCAGCGCCACAATAGCGGTACATTACGGGATGGAAGAAAAATACCGGGTTTCAATCTGGGCCGAAAATCTCGATCACATGCTGGCGATTGAAGCCGACCTGAAAAACAGAATGGGCGCTACGATCAATTTCCACCAAACAAAAACGTTTGAAATTTTTACAAAACTGTCGGAAAGTGAAATTGCGGCAGCCGAAAAACTTTATCGCTTAACCCGGCACTGATAGCGAAGTGGAAAACAGCATTTGTCAGCAGCGCAAGGTCTTGTCAACCCGTGTAAGAGGGCGGGTGGAAGAAGGGTGGTTATTGATCAAACGATGGCTCTTTCACACCATTGCGCACCGGAAAAGCTTTTGCACGAATCAATGAAGCCGCGGGCCAGGTCGGAGCAATTTCAGAGATGGCATTCGGAGCCGAACTCCGGTGCGTTAGAAACGCAGATCTCCAAAACGGATCGCACCATAAAAAAGCCGGCGGTAAATTCTTTCACATTCATCCCCTGGTGGTGACCACTGTTTTGACCTTGAATCTTCTGAAAAAGGGCAGGCCATTGTGGCCGGCTTCTTCACGGAGGCTCATTCTTCTTTCAAATGCCATTGCGGCCAATAGAATTGTTCGTAGGAACAATTACCCCGGCAACTGCCGGGTTTTTTTAGCTTGGTTCGATAGCTTCAGCCGGAATGGCCCGGAAAGAGTTTTATTCCCATCGCCTCACAACCACACAAACCCCTCCGCCCTGGGCATTTGCTCAAACACCTCCACCACCTTCTGCGGCGGCGACATTAGCTTGCGTTGCACAAGATTCATCCAGGCGCCGTCCACATTCAGCTCCGCACAAAGAATGCCTTCGTTTTTGGTAATCCGGTGCTGGATGCTCCAGCGGGAATAATCTCTTCTGGACTTAACCACTTCGAGTGTCATCCGCACCGCATCGCCGCTTTTAATCTCCCGGCGAAACACACATTCTTCGCGGAAAAGGATGGGACCAAACTGCAACTGCATCATCACATCGGCCGTCAGGCCATGTTCGTTTAAAAACTCCACGCGGCAAAACGCACCCCAGTCGTAATACACCGAATGCCGCAGGTGAAAGTTGGGGTCCAGGTCGGACCATCGAATTTGTATATCGCGGAGAAACGTTTTCATGTCAGACTTTTTTTGAGATGATAAAACCCAAGGGCGGCAAAGGTGCAGAGAAAACAATCAATGACCCACAAAGCCGGAAAGCCCAGGCGGACGGCGGCCTGTGTGGCCAGCGTAGGGGCCAGCACCGTAGCCAGCGCAAATGCCATGGTGTAAAGAGCGGCGTATTGTCCGCGGTTGGCTTCGGTGCTGCGGTTTACCCAAAAATTATTCAGGAAAGGAAACAGGAACATTTCGCCAAACGTGACCACCACCATGCTGGCAACGGCAATGGTGGCCGTTTTTCCGGCGCCGAGCAGCAGAAAAGAAAGGCCGATCAAGAGGGCGCCGCAAAGGATGTACAGCAGCGAGTTGCGGCGGTTCTCCAGTTTGTACACCAGCACCATTTCAATAGCCGCAATCAGCAGGCCATTCATGGCCAGTATGCCGCCAATGGTGGCTTCGCTCAACTGCAGCTCGGTTTTGTAGTAAGCGGGTACCACGCTAAAGAGCTGAAAAAACGAAAGGCCAACAAGGAAGAGATAAAACATGCCGGCTAAAAAAGGTTTGTCGCGGTAGGCCGATGCGGTGGGGGCGGGGGTGCCCGCCGCAGCTTTGTTTTGCTCACCAACCCTGGCCGGCGCAAGGGTGGCAAACAGCAGGAAAGAAGCGGCCATGCAGGTGAGGCCATCGGCCCAAAAAAGATAACTGTACTGAACGCTGGCCAGCACGCCGCCCACCGCCGGCCCAATAGCCCAACCCAGGTTGATGGCGAGGCGGTTGAGGGCATAACAGCGAATGCGGTTTTGCTCGTTGCTATAAGCAGCAATGGCGGTGGCGTTGGCCGGACGGAAGGCTTCGCCCAGGGAGCTCAGTACAAAAATGCAGGCGGCGTATTGCCAAAGCGTTTGCATTTGTCCCAGCACAATAAACAAAACGCCGTTGAGAAACAAGCTGGCAAACTGTACGTAAAAAGCGCCAAAGCGGTCGGTAAGGCGGCCGCCCAGGTAGCCACCCAGCACCGAACCAAGGCCAAAAGCACCCATGACGTAGCCGGCCTGCTGCAGCGAAAAACCTTTGTGCGTAAGGTAAACGGTTAAAAAAGGAATCACCATCGTGCCGCTGCGGTTCACAAACATCACCACCGCCAGCCACCACACCGGCCGCGGTATGCCGGAATAAGCGTTGCGGTACAGATTCACAGAGGCCTGAAGCATGCCCGAAATTATCGTATCGTTTACAACCGATCCGCCTATTTTTGCCGCCTTAATCAGATAATATGAAAAATACAATTGTTGCTGCCCTGCTTCTGTTGTCGCTTGCCGTGCAGGCGCAAACGCGAAAGCCGGCAGCCAAAAGCACCGGCAGCGCAAAGTCCGCCCCCCGCAATACAGTGGCGCTGCGAAACCTGACCGATTCGGCCTCTTATGCACTGGGACTGAGCGTGGCCAATTTTTACCGGCAGCAGGGATTCAAAAACCTGAACACCGCCTGTATTGCGCAGGCTATAAACGAGGTGCAAGCAAATAAAAAACCCGCCTTCAGCGAGGAGCAGGCCAATGAAATCATCATGTTTTTTGTCAATCCCGGCCTGCGCACAACCATTGACGAAGGCAAAAGCTTCCTGGCAACCAATAGTAAAAAAACCGGTGTGAAAACCACTGCGTCGGGCCTGCAGTACGAGGTGGTAAAAGAAGGCAGCGGCGCCAAACCATCCGGCACCGATACGGTGGAAGTAAACTACGCCGGCACCCTGCTGAACGGAACAGAATTTGACAATTCCTATAAAAGAGGGCAGCCCATTGAGTTTGCGCTCAACGGTGTGATCAAGGGCTGGACGGAAGGCCTGCAATTGATGTCACCCGGTTCCAAATACAAATTCTGGATCCCGTACAATCTTGGTTATGGGCTCAATGGCAACGGTCCTATTCCGGGCGGCGCCACCCTGGCATTTGAGGTGGAATTACTAAGAGTGAAGCCGGCCAAATAAACGTTGTTGTCAACTCTATTGAAAAAGGCCCTGTCGTAACCGATGGGGCTTTGTTCTTTTTGAAATAGCTGGCAGGCGGCCTCCTTGCTCATCAACGATTGTTTCCTTTTCGTTCGCCGGAAATGCCTGCTGATACAGCCACTGCTTGCACACCACGGCTTTTGTTATTACTCTTGTTAACGAATATTCAAATAACAATTCCCTTGTAAGATTTGGGTGCTGTTTTGTGTTCAACAGAAAAAGCCTGAACCATGACTAAATTTTACTTCCTTCTTTTTTTGGCGGCCCTTTTTATGGCGGGATGCCAAACCGTGTCGAAGGCCTACAACAAAGGCGATTATGCCGATGCCATTGAACTGGGCATTAAGCGGCTGCAGAAAGATCCTTCCGATGCGGAAACCAGCGACCTGGTAAAATCGGCCTACACCTATGCGGTGAATCAGTACGAAAGCAACATCAGGGCCCTTGCCAACAGCGCCAACGACAACCGGTACGAAGCGGTGCTGCGGGAGTACAGCCGCCTGCAGGATTTGTACGAAACCATTCAGCAATCGCCGGTGGCGGCAAGGGCAATCAATCCTACCAACTACAGCGACTATATTGAAACCTATCGCACCAAGGCCGCCGAAGTGTACATAACGGAAGCCGACCGTTGGATGAACGAAGGCAGCAAGCGGGCTTACCGCGAAGCGTACAACGCTTACAACAAGGCCTTGCGATACCAGAACACAGCCGATCTTAAGCGCAAGCGTGACGAAGCGTTCGACGCGGCGTTGATCAAGATTGTGGTAGTGCCCATTCAGAACTACGGCGGGTATAGCTACCATTCCAATTTTCAGTTGCAGCAGTTTCAGAACGATGTGATGCGTACGCTGACCTTCAATACCAACGATAATTTCGTTCGTTATTATTCCGAATGGGACCTGCGCAACAAAAATCTGGAACCCGACCAGGTGCTGGAAATGAACCTTGGCCGCGTACGCATTGGCCAGCCCCTTGACCAGCGCAGCAGCCGGCAGGTGAGCAAGGAAGTGGTGGTAAAAGAGATTGTGCACAAGCCCGACTCCATTACGAAGCAATACGCCACGGTGAGGGCCACCATTACCCAAACCCGCCGCACCCTGCTGTCCGAAGCCGATTTGTACCTGACACTCCGCGACCAGAGCGGACGGGTGGTGTGGAACGACCGCTTTACCGGTCAGCACCGCTGGCAAACCGAATTTGCCACTTACACCGGCGACGATAGGGCCCTGAGCCAAAGCGATAAAGAGCAATTGAATCGCCACCCGAATAACAACGTACCGTCCGAAGACGAAATTATGCGGGAACTGTACCGGCAAATACAACAGGATTTGGCCAATCGGCTCCGGGGCTACTTTGCCCGGTATTGATGCTGTTTGATGCTGAAAAACAAAAGGGAGCCGGTAAGCTCCCTTTTGTTTTCCGCAGGCGGGCAATCAGCGTTCCCGCAGGCATACGTCGGCCTCTTTCACCGACAGCTCATAAGTGACGCCGATCTTCAGCGCCAGGTTTTCTTTGGCATGGCTCACGGGAAAACCAAAACACACCGGATAATCATACTCTTTAACCTGCTCGTAAATAATTTCGTAAGCCGTTTTGCCAAACGGCCGTTCGGTGTCTTTGTTGTCGGTAAAGCCGCCAATGATGAGGCCTGCCAGTTTGAAAAGTTTTCCGGCCCGTTTCAACTGCAGCAGCATGCGGTCAATATTATAGAGGTACTCGCCTACATCTTCCAGAAAAAGGAGCTTGTTTTTTGTTTGAATATCCGATGGGGTGCCCACCAGGTGGGCCAGCAAAGCCAGGTTGCCGCCAACCAGTTCGCCCTTTTCAACGCCGGTGCGGTTATACCGGTCGCCATCGCATTCATACGACGCTTTTCTGCCTTCCAGCGCTTCTTTTAAGGAAAGAATGTAGGGGTTGCCGGCTTCGCCATCGTTAAAAGCTGCCGCCATGGGTGCATGCAGCGAAGCAATTTTATAATTGCTGTGCAGGTGTGAGTGCAGCACGGTGATGTCGCTAAAGCCAACGATCCACTTCGGCCGTTTGCGAAACTTTCTAAAATCAAGCCGGTCAATAATGCGGCTGACGCCGTAGCCGCCGCGGGCACACACAATGGCGTTGATGTTTTTATTGTCGAGCATTTGCTGCAGGTCGGTCAGCCGCTCTTCGTCGGTGCCGGAAAAATAGTTCAGCGACTGGCTGTGCGTGGAAGGGCCCAACTCCACGGTGTAGCCCCATTGGTCAAGGGTTTCGATGCAGGCCTGCATTTTTTCGACAGGCATAAAGCCCGCCGGCGCCGCAATGCCGATGGTGTCTCCTTTTTTTAAGTAGGGTGGAACTGTCATAACACGAGATTGGCTTGCAAAATAGGTGATGATGCGGGCAATTAAAAACGCCCCCAGGTGGCAGCCCCCTAATCCCCTCCACCGAAGCGGTAACAGCCAGCCTACAGCCCTTGCCTGCCAACGATGCCGTTCTCAGCAGGCCCGTTGCTAAAGTGAGAGTGTTCGCATGTGATGCCTTACAAAGGAGGGAACTGCGGGTGTTTTGTTAAACGACAGGTGTCGGATTGCGGTACTCTTCGCAGTTATTCCTTTGGTACCCTCTACAGATTGCTCCTTCATTGCAATGACGAGGTAGAGGCGGTGCGGTATCAGGCAACCCTCTGTTCAAAGAACAGGCGTGTCGTTCATCGTTTGGTTTTCTTTGCTGCGGCTCCCCCTGCGCTTCCGCGCCTCTGCGTGAAAAAAGCATAGTCGCAATTTGAACGATCGCCCCACACCGCTTCTTCCCCTCACAAAACGAACTGTCTTATTTTTGCTGCCCGGTGCAGGGAGTATGTCACCCCTTGCAAGGCCATCAGCCATCCCGGAAAAAACTAAAATACCAGCATGACTGAACAAGACAAGATAGTTACCACCGATTCTTCTGTCAATAAAGACCTTCCCAAACGCTACCTGATCACCTCCGCATTGCCTTACGCCAACGGCCAAAAGCATATTGGCCACCTAGCTGGCGCTTATATACCGGCCGATATCTATGTGCGTTATCTGCGGGCGCAAAAGCGGGATGTGGTGTTCGTTTGCGGCAGCGACGAGCATGGAACGGCCATCCCTATACAGGCTATGAAGGAGGGTACCACGCCGCAGGCGATCATAGACAAGTACCACCAGGTCATGAAGCAAAACTTCGATGATCTTTCCATCTCCTTTGATGTGTACGACCGCACCTCAAATCCCATTCACCACGAAACGGCGCAGGAATTCTTTACCTATCTCAACGAACGGGGTGAACTGGAAGTGGCCGAAAGTGAACAGTATTATGATGAACAGGCCCAGACCTTTTTGGCCGACCGTTATATCAAAGGCACTTGTCCTACCTGCGGTTTTGAGGGAGCCTACGGCGATCAGTGCGAAAAATGCGGCACCTCGCTAAGCCCCGATGAGTTGATCAACCCCGTTAGCACCCTCAGTGGCCAGCCTCCGGTGAAGCGAAAAACAAAACACTGGTACCTGCCCCTGAACCGGCATGAAGACTGGTTGCGGGGCTGGATTCTGGAAGAACATAAAGATGACTGGAAAGCCAACGTATTGGGCCAATGTAAAAGCTGGATTGATGCCGGCCTGCAGCCAAGGGCCGTTACCAGGGATCTCGATTGGGGTGTGAAGGTTCCTCTGGCCGATGCCGAAGGAAAAGTGTTGTACGTGTGGTTTGATGCGCCGATCGGATATATTTCGGCTACCAAACAATGGGCGCTCGACAACGGCCGGGACTGGCAGCCTTACTGGCTGGAGAAAGACACCAAGCTGGTTCATTTTATTGGCAAGGACAATATTGTATTTCACTGTATTATTTTCCCGGTGATGCTGAAGCTGCACGATTTTATTGTGCCTGAAAATGTGCCGGCCAATGAATTCATGAACCTCGAAGGCGACAAGATGAGCACCAGCCGGGCCTGGAAGCTGGACATGCAGGACTATATTGATGATTTTATTAAAAAAGAAAACGGTGGGCCGCAGATGGTGGACGCCCTGCGGTATTACCTTGCCACCATCCTGCCCGAAACAAAAGACAGCGAGTTTACCTGGAAAGGTTTTCAGGATGCGGTGAACGGCGAACTGGTGGCGGTGTTTGCCAACTATTTTAACCGCACGTTTGTGCTGATGCACAAGCTCACCGGCGGCAAGGTGCCGAGGTTTCACCAGGAAAGTGCCGATGGTAAGGACAATGACCTGATATCCGAAATCAAGAACGCTAAGCAGCGCATAGAATTATTGTTGGAAGAATACAAGTTCCGCGATGCGTTGTTTGAAGTTGTGGACCTGGCCCGCAAGGGCAATAAATACATGCAGGAAAAAGAGCCCTGGATAAAGGTTAAGCAAACCGGCAGCGATGGTGCCGTATTGCCGGAAGCGCAGGCGCAAATAGATAACTGCCTCCACCTTTGCCTGCAATTGTGCGCTAACCTCGCCATTTTCGTCAACCCGTTTTTGCCCAACACGGCCAAAAAAATGTGTCACCTGATGAAGGTGGTGGATAAAGTTCTGGATTGGCAAAACGGCGGTTCGCTGAAGCTGTTAAGTGTCGGGTATTCGTTGCGGGCGCCGGAACTGTTGTTTCGCAAGATCGAAGATGCGGAAGTGCAGTTCCAGGTGGAAAAATTAAAAGTCGGATTGGAAAAATCAAAAATGGAACAGGAAAAGCAAAAAACCAACGGGCAGTTGGCCGCAGGCGATGCCCAGCCTGCCGGCGCAGAGGAAAATCAATCGGCAGCGGCGGTTAAGGCCGAAATTGTGTACGACGACTTCGACAAGCTTGATCTGCGGATTGGCACTGTTCTGTCGGCCGAAAAAGTGCAAAAGGCCGATAAGCTGCTGAAGCTGGAAGTGGACCTCGGCTTTGAAAAGCGCACCATTGTGTCGGGCATTGCCCAGCACTTTAGCCCGGAAGAGCTGGTAAACAAACAGGTGATCGTGGTGGCCAACTTGGCGCCGCGTAAAATGCGGGGTATAGAAAGCCAGGGCATGATTCTGACGGCAGAAGAGCCGGGCGGCAAATTGATCCTGGTAAATCCCGATCAGGCAGCGCAAAACGGTTCGAACGTGAAATAGATGTTGCTTGAAATTTTTAATGAACAGCGGGTGTGTCCCCGCTGTTTTTTTTATGCTCGCCTACTGACTGCGCCCCGGAAAAAAACAAGCGGGAAACCATCTGCATGGCTTCCCGCCCATGCCGCAGACCGGCGGAAAGAGCGGCGCCGGTGATATAGAAAGGTTAAACGCCGGCGAACCAAACAACTAACGAGTAACTTAGCTTTCCGGTATGAAACGCAAAAATATTCTCATCATTATAGCCGTTGTTGCTGTTGCCGGCCTGGTCGGGGCTTACTTCTACCTGAAGCAAACGCCCGATGTGGTGCGCCAGGCTCCGGACGTTGCCGTCAGCGCCAACGAGCTGATTGCCGCCTTTGAGCAAGACACGGCCGCCGCCCAGGCCAGGTTTGTAGATAAAATTGTGGCCGTTACCGGCCGTGTAAAAAGCATTGATACGTCGGGCGCCGTGGTGCTGGGCCAGGAAGGCTCTGCCTCCGAAGTGGTGGTAGGCCTCGACCGCCGCCATCTGGACGACCACCGTCTGCTCACCGTTGGCGGCACGGCCGTATTGCAGGGAGTCTGCAGCGGCTATTCTGCCGGCGGCGTCGGCGATCCAAACGACCTGTTGGCCAATCTTGGCACCACTGTGCAACTGCGGTCGGCCGGCGTTAAACCAAATCAGTAAGAAAAAAATATAACAACCATGTACAAAAAAAATCTGTTCACCCTGGCAGCCTTTTTTTCGCTCCTGACCGCCGCCAACGCACAAGACCGTTATTTCACCAAAACAGGTAAAATCGAGTTTGTTTCTAAGGCACCGCTCGAAGACATTGAAGCCAGCAATAAAACGGTGACGGCGGTGTTGGATACAAAATCCGGCGCTTTTCAGTTCAGTGTGCAAATGAAAGGTTTTGAATTTGAAAAGGCGCTGATGCAGCAGCACTTCAATGACAATTATGTAGAGAGCGATAAATACCCGAAAGCCGAATTCAGGGGAACCGTGGCCAACAACGCCGCTGTAAACTATAGCAAGGACGGCAGCTATCCGGTAACGGTAAAAGGAAAAATGACCTTGCACAACATGACAAAGGATGTGGCGGTGCCCGGAACGATAAAAGTGGACGGCGGTAAAATTGAAGCTACATCCACCTTCAACATTCAGTTGTCCGATTACAAAATCGCGATTCCCTCACCGGTGAAGGATAAAATCTCCAACAACATCAAGATCATTGTGGAAACTAGGCTGGAGCCGCTGAAAAATTAATCACTGTTTGCGAACGGCAAAGCAGCCGGCCTGGTTCCGGAACCCGGCGCTATCCTTTTCCTCTTTTCCGGGGTATGGCATCAGGGTATGCTATCGGAACATTGTCACATCTCTATTTTCTGCCGCAGAATCTATTTTTTTGTTGAGCAAAATGCGAAACTGAAAAAAATAAACGGGTATCTCACCATCCCATCGCACTGTTTTCAGTCTTTCCAAAGAAAAGGGAAGAGTATCACCGACAGCAGGATCACCATCAGGTCAAATGCAACCAAAATCAGTAAGCTGACAACCGATAGTGGCTCGCCGGCCGGGAACACAGAGCCGGAAACTTTCATCAGTACCAGCAGTTGCGGAATGATAATAGGAAAACCAAGTATGGCCATAATGGCGGCGTTCTGTTGCGCTTTGGCAGCAATGGCGGCAAGAAACGTAAAGACGAGGCTTAAACTCCAGCCTCCCAAAAAAACAATGCCGATAAAGAGCGCTGTTTTTTGTACCGGGTAAGTGAGAAAAAGCGAAAAAACAATCATGCTCAAAAAGCTCATGGCCAGCATCAGCAGCGAGTTGAAAAGCAGCTTGGCCAGCACAAAATGTTGCGGCGACGAAATGGAATGATAATACAGTATGCGGCTGCGGCTTTCCTGCAAAAAACTTTTGGCTACCGCATTTATACTGATGAACAATTGGATAATCCAGAACAGCCCGATCCAGGTCTGGTTATCGGGATTTTCTATGGCCATGTAAAGCACAAAAATGGTAGCGCCAATATACAGCAGCACACCATAAAAGGCATATTGCTGGCGGATTTCCAGCAGCAGGTCTTTTTTAAAAAGGGCGAATATTTGTTGATAGGATGTCAAAACTGTACTCGTCGAAGATTGGGAACAAAAGTAACGTGTTTATCGTTGGTGATTAGGCGGGCCTATTGAACTGCGGCAGCGGCAATCACTGCGCCTGGAAGCTTCAATCTCGTTGGTTGCCTAAGCGAAACCACCGGCGTTAAATCCGGTTAAGGAGTTGGCAACTGGCGCTACTTCGATCCGTTGCATAAGTTTTTGCAATAAAATTTTCTCGTTAGTTGTTAGGACATGAAATAACAGAAATTCTATAAGACAAACGACGGAGGTGCCAATCCGGTCTCCCGTCTCTAATTCTTGTTCGATTGCCTCATTCGCATTTAAAAGTGCGATGATCGCATTGGTGGCTAAAAGGGAATGACTCCCATTCATCACGCAACTTTCTTTGCCCAGGTGCGGCGTGGTCTGTCCATTCCAATTTGCCAACGAGATCAGAAAAATCATACTTTTTCTTCCAATGGCAGGATGAGAATTTCAATTTTTCGATTTGCGAAATCCGCAGGCAGGTCAATCGTCAGTGGATTGTCAAGACGATCAACGATTTTTCGGATCGTTTCCATTCTTCTAAATTACAACTCCTCATTCAATCGCGCCATCCAGCGTAAAGCACACCCGGCACCTCGGTTCGTACGCATTTTTGGCCCCCAGCATAATCTGTTCTTCGTTTGGTATAATGCGGTAGGAATAATTAGCAATGTTGCCGCATTTCATACAAATGGCGTGCAGCTTGGTCACATAGTCGGCCTTGGCCATCAGAAAGGGCATTTGGCCAAAAGGCTTGCCCAAGAAATCCATATCCAGTCCTGCCACAATCACCCGTACTCCACGCAACGCTAATTGATCACAGACATTGGCAATCTCATCGTCAAAAAACTGGGCCTCGTCAAGGCCCACCACATCCACGTCCTGCGCCATCAGCAAAATCGTTTGCGAATTGTCAATGGGCGTCGAATGAATGTAGTTTTCGTCGTGCGACACGATCCTGATTTCATCGTACCGCACATCAATGGCGGGTTTAAAGATTTCAACTTTCAGGTTGGCTATTTTGGCCCGTTTCAGCCGGCGGATGAGTTCTTCTGTTTTGCCGGAGAACATAGACCCGCAAATCACCTCAATCCAGCCCCGTTTCTCTCCGTGCAGTGGTTCAATAAACATGTGAATAAATATAATTTTGGCTCGCCCGGCGTTTTTTACAAACAGTTAATAATTTTAGGCGCTACATTACGTTACGGGGATATCCTTACAGAAAAACGAAAGTACCATAATCATGGAAAGAATTCACACACTCATAGATAAATTGTCGCAGCAGAAAGCGCAGGGCGCTCCGGCGGCAAACCTCTTGTTCACCGTGCAATTACTGCAGCAAGAACTGGTGCAATTGCAGGGCCGCACCCAGCTGCCCGGCACCCGCAAAGTGGCCGTAATGATGCCGTTCAACACCACGGTGTCCATAGCCGAAGCAGTGCTGTCAACACCGGTAGTACAAGGCGGGCTCCCACCGGTGGAGCCTGTGGCCGAAGCTGCCCCAACGCCGGCAGCCGCGGAAGAAAAAGAAATTTTTGTGCTGGAGATGACGGAGGAAGAATTGGCCGCCGAAGAGCCGGTGAAGATGGTGCCCGAACCCGTACGGGAGCAACGCGAATACATGCTGCGCAAACCTTCGGTGCAGGAACTGTTGTTTGAAGAGCCAAAGCCCGCTCAAAAAGAAGAGCAGCGGCCGGTATATGCGGCCCAGCAGCTTTTTAACCCTGCTTTTGAAACAGCGGTGGACGTACCCACCCTGGCCCAATACAAAACCGCCACCGAAGTACACGAACGGATTGCCGAAAAAAATGAGTCGTTGAACGACCGCCTGAAACAGGAAAAGACAGAGTTGGCCCATGTCTTAAAAGAAACGCCCATCAAAGACCTGCGGAAAGGCATCGGCATCAACGACCGCTTTGCATTTGTGCGGGAGCTTTTCCGTGGCGACGAGGCCGCCTACGAACGCAGCATTAAAACCATCAACAATTTTGGTATCTATACCGAAGCCGAATACTGGATGAGCCGCGAGCTGAAGCTCAAACTCGGTTGGGACGAGCAGAACGAAACCGTGCAGCATTTTTATCAGTTGGTCAAGAGGCGTTTTTCCTGAATGGCCTTTATGATCTTATCCGTGGCCCCCGTGTTGCCGGTAACATAGGCCCTTGCTTTTACACTCATTTCGTGCAGATGATGCTCGTTGGCGAGTAGATCATCTGCAATTTTTTTTAGCCCGGCGAAGTCGGCAAAACTGGCGGCGCCACCGGCGGCAATCATCTCTGTTGCTTCGCGGTATTTGGCGTAATGGGGCCCGAAAATCACCGGCTTCTGCCAAACGGCCGCCTCTAATATATTGTGAATGCCATCGTTGGTGAAACCGCCACCCACATAAGTGAGGGTGGCATAGCGATACAGGCGGGCGAGCAGTCCGATAGTATCAATGACCAGGATTTGCGGAGAATGGGTGGTGGCCGCCGGGGCCTGGTGTTGAAGCGTGGTGTACAACAGCGCACCGGGAAAAAGCGCCTGCAGGCTGCTGATGTGCGCCCGGTTGATTTCATGCGGGGCAATGATCAATTTTACTGATGGATTTTCTCTCAGGTATTGCACCAGCACTTCTTCATCGCCCGGCCAGGTGCTGCCTGCCACAATCACCTTGCCGCCGGCCGCAAACCTTTCAGCAAACGGAATCGGTTCGGAGTTGTCCACGATCTTCATCACCCGGTCGAAGCGGGTATCGCCGCCTACGCTGGCGTGGCCAATACCGGCACGCTGCAGCAGCGCCAGCGAGCTTTCGTCCTGCACAAAAATGTGGCGGAACAGGTGCAGCATTTGCCTGAAAAAACCGCCATAGGGCCGGAAGAAAATTTGCCCGGGGCGAAAAACGGCGCTGATGAGCAGGATAGGCACATGATGAAAAGCGGCTACCGCCAGGTGATGGTACCAAAACTCGTATTTGACAAAAATGACGATGGCTGGATTGACGAGGCGAAAGAAGGTTTCTGCGTTTTGTTTTGTGTCGCTGGGCAGGTAGCTGATCACATCGGCGCCAGCATACCCTTGGGCTGCCCGGTAACCCGACGGTGAAAAAAACGTCACCAATAGTTTTTTTGACGGAAAGGTTTTTTTGAGGGCTTCTATTACGGGCTTGCCCTGTTCAAATTCGCCGGCCGATGAGCAGTGCATCCAGATAACCCGGTCCGTGGGCCCAATGGCCTGCTGCAGGTGCGAAAACGTGTTTCGGCGCCCTTCCACCCATTCGGCTGCTTTTTTGTTCCAGCCAGCCGCCAGCCGGATGACGCCGGTGTAACCCCTGATGAAAAAATCGTATAAGCGAAGCACAGGCGCCGTTTTGGCGGCAAAACTAAGCTTCAGCGCCTGACCGCTTTTCCTTATTTTTGCGGCCTCAAAAGAGAAAAATTCAGCGTTTAAAGAAAAGAGCCTGGCACGGCGCAGGTTTCCGGCCGTTGAATATCGGCATTTCGCCCTCTCACCACTAAAAAGAAAGACTGGATGCGTCCCCTCCAAATGGTTGATCTGAAGCTGCAGTACCAAAAGATCAAATCCGAAATTGATGCTGCCGTTATGAATGTCCTCGAAAGCAGCGCTTTTGTCAATGGCCCCCAGGTGCAGTCGTTTGCCGCAGCATTGGCGGCCTACAACGGCGCAAAACATGTTATTCCCTGCGCCAATGGTACCGATGCTTTACAAATTGCCATGATGGCGCTTGACCTGCAGCCCGGCGATGAGGTCATCACCCCTTCTTTCACCTACATTGCCACTACCGAAGTCATTGCGCTGCTGAAGCTGACGCCCGTGTTTGTAGAGGTGGATCCAAAAACTTTCTGCATTGATCCGGCGGCGATTGAAAAAGCCATTACGCCCAAAACAAAAGCCATTGTGCCCGTGCACCTGTACGGGCAGGCGGCCAATATGGATGCCATTATGCAGATTGCCCGGGCGCATAACCTGGCGGTAATTGAAGACAATGCGCAGGCCATCGGCTGCGATTATACTTTCGCCGACGGCACCACCAAAAAAACCGGAGCCATCGGCACCATCGGCACCACGTCTTTTTTCCCCAGCAAAAATCTGGGCGGCTTTGGCGATGGCGGCGCCATTACCACCAATGATGATGAACTGGCGGCAAAGCTGAAAATGATTGCCAACCATGGCCAAAGCCGTCGGTATTACCACGACCGTGTCGGTTGCAACAGCCGCCTCGATACGCTTCAGGCAGCCGTGCTGGAGGTAAAACTGAAGTATTTAAACGACTACATCGATGCCCGTCGCAGCCTGGCCGATTTCTACGATAATGCTTTTGCCGCAGAGCCGCAGATCACCACGCCGTACCGGGCGCCCTACAGTCGCCACGTGTTCCATCAATACACTCTTTTGCTGGAGGGTATTGACAGGAACGCCCTGCATGACTATCTTGCGGCGCTTAATGTACCGTCTATGATCTATTATCCCGTACCGGCGCACCGGCAGCAAATGTTTGCCCACTTCGGCAATGCATCGGTTGATTTACCGGTGACCGACTGGCTGACGGAGCGGGTTATTTCGCTGCCGATGCACACGGAAATGGATGAGGAGCAACGGGCGTTTATTGTAAATAGTGTTTTAAAATTCATTCATCACTAAAACTAACCAAAAATGAAAATCACAGTAGTGGGCACGGGGTATGTGGGTCTGGTGACCGGCACCTGCCTGGCCGAAACGGGCAACCATGTTTGTTGCGTGGACATTGACGAACGCAAGGTGGAAAAGCTCCGCCAGGGCGTCATGCCCATCTACGAGCCGGGCCTGGAAAAACTATTCGAACGCAACCTGAAAGAAGACCGCCTCTCTTTCACTACCTCTCTTTCCGAAGGAGTGGAGCACGGCGAGATTATCTTTTTGGCCCTGCCCACGCCTCCCGGCGAAGACGGTTCGGCCGACCTGAAATACGTTTTAGGCGTAGCCGAAAACATTGGCAAACTGCTGACCGATTACCGCGTTATCATTGATAAAAGCACAGTGCCCGTTGGCACTGCCGAAAAAGTGGAAGCCGCCGTTCGCAGAAACTACGACGGCGAGTTCGACGTTGTGTCCAACCCCGAGTTTCTCCGCGAAGGTGTAGCGGTGGAAGACTTCATGAAACCCGACCGCATTGTGATTGGCACCACCTCGGAAAGGGCGCAAAAGCTGCTCACCGAACTTTACGGACCCTACGTTCGCCAGGGCAATCCCATCATTTTTATGGATGAGCGCTCGGCCGAACTGACCAAATACGCCGCCAACGCGTTTTTGGCCGTAAAGATTTCCTTCATGAACGAGATCGCCCAGCTCTGCGAACGCCTGGGTGCAGATGTGGACATGGTGCGCAAAGGCATTGGCTCGGACGATCGCATTGGTAAGCGGTTTCTGTTCCCAGGCATTGGCTACGGTGGTTCCTGCTTCCCCAAAGACGTGAAAGCCCTCATGTATTCATCGGCCGAAGCCGGCTACCAGTTTAAGATTCTGGATGCGGTAACAGAGGTGAATGAAGCGCAGAAAGTGCACCTGGTGAATAAAATTAAGCGCTATTATAACCAGGACTTGGCCGGTAAACATTTTGCCGTATGGGGCCTGGCCTTTAAGCCCAACACCGACGACATCCGCGAAGCACCGGCCCTGGAAATCATCCGCGAGCTGCTGGATGCCGGCGCCTCCGTTTCGGCCTTCGACCCCGAAGCCATGAACAACGTAAAAGTGCTGCTGGGCGATACGATCACCTTTGCCGAAACGCAGTACGAGTGCCTCCAGAACGCCGATGCCCTTATTGTGGCCACGGAGTGGAACGAATTCCGTACACCGGATTTCGACAAGATTCTTGCGTCGCTGAAAGATGCCGTGATCTTTGATGGCCGCAACGTCTTCGATGTGGAGCAGATGGAGAAAAAAGGCTTCCATTACGAAAGCATCGGCCGTCCGCTTGTCAATCAACCAAAATTGGTTTAGTTCACTTGCTGACACGTTTACGGGTTCACAAGTTGGTTTCCACCGGGGCGAAAACCTGTGAACCCGTGAACTGGTGAACCCGTGAACAATAAAATAAGTACATGAAAAAAAGAGTATTGATCACCGGCGGGGCGGGCTTTTTGGGTTCGCATCTCTGCGACCGCTTTATCCGCGAAGGTTATGAGGTCATTGCCATGGACAACCTCATCACCGGTGATCTGCGCAATATTGAGCATCTGTTTCCGCTGAAGGAGTTTCAGTTTTATCACCACGATGTGACCCGCTTTATCCACCTGCCGGGAAAGCTCGATTACATTCTTCATTTTGCCTCGCCGGCTTCGCCCATTGACTACCTGAAGATACCGATTCAAACCCTGAAAGTGGGCGCCATGGGCACCCACAACTGCCTGGGCCTGGCCCGTGCCAAAGGCGCCCGTATTTTAGTTGCGTCCACTTCGGAGGTGTATGGCGATCCGCTGGTGCATCCGCAAACCGAAGAATACTGGGGCAATGTAAACCCGGTGGGCCCGAGAGGTGTGTACGATGAGGCCAAGCGCTACCTCGAAAGCATTACCATGGCCTACCACACCTACCATGGCGTGGAAACGCGGATCATCCGCATCTTTAATACCTACGGCCCGCGGATGCGACTCAACGACGGCCGTGCGCTGCCGGCCTTTATTGGCCAGGCGCTGCGGGGCGAAGACCTCACCGTGTTTGGTGATGGAAGCCAGACCCGTTCGTTTTGTTATGTAGATGATTTGGTGGAAGGCATATACCGCCTGCTGCTGAGTGATTATGCCATGCCGGTGAATATTGGCAATCCCGATGAGATCAGCCTGAAGGATTTTGCCGAAGAAGTGCTGAAGCTGACCGGGGGCAATGTAAAAATCACTTACCTGCCGCTGCCGGCCGATGATCCCAAGCAACGCAAGCCGGACATTACCAAAGCTAAGGCCCTGCTTGACTGGGAGCCCAAAATTGCCCGTGCCGAAGGCCTGAAAAAAACCTATGAGTACTTCCGCTCCCTGCCGCAGGAAGAGTGGAGCAAGAAGCCGAAAGAGTTTATTGCCAGATAGTTCGTTAAATGCCGAACGTGAAAGGTAAAACCGGAAGCGCCTCGTAGAGAGAAACACCGTTTTGCTTTTCACGTTTTTCGTTTCACGGAGCCCAATGGCAGTTTGTCCGCAACCCTATATTTGCACCTCAATTCAAAACACCAATGTACCAGCAACTGATTGAGAAAAAAGAAAAATTAGCCGTCATTGGCCTTGGTTATGTCGGCCTTCCGATTGCCCTTGAATTTGCCCGTAAAATTTCCGTGATTGGTTTCGATATCAACGAAAAGCGGGTGGAGATGATGCGCCAGCGCATTGACCCGAGCAATGAGTTGGATGCTTCGGCTTTCGACGGTTGCGACATCGAGTTCACCTCTTCGCTGGAAGTATTGCGCCAGGCAAAATTCTTTGTGGTGGCCGTGCCTACGCCGGTTGATGACCACAATGTACCGGATCTGAAGCCGGTAAAAAAAGCATCGGAGACCATTGGCAAGGTGATCAAGAAAGGCGATTATGTGGTGTTTGAATCAACCGTTTATCCCGGCTGTACCGAGGAAGATTGCCTCCCCATCATTGAAAAGCTTTCGGGATTAAAAGCCGTAAATGATTTTAAGATCGGCTATTCGCCCGAGCGCATCAACCCGGGCGATAAAAAACATACCATCCGCACGGTAATAAAAGTGGCCTCGGGTTGCGATGCTGAATCGCTGGAAGAAATAGCCAAAACGTACGAACTGGTGGTGGATGCCGGCGTACACCGTGCGTCGAGCATTAAGGTGGCCGAAGCCGCCAAGATCATTGAAAACACCCAGCGTGACCTCAACATTGCCCTGATGAACGAGCTTTCGATCATCTTCGACAAGATGGGCATCAATACTTACGAGGTATTGGAAGCCGCCGGCACCAAATGGAATTTTCTGAAATTTACTCCCGGACTGGTGGGCGGCCATTGCATTGGCGTAGATCCTTATTACCTGACCTACAAAGCCAATGAACTGGGTTATAACTCCCGCGTTATTCTGGCCGGCCGTTATATCAACGACAACATGTCGCATTATGTGGCCCGGAAAGTGGTGCGCCATATCATCAGTAATGTGAGCGATGTAAAAGCATCGAAAGTGCTGGTGATGGGGGCCACCTTCAAGGAAAATGTGAGTGACATCCGCAACTCAAAGGTGGCCGACGTGGTAAAAGAATTAAAGGAGTTTTTTGTGAATGTGGATGTGGTGGACCCGCATGCCGACAGCGAAGAACTGCACCACGAATATGGTTTTGGTTTGTCGAAGGAGCCGGCGAACGATTATGATGCCGTCATTGTAACAGTTTGCCATGAGCCCTACGCAGGGTTGGACGATGCCTATTTTTCGTCTATTACAAAGCCGCACGCCATGATAGCCGACCTGAAAGGCGTGTACCGCAGCCGCATTAAAAACAGAACCTACTGGAGCTTTTAAAACATGCCATTTCAAAAAACCAATATCCCTGACCTGCTGATATTTGAGCCGACCGTGTTTGAAGACAGCAGAGGCTATTTTTTTGAAGCCTACAACGAACAAACCTTTCAGCAGGAAGGAGTAGCGATAAAGTTTGTACAGGACAATCAGTCCAAATCATCGTACGGCGTTATTCGCGGGCTGCACTACCAGTTGGCGCCTTATGCACAGTCGAAATTGATTCGTGTACTCGAGGGCAGCATTCTCGATGTAGCGGTGGATATCCGCAAAGGTTCGCCAACATTCGGGCAACACCTGGCCATTGAACTTTCGGCCGAAAACAAAAAACAGTTGCTCATTCCTGCCGGCTTTGCCCACGGCTTTTCGGTAGTAAGCCAAACAGCCATTGTGCTGTACAAGTGCGACCAGTTTTACCACAAGGAAAGCGAAGGCGGCATCCGGTACGACGATCCTTCGCTGGCCATTGATTGGAAGGTTGATACGGCGAATGCCGTGGTTTCCGGCAAAGATTTGCACCTGCCCCTTTTTGCCGATTGTACTAGCAATTTCGAATACGCAAAATAATGGCGGCGCCCACCATTCTTGTCACCGGAAGCAATGGCCAGCTAGGCAGCGAGCTAAGAGAGCTGGCGCCGCTTTTTCCGCAGTATAAGTTTTGTTTTTTTTTCCGCGCCGAGCTGCCGGTCACGAGCCGCGAAGAGGTGGAGCAAACCTTTGCCCGGGTGCGCCCGCAATACGTGATAAACTGCGCCGCCTACACCGCCGTAGATAAAGCCGAAACCGAAAAAGAAGACGCCATTGCCATTAACGCAACAGCCGTTGGCCTGCTGGCCGGCGCCGCAAAAAAGGAAGGCGCCAGGTTTCTCCATATCTCAACCGATTATGTTTTTGACGGCGAAGCCGAAACACCGCTGACCGAGGAACATCCGGTGGCACCGGTGAATTTTTACGGCCAAACCAAACTGCAGGGCGAAAGGGAAGCGATGCAGCGAAACCCGGAAAGCATTATCATCCGCACCGCCTGGGTATATTCTGCTTACGGAAAGAACTTTGTAAAAACCATGCTGCGGCTGATGGCCGAAAAAGAAAGCATCAATGTGGTGGCCGACCAGGTTGGCTCACCTACCTACGCGGCTGACCTGGCGGCAGCTATTCTGCATATTATTGCCGGCGGCCACTGGCAGCCGGGCATCTATCACTTCAGCAACGATGGCGTCATTAGCTGGGCCCAGTTTGCAGCGGAGATCGGCCGGCAAAGCGGCAGCAACTGCCACGTGAATTTCATTACCACCGACCAATATCCCACACCTGCCAAACGTCCCCGCTACTCGGTTCTTGATAAAACAAAGATGGCGGCCACCTACGGCATCACTATCCGGCACTGGCAAGAAAGCCTTGGGGCCTGTTTCCAAAAGCTGCAAAATTCAGGCGGAATTCTTTAACCAGCAGATCGTACTTGAGCCCTTGCCGTCTTTGTGCCGGTATAGAAAATAAAACCGTTATTTTAGGCAAATTGTATGGAACAGGTCATTGAATTTTTTTCTAAACTGTTCGACACTGCCGGCTGGCCTCCCCGCTGGAACTGCGGCAAGTGGACCAGCTTTCACGGCTGGTTCTACATCATCAGCGACCTGCTGATATGGTCGGCTTATTTCGCCATTCCGCTGACTATTGTCCGTTACATATCCCGGCGGGTTGATGCTAAATTTGTCCGCACGTATTTCCTGTTTGCAGCGTTTATCCTGGCCTGCGGCTCCACGCACCTCCTCGATGCCATTACGTTTTGGTTCCCGGCTTACCGGCTCAATGCCCTGGTGCGTTTTATTACGGGCGTCATCAGTTGGATCACGGTCTTTCACATTATTCGTTTGTTGCCGGTGGCCACATCGCCGCGTAGCCATGCCGAACTGGAGCGGGAAATCAACGAACGCGAAAAAGCGGAAGAAAACTTGCGAATCATCAACCAGCGACTGAATGCGGCGCAGGAGATTGCAAAGATCGGCCACTGGGAGTGGGATGTAGCTGCGGATAAAATAACCTGGTCGAAAGAATTGTATAAGATTTACCGGGTGGAACCCGACGGAGAGATAACTTATCAAAGCTACCTTGAAAAGCTGCACCCCGACGACAAAGAGTTTGTGAACGGCGCTGTGCAAAAAGCATTTGCCGATAAGAATTTTCCCGCTTTTACCCATCGCATCTTGTTTGATGATGGTACCGAAAAAATTTTGCAGGCCAAAGGGGAGGTGATCGTGAACGAGGCAGGCGAGGTGGTGAAGATGATAGGAACGGCGCAGGATATTACCGACCTGCTAAGGGCCCAGCAGCAATTGGAAGAAAGAACGCATGCACTGGAAACCACCAACGCCGAACTGCAGCGATTTGCCTACGTGGCCTCGCACGACCTGCAGGAGCCCCTGCGCAAGATCATGACCTTTGCCTCGCTGTTGGAAAAGGAGCTGACCGGCCCTGCCACCGAAGCGGGAAAAATGTACATGAAAAAAATTGTGCAGTCATCGGGGCGCATGCAGCGGCTGATAGATGATATCCTGGCTTTTTCAAGCCTTCGGGCCACGCAGCAGGTGTTTGAGCAAACAGACCTGAACGGTGTGTTGAAACAGGTGCTGTCGGATATTGAAGTGAGCATAGAAGAATGCGGCGCCACCATACAGGCCGGCACACTGCCGGTGATCGAGGCCATTCCATCGCAAATGGGCCAGTTGTTTCAAAACCTTTTAACGAATGGCCTGAAGTTCCGCGACGACGACAGGGCACCGGTGATCACCATCACCTGCCGCCTGGTGGATGCGGGGGAATCGAAGACCGCCGACGAAAGCAGCCACGAAGCCAGCGATTATGGTTTTCATCCCAACCGGGAGCCTTTTGTGCGCATTGAAATTGCTGATAACGGCATTGGCTTCGACGAGGTGTATGCCGCCAAAATCTTCGAAATCTTTCAGCGGCTCCACAGCCACAAAAAATACGAAGGCACCGGCATTGGGCTGGCCATCTGCAAGCGTATTGTTGACAATCACCACGGGCAGATCATAGCCTCGGCCAGGCCCGGCAAAGGTGCCACCTTCGTACTTTTCCTTCCGGTGTCGCAAAAGAATTTTCCCGCCGGCGAGTTGGCCGATCAATAAATAATAACGCCTTTTGCACAGGGGCGCCGCCGGTTTATCAAAGGACCGTGGCGTGCGGTGCTATCCGTCTATTCCTGCCACTTCATTGCCACCTCACCATTGCCGGATGTTTGCCCGCCGGCAAAAGATTTTATACTCAACCGCCACCAAAGTGGACTCGTTGTTTCAGCCGACGCCGCAGGCGTCGAATAGCTGTAGCAAAGCAGCCGTAGCAATGGCACCGACTTCGTTAGCAGTCGGACAGCGGCGATTTAACGGCGACTTAGGATGACACCGACGGCACGAAAAGTAAACTTCAAATATTTCTGCACCCTTCAGTGCATGACCGATACAGCTTAACAGCAGTTGGGTATCATAAAATCATCAAACTAAAAACATCATTTGTTTTAACCCCCGGCCTGGCGCCGCTGTTGCGCCACATTGCTCCAAAGCAGGAACGAAGCTGCCAGCAGCAAGATCAGCGTTGCCAGCGTGAACAGCCAGGCCGGGCTGCCGGCGATGGTCTGCCAAACTGTTTCCTTCGCCGGGGCGGCGGCTTGGGCAGGCAGTGCTTTTTTTGCCGCGGCGGCACCCGCTTCCGCCTGGATGTAGGCTACCACGTTTTTGATGTTTTCGTCGGACAGGTCTTTATGGTCGGGCATAGGAATATTATTGAATTGCTTTAGAAGCGCCACGGCCTCTTTGTCGCCGTTTTTTGCCAGCGTTTGCGACGAATGCACAAAGCTGATGATCCAGTCCAGGCTTCGCCGCTGGTCCACACCGGCCAGCGCCGGGCCTACCACCTGCCGGTTTACCTGGTGGCAACCGGCACAGCGGGTGGTAAAGATGGTTTTGCCTTCTTCTACAGGCGGTGCTGCCTGCGCAAGGGTGGCGGAAAAAAAGAACAGTAGCAGTACCTTATTTTTCATCGTTTAGTTTTTTGATGTCTTGTAGTAGTTGTTGCACTCCGACCGCGGATGTGCCGTTGTAATAGCCGCGGACTTTTTGCTGCCGGTCTATCAGCACCAGTTTTTCGCTATGGATAAAATCCTCCGCACCGCCATCGCCTTCGGTGGAGGTGATGGCAAAGCTGCCGCGGGCCAGTTGGTAAATGCGGGCCTTGTTGCCGGTGAGCAAATGCCAGTTTTTACCAATGGCAAAACGTTCTGCATAGGCTCTTAGCGCAGGCACCGAATCGCGGAGCGGATCAACCGAAAAAGAGCAAATCAGCAAGTCATTTTTATCAGGAAAGGCTTCACTCACTTTCTTCAGGCCGGCAGTCATCCTGGGACAAATCACCGGGCAATGGGTAAAGAAAAAATCAGCCACAACGATCTTGCCTTTCCAATCCTGCAATGACACCGTTTTCCCCTGCTGGTTCGTCAGGTAGAACGGGCCGATGGCCCCCTGCGGAACGTTGTACACGGGCAGCGGCTGCCATTTTTTTTCAATCCAGCGGGCAATGGAAAACACGGAAACGGGCACCAGGAACACAAGGGCGATGAGGAGCGGTATGGCATTCTTCTTTGGCATGGCGATGGAGCCTTGTTGGCGGCGGAAAAAGTAAAAGTAGTTGCAGCGGCAGCGGTGGCAGATGAGGAGGCTTTGGCGCCGGCCTGACTTTTATCAGGTTTGACCAATCGGGCCTTATTTTTAAAACCAAAAAACCAGCATGAAGGCGGCATCGGCGGCAGAGATCAAGCAGCGTTTAAAAGACTTGGAAAAGAAAGAGCTGGTAGAGCTTTGCCTGCGGCTTTCCCGGCATAAAAAAGAAAACAAGGAGCTGCTGACGTTTTTGCTTTTTGAGGCCGACGATCTACCGCAATACATTGCCTCGGTGAACAGCGAGCTGGATGAAATTTTTGAAGGCGTGAACACCAGCAGTGTATTTTTTGCCAAAAAAACCATCCGCAAGGCACTGCGAACGGCCAACCGCTACATCCGTTTCGCCGGCAACAAAACCGTTGAAGTGGAGGTGCTGCTGCACTATGCCGCTTTGTTCGGACAGCTAAAGCTCGACTGGAAACGCAGCTCCCTGCTGGCGAAGATGTATCAGAACCAGGTAACGAAGATCGGCGCGGCAATCAACAGCCTCCACGAGGATCTGCAGTACGACTACCGCCGCAGCCTCGACAAATTAAAATCGGTTTAGACGGTGGGCCTTGTGTTTAAATGCCGTAATTTAAGGCCGTGAAGAAAGCCTTTGCAGGATTCGATCATTTCACCCCAAACCAATGAAGATGAATAAAATTTTGTTAGGTGCGCTGGTGGCCGCAGCCGTGGCCGGCGTGGTCTGGTACCTGATGGACGAAGACGGTTTCCTGGACACCGTGGACGACATCCGCGACAAGGCCGACGAAGCTTATTCGGGCATTCGCGACCGCTTTACCAAAACGGGCGAAGAAGCCGCAGAAGCCATGTGAAAAAAGGCCTCCGCACGGGGGCCTTTTTTGTTTGGCACCAACCCCCGACATGCGGATAGCCATTTTTAAAAATGAGCCAATCCGTTACCGAACATCCAACCGTTATTCTTTATGGCTGCTTATTCGTCCACACCGCTTGCCAAAAAGCTCGGCATCGTCGAAGGGGCGGTCATTCGCCTGGTGGGCCAACCCGCTAATTACCCGTCGCTGTTTGCCGACTGGCCCGAAGGCGTTTGCGTAGAAACCACCGACGTAAAAAAGAAGGATCTTATTCATTTTTTTACCCGGAGTGCCGAAGAATTGCAGCAGCAGCTGCAGGCCTTGAAAAACGAAATCCGGCCCAATGGCGCCATCTGGGTTTCGTGGCCCAAAAAGGTGGCGAAGGTGCCCACCGACCTCACCGAAGATGTGATTCGCCAACTGGCGCTTGCCGCGGGCCTGGTGGATGTAAAAGTTTGTTCGGTGGACGATGTCTGGTCGGGCCTGAAGCTGGTGATACCGGTGAAGGACAGGGCAATAACGAAAAGATGAACAGATGAACAAGGAATAAAAAGGTGAGAAAACCCAAACCCCGAAATGCACAGCCTTTTCCTAACGAAACAAAGGCTGCGGGAGAATGTGTAATTTCACTGTATCAATAAGTCTAATGTTACCCCAGGTAAAACAAATAGCCAAGGAGTATAAAGCCGGTTTACAGAAGCTTTATGGTGATGACCTGGCCGAGTTGATTCTTTTCGGCTCGCATGCCAGGGGCGATTTTCACAATGAGTCCGACATTGACTTTGCTTTGGTGCTTCGCCGCCAGCCTATTTGTCCGGCGGAAGAAATTCTGAAGATTTCAAACCTAAGCCTGACGTTGGAGCTAAAGTATGGTGTTACACTCTCCACTCTTCCGGTGTCAGCGGAGAAAAAGCAGCTATCCGTTCAAGGCGTTTACAGCGATATTCGTGAAGAAGGAATTCCCGTATGATCAACTCCCGTTTTTCGGAACCATTCAAGGCTTTAGCCCGAGCGGAAGAAGCGTTGGATTCAGCAGTTTTCGATGAGCAAGGGGATTTTATCTGGCCGCCACCAACATAGCGTATTATGCCTGTTATTACTGCATGGTTGCTCTGTTATTGACGCAAAATGTGGTAGCAAAGACTCATCAGGGTGTTCGTGCAAAATTTAATGAACTCTTTATTAAAACCGGCACCTTTCCGGTGGTGATGGCAGAATGCATTCGGACTGCATTTGAATTGCGGCAGGAAGCCGACTATGATTTAGACGCCGATATACCGCCTGCAATTGTGAAGGAACTTATACGCACCACGAAAGAAGTTTATCAAAACTCTGCCTCATATTTAAACAAGCTGAATACAGGGCAATAGATTGGAAGAAATTTGAAAGGATAGATTAAACGGTTGGCGCCAGCAACGAGTACACCGCACTGTCCATAAACTGCCCCCTGGCAAAATAGTTTTCTTTAAAATACGCTTCCCGCACAAAACGGTGCTTTTGCAGCAGGGCAATGGAGGCCGCGTTGGCGGGGTTCACATGAGCCTCCACCGAATGCAGCTGCATGGCGCCGAACCCATAGGCCAGCACCGCCTTCATGGCTTCGCTCATCATGCCTTTTCCCTGCAAGGCCGGGTGCAGCAGGTAGCCAATCTCAGCCCGGTAATGTTCCGGCAAAATGCGCCAAAAGCCAATGGTGCCCATCAGCCTGGGATCGTCTTTCAAAAAAATTCCCCAGGTGAGCGAATCGTTCTTTTCCAGCCCCTGGGTAATAAGGTGAATAAGCGGCAACACGTCCTCCTCCGTTTTGGCCAGTGGCCGGTCTATATAGCGCATCACGTTTTCATCGGCCCGCAGCACAAACAGGGCCGGCGCATCGGCCGGTGTGATTTGTTTCAGCAGCAGGCGGCCGGTGGACAGTTCCGGAAACGGAGAAAAAAGAAGCTGTAGCATACCATCAGTTGTCCTGTAAATATGGCCCCAAAACGGCATCGGCGCAAACGCCGCCCGGGAAAAAGGCAAGCCGGCGGCCACTCATCCAAAAAAAGGCAGGAATTTTAGCCTTTCGGTGGCCGCACCTGATAAAAATCATAATCTGGGCGGCAACAGTTTTTTTTATTTGCCGGCTGTAAACAACCGATCATGCAGGGAACAAAAACGGTCAGTGACATTGTAAGAAACGATTACCGCACCGCCGACGTGTTTAAAAAATGGGGCATCAATTATTGCTGCGGCGGCAACCTTCCGCTCGACGAGGCCTGCGCCATTCAGCAAATAGACCGCGTGGCGCTGGACGCGGAACTCTGCCTGGCCACCCAAACCATTTCGTTGCCCGGCTCCACCGCTTTCGACGAGTGGCCCCTGCCTTTCCTGACCGATTACATTATTCATGTGCACCACGGCTACCTAAAGCGGGTGCTGCCCGGGTTAAAGCAATTCATCAACAGCTATGTGCCGGGCCACCTCAAAAAATTTCCCCACCTGGCGGCCGTGCACGATACCTTCTTAAACCTGGCGACCGAGCTAGAAGAACACATGGAAGGCGAGGAAGAAAGCATCTTTCCCTACATCAAACAAATCATCAGCACCTTTAGCCGGCAGGAGGAATACGGCCGCCTTTTTGTACGCACCATGAGCCGGCCGCTGGCAGATGTTATTGAAAAAGAACACAGCCGCATTGCTTTTCACCTGAACCAGTTGCGGCAACAGGCCAACCACTATTCGTTTGACGCCGATGCCTGCACCAACTACCAGGTGCTGTACGGCAAGCTGCGGGAGTTTGATGCCGACCTGGTGCAGCACAAGCATTTAGAAAACAATATTCTTTTTCCGAAGGCCCTGCAAATGGAAAAGAGCCTGCTGCAACTTTAGGCCGGTTGGTTTAAGTTTGCCGAAACACTTTTTATTCTGTGACCATGCCCCAGCTTTCCAGCCGCCAGGCAAGTGTGTATGCGGCGCTGGTATCTGCCCTCACAATTGCCCTGGCATTTTTTGTGCCCGGCTACAGCATTACGCTGAGCGGCCTGCTGGTGGTTATTTTCTTCTCGGTATTTGTTCCCACGCAAAATTCCACCCTTATCGCGGGCATTGGCAGCAGCCTTATCGTGTGCGGTTTTTTAGCGCTCAATAAATGGGTGCGCCAGCTACCTGCTTCGCTGGCCGAATACATTTTTTTGCTGGTGCTGATCCTGTTCACCACGCTCATTGTGCTGTACATCAAAAGCCTTTTGCGGCACATGCAGTTCGACAAGTCGCACATGACTTCGCTTTTTGAAAATGCCACCGAGGGGATTATCCTGACCGATCAAACCGCCGCTATTGTGCTGGTGAACCCATCGGCCTGCCGCATGTTTGGCTACCAGCCGCACGAACTGGTGGGGCAAAAAGTAGAGGTGCTGCTGCCCACCCGCTACCGGGCCGGCCATGTGCAGTTGCGTGATGGCTTCTACCGGCACCCGCAAAACCGCGAGATGGGGTCAGGACGCGACTTGTTTGGCCAGAAAAAGGACGGTGATAATTTTCCGGTGGAAGTAAGCCTGAGCTCTTACCGGCAAAACCAGCGGCAATATGTCATTGCCTTTGTGGTGGACATTACGCACCGCAAAGAAATTGAGCGCAGCATGCTGCAGCAGCAAAAGCAACTGGAAAAAGTAACCAACGACGTGCGGCGCATGAACACCGAGCTGGAAGCCAAGGTGGAGGAGCGGACCATTATCTTGAAAGAAGCCTTGCAGCGGCTGGAGCAGTCGCAGGCCGAGCTGAGCGAAGCCCTGGACAAAGAGCGGCAGTTGAACGAGATAAAAAGCCGCTTTGTGTCAATGGCCTCGCACGAGTTTCGCACGCCGCTCAGCTCTGTGCTCTCATCTGCATCGCTCATTGGCAAATACCACACCACCGAGCAGCAACCCAACCGCGACAAGCACGTGAACCGCATAAAGGAAAGTGTAAAGCACCTGAACAACCTGCTGGAAGATTTTTTAAGCCTGGGCAAGCTCGACGAAGGAAAAATCGGTGCGCAGAAAGGAGTCTTTCCGCTCTCCGAAACCATTCATGATACCATTGACGAAGTGCGGGGCCTGGTGCGGGAGGGGCAGGAAATACAGTACCGGCACCAGGGCGCCGAAAACGTGTACAGCGATAAAAAGCTGGTGAAAAACATCCTGATTAACCTGATCAGCAATGCCCTGAAGTTTTCGCCCGAAACGGCTACGGTGCAGGTACAAAGTAACGTGGCCGACGGGCAGGCCGTCATCAGTGTAAGCGATAGCGGCATCGGCATTTCCGATGAAGACCAGCAACACCTGTTCAGCTCTTTTTTCCGGGGCAAAAACGCCGTGAACATCCAGGGCACCGGCCTTGGCCTGCACATTGTAAAACGCTACACCGAATTAATCGGCGGCACCATCCATTTAAACAGTAAGCTGGGCGAAGGCACCACCGTGACGGTGATGCTGCCCATAAACGAAACGCATTATGGCGAAGACAATCTTGGTAATTGACGACAACAACGACCTGCGGGAAAATACCGCCGAGATACTGGACCTGGCCGGCTACAAAACGCTGACGGCCGAGAACGGCAAGCGGGGCGTGGAAGTGGCCACACGGGAAAAACCCGACGTGATTGTGTGCGATATCATGATGCCCGAGCTGGATGGCTACGGCGTGCTTCACCTGCTGCGCAAAAACAGCGACACGCAGCACATTCCGTTTATTTTTCTGACGGCAAAAACGGAACGCGGCGATTTTCGCAAGGGCATGGAGATGGGCGCCGACGACTATGTGACCAAACCCTTTGAAGACATTGAGCTGCTCAACGCTATTGAGGTGCGATTGAAGAAAGCCGAAGTGCTGCAGCAGACGTACGCCTCCACGCCGCAGGGCCTGGCGCAGTTTGTAAAAGATGTAAAAGACACCGGCCTGCTGAAGCATCTTTCCGACCAGTATGCCATTGAGAATTTCCATAAAAAGCGAACCCTCTACCACGAAGGAAGGCGCCCCCGTTTTTTATACTACCTGGTGAGCGGAAAGGTGAAGGCCTTTAAAGGCCACGAAGACGGAAAAGAATACATCACGGACCTGTTCAGCGCCGGCGATTTTATCGGCTACAAGGCACTGATAGAAGACAAGAACTACGACGACAGCGCCACCATCCTGGAAGACGCGGAAATCATGCAGATTCCACGGGATGAATTTTTGGGAATGATCTACAGTGACATCAACATCGCCACCAAATTTATCCGCATTGTCACCCAAAATGTAAAAGAAAAAGAAGAACGCCTGCTGAACCTGGCTTACAGCTCGCTGCGCAAGCGGGTGGCCAAAGCGCTGGTGGATATTCACGAAAAGTTCAATAAAGACGGGCAAAAAAACCTGATTGAATTTTCGCGGGAAGACATTGCGCAGTATGTGGGCACGGCTACCGAGTCGCTTATTCGTACCCTCAGCGATTTTAAAAGCGAAGGGCATATCGAAATCAAAAGCGGTAAAATATCCATCACCAATCTCGACCGGCTGAAAAACCTGTTGTATTAGACAATGCGGCCCTAAGCATACGGGCCGGCTGTTTATCAAAATGGGTCAGGCCGGTTTTTGAACGGTTGTTTGCGTTGCTGCCGTGAGCTTTCCGGCGTCCGCGTATTTCTTTTTATGCCGGACAAAATCCTATCCGGTTGTTTGCACGGTAATGATAAAAGGTGAATGCCCGCTGAATTAACGAAAGGGTTTTGTTTTTTGCATCACCAGGCCAGGTCGTTCTTTATCCCCTGTTGGTAATTGACAAAGGCGAACGAAAAAAAGGTGAAAGTGTCAGTAATTGGCCTTTCTTTTTGTTTCGCCACCGGCGGAAGTTTTCAGAGCGAAAATTTTTTCAGCAGCCTGCCGGTGCTGTCGGTAAGGCAAATCACGCCTTTCTGATCGGTGGAAATAATTTTGTCGCCGTTGCGGTTCCAGGAAATGCCCCACAAATTGTCGTTGCCAAGTTTGGCCTTTTTTATCAGCCCGCCGTTTTCGTTGGTTAGCAACAGCCCGTCCGTGGCGGCGGCCAGGTACCGGCCGTCGTTCGACCAGCGAACGTTGCGGAATTCGGCTTTGCCTTCATCAACCCGTTTCAGCAGCTTGCCTTCGGGGCTCCAGAACTTGAGGTAGGAGGGTTCGGTTTCGCCTTCGTGGCCGTAGTCGCCGGTTACAAAAAACCGGCCCGACGGGTGCCACTGGCAGCACAAAATGCCTTTGCCGGTGGCGCCATCGTGGTAGTTGGCCACAACGCTGTCGCGGTCGGCGTCAATGAGGTAAATATCTTCTTCCACGGCCAGCAACAGGTTTTTGTTGGGATGCCAGTCAATATCGAGCAGCGAGGCCCGGTTGGTGAACGACAGCGTTTTTTGCAGGCTTCCGTCTTTTGCAAAAAGGCTGATCTTTCCCCTGGCGCCCACCCAGGCCACCGATTCGCCGTCGGGCCGCCAGCTTACGCAGCGTCCGTAAAGCGTATCGGGCAGCGATTTTATCACCTCATTTTTACCGGCATCGTACAGTTGTACAATGGATGGTTTGCTGTCGTGCGAAAAGGCCGCAACAGCAAGTATGGGATAACGGGGATTCCACTCCACACGGGTGATGGTGGTGGCCGGGCTGGTCCAGCGCCTGGTCTCCGTCCAGTTGGTTGTTTCAAAAACAGCCAATACACCCTGGTCGTTGCCGATGGCCACAGAGCTGTCGTCGTGGCTCCACGAGGCCGTCCACAGGGTGGTGCCCGGTGCCGGTACAGCGGTGATGGATTTCTTTTGCCCGCCGAGAAAGAACAGGGTGCTGATGAACAGAAGAACTTTCATAGGGTAAAGGAAACAAAAAACCGTTGGTTGTCTGTACCGGCTGTCAATCAATTTTTCTTCGCTGCTCAATGGTGCCGTTGCCTTGCGGGTGCCGTTTGCATTTTTTGCAGCCGGGTTGTTCCGTATGCCGCAGCAATGGAAGCGTTTATTAGCCCTGTCAATGGGCCCTGGCGAATGGGGATGAGAAAACACCGGCAGGCGGGTTTAGCCAAAATCACAAAGGTTGCCAGGCGCTTTTCCCCCAATTACAGGACTTTGCCTAAATTGACCACTATATTGATTAACGCTGTACGATGAATAAAAAACCATTTCTGAAAAGCTGCCTTGCGTCCCTTCTTTGTCTGCTTTCCACCCTTGCCTTTTGCCAGAAAAACCCCATTATCAACGGTTGGTATGCCGACCCGGAAGGCGTTATTTTCGGCAAGGAATACTGGGTTTATCCCACGTATTCGGCCCGGTACGAAAAGCAGGTTTTTTTGGATGCATTTTCGTCGAAGGACCTGGTAAAATGGAAGAAGCATTCCCGCATACTGGACACGTCGAAAATTAAATGGGCCCGCATAGCCATGTGGGCGCCCGCTATTGTGGAAAAGGGTGGGCGGTATTTTCTTTTCTTTTCGGCCAATGACATACAGAGCAGGCAGCGCAACGGCGTAGCCGACGATACGCTGGGCGGCATTGGTATTGCCGTAGCCGATCGCCCCGGCGGCCCGTTCAAAGACTATCTGGGCAAGCCGCTGATCAACCAGTTTTACAACAATGCCCAGCCCATTGACCAGTACGTGTTTCACGACAAAGACGGCCAGTATTATATTCTTTACGGGGGCTGGGGCCGGTGCAATGTGGGGCAGTTGAAGGAAGACTTTACCGGCCTTGTTCCGTTTGCCGATGGAAAGCTGGTTAAAGAAATTACGCCCAGAGGTTATGTAGAAGGCCCAACGATGTTTATCCGCAAGGGGAAGTATTACCTGATGTGGTCGGAGGGAGGATGGACCAACGGCACCTACAAAGTGGCCTATGGCATTTCGGACAATGTGTTCGGTCCGTTTGAGCGGAAAGCCACCGTGCTGGAGGCCGATGAATCCATTGCCACCGGCGCCGGACACCATTCGGTGATGAACATCCCCGGCACCGATGAATGGTATATCGTGTATCACCGCCGGCCTATTCCCAACCTCGACCGCGACCACCGCGTGGTGTGCATTGACCGTTTGTATTTTGATGACAACGATGACATTAAAAACGTGAAGATGACATTTGGCGGCGTAAAGCGAAAGCTGAAGTAGGAGGGCAGTTGGCAGCCTGGCTATAGTGCGGGGCCGCCGGCCATTGGTACCAGGCACGGGAAGCGTTACCTGCTGGTGGCAGCGCCTTTTACTCCATTAGCGGTTAAGAGCTTTTGTTTCTCCGTGCCTATCCTGCTAGTTCAACCCACGATTTTTGAGGCCGGCTTTTCGGATAGCCGTATTCGGCACGAAACTTCTTTCGTTCTGCTGTAAAGTCCCACCACGTTTTTTTGGCGTCGTAGGTGTTGGCAAAGTTCACCACCAATCTGAACTGGTCTTCAATGCAAGGGTCTGTCCGGTATCCTTTTTTCCGCTCGTATTCATCGGTCAGTTTTGCACCATTTTTATTTTTCAGTTCGTTAAGCGAATAGTAGCCTAAAAACACAAGGTCTTCGGCAAATTTTATTCCTACTGACGGAACGGTTTGAAATTCTGCCAATGCATAAATCTCTTTTGCCCGGTCGGTTGAAACGTTGAGCAATACGGCTAATTCGTCTGTTGCAAGGTTTCGGATGCCGGACATTTTAATCTTGTTCTTTCTCAAACGTGCTTTTTCAGCATCGGTCAGCGGCAGCTTTATGGTTGTCTTAGTTTTCATCTTCGGAAGTAGTGTCCAACTACCTGTGTTTGTTATTTTTTCTTTTTCGGTTTTGGTGCCGGTAAATCCGCCAGCGATCGCCTCACCAATTCGCTCAGCCATTGGCTGTCCTCAATTTTGTCTTCTATTAAAAAACCCGGCTTTGCTCCTTCATAGGGCGGCGCCTCAACCACTTTGCCGATAAACATACGGCCCGAATTTGTTGCCTTAATAAACAGTTTATTGTCACATATCAGCCCAAATAGTTTTCCGTCCGAATAAATGCCATATTCACCAAACATTTTTTTCGCCGTTATTTCTCCTGAGTTTTTGATTTGTTCCAGTACAAAATTGACAAAGTTTGGTTCGGATGCCATTGGTCAGTCTTTTGGTTGAAAGTAAGGATTGTAATTTATAGTGGTTATGTTTCCCACTGCTTCTTACACCTCGCTTTGTCAAATATCCACCAGGGGCTACCGGGTTTTCATTCTTGGCAATAACGAGTTCAAACGACAATCGTTTATTCATGGTTGGTTGTTTTTTGCCGCTAACGGTTAACAGACTTCTGACGCCAAGGCCTTCTATGTTCCTGACACCTCACATTTGTTCTGTCGTTCAATAAAGAAAAAATGCCCGGCTGATGTTCGGTAGCCTTGCTTTCAGGAACCGGTTGTTAAGCGCCTGCTCAGTCGGAAAGCTGGTGCTTCGACCAGCCCCCAAAAGGCTTCACAGTTGCAAAAACAGGCTTGCCGTCTGCGGTTCTGCCAGGGACCGAGCAAGACCAGCAAATGGCATCTTCATCGGAAAGAGCATTTAAAAAATCAGCTTCTGAAATTGGGACTTTGAGTCGGCCACTACACACAGCTGCACGCTGTCCGGCGTAACTGCCAATTGTGACGTAAACGAATCGGCTCCCTGAAGGCCCCTGGACGTACGGACCGCTAAGGGATATACCTTGGTTCGTTGATTGTTTTATCTGAACGGCAAACACAAAGTTCAAATCTTTGCCTACGCCAAGTTGTGGCTGCACGGTGTCATAGTTGGATCCTTTGCCCTTTTGTAAGCCATACAGCACATCCTCAATTGGATTCTGAAGGATTATTTTCAGTTTTATCTCTTTTGACATAGAGCAGTGTTGGTGGTTGATCTTTGGCGCCTGACGTCAGTTTGTCTAAAAACTAAAATGAAAGGGCTGAGCATTTAATAAATGAACGCAAACTCCATCACCTATGCGAATACGTTTCCAATTTTTGGTCGTTTTTAGAAAGTCTGACGTTGATCAGCTTTGCGTTCGGCGGGGAATTCTTTGTTCCGTCGCCCTGGAACCGAAGCCGATTAAAGATATAAAGTTTAATGCTTATTCCTGTTGTTCACCTGCGTTCCGTCACCCGACAACTGAAGATGAACAATGAACCGAAAGTTGATGCTGCGTTGGGTCGCCCCCCGCTGACGCAAAACCGCTTTTAGCTGCGGTTTTTCTCTCTGACACCTAAAGTTTGATTGATAGTTGAACTTGTCCACCCAGTCCAACTTCGACAATTTTCTGAAGTGTCGAAATGCGAACTTCTTTTACATTGTTTTCAATCTTAGAAATGTACGACTTAGTCGTGCCGACTTTTTCAGCCAGTTCTTCCTGTGTCAATCCTTTTTCAAGTCGTGCCTCATGAAGCAAAGCGCCAATCTTGAAGTTCTCGTACCCTGCTTCTAATTCGTCTCGCTTGGCAGTACCAGGTTTGCCAAAGTGTTTGTCCTTGAATTGGTCAAGGGTCATGGTGTTACTTTTTTTCGCTTTCATAATCTTTTTTAATTTTTTCAGCTTTCTCAATCTCTCGCTTCGGTGTTTTCTGGGTCTTCTTTTGAAAACCGTTGGCAAGCACCACAAGCTGTCCATGGTCAAAAAAGCAAAAGATGCGGAAAATGTCGCTGCCTTGCTGCACTCTGATTTCGTAAAGTCCCTCGGTATTCTCCAAATGTTTGAGATATGTCTCCGGAACTTTTTCCAATTCCTCAATCAAGTTAAAGGTCCAAACAATCTTTTCTTTTACTTTCTGCCGCTGTTTAATAAAGAACTCCTCAAAATAGTCCTTGTAAAAGATAATTGTCCGGCATTTTTGCTTTCTGTCCACGAAGCAAATCTACAAAATGTTGTCCGAAAGTGAAACCTAAAATTGTTCTGAAGCGTTTTGAGGATCGGCGGCAAAATCGCAGCTAACGGATTAGGGCTTTCTGCTGTGCTGGTCGTCTGTGTTCGGTCAGCTTGGAACAGAAGCCCAATAAAGACCCAAAGTAAATATTTTATTTAAATGCTCAATAGCATTCCGTCTCACCGATATTAGTAGATTAGCGATTTGCAGCTGATGTTTATTCCGTCTGCCAGCATAGCAGAAAACCCATGTTACCTGCATACCCTTCGTCGGAGTGTGTCACCTCAAACTGTGTCAACCAGAGCAGGGTGTGGAAGCGTCGGAGAAAAGCACACTCTTTTGCGAGGTTAGCTTTGTGTCCAGCTTTGTGTGCCTTGCAAATGGATGTGCTTTTGTGAGTCCGCTATTGTTAAAAACTAATTTATCTTGAGTCAAGGTAAATGCTAAATTTGTGAGCAATGAAAGGGTCTCAAATGCGATATACGATTCAGGATATTCAGGACAAATTGTCGTTGGTTTCTGAGGACATAGAAAAATTTGTCAAGGAGAACAATATTTCTGTTGGGAAAGATGGGGCTTTGTCAAATAAAGCTTACCAGGCAATTCTTAACTTTTATTCAGAAGAAACGGGGCATCAAAAGGGTAAAAAGCCTGTGTATATTTTAAACGGTCACAAAATTGAAGTTAAGCAGAAGCCTTTTTTTGAAAGTTCGGATAAAAGAATTTCGATTTTTCAAGATGACGCTATTACTTTTTTAAAAGGTCTTCCTGCTAACAGCGTTGATATTATCGTAACTGACCCTGCATATTCAGGAATGAACCAGAGATTAAAACTTGGTCGTGGAAAAATAATTGGGAAATATGCGGATGCTGGAAAAGATGGTGCAAAATGGTTTGAAGAATTCCACGATACTGGAGAGAATTATAAAACATTTCTTCAAGAATGTTATCGTGTCTTGAAAAACAATAGACACATCTACATAATGTTCGATTCTTATTCCTTGCTGTCACTTGCTCCTATTGCACGGGAAGTTTTCGAAGTAAAAAATATTATTTGCTGGGATAAAGCAAATATTGGTTTAGGGCATTACTTTAGAAGGAGACATGAATTTATATTGTTTGCGAGTAAAGGGAAAAGACCTTTAAATTCAAAGAACATTCCAGATGTATGGAAAATTAAGAGAGTTGTTTCTTCGAAGTACCCAACTCAAAAGCCGACAGAAGTTTTTGAATTGATGTTAAAAGGTAGTGCTGATAAAGATTTTGTGGTTTGTGACCCATTTCTTGGTAGCGGCTCTGCTGCTATAGCCGCAATAAAATCTAATTGCAAGTTTATCGGTTGTGATATATCAGAAAAAGCAATAGCCTTTTCAAAAGAAAGAGTCGAAGGGTTTCTAAAATCAAACGTTGATATATATCAGAAGACATCTCATTTAGGAGATGATGAAGCAATTAGCAAATTGTTTTTGAATGGCAAATCTAAGTAAGACCCGAACAGTATTTGCATTTACGTCTCCACGAACAATTGAGAAGATTTTTCCTGAAATACAAGTCCTGATTGATTCATTTACTGGTCAGGAATGGAATACCAAAACGCAAATCGCCTTTTTTCACGAACTCTTTAATTCTGAATTTTACGAAGGCAGTAAAATGCCTGATAATATTTCCTTAGCAGCGAGGGACAGAATTACAAGAGCACCAAAGGCTCTTGGTTTTGTGGACTTGAAGCCGAAAATCAGAATAACGGAAGTTGGAGAAAGATTACTAAGTGGGAAAAGGACAAGTGAAGTAATTGCAAAGCAACTCTTCAAATTTCAGTTGCCTTCACCATATCACAAAATTCCTGCTGGTAGAGATTTCAATATCAAGCCTTACTTAGAATTGCTACGTTTAGTTAAGGAACTTGGCAATATTTCCAAAACCGAAATTGCTATTTTCTTTGTTCAAATGACGCACTACAACAAATTTGATTCTATTGTAGCTGCTATAAAGAAGTTTCGCTCTGACATATCGAAACATAGAGGAAACAGAAAAGCGTTTATTGATGATGTTTTCACTAAGCAGATTTTGAAAATCTATGCAGAAGATGTAAAGGCAAACAATTTGAAAATCCGTGAGAGTGGCGAAGCCACTCTTGCAAAATTTGTAAATACAAAGAAAAGTAATCATGTAGATTACGCTGACGCTTTCATCCGCTATTTGAGAGCAACACAATTCGTTTCTTTTGAGAAAAAAACCTTCAGGATGATTGTAGCTCCTTCCCGTGTTGCGGAAGTAAATTACATTTTGAAGAATGTTGATTGGAGGGCAACAGCATTTAGAGCGGAGGTAGATTATAAGAGTTATCTGTTTAATCCAGATTCATTGCTGTTTCTTACTGACGATAGAACATATCTGGAAAGACAACTTGCAAAACTGTCTGTGAAATTTGAGGCAACTGCCAGTATCGAAACCTTGAAAGATTTATTGGAGGAAACAGAAGCAAAGAAGATTTCAAATGTTATTGAAGAAGCAACAGCGGCGCTTAAGAATTATAAGGAGTTTGATGATATAATTGACGTCTTTGGAAAGATTCAAAAGAAAGAAGTTCCAGACCCTTCACTTTATTTGGAATGGAATATTTGGCGTGCTATGGTTATGATTAATTATGCTAAGCAAATAACTGGCAACTTTCGATTGGACTTGGATGGAATGCCTTTGAATACCGCACTTGGTAATTTACCTGACATTGAAGCTGAATACAATGGTTTTAAGCTGATTGTTGAAGTAACAATGTCAAGCGGAAATAAACAATACGAAATGGAAGGTGAGCCAGTTGCACGTCACTTTGGAAATGTCCAAAGAAACTCAGATGAACCTGTTTATTGTTTGTTTGTCGCTCCTAAAATTTCAGAAGGTGCTTTGGCTCATTTCTTTAATTTAAATAGAATGAATACTAAAGCCTATGGCGGCAAAACGAGAATCGTCCCAATGAGTCTAAGCCAGTTCGTAATGTTTATAACGATTGCGAAGAACAAAGGCTTCAATAATGCAAAGGCTTTAAAGTCCTACTTGGATGATATCATTAAAAATAATCTCTCACTTGATGATGAAACTGTCTGGTTTCAACAAATTAACGATTCAATTCCTGTTTGGATGAGTTAGTGCGGAAGAAGATTTTGGCTCTTTTGCAAGGTTAGCTTTTGTGTTGGGCTTTGTGTGCCTTGCAAATGTGCTAAAATGTGCGTGGGCTGCTGGGTCGTCGTCCTGTCACTTTGAACAGCGAACGGATTGCCAATACGGTTGCAGCCAACGGTTCGGGGCTTTGCGTTCGTGTGGGCATTCCTTGAACGTCAGCATAAATTAATTACAAATGTTCAACAGCGATAATCATTTCAGCACTTATTTGTCAGCCCACATGACGCAAAACCCATGTTACCTGCCGTAATTATCGCACCTTCTTTAGCAAGTTGCCTCTGTTGTCGTAATATTCTTCTGTCACAAGTTGATGGTCAGGTGAATATTCAAACCACTTACCAAGTCTAATAATGTCGTAGTTGCTCCTTTTGCCAAAAGTTGTTACCTCTTTGATTTTTGTTCCAATGTCTTCACGTTGTTTCCATACATAAGCGTTTACATGCGTCTCGGATAAAGGTGCATACACTGGTCGCTCATAAACAACATCACCTGAATAGTCTGGTCCATACATTTTGTAGCACCACAAAACAATATCAATGCCTTCAATTGGTTTGTCAGCATAAAACATTTCATCCAATGGATACCGCTTAATTGTAGTGTCAACCTTAAAATAAAAATTGATTGTGTCGTTGTTGTAGTTCCAATAGTCGGAACAGTCCCTTGTCCCATAATCAAGGTTAGGATACATCTTAACCACATCTTTTAGTTTGAGGGTTTTAACTGAAACAAATTGTCCGTTTGGAAGTCTACCTTCAAAGTCTTTAGTCAAATGAATTTTGGCTACGTATTCTGTGCTTTCATCTTTTTGTACAATAACGCCATCTTTTGCTGTAAAACTAAATCCTTTGCCATTTTCAAATCTTGCATCTGAGCCAATGCAGTTTTTTCCCTGCTCCATATTTTCTAAGTCAACAGCTTGTAGTGCCGTGCCTTTTGAGATGTCGGCAAGTGTTGTCAGGCATGGGCAAATACTGTCAACAGTAACTTTTGAAATATAGGACGTGTCAATTGCCTTGGTCTTTTGTTCAAACTGATACTGCTTGCCCTTTTTTGTCTGTGCAGAACAGCTAAAGAAAAGTGTCGGAATGAAAACTGTCAGAATTAATATTTTGTACGGCATCTGTTTTATTATGGCAGGTAACACGCTAATATACGCAACTCCGGGCTCGCCTTTCCCCTCATTTATAACCCTTATTGGTGCCCGTAAAAAATTGTACTTTTTCACTATGGATATTCATATTCACTATTATCACCCGGTGCTGAAGATTGGTGTGCAGGACCTGAAATCGGTCTGGCTGCTTGCCAATGAACCCCTTCAACTCATCGTTACCGTTTATCGTGGCAACCTGGTGTACCGGGTGCCGGTTACCCGCCGCCGCATCAGCTACCGCACTCTTAAAAAAGGCCTTGTCAAAACCAGCTTCACCATTCGCCGGCCCGGTGGCCCACTCCCTTTTTAAAACCGCCGGCACCTGACTTTTCTCCGCCCTTCCGCTAACAAACCTCATTTTTTCCGCTCCCCGGCCGGCCTACTTTCGGGCAATGATGCCAAAAGAAACCCTGAACCCGCTATTGGTGCGCAAATACAACCGGCCCCTGCCCCGTTATACCAGCTATCCTACCGTTCCGTTTTGGAACGAGCGCCTGGCCGCCGGCACCTGGCAAAACCTGTTTGTGCAAAAATTTGCGGAGCAAAACCACGTCAACGGCATCAGCCTCTATATACACCTGCCGTTCTGCGAGTCGCTTTGCACCTACTGCGGCTGCAACAAAAAAATCACCACCAACCATTCGGTGGAGGAAGAATACCTGCTGGCCGTTGAACGGGAGTGGACGTTGTATCGGCGGCTCATGAAGCAAACCCCCGTGATCCGGGAGTTGCACCTCGGTGGCGGCACCCCCACCTTCTTTTCGCCCGAAAATTTAAAGCGGTTGCTCGGCAGCATTCTTACGTCCGGCATCGTTCATCCGCACCACGGGTTCAGCATCGAGGGCCATCCCAACAACACCACGGCCGAACACCTGGAGGCGCTGTACAGCCTCGGTTTCCGCCGCATTTCCTACGGTGTGCAGGACAACGATCCGCAGGTGCAGCGGGTCATCAACCGCATTCAGCCAGTCGAAAACGTAAGGCGGGCCACGGAGCAGGCAAGGGCCACCGGCTTTACTTCGGTCAACTATGACCTCATTTACGGGCTGCCGCTGCAAACGCCTGAAAGCATCACCCGCACCATCGCCGAAACAATCGCCCTGCAGCCCGACCGCATTGCCTTCTACAGCTATGCCCATGTGCCCTGGACCAGCAAAGCCCAGCGCCTGTTCAGCGAGGCCGACCTGCCGGATGCCGAGACTAAAATCCAGCTTTACCTGAAAGGAAAAGAGCTGCTGGCCGCTGCCGGTTATTTCGACATTGGCATGGACCATTTTGCCCTGCCGCACGATGAGCTGTACAAGGCCTGGAAGGCCGGCCGCCTGCACCGCAATTTTATGGGCTATACCACGCAAAACACCGGCATGCTACTTGGCCTGGGTGTTTCCGCCATTTCCGACACCGGTACCGCCTTTGCCCAGAACGAAAAGGCCCTGCACGACTATTACGCCCGGGTAAACAGCGGCCACCTGGCCATCCGCCGGGGTTATGTGCTGAGCCCCGAAGACCGGGCTTTTCAGCAATACATTCTCGACATGGCCTGCCAGGGCAGCACCACCTTTGACGCAGCACACCTGCCGCTGTTGCGCACCTACAGCTTTCCAAAACTGGAGGCGCTGGCGGCCGATGGCCTGGTGGAGTGGAACACAGCCGGTGCCAGGCTCACCGCCCAGGGTCATTATTTTATCCGGGCCGTGTGCAGCGCCTTCGACCTGTACCTGCAGCGGGGCGCCGCGCCGGAAAAACCGATTTTTAGTAAAGCCATTTAAGCTCTATATTCGCATTCTCGTCTGATGATTGCTTGCTAAAAAAAAGCCCTCTGCCAAATGCGGAGGGCTTTTTTGTGAAGGCTGTGCCCAAAGCAAAAAAAGGCCCTTATGCAGTCATTTAAAAAGCCATCGCCCCTGGCGCTGTGGATCTTGCTCATCCTTGCTATTGTGTTTTTCGGCATTACCGGTTACATGCTCATCGAGGGCTTCTCCTTTTTCGATGCCCTGTACATGGCGGTCATCACCATCACCACCATCGGCTATCACGAGGTAAGGCCCCTCACCGATCTGGGCCGGGTATTCAATGTGCTGTTTATCCTGCTGTCATTCTCCACCTTTACATACGTGCTGGCCCGGCTTACGCAGTATGTGCTCAGTGGCGAAATGCGGCTTTATTATTCCAAAAAACGTCTTATGCAACAACTGGAAAAGCTGGAGCACCATGTTATTATTTGCGGCTTTGGCCGCAACGGCCGGCAGGCCGCAAAAACGCTAAAGGCACACCGCATCAGCTATGTTGTTATTGAACGCGACCTTGCGCTGATGCAGCAGTATGCCGCCGAAGACGCCTCCCTGCTCTACCTCACCGGCGATGCCACCGATGACGAAACCCTTATCAGGGCCGGCATACGGCGGGCGCAGGCCATTCTTATTACCCTGCCCGAAGATGCCGACAACGTGTTCATCGTTCTTTCTGCCCGGTCGCTCCATGCCGGCCTGCAAATCATCAGCCGCGCCTCCGGGCAAAGCGTTACCGCCAAACTGTATAAAGCCGGCGCCAACAGTGTCATCATGCCCGACAAGATCGGCGGTACGCACATGGCCACGCTGGTATCAAAGCCCGATGTCATCGAGTTCATTGACTTTCTTTCGGGCGAGGAAGGCGAAGCCATCCACATTGAAGCGGTGAGCTACGAGCAGTTGCCGCCCTCCATTCGCGATCAGCCACTGAAGACCGTGATGGCCTGGAACCGCACCGGTGTCAATTGCATTGGCATAAAAGACGAAGAAGGCCGTTTCCGCATCAATCCACCCGAAACCACCATTATTGCCAAAGGCATGAAAGTGATGGTGCTGGGCACCCGCGAGCAGATAGCGGAAATGAAGAAAAATGTGGAGCCGCCAACCGACTAAAAGGGCGGCCCCCTCCGGCTCCGCCAGTGGGCGGGCAACCCAGGCCCAGCCCTCGCTTTGCAACGAGACAGTGGACGCTTCCATCGGCTTTTGGTGGAGGTTTTTTTTGTTGACCAGCGACAGAATACCGATGGAACGTCTGTTGCGACGCTCCGTTGCCGCTTCGCTACGGTTGGTAATTCTGTGGGTCTTTTTCCGGCAAAGCCGCCATAGAGAACTGAAAGCGGTGAGCAATACGCAGGCGCACCGCCTGCCAGGCTGCCCGCCGTCAGCCGGCCTTTCGCTGTCTGGGCTACAGCAGAGCGGTCTATGAGTAGAACAATGAGAAATGCCGCAAGCCCAATGGCGTTAATAAACCTTTCTCTTCCTGGCCAGTCCTGCATCTCCGGTGCATGCTTCTGCACCAATGGATTTGTCCTGACAGAAAGCAGTCCGCTTCATTTGGTTCACCTCTCCAACAACCTGGAGAGGGGCCGGTGGCGAGGTTTTATCTTTGTCCTATGGAAATTTTGCTCCGCTATTTTTCCGGGTTTACCGAAAAGCAGGCCGCACAGTTTAAAGCGCTGGACGAATTGTACAAAGACTGGAACAGTAAGATCAACGTTATCTCCCGCAAAGACATTGACAGCCTTTACGAAAAGCATATTCTTCATTCGCTCAGCATTGCCGCGGTAGTTGACTTTCCGGCCGGTACCGAGATCATTGACATTGGCACTGGCGGCGGTTTTCCGGGTGTGCCGCTGGCTATTTTTTTCCCGGAGGTGACATTTCACCTGGTGGACAGCATTGCCAAAAAATTAAAAATTATTGACGCCGTGAAAGAAGCCATTGGCCTTCCCAACGTCAGCACGCAGCATAGCCGCGCCGAGGATATCAGGGGCCGCCGGTTCGACTTTGCCGTGAGCCGCGCCGTGGCGCCATTAAAAGACCTGTGGCGGTGGAGCACACCGCTGTTAAAAAACGGCGCCTACAAAATGGGCGAGGGGCCGGAGGCCAGGCAACTGCGGTCGGGGTTAATTTGCCTGAAGGGCGGCGACCTTTCGCAGGAAATTGCCGAAAGCGGCCTGAAGCCCCAAATGACCGCCATCAGCAATTTGTTTGAAGAGGAATTTTTCAGGGAGAAGTATATCCTTTACACGCCGGTGTCGGGCAAAAAATAAGGGCTGGATTTGCCAGGCCATTTTTTATTGAAACGGAAACGTTTGGTAAGGGGAATAGCGAAAGCCTGTTCGGGGATGCGGTTGAAGGCCGGAGGGAGGGGAGGCCTCACAAACGTCAACTGGTTTTTTTCATCGTTCGATGGACCGGATCTTACACAGCGGGCACATTCTCTCACCAAATTTAGTGTGGACGTATTTTGGTTCTATGCTGCCGGTTCTCCGGGGGCCTGTTGTGCTATAAGGTGTAGGTTGAACGGTGAAATTACTTTGTATTCTCCTTTCGCGACACGGGCTGTTGATGGTGGTTTTCCAACCGCAAAAAGCTTCTAATGCCAATAGGTCTGGCAAAACGGGGGATTAAGGAACTGCGGGTCTGAGGAGTTTGAACAGCAACGGCAATGTTCGACCCCTTCCGGGGTCATAGAACCAGAAACGGACTGCCAACCCCCGGTTTCACCGGGGGCTATTCACAGTGTACCCCGAAGGGGTCCTGGGAACGGTCTCCTGGAAAGAGCAAATTGATCCCTATTGCGAAAACTGAAAATGTTCGACGCTACCGGGGCGGTGTCATTACGGTAAGGGAACATAAAAAAATCACTGGCTGCTTATGTTGGCGGAGACGCCGACGAGTAAAGGAGACCGGCACTCACGCCGGCCCTTGGCGGGGAGGCCAACGGCAGCAACACCCCTGAATTGAATAACACTGCCCGTCCAGGTTCTTGTGACTACCTTTTGAGAGAGCAGATTCATCCCTCCTTGCGAATACATCTCCAACGCAACGGCTGAGCTAACTAAAATCTGTCCACACGAAAGACCGGTGGGTAGATTCATCGGCACACAGCACTACGTCCCCTCCAGAACTCACCGGCGACGAGGCGATCCCTGCGGCCCATCCCCGACCCTTCCCGGTGGGGAGGGCCACTGGCACACAGCCACTGCTTTTCGACGATGCTTTTGTTCGTATTACCAAACTGCCATCAAGGTGCGCTGGTTGCTTCAGCCGACGCCGTAGGCGTCAAATAGCTGTAGCAAAGCAGATGTAGGATGGTCCCCGACTCCGTCAGGAGTCGAACAGCGCCAATTGGACGGAAGCTTAGGTTGGCAACAACCACCCCAAAAGAAAACCCCAAATAGCTCTGCACTTTTCGGCGGATGACCCATACAACTTGATAACGTTTCGGCATAATCTGGTAGCTAACGCAAGGACTGGTGCGTTGTCATTCCGGAGAACGAGCGATCTGCGGTTGTGCTATCGGAAATGATAGTGGAGTTGCGTACTGGTTGTTACTTTTCTTTTTGGTGCAGTCCACAGGGGCCTCCTTCGTCGCAATGACAAGGGGCGAGGCGGTGTGAAGGCAGTCAGCCGAAAGTTTGAAGTGTAAAGAGACGCTACGGCATTTCGTTTTCATCGCTGCAGCCCCTCTGCGCCTCCGCGAGAAAAAAAGCTCAACAATGATCAGAACCCTGAACGGAGCGTCGCAACAGACGATCAATAGCAGCACTGTCGCTCGTCAACAATAAAACACCACCCGGTTTTCGCTGCTCAAAGTTTAACACCCCGGCATTCCACCTTCGTGGAAACCGAACTTTTATCTTTGCCGGCTTATGCCCGCATTAGCCTTTCAACTGGAAAAGACAGACGAACAATCAGCCGCCCGTGCCGGCACGATCACTACCGATCATGGTACCATTCAGACACCCATTTTTATGCCGGTGGGCACCATTGGCAGCGTCAAAGGCGTGACCCAGCAACAGTTGAAAGCCGATGTGCAGGCGCAGATCATTCTGGGCAATACCTACCACCTGTACCTGCGCCCCGGAATGGACACAATGGAAGCTGCCGGCGGCCTGCACCGGTTAATGAACTGGCAACGGCCCATCCTCACCGACAGCGGCGGCTTTCAGGTTTTTTCGCTGGCCGCCAACCGCAAGATCACCGAACAGGGCGTGACGTTTCAAAGCCATATAGATGGCAGCCGCCACCTTTTTACCCCCGAAAGCGTCATGGACATCGAACGCACCATCGGCGCCGATATTATGATGGCCTTCGATGAATGTCCGCCAGCCAACTCCGAGTATAATTACGCCCTTAACTCCATGAACCTTACTCACCGCTGGCTCGACCGTTGTTACCACCGGTTTACCAATACGCCGGATAAATGGGGGCATACGCAAAACCTTTTTCCCATTGTGCAGGGGGCGGTGTACCACGACCTGCGCAAGGCTTCTTGCGAGTACATTGCATCGAAGGAAGCTACCGGCAATGCCATTGGCGGCCTGAGTGTGGGCGAGCCCGAGCCGGTGATGTACGAAATCTGCCAGCTTTGCTGCGAGCATTTGCCCAAACAAAAACCACGGTACCTGATGGGCGTGGGCACGCCCTGGAATATTCTTGAGTGCATTGCGCTGGGCGTGGATATGTTCGACTGTGTGATGCCCACCCGCAACGGCCGCAATGCCATGCTGTTTACTACCAAAGGCATCATTAACATTGACAATAAAAAATGGGAGCGGGATTTTTCGCCCATAGACGAAGGCATTGGCAACGACTGGAGCCAATACTACAGCAAAGCCTATGTGCGGCACCTTTTCAAAGCCGGCGAACTGCTGGGCCTTACCATCGCTTCGGTTCAGAATCTTGCGTTTTACCTGTGGCTGGTAACCGAAGCCCGGAAGCATATCCTGGCCGGTGATTTTAGGCAGTGGAAGGCTGAGATGGTGCCGGTGCTGAAAACCAGGCTTTGATGCCGGATGCCGGCGCTCCACGGTGCCATCAGGTTTTTTGGGTCGGCGGATGGTATTATCAGGCAGGGGCAAAAAGCTGGATGCCTGCCAGCCAATGCCGCAATTGTTGGTGAATAGCAGCCTGCGAACGGGCATTGCCTGCTTCCTTACCTTTTCGGCCGCCTCAGGCAATGAATTGTTGTTTTTATGAGGCGCCGTGTTAATAGAAAATTTGGGAGAATGAAAGGGCGTGGCCCCAGCGAAACCGCGTATAAAGACAAACGCTGCATTTGGCCCTGATACAGTAAGGAAATGCTTTTGGCGCTTCGTGGTTTTAACACCGTGAGGTAGATAAACAAGAGCGGCTTTAGCGCCTTGCGTTCACTTTTCAAACAAACCAACATAAAATACCTGGCTCCGCCCGGGCAGGGTTATGAAACTGAAACTGCGTGCCTTTGAAAGGGTTTTCTGGCCAGGCTGCTCCGCCCAAATCTTATCATTTCATTTTGCCGTTTGTTTAAATTAAGTCCTTACTTCGCTGCCGGCAATGAAGAAACTGGATTGGTACATACTACGGAAATTCCTTTCCACTTTTGTGTTTTGCATGCTAGCTTTTACAGTGGTGGCTGTGGCGGTTGACAGCAGCGAAAAAACCGATGATTTCGTTAAAACCGGTCTTACCACTTCGCAGATCATCAGCCAGTACTACATCGGTTTTGTGCCGTTTATCTGGGGCATGTTGTTCCCGCTTTTTGTTTTTATCGCCACCATATTTTTTACGTCCAAGATGGCCCTGCGGTCGGAGGTGATTGCCATCCTTGCCAGCGGTACCACCTTTTTGCGCTGGTTGCGGCCCTACTTTGTCGGCGGGATTTTTTTGGGTGGCGTACTTTGGTTTGCCAACCTTTACGCCATACCAAAGGCCAATGAAATCCGCAGTGCCTTTGAAGCCCGTTATTTTAATCCCATCAACACCTCGCAGGGCTACAGCCGGTGCGAAACCTGCTTTTACAAAAAGCTGGATTCGGTGACTTACGCCGGTATCAAATATTTCGATGCTAACACCAAAGCGGCCGGCAATTTTTTTCTGTCGAAAGTGGCACAGAACAAGGTGGTCTATAACCTCCGGGCCGAACGCATTGAATGGGATTCGACGAAAAAAAGCTGGCTGCTCACCAACGTAGTGGAACGAACCATCAGCAGCACCGGAGAAGTGGTACAGCAGTGGCCCACAAAACATCTGCGCCTCAACCTGCAACCGTCGGAGCTGCGCAAAGACGATTTTTTAAAGGACAAGCTGACATCGCTGGAACTGCAGCGGTATATCAGGGTAGAAGAAGAACGGGCCACCGAAGGCCTGGCTCCGCTAAAAGTGGAGCTGGCCCGGCGCAATGCTACGCCCTATACCGTGGTGCTGCTTACGCTGATTGGCGCCGTCATTGCCGGCCGCAAAACCCGCGGCGGCAGCGGGCTGCACCTGGCCATCGGCATCATCATCGCTGCGGTTTATATCTTGTCCGACCGCTTTTCCACGGTGTTCGCCATCAAGAGCGATTTTCACCCGATACTGGCGGCCTGGATGCCGAATATCGTGTTTACCATCGTGGCCATTTATTTGTACCGAAAGGCACCAAAATAGCCGCACTGCACGGCTGGTACTGTTTTCACTAATCCGGTAGGGTATCATTGAAGGGTCGGTTCGCTACGGCAGCAGTGCCGTTTTGATAGTAGATTCATACAGCGTGAAACGGGAAGGCAGCGGTAGGAGCCCCTTGATTCTCGCCGGCGAAACACGCAGCTCCTGCCGGAACTGTTCGTCTCTGTTCCCATCCATCTTTTATAAACACAGGGCTCCTTCCGGAGCCAAAAACAAAGGAAGTCTTTGGTCTCCTACGAATGACTTGAAATGGTATTAAGAACCCGAATGCTTCTCAGCACCAGCGGGACATGTACTGTCAGCAGGCCGGCCGCAGTTCGCCGATGCGGCTACTACGAACGGCAAAGCTGCTGCTCTCTTGGGCCTTCGCGAAAATGCCCGCTAGATGACCAGACCTTAAATGGAGCGCAACAAAAAGCCAAATAGTAGCCTTGTTGCCGGCAAACAATAAAGCCTTCGCCGAAAATGACAACGAAGGCTTTATGAGAAAAATTGACGGTGTTTCCCGCTACGATGGTTCCGTTTCCAACTCCACCTCCATACCCCGGCCGGGCTGCAGAATGGACTGAATGATGCGCAGCGGAATCACGGCCCGTGCGGGATGGCGGCTCAGTTCGAGGTTGAAATAGTGCAGGGCATTTTCGAGCAGGAAGGTCTGCATCACCACGTCGAAATCGCTTTTTTCCGCCGGAACAAACTGGGCTTCCTTTACATGATCGAGATAGGCCCGCAGGAAAAAATTGCTCATGTACCAGGCCCAAAAATCGGCAAAAGGCAAAATCTCCTCAATCTCCTCCTGCTGTGCCTGTGTGGTATTGAGAAAACCTTCGTAAGCCACGGCATAAAACGAACGTACCATGGCCGCCACATCGCGAAGCGGCGAACGTTTCAGCCTCCGTTCGCTGTAGGCCCGCAGGGGGTTGCCGCCAAAATCGTGCAGTACCAGGTCGCGGCCGGTAAGCAGGATGTGCGATAGCCCGAAGTTGCCGTGTATGCGGATCTTCTGCACATCGAGCTTTTTGCTGTAAATGCGTTTGAGCGTAGCCAGCATTTGCTCCCGCTGTGTGCTGAAGGCCTCCACCTCGCTGCGAATGCCCGCCGGCAGGCGGCTGCTTTGTTTTTCGAGGTTTTGCCAGGTTTCTCTCACCAAGGTAGTAAACGATGAAAACAGCGACCGCTGGTAGTGCAGCGAAAATTCTTCGGGGGCAAATTCTTTTGTTATGTTTTGCGCCAGGGCCAGGTGCACTTCGGCGGTTCGCTGGCCCATGAGCCTTGCTGTTTCGGCCGCGTTGTTGCCGATAAACTCTTTCACCTCATCGTCGAGCCCTTCGTACGACACCGGCGCGGTAAAGCTGCCCAGCTTGGGGTACGATAGCAGCAGGTTCCGGTCGCGGGCCTGGATGCGTTCGATATAGTTGGTAATCCGTTCAAGCATGTACTGGTGTCCATCGCCATGATTTTCTTCCATCGTTTCCATCATGGCCAGTTGAAAAAAGCCGTTGCCCAGGCGCCATTCCATCAGCCCGGCAAACCGGGTGGCATAAGGGTACCGGGCTTCTTCCGACAGGTAGCGGGTGATCTCCACATCGGGGTGCACACCCTTGTCAACCTTGCGGTAAACTTTCAGGAAAAACTCGTTGCCGAAGGTTACCGCGGTGTGCATTTCGCTGGTGGTTTGCACCTTTACTTTAATCTCCGTGGCACTGTCGAGAAAGGCCTGCAGGTCGCCTTTCGACTCAAAGGCCACTTCGCCGCCCGACATAAAATGTTTGTTGCCGGCCATTAGCCGGAAAATGGCATGCTGGTAAGCCGTGGTGTAAATGGCATCGCAGAGCAGGCCTTCTTCATCGCCCACTTTCAACTGGGCTACAATGGCGCTGGCGCAGGTGTCCTGCAGCCGGCGGGCTTCATCGCCCTGCACAAACAAAAGCGGCAACTGGTAATACTCGGGAAGCCCGCTTTCGTACGCCACTTCTACCATCAGTACTTGTGCGTCGGCACCCTCTACGGGCAGGGCCGTATGGGCGGCAATGGTGGTGGCGTAAATGCTGCGGCCCTTGCCGATAAACCAGTCGGTTTTTTGAATGTAGTCGGCCAGCACCAGGTTTTGCAGCACGTCGGCTGCTTCGTCGCCAACAATGTTTTCCCATTGCCGCACCGCCAGCCGCGGCAGGCGTTTTTCCGCTTTGGCATCTGTGCGTGGTTTTTCCAGCACAAACCACTGAAAGGCATGCGGCCCCAGGGTGAAAAAATAAGGCTTGTCGTCGTGCACGGCCGGAAAATGGTTTTTGCTGAAGGCCTCCGTTGGCACATAGCCTTTAAACGCCGCCAGGTCCACTTCTGCCGGCTGCGAATACTTCGAAAGGTTTACGATCACCAGCATCGTTTCGTCCTGGTAGCTGCGGGTGAAAGCGAGGATTTTCGGGTTGTCAACCGGGATAAATTTCATGTCGCCGCGGCTGAAGGCCTTGTATTTTTTGCGCATGTTGATGATGCGCTTCATAAACCAGAACAGCGAGGAGGTGTTGGCCCGTTGGGTTTCCACATTCACCGACTCGTAATGGTACTGCGGATCGAGGATCACCGGCAGGTAAAGGCGCTGGGGGTTGGTAGCCGAAAAGCCGGCATTGCGGTCGGGCGACCATTGCATGGGAGTCCGTACGCCGTCGCGGTCGCCGAGGTAAAAATTATCGCCCATGCCTATCTCATCGCCATAATAGATCACCGGCGTGCCCTTTAGCGCAAACAGCAGGGAGTTCATGAGCTCAATGCGGCGGCGGTCGTTTTCCATCAGCGGCGCCAGCCGGTGGCGGATGCCGAGGTTTATTTTGGCCTTTGGGTCTTTTGCATACACCTTGTACATGTAGTCCCGTTCTTCGTCGGTGACCATCTCCAGCGTCAGCTCATCGTGGTTGCGCAAAAAAATGGCCCACTGGCAGTTTTCGGGGATCTCCGGCGTTTGGTCAAAAATATCGGTGATGGGGTACCGGTCTTCGCGCTGCAGGGCCATAAACATGCGGGGCATCACCGGAAAGTGATAGTTCATGTGGCATTCATCGCCGTCGCCAAAATACGAGGCCGAATCTTCGGGCCACATATTGGCCTCGGCCAGAAAGCAAACGTGAGGGTAGTGTTCATCCACGAATTGGCGCAATGTTTTAAGGTAGGCATGGGTTTCGGGCAGGTTTTCGCCATTGGTGCCTTCCCGTTCAAACAGGTAGGGAATGGCATCGAGCCGAAAGCCATCCACGCCCATCTTGCACCAGAAGTCAAGCACTTTAATGATCTCCTGCTGCACCTGCGGGCTGTCGTAGTTCAGGTCGGGCTGGTGATGAAAAAAACGGTGCCAGTAGTATTGTTGCGCCACGGGGTCCCAGGTCCAGTTGGACGCTTCGTAATCGGTAAAGATGATGCGGACGTCTTTGTATTTTGTCGGGTCATCGCTCCACACATAATAATCTCTTTCCGGCGAACCTTTCGGCGCCCGGCGGGCCCGTTGAAACCAGGGATGCTGGTCGGAGGTATGGTTCACCACGAGTTCGGTAATGACCTTCAGGTTTCGCTTGTGGGCTTCGTTCAGTAACTGTTGAAACTCTTCGATGTTTCCATAGCGTGGGTTGATGGAATAATAGTCGGCAATATCATAGCCATCGTCGCGCAGGGGCGATGGATAAAAAGGCAGAAGCCAGATGGCCGTCACGCCGAGTTCCTGCAGATAATCGAGTTTTTGCAGCAGCCCGGCAAAGTCGCCAATGCCGTCGCCGTTGGCATCGTTAAAGGCTTTGATATGGAGCTCGTAAATAACGGCGTCTTTGTACCAGTGCAGTTTGTCGTCTAAGGCCATACGCGAAAAGATTGTTTTCTACTTCGCATAATTTGTGTGCCAAAGAGAGATTCAGGACATTTTCGTGAACAGTTGCTGTTTTTTGTACCGGATGCAGAACGATTTGTGCCGGTTTAAAAAGAGAATTCGGCCTTCAGCAGCGGCGACCACAATTTACCAATCGCTTCCTGTGCGGCACCGTAGCCGTCTTGCTGCAGCGAAAACGTCAGCACGAGTTTGGTGTCAGGGTCCACCACGTGGTACTCCGGTACGCCAAAGCGTTCATACAAATCTTTTTTCCGGATCAGGTCATGGTCGCGGTTTCCTTTGGAAAGAATTTCGATGAGAATATCCGGAACTCCGTGAAGGTGACCTGTTGGATGAATGATCGCCGACTAGTGAGCCAGCACCACAATAATATCCGGCTGCACGGCATTGCTGCTTTCGTCCAGGTAAACGTCCATCGGGGCGGTAATTACGCGGCCGAGCAAATTCTTACGTAAATAATGATTGATGTCGGTGGCCAAATCGGTGCTGGCGATCTGATGATTGCTGGTAGGCGAAGGCGGGATATACAGAATATTGTCTATCAGTTCTGCACGGGTTCCATCGGGAAGTTGTTTGTACAACTCCATCAAGGTGCGGGGCGGGCTATCAGTGACAATGGCAATATTTTAAAGGTAGAATTTTTGGCGCAATTGAACATTTTGGTGGGCCATTCAACTTTTCCCAATTGCTAACGATTCTGTCATTAAAACAATTGCTTGCGCCGCATTGTTTCGTTTTCCGCAGCCCTTCCCAAAAAAAGGATTAGCTAAAACAAAAAAGCCCCACGAAAAATCGCAAGGCTTTTTGTTGAGCTATAAGGATTCGAACCTTAACAGACAGAACCAAAATCTGTAGTGCTACCGTTACACCATAGCTCAATCCGAAAG
>CBDUBQ010000016.1:0-114254 GCA_965365435.1 uncultured Flavisolibacter sp.
TGTCTGTCAATCTCATCCTACAAAATTACTCAAGCCTATTTATGAGACCACTTGTCAAAATTTCATCTGTATCCTTTCTCAAGACCGTATTAAAATCATGAAATGAAATGAGGGTGAATAGTTGGTAGGAAAAGTAGATATAAAAATTGTGAGCGAAAATTAGTTTCCTCTGATTTTTGGACTCGTTGTCAGTAAACAAAAAATCTAAAGCCTGTTTCATAGCAGCCCTGTCATTTTCAGGCAATTGATCTTTCAGACTATCCCATTTATCACTTTTTAACACGAACATATTCCGCTGATCCGGATCTATATCTAAAAGCCAACGGTCACGAATATTGTTGTAAACAGATATGTTCTTATTCCTTATCAATTCAAGTACTATCAAGTCAGATATTTCCGCTTCATCTTTTAGTATATTAAACACAATCTTAAAAGAGTTACAAAATCTTTTCAAGTCCCTTATTGTCCCTATCATCTTCTCTAATAGAAATTCCGGTTGAAAAGGCGAGTAGTAAAAATCATTAAAATCAATGTTTACGTCACCATCCGTATCGATTGCCAATTTAGACATAGCAAAATTGATTTCCTTTCGATAACTCTCTTCGATATCTGGAGTAAACAAATACCTTCTTATTTCTTTTGCGAATACCTCCTTTTTGAACGCCGGCAGTGTGATTGTTAACTGAAATACTTTTTTCAAATATTCCTCTTCGTATGCGAAATCGTTTGTGTTTTTTAAAACCTTGATGACATAATTCTGATCCATTCCAACGATAAAGAAGGTATTCGCAAAATTCGCTGTGTTTCTTATTATTCTCAATATTTCCATTACTTCTTTACCTGTTAAACGATCAACATCATCTATGAACACGACAATTCGCTTAGATGTTGTTTTTATAGCGTCGTTTATAGCCTCATAACTTTCTTGAATGTCTCTTTTATGGAACCATCCTCCTATTAAGGCACCAATTAGTTTATACCGTGGCTCTTCAGCAGTTTGTAAAACTCGATGTGAATAATCATTTATTGTTTGAGAAATCGATTGATTATATGGGGCAAGTTTTTTTGATAGTGTTGTAAAAAATTCCTCAATGATTGCTTCTAAGTTATGTACCCGCCAAGGATTAAAATCAGTAATAATATTGTCTTTGTCGTTTGCAAGGGTCTTTTTTAGTCTAAGCATAAAATCGCTCTTACCAGAACCCCAATCTCCAACAATACCTATAGCAAAGGATACTTCAGAAGAAGTCCCCGAAATATGAGACGAAATAGCTTTTGCGTAGCCCTCTCTGCCATACAAATCCAAACGGTTATCGATTGTTGGAGAATCATCTATCAAAGAATACCTTGTTTTAGTTTTAGTTAGAGGTTTAAAATATGACTTATAAGAGATTGCTATTAATAGAATACTGATAATAAAGGAGCTCGAATACGTTAGTAGACCCGTAAAAATATTTGTATAATGATAAAAGTGATAGTGTTGGTCTGCCTTCACAAAAACGAAGTAGACAGATAAGACAGCAATACAAAAAATCACAGAATTAATCGTTGGAACCGTATAATTAACGAGGCGACGAAAAAAGATTGCAATCGAAAGAATAAAAAATAATCCAAAAATTAGATCTGCACTACCATTCCTTGGTGAAGAAGAAATTATTGGGTCAATAATGATTGAGTCAAATAGCTTTTTGATTGGAATTTGAAATAAGACAAACATCCCAATAAGACCCAATAACCAAAAGAACGATGTAGAAGTAAAATCTTCACGATAAGCAGCGAAACTAAACTTGCGCCACTGGTCAAGCCATACTTTTAACTTAGCAAGTGCGTTCTGTTGTCCCATGGCAATACTATGCAGTTAGCACTTTTAATAGAAGAGTGACTTGAATAAATCAAGCGGTCTCAAACTACAATGAATAATTTCAATGATTAAAATAGCCTAAAGCAGGATTATCTAAAGTACCAATTACGAACCCTCTATCAAGCAACATATTAGACTCTTCACAACACGTCTCCGGTAGTAAGGAACAATTATGACATGCTGCAAGATTACAAGAATTCGGGCCTTGTCCTCTGCTGTCAATACATATAGGGTCACTGGAGCACCACCTTGCATTCTCTATTGCATTAGATACCACCCCTTCCAGGTTCCCAGGTCGCCCCATTCTTACTAACCCGCCAAGAGAACCTTCCGAGTCACCAGAGGCAGTATAAATCAAAACACCATTCATTTTTGCATCCTGGTATTCAAGATTACAATAGATTCTTTCTCTTAGTGACGAACTACCATAACCACATTCATAACTAAACTGATTTATAAGCAAATGCGCAAAAGTATGGATCAAAACAAATTCTGGTGTAATCTTTCTTGCTTCCTGACCTTTAGAAATTCGTGATTGATTATAATTATCAGCCAAGAGCTTAACCCTGCTTTGCACAGCTTTTTCAGAAGACCACTTTTGTAATCTTCTTTCATTGAATTCGAAGAAAACGCCTTCACCTTTAACGACAATTGCAGGCAACCAATTTATACTTTGCCCAAGTTTTAAAAACTCCTTTTTTATGCTTAACGGCTTTCCGTCATCTGGTAAAATTCTTGAGAAACCGACAAATGCTCTCGTCTCTCTAAGTTTATGTAGTAATGCAATACTTGAAAAAGATCGGCTGATTGACACTTCTTTTTCAAAATCTTCATATAGTGATACATTATTTTTTGTGACATAAAAATCCTGATTTTCTCCGCCAGTTTGGGTTAAAATAGCGTCATATTCCATCTTTCTGTACTTCTCTTCAGAGTCTTCTAATTCAGATGCGGTGTCATCTCCTGAAATTCTGTTCTTTGCTGCTTCAAGTAACTTGTCAGTGTAATACTCTTTCTTTTCTGGGGAAAAATTCCTTTCTGCGACTAATTCAAATCTCATTCTCTGAAATGCCCCATTCTCAAAGCCTTGTACTAAGAAACCCCAATTTCTTTCCAGAACTTCTACAAGTCTTCGATCCACTGATTTTTCCCATTGCGGTAAATAAATTGAACTCCGAACGAGGGAAAAATAAACGTTTGACGCTCCCTTTTGTACCACCATCAGATGGTGCCCACAGTGCTGGGTATTTTTTCTCTCCGCTTCTTCTCCTAACCATGGCCTGTCTCCCGAGCAAGTGATTCCAGAAAATCTGAATATGGCATCTTCGTTGAAAGCTCCTGCTAACGATCTGCTTGCACCGCAACTACAAGTAATTTCGATACCAGATAAAGCTCCAGAACTTCTGCCAGCTCTCAGCCTTAATCTATGGCCACCCTCATTTATTTCATGTCCATGGACCCATTCCATAAAAGGAAAATCTTGTATATGGCCATTTGGACAGATAGAAATAAAACGGACAGGTATCAATTGTTGTCTTTTTGTGGGAGCGATTTCCATACAAGATCGACCATTAGGAAACGGATATCCTGAACATGTTGGTTTTCTCGAACTGAAAATAGAAACCTTTTCCATGTGTCCACATCGTGTACAATAATGCCATCTTGGAAATCTGACAAATGGGACTTTAAGAGAAGGGTTTGTGACACCTGGACCCGGGTTCCTATAGTCAGGAGGTAATCTAAAATCTTTAACACCGAGTCGCTTTGCTAACCTTTCCTCTGTTATCACAAACTCCTCAATTTCGGATATGCTTCGGAATTTATCCTCCCAAAGGTCCAAGCCTGCAACCATCAATGATTCATCTTTAGGGAAGTTTATCATCTGGCCAATACCCCATGGAGAAATTAGCTGAGAGCGTCTCACTGGCTTTTTTGCTGACATCTTAATTATCAATATTAAAATAATCTGTTATTACAATTGCATCGCAAGTCGAATCCACATTGCGCATTGACGTTGGCGTAGACCAAGCCCTCACTTTAATATCTTCGGGAGGTGTCGATCCTGCTGGATACATTAGAGGCACATCCGTGACTGGGCCAAATGTTCCATAAATAAGAGGCAGTTCGTTTCTCCAATACTGGAGTTTTTCCTCTATTAAATTGACTGTTCTTTCAATTTCTTCAGGATCAATAATGTTGACCCGGTCATAAATTAATTGTGTTACTTTTTCTATTACCTCATCTGCGGGGAATGGTCTTGGGGCAATTCTGCTTTGTTCGAAGTAGAACCTAATTAATCCGATTAAAATTGCATGTAAAGCTCTTTCCCGAGCTGGAGTCGAAAATGGTGTTACACTTGTTGGCTCTACCTTACTATAAATCTTAGAGTGGTATTCCTGAAAATGTTCAAAGTGCGACCTGTCCCTCGGCTTTGAACAATTGTATATTGTAAAAACTAATCCTGGACCGAACTTGGAGCGCCCAACCCTACTTGTAGCCTGAATGTACTCAGAGGTTGTCTTTGGCTGTCCAACTACAGTCATGAGACCTAATCGTGGTATATCTACGCCGACTGAAATCATATTAGTAGCCAAGCAGATATCAACAGGAAACTTTTCATCGGGATATGATTTAGATAACCATTCCAAATATTCAGGAATATCACTACTGTTAATACGGCTGGTTAACTCAATATCTTTATTTATAAACCTTCTTTCGTCTCCCGAAATACCTTTTCTAATCCAAACGGCGTTCATATATTCCCGAATGTCGGCACGTATTAATGTCGCAGCATGTCCTAACTCCCGAATGCTATTAAAATATGCAAGCAGAGTCCAATATGGGTCTTTGTCTTTCTTATTGCCAGCAGGAATCGATGAAACAGATTGCAATAATGATGATAAAACTCTCACTTGTGCAGTGGCATGAGAAGGCAATGCAGATGCAAAGACACCAACATATATCCTTCCAGCTCTCTCTTTATCTTCATAGGCGAAAAAAGAATCCCCTGCACTTAAACACTGGGCTGGAAAAATATTTACATTTTCCGTTCCTCTACCGTAAAGAGAATTAATCTGTTCCTTAGCTCGGCTTATTGTGGCAGAGGAAGCTATTATTTTTGGCTTTACTCCATTTGCTGTACATAGCTCTTCAATCATAGTTTCATACAAGCCTACCATGGAGCCTAATGGTCCAGAAATTAAATGTAATTCATCTTGAATTATGAGTTCCGGAGGCAATAACCTCACTCCATTATCTCTAAAGCCAAATAAAGAACTTGCTTGGGGCTTCCAGGTCAACATTGCGAATTTATCAACAGTTCCTATCAAGAGTGTTGGCGGGTTATCATAAATATCCTCATCGATAACTATCAAAGGCAAAGGATCTTGGGTTGTTGAAAAATCGCATGCGTTATTGTCACACTGAAAGATTATAGTTTGATTTGAACCCAGTATTCTTCTTCTGTACCCTTTTACCTTATTTGATTTTGCGTCTTTCAAAATTCCCATCTGAGCTCCACACCAGGGACACTTTAATACTATAAATGGGTTTTCATCTTCTCTACCCTGTTCCATTTTTTGAAATGTGCTTCTGGCATCGGCTCTCTCATTTGGTGTAAGTTCTCCAACCCATAGTCCAATTGTTATACGTTCAGATCCAAGCTCCTCAATAGACTCCTTTCTAATCTTTTCACAGGCACATATGAGGGATGCCGCTCGCTGAAATTGTTGGGCAGTTAACAGACGAAGCGTGTAACGCATTAAAACGGTTGTGCCGTTGTCGTCAGGACTGACTAATCTCTTTAAGAAAATTGTGAATGCAGAAAGTCCTAAATATGCCTCAGTCTTACCTCCGCCCGTCGGAAACCATATTAAATCAACCATCATTCTGTCCTCATGAGCAGGATTAAACATTGCATTCAGATTCATCAAAACAAATGCAATTTGAAAGGGACGCCAGGAGCCGAGTCCAGGCTTCCAGGTTGTTTGATTAGATAGGTCCGGAATAACTGCATCTTTCAGCCCGCTAACTTGCCCACGCACTACTAACCACTCTCTTGTCTCAATGCTATAATGTAATTGCTGCAATAACATCGCCCTATTCATCAGTTTGAAAGCCCTCATGACCTTCTCATTACTTCTCAATAGCAATGTTCCTTCTTCCATCCTATGCAAACATGAGCGACATGATGCAATATGTCTCTGTGCGGTTTCTAAAAATTCACCATGAAGTTCATCGTGCGCGATTTTCTCCTGATCATCAATCCACTTCTCATAGGACTTGTTCAATCTTTCTAAATTATGAGTAATATCACCAGACGAAAGGTCACTAAACTCAAACATTTTCAATGGCACATCCTTCAGCTCATTTGGTACAATTGGCTTAATCTCATAATTAGGTATTGCTTCTGCTCTGATTTGATTTATGGAAGCACCATCAGTTTCATGCCAGTGAGGAGAACATCCATGGCCCACAGCAAAAGTTCTTTTATTTCTGAACAATAATCGATTAGACTTTTCGTCTTCCTTATCGGCTTGTGAAACGCTTGTTTTGTATGGAAGAAAACAATTGCTACTATCTGTGGTCTCTACTGAAAATGAAACTTGAAAAAAGCATTCTTCATTTCTAATATTGTCCGACGCGGAAATATTATTATTTATCAATGTGAACGTCAGTAAATGACTGCCTGACTCATGTGGGTCTCCAAGGGTTCTGTTTCGGATGTTTAATTTAAGAGGTACCTGCTCATCTGCTTTGTTCTTTAAAAAAAAGTCTTGCGATTTACCCGAAATTAGCGGTATGTCTTCCCTTCTTACTTGGATTGGCTGATCCAACGACGTTCTATAATAAACTCTTTTTACTGCTTTGCTACCGTCGCCTTTTTCGTATTCATATTCTTTAATTTCATAAATACCGGCTGTGACTTTTATTGTGAAACCCGTGTCAGGAATGGAAGAAAAACAACTAAAGCCCATAGCGGAAGGAAGATAGCTGTTTGCAAGACCGATCTCCTCTTCAGAATCCTCCGCTGCATCAACGGGGACTTTTATCTCATCCGATTTCACAGGGTCTTCACCAGAAGCAGCATCATCCCCTTTTTGAAAAACGTCCTTTTCAGTTGTATCAGAAACTTCTAATTTAATGAACGGAGCAGCTTTCGGAAAAAGAATACCAGCGCTATACCTCAGACGTGGAGGTTCATTTACTAAAATTTCTTCTCCATTAGGCTGAATATGTGGTTTTATTGGATCAGGACCAATTAACTCTTTTTTCAAAAAGTCGATAATTTCAGATCTCATTTCAAGTTAGTCTGTTTTTTAAAATTTCTCGATATTGAGCTCGTTTAGCCTCGTTAATGAAAAGAGCTAAACCGTATCGTGACCTCGACATAGCAACATATAGCAAGCACTTTTCATCTTCATTAATCAGTTCTTCAACATCAGTTACGACAACATAACTACTTTCCATTCCTTTAAATCCTTGAATTGTGGAGAATCGAAAGAATGGTTCCATCCCGGTTAAATCGTCGCAACACTTTAATTCTCTAAAATCATATCCTCTAATTTTGGGCAATTCAGTATTCTGAAATTTCTTTTTAGATAATAAAACCAGATCTTTAGGCTTCATCCCTTGCTCTACAAGATTTAAGATATATCTATCAATCAATGTTTTTTTGTGTTCGTCGTCGTTGTAAAAAATGTACTCGACCGGAATACCTTCTAAATACTCAAGAAGAAATGGGGGCTTTGAAAAACCAGATAACAATGCTGTTTCTTCACCTACTTGTTTTGTATTACGGCAATTGATACGTAATAAAAAATTACTGAATGAACCTTTGGCTTTTATAAGTTCAATCATTTCTCTACTTGATAATTGACTATATATTGCCTGCTTTTCGAAATCACCATAAATTTCCCAAAGACCATTCTTTAAGCCATTTTTTAGCATTGCATCAAACAGAAGCAAATACTCTTCTCTAATAAGATCCTGACCTTCATCGATAATAATCTTATCAAAAGGCACTATAATACCCTTTATGAAAATGTCTGCAACAAGAGACGGCAAGTACCTTTCAAAAAAGTCTTTTTTGTTCTCTGTATTTGAATCATAATCGAATCCCTTAGAAATACTAATCAGGTAACTATGCAGACTGGTTACAGTAATCTGTTCGCTCCATCCTTCTAATTGCTTTTGCATCCACTCGCCTATAAGCCTATTGTAACAAGTGAGAAAGACACGCTTTCCTTCAGATGCTGACCTTTTAGCAGATTCGATTGCCAACATCGTTTTACCAGTGCCAGCACTTCCTTGAATAATACTACGTTCATTGTACTGAATTGAGTCAAGAATTCGGAATTGCTCTGCTGTATAAGATTTTACTCTTGAATCAAATTCGAGCAGTTGATCGTTAATGGTTCTTATTCTTTCGAAATCTCCCCGTAAAAATTGCACTAATTCATTTATATCCGCTTCTGTAGGTAGAGAAGAATTGGAAAACCATCTTTGATATTTGTGTTTTTCCTTATTATTTTTTATTAAGTTCTTAAAAAAGAGTTCGGGGTTGAACACCAGTCCATCTCGATCAAGTATCTGCCATGATTCATGTTCTACACTATTTACATCAAAACTTATATGAGGGAAACAACAAAAAAAGCCAAACAAAAGGTTGCAGAACCTGTGGCCCTTACCAAAATGTTTTTCAATGGCAGAACGGAGTGAAAACATGGCATCCCTTGCTTGATTGAAGGGTCCCACTGCCGATTTATTAGTAGCTCCGTATCTATTAGTCATATACCATACTCCGTCAACACATTTTACTCCTCCGGATTTAACTTCCATAACATAAACTCCGCCACCTGGTATCAGCAGAAGAAAGTCTATTTCACCATAAAGTCTCCTTGAATGTTGCGACAGATTTAATGAATGAAGTATAACCCAATCCTTAGTAAACGAAGACCGCTGAAGCAAATCAAACATCTGTTTTTCACCAGTACTCTTACAAAACCTATCAACATATGTTGGTAAAATCCTTGCCATTACAATACCTCTTTTATCAATAACCTGTTAATATACCGGCTATCAATAATTTGCCAAACATGATTGACCCTGCAGACCCTCAAAAACGAAACGGTTCCTAATCCATCAATAATAACTTTTCTATTTATTATCGCATCATTTAGAAGTTCATGAATCTTTTTCTTAATCATTTCGGCTAAATAATCTGCAGCTTGCATTCTCCATCCAGTCATTCTTCTTATCGCCGAGCGAACATTCTGGACATTTTCATTTAGATGTTCTGATTCCGCTAATAGGGCAATACAGATCAGGTCGGCATCATCATCTGGCCCTATCCGGTTCTCATCAAACAACCAAGTTTTTATTGTTACGGCGTGCTTAACGCAGCCATACTCTCTTAAATCATTTACCAATTTCTTAAAGTCACAGCCAATCGACTTATAATAGTCCTTCAAAAGTTGTTTCCAAAGGTTTGTCCAATATTGAACTTTGTGAAATTCTTCATCGTTAATTCTCTTCTTTACCAAATCAGCCAAAATATCACGATCAGTATTAATAAATGCAATTATATCACCTTGTTGTAGCGACTCAACTTTCCTTTTGAGTATAATTTCATTTTTTCCGGTATCAATGTCACCAAGAATCAAAAATTTATGGGTCTCAGCTGCGTATAGAAACTCGTCGTTCTCAAAATCAATTCTTTTGGCTTTTATTGCTTCTGCAGATTCACTTTTGGCTGTGTATCGGGAGTATTGAGCATTCTCCAGCCTTAGCTCGAAATCCACCACATCCATGTTGTTATAATCGGAAACTTCGTCGTCATTCTGAATTGAAAAAAAACTATCCAATACACTCGAAGCTCCCAGATCCTTTTTGATTAAACCGTCTGCAGTATGTGGGTAGATGGAAAGTATTTTTTCCCTTGACCTTCTTGCTAAAGAGTTGTAATACTGGCCTTCAAATTTGTAGAATAAAAACGTTATTTTGGAAAAATACAGACATGTAACTATCCTGGTTATATTCTCATGTTTAAGCCAGCCTACTACAAGTACATTCAAAGACTCAAAATCAAGCAAATCATTTCTTAACTGTTGGACTGTTATTATTCTTGGTCTTTGAGGTGATAATAGGTTGGAAACAGTAGATAAATAAGATTGGAGCGTCAAAGCATCATCATCCGACAAACAGATTAAATAATCATATCTTTCTTTGAGTATCAACTCATCCAGCCTCTGGCATTTAGGTAACTTGACTGACGTGTAAAGACCTAACAATCGTTTTGCGTCACAAATTACAGACTCTAAGATTTCTGAATACTCTGCAAACCATCTTTTATTATTTAAGAAAGCATACTCAATCTTTTGTAGTTGATTCGATAAATCATGAAAAGAAATGTTGGCAGGCCCACAACATGTCCTCGAAATTTTATTCAGGAATTGAACTAATGCAATTTTGATATTGTTCACTTCGGTATTCTCCTGATCCTTACGAATGCTATGAATTTTTTTTACAATGGAGTTTAGAAGAGGTTCATCACATTGTTCTGTATGTATTCTTTGTTTTGTAAAGTTGTCTAACTTTTTTAAAAAAGGGGTAAATATGACTTTTTTGTTGGAAAAATTCGTTTCTTGATAACTTGTCCAGTTTTGAATCTCGAATCCATAATTTTTCATTTCACTGAACAGATCTAACTCAGACAGATCACTGATAACTATCGTTGGTAAGTTAAGTGAATCAATATCTGCAAAATCTGAGGCTCTGGCAAAAACTGTTTGGAATCCGTCAATTACAATCTTAGAAAGGTTTTTATTTTCAGTAAGATATAAACATAAGTTACTCAAGTCGTTTGTAATAATAAAAGGGCCACTCCCATTGATCATCCCATCATCATCTATTTGGCTCGTTGAAATATACTCATTTACTGAATGCCCATCAATAAACACCTCACTTACAAACTCTTCATATAAACGAAATTTGGATACTAAGCATAATTTTTCTTTTTGAAAAAGGAAATTATTATTCGAATCTATATTCAATAACAAATCGATTGGGACTTTACTATGCGGGGTAAGGTTTTGGTACACAGCCTCCCGTGAAGAAAGAACTTTTTTAGACTCGGGGGCAGGCCGTAGATTATTTATTCTATTTGCCGGAATCTTTACAACATCGCCACTCGTATTCTCCCAATATTTTGTTCTGGAATTGTTACCTTTTGTCTTAAAGGTAATGCCGTCTTCATCACCACTAATCCATTCCACAACAGCTTTATTATTCAAGAGTAATTTCTGCCCCCTCTTGAAGACGCTAAAGTCTTTTACTGCTGCGCTCTTGTGCTTTCGAAATTCAGATTTTAATTGTTGAAGTGCTAAAGGGAATGTTACCCATTGAGTAGAGTATTCCTTACAGGGAAGAATTATGCACAACTTATTGGAAGTGCCGGAGTGAAAGAACTTCTCTATCGAGTAGATCACTTCCTGTAAGATAGCCGGGAGACAGGCCCCTTCGCCTAATTTGTTTTGGTATTTAAGACTTTTGATAAAATCAGCATCCATAGCATTCAATCAATTACGGATAAGCAGTTAATAGTCTGAAAATAAGCCTTTGTTTCTGATAAACCTATCTAAAAAAAGGACGATGCTGATAAATTAAGAGTACTTATATTATTTATTCATTTGAGCTAAAACATAAACTCTCCACAATTGCACTCATGACTGGTGGACAAACACCGTTTCCCATCAATTTAATTTTCTCTCTCCTTGTAACATTCAGATCTAAACTATAATCTTGGGAAAATCCCATTGCTAATTTTAATTCTTCTGGCTGCAACATTCTCATCATGTGACCTTCCCGAGTGGGAACTACAAGAGCGAACCTGTCAAGAGTCGTGATGGTTCTAAGTGGTCTATCCACTGCTTGCCAACCGTCTCCGGTACCATAATAGACTAAAATAAATGGCTCTTTGGGCCCCAACACATTAATCGCATTTTCGGCTCTTACGAGAGTGTTTTTCGCTCTACCCTTTAAATATAAAGGGCTAAACTTATATTTATCTGACCAGTCGATAATAGATGAAACCGGTACATAAGCCTCTTGCTTAATAGCTGGAATCTTTGCTTCTTTTGACTTTGAACATAGGAGGAATAGCCTTCTTCTTGCCTGAGCTACACTAAAGTCCGCAGAATTCAATTTCAGCTCTTTAACAAAGTAATTAAGTGACCAAAGTTCTTCGAGTAGTTTGGGGTGTTCACTCCATGAAGCCATTTCGACAACATTTTCAATTACTATCCAATCAGGATTGAAAACTTTTGCATATCTGGTGACTTGAAAGGCTGTCATCTTACTTTCTTCGCACCTTTCTTTAGCGCCTTTAGCTAATGAATGATTCGTACATTCTGGAGAGGCGAGAATAAGGTCAATCTCACCAACTTCCTTTTTTATTCGTTCTGGATTGAGCTTTCTTAAATCCTCATTGTAAACATGTGCAGAAGGGAAATTCTTTTCATATGCTTTGGTTGCAACATTCCAAATATCAAACCCTGCAACAATTTCTGCACCGGCTTTCCTTGCACCATAGCTACTTCCACCGGCACCGCAAAAAAGATCTATTGTTCTGATACTTCTGTTTTTTTCTTTCTTATAAAAATTTTTCACCAGTACTAAGTGCTTTTTGAGTTTTAGGAATGTACCAAGCGTTCATCGTTTTATCCCAACATCTTATAGCAACAAATTGCTCCCAGGAGAACCTGTGCAAAGACTTCAGTTCATATTCGTCATTTAATTGAGCGACTACACAGTACTCAAATAATTGTTTGTCTTTATTAGAAGGGTCGGGATAAATTGTACCTGTCTTGCTTCCGTCTTTAATAGTTTTAATCGAATACCGTTCACCGCTCCTGGATAACGCATCTACATATTTAGTTCCAACTGGCGCACGTTGCAAGTTAGAAAGCCCTGGTTTTGAATTAAAAAAATCTATGACGACTGTCTCACCTATATCACCAACATTAAATTTGATATCTCTTTTTTTAAACTCTTTTTCTAAATCAACACGAATCGAAATCAATTCATCATTTGACAGACCATCAAAATCAAGTTTAATTTTCATCTTATTGATCATAGCTATATTGTAATTAATTACAGGTTCCTCAGAAACCTTATCAGCCATTCTTTCCTTTTTCTTCAAAGTGGCATACCAGATCTTTAATAACTCCGCTTATCCTATTTGGTTTTAAGTCACACTCCCAAATTGTTTTAATACTCCATCCCAGTGCTTCAAGGTTATTATAGACCACTGTATCCCTCTCTATGTTTTTTGTGATCTTTTCCAACCACCATTTGGTCTTGGTTTTAGGTATTTTATAGTATTTACAGTTTTCATGGCCATGCCAGAAACAACCATGCACGAAAATCACAGTCTTAAACTTTTTAAAAACTATATCCGGTTTCCCAGGCAAATTCTTATCATATAACCTGAAACGGTATCCTTTTGAGAAAAGAACTTTTCTGATTAATAATTCAGGTTTTGTATTCTTAGACCTGATACGGCTCATATTATAGCTTCTCGTCTCAGCACTATGCACATCTGCCATGTCACTTAGCGTTTAACTTTGGAAATCAATGAAAGCTCAAAGCCCAGATACCATGCAAACTTTACCAGGTAATCGATGGTGATAGCAAATTTTCCCGTTTCGATTTTTGAGATTGTAGAACGGTGAATCCCCATAATATCCGCAAGCTCATCTTGGCTAAAGCCTTTTTCCTCTCTTAGTGAGCGGATGTCCTTACCAATTTTTTCCCGACAATTCTGAATGTAGTTATCAGGAAACCTTGACTTTGTTTTCATGCTGAAAAGCCGGAAACTTTTTTCTGCATCATACTTCCGGTAGTACAATGAGGTATTTTGTTGGTATTGGTAAATCCCAGCCATCAGGATAAGAAACTGTTGTCATGGTAGTGCTAAGCTCTTTCACAATGCCTATCTGGTCAATCCCTGCTAAAACTAGATTTCTGTATTGCTGTATTTCTTTGTTATCAACATTGGTATCTGCTTTAAAAACCTCTACTTTATCATTATCAAAGACTACTTTGTTTCCAATCTTAATGTTCTGATTTACTTCTTTATTCATAACAGTAATGGGATTTGTATAGCGTTGCCCGCCTACTATGCAAGATACCAAAATTTGCAGTATATGTGCAATATATTGAACTTTCTTCATGCACAGTTTTATATTCCCATTTTAGTATCACTATAGCGATAAATTGAAGTCCTTTCTATCTCACAATTTATCTATTGATAGCCGGAGGCATGTAAAAGTTTGGCCATCAGAATTCGTAGAAAGTTTTTCAACCTGCGAATAAACATCGTCCACTTTTGATTTTACTTAATCACAATTTCTTAAAAATAGTAGAGTGAGAATGAGAGGCAACACAAACGAGGCCCACATGATAGAAGTCAGCCAAAAAGGATGTCCCGTTAAACGTTTATACTATAGATAGTTATAAAAGGAGAAAAATCAATCTGTATTCGTTTATGTGTAGGGTATCTCTCTCAAAAACCCCCACTCTGTTTTGCGCTGGCGTCTACCCCCCGGTGGTTCAGCCAATGCTTTTTAAATCACCTAAAAATTCAAATCATGTCAGTCATTGTAACAGACTACAAAGTCAAAGAGGCCAAAGATGGCCGCAGCTTCACACTCCTTGAGCTCCAGAGCTCCGAAATTGAAATGGTTCAAAGCCAACAGAACGGACGTTTTTATGCTACCGTGCGCAAGTGTACGGTCTCCAGCACCTTCGATGAACGAATTGCGAAAATGATGGTGGGAAAGGCGATGCCTGGCAAGATCGTCCGGGTGGAGTGTGATCCCTATGAGTATACGGTGGAAAGTACCGGCGAAGTAATTTCCCTTGCTCACCGTTGGGGTTTCTGGCCTGAGAACGCCGATGCACCCATGCCGGAAATGGTCAGCTGAAAGCTGCTTACAAGCGTTTCATAGCCCTGGATAGACAAAGTGATGTCGTCCGGGGCTTTTCTTTTTAACCCAATTAAAACATTTAAAATGCCTCACAACAGCAAACAACGAAAACGGGTGCGCCTGGCCATCACAGGACCAGCAGCCGCTCCCAAACTTTTTACGGCCCTGCAAATGGCCTATGGTCTCACTGGCGCGTGGGACAGGATTATTGTTATCGGCTCTTCACCCAGAGATACCATCTACCAGCACCTGGGCGCCTACCATGTGCTGACCATCTCCCGAGGTGCCTCGCCCCAACGTTATTCGGACCTGCTTAATCTTTGTAGCGGCTGCAATAAGGATGTCGTCATCTACTCTGGCCTGTCCGATGAATGGCGCGAAGGCGTTGCTGCCTACCTGAATACAGCTCATTATGAGGAAGCACTTAGAGCACACCGCTTTCTTTTTGACATGATACGGTATTCACCCGCTCATGTAATTGCCTGCATTGACAGCAAAAAGAAGCTCCTGTATCAAGAAGGTGAGGGGATTGGTAAGATTAAGTTCGGTTATGTCCCTGTGCAGGAAGAGAATTTTGACCGGCATTTTACGACTGTTCTATCGCTGGACAAAAAAGGTATGGCCACAGTTGAAAAAGATACCAGCAAGATGCTTCCGGGTGGCCCTGCCTTCAAGCCTTCTGTTCAAGCTGGTGCGCTCCTGCAGGATTGGTGCTATGATGGTTGCCCCCTTATCTCCCTTGAAATGCAGCACCGCATTGACCGCTGCTCAAACCTTGCCGAGCTGTATCAATTGCTCTTTGACCTGGAGATCGAGGATGGAGAGACTATCAGTGCCTTTACCCGCCGCAGGTTGGAATTGGAGCGGCAGAGTGAGGAACGGCTGCAAGAGATGGAAGAGGAAGCAAGGGAGCTGCACGTACTCCGGGGAGGACTGCATGAGTAACGTGGAGGTGCCAAAGCTGCGCGACCCCAAATGCCTGCTCGTCGTTGGCAGCAAAGGGCAGCTGCGCCAGCTGTTTGTTCCCTTCCGTGTGCAGTGCATTCAGCCGGTGGAGCACATTCCCCTGAATACCCATGTGTTTGTGGAGGCGGTGTTTCTTCACCGCAAGTACATTCTCATCTATTTTATTAACCAGCGTCTGTATCCTTATTTCTACTTCAGGATTCCGCTGCATTATTAAACCTTTTTTGTTTAACTGGCCCATTCACCCTAAACTTTCAATGTTTAGAGGTGGGTGGGCTTAATTTACTTGTCATGGAACTTGTTTATCCATCCACAGTTACTGAAATAACAGTCTCGTATATTCACCAGCGGCCCCTCACTGAACGGCCAGAAATCATAAGCTCTGCAGATGCACACCAAATCCTTTTGAAAGGATATAACCAAGATACACTGGCCTTACAGGAGCAATTCTTAGTTCTTTTCCTTAATCAAGCCAACCAACTATTAGGATTATACAGGCTCGCCACCGGGGGAAGAAACGGAGTCATTTCTGACCCGCGTCTCATTTTTGCAGTGGCGCTGAAGATTGCAGCAGTCGCCTGCATTGTAAGTCATTCGCACCCCTCTGGCGTTCTTCGACCGAGCAGGGCAGATGAAGAGATGACAGCGAAATTGCAAGCAGGCGGCAAAGTGCTTGACATTAAAGTTTTAGACCACATTATCGTCTCGTCATGCAAAGAGCAGTATTACAGCTTTGCAGATAATGGTAGGTTGTAGAACACTACGAAAGTGTCTGCCTACACCTCAATAAAGATTATATTCATGTCGGCAAACACTTTCTTTTCCAACTGTCGCCCTTCTTCCATTTCCTGATCCGATTCACCAGCTATAGGGTACTCCATATCAAAGTCATCACCCTGATTTTCGACAAGATACAAGACAAGTGAAAAGGCTGACTGGTCGGCAGCATTCCGGCCCTCGCTGTATCCCAAAATGGGTTTGTCGTGAAAGGTGCCCTTAGAAAGAATACTCTCCTGTTGTTCATTGCAATATCTGATGGCTCTCTCGCGGCTTTCCAGCAGGTCAGCACCATAGAAATCTTCTGTCAAGTCAAGTGTTGGCTTGCTTTTATCAAAAGCAGTCAGAAAGATTTCTACCCGGTAGTAATAAGTATTCTTCATCACAAAAGGTTTACGTATGTATAAGCTGCAAATAGTTGATTCAATAGTGTTGCGTTATATCGGTAGTTGTCGCAGGTTCAGTTAAGAAGAGTGGCAGCTCAATGGCTGCCACTCCATTTTGTCAAATTGTCAATTTGACAAAATGTCAATTTGTCGATATTGCTTTTTCGTACCAGCCATGTTCCGGTACTATGAGCCTGCCGGATGAGACAAGCCGTTCCAGCCACCGGTCGATGGTCCGGGCAGATGCTCGCATCTCCTTAGCGAGGGCAACCGCCTCACTTCTTGAGAAACGTTCAGTCATCCGGTCGAAGAGCACTGATTTTTTATCAGCTGTCTTAGCCAAGAGCTGCGGTTTGGGCAGTTGTTCCAACACTTCCATGCTAGACTCCAGTGAAACGGAAATCAGGTACTTCGCAATTTCAAAGTCTTTGTCTTCGCACTCAATGATGCTATCCTTGTCTTTTCGGCTAAAAGCCCGAAGAGCACTTAGAGTCATACAGATTTTGAAAAGGATAAGGCCGTGTCTTTTTACAGCGCCTTTTGCATACACGTTTCCGGTCAGCTTGGCTACATCGTATTCTTCCCGAAAACTGGCGTTAACTTCTCCCCACTGATGCTCGGTTAACTTAAAAACAACCTGCCGGTCATGGAAAAACCTCCAGAACTGGTAGTATTCTTCTTGTTGGGAGAGGAGTAAATCCGTCAGGTTAAGACAATCCTGGCAGTTCATGTCCCGCCATTCGTCTTGTCCCAAAAAGGAATAGAAAATGTATCTCGAAAAGCTTCCGTCTTCTGGGGTACCGATTAACCGACTAATTTGATCAGGTGTGCCCGACAGCACAATCGCCAGCTTTGGTTCCTTCACTTCAATGAATTCATCGTTGCCCTTTCTCGTTAAGCTAATGGTTTCACCCTGGAAAGTGCGCCATACAATGTCACTAAAGTCTCCATGCTGGGATTTGTTGGCTGCAGCAAGAGTTCCAGCCTCCGTCTCCAGGATAATGATTGGATTCAGCCCATTTTCTTTGATGTGCTGAATCATCCGGCTGGCTGTGCAATTACCGGGCATGAAAAGAAGTGTGAAAGGCGTCTTTCCTGGCTGCGGCGCTTTGGCTTTCTGCGCTGCTGTCTTTTGCTCCTGGTATAATGCCAGTTTAGAACTGGTTTCTTTCAGTAATGTTTCATGAATTTTCCCAAAAGCAATGCGGGGGCTTTCCAATAAGCCCTTCCCGGATGCGGGAGGGGCTTGACAGATAAAAAATACGTTTCCATACGTTTTCCTGCGTCCGTAAATACCATGCATTCCAGTAGGGATCGCACTACAGGCGGCTATCATGCTAAACACAAACAGAATCTGTTCCTCTTCTGTATCCAGGGTATCGACCACCGTGCGAAACTGAGGCGGGAGATAGGTCTTGATCTCTGACCACTGCTTTGTTGTTGGTTTCACAGGGATGGAATTATCAATGGTTTGCGGTATCATTCATGTATTTGTTTACAAGGTTTGTAATGTCATCTTGGTAATGCTTTTTCAGGTAGAGCAAGAACCTGCCTTTGCAGAGTAGCTTTGGTTGCTGATCCAATTGATTGAAAAAGCGGCTGCCATCGTTGAGGCGTATGTAGTCATTTGCAAGTGCAAGTTCAGTCGGTTGATAGTTTTCGGTCAAATACCCCTTCTGGATGAAAAAGTCCACTACTATCCTGGGGAGTTCACCTGGTAATTCATCCCCGGTGAAGTCGATCGGGACTTCGTGTTCGAGAAAATCCTTTCTGAACTGAACGAGTTGGCGTCGTAACTGATAGCGGTTTTTTGGTTGTCCTTTGAAAACGAATGAAGCTGTATAACTTGACATAGTTTGTTTTTTTGAGGTTTAAACTTGACGACCCACTGCAAGCGCAGGGTCGTCAAGTTGGTTTGGAGTTAAATAGTGACACATTCCAGTTCAGTCAGGACAGTCTTCAAGAAGTAGGTCCCCCGTTCTGTAATGAAATTTTTCCAGCGGAATACGTCCTGCCCATCTAATTTTTCCCACACCAGCACAGTCTCAAAAAGACCGGCATCGATATAGTGCTGTTTAGGTTTTAGCTTACCGTCCTTGACGATATCAAGCTCTTTTAAAAACTCTATTGCATCGCTTGGGTCAAAGAAGTGTCCGATACAGAAATCTTCTACATTAGACAGGTACTTATCGTCAGGAACAGGACATTCATATTGCGCATTTGCGACTGCCCACTTTAGGAAAGCTGAAATGGTGATGTCTTTGTTGTCTTTCATACGGGTTGTGTTTGGTGTTTTTGTTTTTGGTTGAAATAATGTAACCCTTTGATGGTAGTCCGGGTCACGCACTTGTACCTGTTGATAGGTTTTACATAGCTCAGAGAATAGGTAAAAAATCCCCTGTCTATGTATTCCTGGTATGGCTCACCATCTTTCATCAGATAGCCGTTGGCTTTCAGCCAGTGAATAAACTTTCGTTGGCCGCCGGCAAACTCTAAAAGTTTAGCCGCTTTTCTCATGGAGAGACATAGTTCTTCCTGCCCGGTTTTCGAGCTTTGATTTTCTAATTCCATAAAAGGATGTTGTTAATTGGACCGCCTGTCGTAGTAGCTATCTAAGACAAACTATCCGAGGTAAAACTGCTCGATTCAGATCTGAATCAATGGGACCTTAGACGTCATTGGTTCAATGACAGTCACCTGTTTTAGTTGTCGTATTGGTCATACGAAACTTTTGGTATCCTTTACCTTTTGTTTTCACTGCTGCCTTATAAAATGAAAGGCACGGTTTTCATAGACGTTACTCAAAATTCTCTTTTTACTTGGCAAATGAAGTCAAACAACGTACTTCATCTATACCTGTAAATGATGTCATTTCACCGTGAATTTTTTGGCTTTAGCGGCCTAGCTCTGTGAGTACGTTTTTGGTTATTTTCTAGGTCATACTATCTGTTTTTGATGTTTCGGCTTTTCTTTTTTGTGTCGTTTTTTTAATTGACATTACGAAGATAGGTCTCTAAACATCTACATAAGTCTATAAATATCAACAAATTAGGAATTAAATTAGGAAGATGCAATAAGCTTTACCAATGAAAAACGGGGCGAAAAAAAGATGCCGAATTTCCAAAAAGCAGACGAGTTAGTGTGCCTTATCTTACTGGTCGCAAGATCTTTATAAGGTTTGTGATATACCGATGTCTGCTTTCCCCACAGTTCCTTTCAATACCGGTAAGTGGTTCTCCGCAGTAGGTAAAGTGACCTTTTATAAGTTTCCAGGGAATTATTGTTTGCCTTCTGGTGGGATTTTTCGTTTTGTTCCGTGGAAAAAGAATTGAAGACTGCTTTTCAGCGAGTTCAACAAAAAAATAGTATACATGGCATTTGTGTTCTAACGTCAAGTCGAACTTGTTTTTGGTGCTGATATTTTTACCACTGAAAAAGTCAACAAAAGCTTCTGCTGTACCACCTTTGATATAGCCATTTGCTTTCATTTGGTAATATAGCCCTCTTACTCTATCTTCATTATCTTCAGCAGGTCCAAGTTTTAGAGGATTTTTTCTTAACGATTGATTTTTCAATGATGGATTCGGCCCTGGTTTGACGCCTAAAATCTTTTCTAACCTTCTGAGAAAGACGTCCAACTGTTCTTCAAGAGTTTCCTTTGACCAACGCTCTAAAATAGCTTTCGCCTCTTCTAAGGTGTAACGCGTATGCTCAGAAACATATTTTTGGAAAAGTGCATTTTCGCGTGTTGTATTATCGGAGATTTCTTTCGAGAATTTCAGAAATGAAGACCCAGCTATAAGTCTTTTGTTAGCAATAGCCGATAGATCATTCATCACTTCATTTTTAAAAGGTTTTAACTCCGGGAGCTGGACTGTTTTGAATATATTATTCAGTTCTTGTTGAAGTTTTCCTTCGAATTTGCTCCTGAATAACACAATCTCTTTTGGTCTTATCGCAAATAGTATCGGGCCTGATGCAGTGATAAATTGAATCTCAGCATTTTTGGACGCTCTATCAATAGTTAAGGTTAAACTTAGTAAGCCCTCAAAATCCCGTATAACCTCAGCTTTTTTTGTCATGTTCATTAATTTTCGATTTAACTACACTGAACCAAGCTGGTCTTTCGATTAGTTTATTCCAGACAGAACATGTGCGATAATGCGATTGGAATGCCGGAAAAAATACCGTAAATAATTGTTATACAGTTAGTTATGTAGAGGTTTGTAGACGTTAAATGCAGAGCTTCACAAGAGTTAATGAATGTGAGAGGGAAACTTGACAGTTTTTGTTATTTGACTTCTACAAACGTCAATCGAATGGTCTCCAAACGGATTTTTTCTCACCTGAATTTTAAAATAAGTGCTTCAATTATCACATGAAAAACTGAGGAAATTGATGCACAGTTCTTCGTGATAATGATGCTTTTTGAGTAGCGCGAAAGAGCAATGAGTATCAATTTTGGTATTGACGTATTTTAACCAGCACAACAGTGTAGGAGCTACACTTAATGATCACAACTTAGTTCTGGAAATTAAAGATCATGATAGCAGTTATAAATTTGAAGAGAAAAACCTATTCTAAACTATCCGGTTTTTAGGGGACTTACATAGGACAATGATTGATGTAAATATCTCATTATGCTGTTTTGGAAGTGAACTCATATATTTTTTGATATGCTTAAAGACAAACGGAATAGACCGATACTATCGGGCTTTTGCCATCCATTGTAACAATAATTGAAGATTTTCACTATCCAGTCTTGTAGCCGTATTGCTGAACGTGTGTACGCCGACAATGACTTTACGCCCGTTTCTCTCGATCCATATCGGGGAGCCGCTTTTCCCTCTTTGGGTTTGGAGGCGATGCGTGAACGTTTTTTCGGATACTGATATACAAGTATCCTGCTGGGCTGTGATAAAATCTCCATTATACCCGTAATTAGGATTAGCGGGGGTAGCCTGCCACGCGGATTGTATCGCCTACTTTTGTAACAACATTGCTATCCAGTGTAAAACCGTCTCCGTTTTGCAATGTTGAGTTTTCGGTCAAAATGTTTTGCGGAATGATGATAATTCCAAAATCCCACTGAATCCGAGTTGACCAGTTATCAGAAAATGAATACGATGGATGTGTTCGGATAGCTGTCTCGCAAGCCTCTTTACCACTAATAATTAAATTTCCGAATGGTCTGTTATCAAAATATTTCCCCGGTACAATCTCGATAGCTGCCACTTTGCTATTGAACGCCGAATGGATATTATGAGCTGCAGTAAGCACAACATTGGGTGCAATGAAAAAGCCTGTGGAAACAAAATAGGACGAACTAATGAGCCGTTTGCGTTTGATTCTTAGAAAACACACTTCGTTGTAAGGTGACACGGTTGTTTGTTGTACAGTGTAGAGAGGAGAAGGCATCTGACTATAAGCATTTGCAGGTAGTATCTGTATAATGGTTAGAAAAAGTAGAGGTATCAAATAGAAAAGTTTGAACTGTCGCATAGTGCCAGGTTATAGTTCTGTTATTTGAAGAAGTTTTTAATATCAGTAGAATACCCCACCAAAAACATGAAGAACCCATCTGGCTTTTGTGTCGCTTTGAACATATTCAATTTAAAATAAAGCCCACCCCTGTCAGTGGGCGAAGGATTTGATCTTGGGTTGAAAAAAAAGTTCATTTCGGCCTGTATAAAGCCTGTTTTGTTCTCGTTGGTCATCTTGGCTTTTACCAGTGTTTCAGCACTATACGGACCAGTGATGGATTGGTAGGTTTCATTTAACAATCGCAATTTTGGAACGTACACTAAATGCATGTCAATCCCGAAACGAGGCTTAGGGCTGATACGGCCTCGCAGCTCCCAAAGCGGGCTGTATGAAAATATAGGTGTGGACGTAATTGAATCTCTTCCCAAGTTTGGATCAATGACTCGGACGTTGCTACCCATCAACATCAATCCAGTATTAAACTCAAAAAAGGCTCTTGCCTCCTTGTAATCCAATGAAATTACGGTAAGTGCAGGCTTTACTTGGAAAAATGAATGCCGTACAAGGTCGAAATGTTTCAGGTAGTATTTGTTGTTGAAAAGAGAATCGTACCGGTAGAATGGTGGTATTGTTGCCGTGTCAATACGGGCTGAATCCCGGGTAATAAATTCTCGGTTTCGATAAGTGGGAAGAGTGGTAGGCTCCTTAAAAATATTCGTCGCCAAAGTAATATTGGTGTAAAGCTGGCGGAACAGCGTAAATTTTGAAATCCAGGATCTGTGATTGTTGATGTTGAAATTGAAATACAGCTCAGTCAATAGGTTTTTATTTGGATTTTTCTCATTGAATGCTTGAAGGTCGAGGAAAACCGAGGCGGAAACGAAATCAAGCAGCGGCTTTTGCACCAGCAGTTGTGATTCTTGCTTTTTGGGCACGAGAGTATACACGCCATCGGCAATTGAATAATTAATGGCCTCACCGTCAGCCGGTCGGACAAAAACAAGGCTCCGATAACAAATCCAGTATTTTACACCTCCTTCGAAAAAAGTAATGCTACTTGGCCAGTCAATCAGTTCACGCAAAGCCAATCCGTAGTTATTGTTTGATATGGTTTGGATCGGTCTGCCATTTAGCCGGCCAACAACATCAATTTGATAAATAAGATTGTTTTCTACCCGTATCACAAGGGAATCAAGTTTCAATTGGGTGATAGCGGCCTTATTCTGCTGTTGGAATTCATCACCGCAATCAACATTTATCGGAATCATGGAGTCTTGCAGTTGAATGCGGGCAGCATAACCCTTTTCGGCTGCTAATGCATCGATTCTATTGTAAGCAGGTGCGCTTAACTCTGACAGGCGTTTATTTGCACTGTCTAACGATTTTTGAGCGGCTGCTTCTGATTTTTTGGCTTTTAATGTTTCAATCAACTTTGCATGAAATACATCCAACGAGGGTGACATAAGGTCATCAGCACATCCCAGCTTTTTAACTTCTGCATTCTCGCTAATCGTTCGTTTGAATTCTATCAGCCCGATTTGCTGATAAATGGAATCTAACTTTTTAGCGTTTTTGGTGTTGATTTCAATTTGCAGGGAGTCCGCCTCGGCGCCAGGGTAACTGAATGCCGCCAATTCGAAGGAGGTTTTACCGACACAGGCAATTAACTGTGGGTCAAGTAAGCGTACAGGATTTTTTTTTTCAACAGTTGTTGATTTGGCTGTGGATGAAGTTGGATTGGTGCTACTGGCTGCAGTTCCCTTGTTATCAGGGTCTTTTTCTTTGAAATCTTTGCCCTGTGTTGGCGTCAAGTTGATGTACTCCACAGTGCCATCAGCGTTTTCAAAATAAAGCTGGTCAGTCGTGCTAGCCTGGTCTTTTTTTGTACTTACCTGAGGAGTCTTTATTTTTTGATTAGCTCTTATAAAGGTTTTGATGGCTGCAAAATTATCTTTGATAATGTTGCTTCCGCTAATATTTGCATTACTATACCTATAGATACCTGCTGCGTCTGCCGACAGGATGCTAACAGGTGCTGCAGTCGCACTTTTGTCAATCAGTGCATAGGTATAGGTGCCGTTTGCCAGAATAAACTCGTTGACTTCGAACGCACCCAAGTCTAAAACCCGTTCTGTTTTCGTAGTGGTGGTATTCGCTGGCTTTGATTGCTTCGCAAAGCTTTCCGCAAACACATAAATCCGTGGTACAATAGAAGCATCATTGCCGAATCGGTTATCTAAATCTTTCTTCACGTTTTCATAGAAAAAAGAATATGGATCTGTAGTTTTCTTTTCTTGACGCCCTGTAGCTCCACCGGTAAGCTGAAGAGTGTACTTTCCCCCATTTCTGCTGGCTGTGTAGGTAATACTTGTTGCGCCACTATTGAATGTTTGACTGTAAGGAAACTGGCCAATGGCTATTGTCGAAAATAGTGATACAGCAATGAATAGAATAATTCTCTGCATGGTAACCTGTTTATGATTTGAGATTTCAGAGGGTGGGAAAGGTGCGATTTCTAGGTAAGGACTGATTGCTAATATGTAACTATTTTCTTATAATTACAAAAATTATTGAATTCGATTTGGTTTTTGAAAGGATTTAGAATGAGATTCACCTATTAGTGTGTGCCTCTACGGTGGATCGTTTTCAAATTGCCGATTTAGTCAGGTTGTCTCTTCTATCCCTTGTTTTCGGTTGTGAATTACCATGCCTTACCGTTTAAACCACCTTTAGAAATACATTCGATGCTTTCTAATCATCGTGATAAATAACTAATTATCTTTAATGTAGTTATAATCGATAAATACTAACTGTTGGAACGAAATACTCTTCATATTGCATTTACCAATGTACCCTTGCGTGACCAGAAGGAATTTATCGAGGGCATCGAAGAAGGCTGCTACCAGCGACACCGCGAAGAGCTTGTTAAACACACCAGCAATTTTACTTCGGAAGGGCTCTATTTTCCGTTTAAATATTACGTTTTTGGCAACTATGATATTGTTTTTATTTCCTTGATCGACAACTATGACTTTGCCCAAAAACTCTTTATTCCAAAAATAGCTGGTGGACCGCTTGATCCGCCACCATTTTCTTATCAAATTATCACAGGAATTCTTTCCGAAGGTACTAGCGACAATATCACAATGACAGAGGCCGTCTATGAGCGGTATCCTTTTTTAGGAATCTGCAATTTTAAATTGAATAACGGTTTCTTAGTGGGCAATGGCAGCATCTTTTTGGACGATACAGTGAACCTTATCAAATCGGAGTTGGCCAACCTAATGGGTGAAACCGGGAACTACATTGTGCTGCATTCGTTTTCTTGGTTCGAATTAAGTGTTCTTATTTTTTCCAGTGAGCCTGACCTGATCTCTAAGGCCGTCTCAGCTCTACGCTCAAAAAAAATCAAGCACTTGCAGCATAAGGAAGAAATCATTCAAAATAGTGCTAAAGCCGTTCACATCCCTCCCCAGAATAAGCTTAATTATAGAGCACTCTTAGAGGTTTCAGATATTTTCAGTGACTCACAAAGCTATTTCTGTATCCAGTACCATTTTTTCAATCGAGCCGAGAATAAAGAAGCTGCCACTACGATTCGGTTAGATACAGAAATTGAATGGCAAATTAAACCAGGCCATTTGGCCGCTTTTAAATCCGCTATTCAGCAAAAACTTGGGAACGTCTTCAATCTCTCTAATATTTCCTTGATCACTGGTAAGAGCGATTACGTAATGGACGAGGAGTCCGACCGGTTTTACACTAACTATATCATCCAGCAGATTATTAACAATGAGCTTCAGAATTACTTAGAAGATGAACCAAATACCGAAAAGCTGATTGACCATGTGCGTAGCATGAAAACGAAAGTGTATTTGCGTGAATTTGAAGATGAAGATGAACCGCAGATGCTATTCAAAACGCCTCGGAATAAACGACTAACAAGTTTCCGAAAAAAGATTTCCTATGACGTCAATATCGAGGCATACAATACAAAGCTAAAAAAATTAAAAGTCTCCAAACAGTGTCGTGCCAATGTATTGAAAATGTTTTACCATTACAAAAATGGAATAAAAGATCCGATCCTCTCGATTTACTTTTTTGATTTCTATTTTTTCATCCAGAGTATAATGGAGGATATTGACAGGCGGTGTACCTTTTTGCAGTCCTATTTATCGGAGGAGGGCATTGCAAGTTCGGGCAAATACTCAAATGACCAATTCTCCTTGGAGCGGTTTAACAGCGTAGAAGATGTGGAATACAAATTGGCAAAAGACTATGAAATATTTGAACAGGCATTTGCAATTCGAATGTTGAACAGTTATCGATACGAGGATATCTCGGACATTAACCTAGATTTCAATAGTTCTATTCAGCAGTTACTCTCAATGTACAACACTCTTGCCCACGTCGTGGGTAGCTTGTTTAGCTCTACCCGCAATCACCTAATTGTGACAATAAACGACCGCAGCACGGTTGCTAATTTAAAATCAATTAACTACAGTGTTTATGACTTGCTCACTCCTGAGTTCATTTTTTATACACTGCCCAAAGAGATATTGAATTACTATAAATATACTGCTAACGAAAATTATGCGTCAGATTTGGAAACGCTTCGACAACAGTTCAACAATGTTGTCACTAGAGCGGAAGCTGAATACTACAGTGAATATATACGGAAACTATGGCAGGGTGGACTTATCGATTTTGACAATCTTGTTATCGAACAAATCAGGTTTTACTTCTCTTTTAACGTGCACGTAGAAAGCTTTACGTATTGGACTTGGAGTTATGCGTTTAAGAATAGTTCTGCTTACACAATTTCAGGTAGTTTAAGAGAAGAAATTTTTATCAGTGAACTGATTCGGATTTTATTTACTTTGAAATTTTACAATTGCGCAACAGAGGAATTGACATGCCCTTTACCACAATTAGAAACATATTGGCAAAAACTGTTTCACAAAATTGATAAAGAGTTGGATCAGTTCTTCACATATCACCGGACTTTAATCACAACTTGGAAGGACAAAGTCATTCACCATCTCAGTTTTTTTATCAGTCAAACTGATGACTATGACTTTTTCTTTGAGCCAGCGGCTACTGATGCTATTCTGATTAAACGTCTGGGAGCTTTGGTGGAGGCTCCTTCGGAGCAGTGTGTCAGATTGGCCAAGATTGCATCTGTTGTAGAAGAAAGAGTTCAGGTTCCTTTGGACCTAGAAAGGTGGCAAATCAGACAAGGCAACTTGCGGTTCTCAATGCTGCGTTACCTACGTTATATATGGTCACAGAACAAGTCAACCAGCGGCTATATAAATTTCCTGTATCGTGATTGGGAGAACGGAACGCCTTTATTGCGATACAATGATATTGGCAGCCAAGGATCCATCAGCTATTTTTATCGTATTGATCAGACCGGCGGTGTGTTTTTCCCCTGCGCTAATCGACTGGAAATCTACTTTAAACTTAGAAATCAGCTATTGATCAAACTTTGGGATTTTTCCATGAAAGAAACAAATGAGATAATCAAACGATTGCCTTTCCTCTATGCTGCAAGCTCCTAACCAAACAACCATACTTTGGCTAAGCGATATTCATATCTGGGATAGTTATCGAAACTTAGCTGGTAACTATCTTAGCAATGGATTACCTCACTATTTTGAAGCTTTTTTCGCTAGTTTGCCCGAGCGGATTGATTATTTGTTACTCGGCGGCGATATTGGTTTTGCAGGTACACCGGAAGACTATGCCTATTTCGAGGAGCTTTTTTTCAAACATCTTGATCATTCGCGTTTCAACGAAACCAAGCTCTTGGTTGTTCCGGGTAATCATGATATCAATTGGCTCTCTTCAGAAAACCTGATTAGCACTGTAAAAGACAGCAGCTTGGCAACCTTTGAAGAACGGTCTCATAAATATTTAATCCCGAGACGTAGGTCTGAGTTTTTACAAACCTTTGAGGGCTACACTAAGTTTTTCAATTCGGAAAAATTCCGGAGATTTTTTACAGGGGCGGAACTTAGTGAAAGTTATCGGGAACATAAACTTTATGGTTATTGCATAGACCGATCAAATAAGTTGATCTTCATTTTGCTCAACTCGGCATGGGTATCGTTAGGAGCTAAATTCAATGATTTATTGCAGAAACGTCTCTTTGCAGCTAAAAAGAAAGGTTCGACGCTTAAGTTAGAGGTATTCGCGAGTGAAGTGGAAAAATTGCTTCGTCACAAAGACAGCATTGCCGAGTATGGCAGCCAGGTAATTGGTAGTCGGCTGGTGGAAGAGCTTGACCTTTTGGAGAGGGTGATTTATAACCACCCAGATTTTACTGTAATGACTTTGATGCATCACCCTCCCAATTGGCTCCACTGGCGGGAAAAATACAATGACAACGAAGAAATTCAAGCTACTCAGGTTTTGCACAACGTCCTTCGGCTTTCTAATTTTCTGTTAACTGGGCACGAACACGTTCCCAGCGTCAAAAGTCACGAAGTACTAGATAAGGATACTTATCATCTTAAATCTGGTTGTTTTTTGGATGAACTAAATGCTGGAACAAATTTCTTTCACCTGAAACATAATCGGTTTGCCCTGCTACAGCTTCACACCGGCACCTATCAAAACTGGTTAGAAGAAAAAGTCTACCGGTATACTCCATACCAGGTCGCAGGAATATTAAGACACAAATGGGTGTCTCAGGATCAGCCGCGGTTTACGTTTTATCATCCGAAATATGTTTCGGCAGCTCCTGCTGATTTAGGCCGCTCCTTCAATCTGTCATTGCACTTGCGCCAACAGCATCTCTTGCACTTTGAGGAGCCTCGACTGTTGAAGCAGGAGAGCAGTTACATAGTCTATACAACGGATACAAAAGCGTATATTGTTTCTTCCAATACCGCTGCCCCTGGGACTTTATTGACAAATGCTTTTTTAAACGATCTAATTGGAGAGTTTCCTAATATTGCAAACACAAGGATTACCTTTCATTTTATTTTCAAGGATGTTCACTGTAATAATGATCTATACGGTTCACTTTCCAGTGAATTAGATTACAATACCGTGCGAGAAAAGCGAGCTGTTCTTTTTGATAATTTTTATACGGAGTGGAAAATCAGATTTGACTTGTTCCGGAACCACTTTTTTCGGAATATGGAATTAAATAAAGATATTCCCATTTCAAAGGTGATGAATACAATCCTCATCTTTGAAGTGCTTCCATTTTGGGTATTCGAATCATATCAGGACCTAGAATAAGCATTTTTTGGCTATTTATGCACAAAAAATGCAGAATTGGGTAGGATTTCACAAGTTTGGTTATACCTTTGCGCATTGGTATATAATTTAATTCTCCATTATGCTACGATTCAGAGACGAGAGCAAACTAAAAAATCCACATTTCGGTAAATTGGCATTAAATTTTTTTAATGCCAACAAGCAGAGGGATAAGTTTTGGATTTCTATGCATGATTACCTGCTGCAGTCTACAGATGTGGAGAGCAGTGCCGTAACACAGGCGCAGCTAAGTTATTTTTTGGAATCTTTAAAGGATTTTAAGCGGGAAAATTTGGAGATTACAAATGAATCTGATTACATGAATCTCCATGGTATATTAGCTAAGTTTGAATACAAACTAAAGGCTATGCACATGTCTAAAGCCCAGAATCCAGAACCTCCTGCATCCGCTTACGATTACATTGGTAACAATAAAACAATATTTGAAAAAACTGCTGATTTATCTTCACTTATCTATAAATTTTAATTACAAGAACAATAAAGTTGACTGCCGCCCTCGTGCGGCATTTTTTTTGCAATCTAATGACGAGTATGTATGTATTCAACCTACTAATTAGTTGAACACCATAAGAACTGCTAAGCTCGTCTATATTATATAATCGGTTTTAGATTGAACATCTATTACTTTTTAAATGCGTAGTGTAGCCTACCAAACCAATGAACAAATCAAATCTGAAAAGGAGCTATTTTAAAAAACAAACCACATCGGTAACAGAGAAGTAATACATAAAATTTTCTGGGTGACCGCGCTTTGGGGGTGACCTCCTCCCGCAAAACCGGACATCTGAAAAGTAGAGAAACGGGCAATTATTCATAACTTAAAAACATGAAGTGATTGCCATGAAAAAATCAACATTCACAGAATAGCAGATTGCCTTTACCCTCAAACTGGCGGAGACGGGCACCCGGGTCGACGAGGTCTGTCGCAAGATGGGCATCTCCGAAGCGACGTTTTACAATTGGAAGAAAAAGTTTGGCGGCCTGGGCGTGAATGAACTTAGGCGCCTTCGACAATTGGAGGACGAGAACAACCGTCTAAAGCAAATTGTGGCAGACCTTACACTGGACAAACAGATGCTGCAGGACGTGCTAAAAAAAAATCCTTGAAAGTGCGGCAGCTACGCATCTTGGCCACTGATCTTATTAACGCCTATCGGGTGTCTGTTCATCGGGCCTGCAGGGTTGTCTTATTGCACCGGTCCTCCTGGTACTACAAACATCACCGCAGAGAAGACCGACCGCTCAGACAGCGCATCAAAGAGATTGCAGCGTCACGGGTGCGGTATGGTCTGTGGCGTATTTACATTCTGCTGCGCAGAGAAGGCTTCAAGGATAACCACAAGCGAGTGCATCGGATCTACAAAGAAGAAGGGCTAAATCTCAGAAGTAAAAGGCCTCGGCGTAATAAGGCAGCGGCACACAGGCTGGAAATGTAGGCTTCCCCAAACTGCGGCCGGTTAAAGTTAGAGTTACCGACAAGATGGTTGGTTAACTTTAAACTTTGAATACATGAAAAAGCGATTTACAGAAACTCAGATCATTGGCGCTATCAAGAAGCAGGAAAGCGGTATTGGGGTAAAGGAGATTTGCCGTGAGGTAGGCATTTCTGATGCTACTTTTTATAATTGGAAAGCAAAGTACGGTGGTATGCAGGCCAGTGATGTAACCCGGATGAAGGATCTGGAAAAGGAGAATGCGGAACTGAAGAAGATGTATGCCGAGATGAGCCTGGAGAACCGGGCGATGAAAAACTTCATTGAAAAAAAGTTGTGACGCCCCAGGAGAAGCGGGAAGCTGTTGATCATTTTGTTAATCACGAACAGCTAAGTAACCGTAAGGCGTGTAAACTGGTAGGAATGTCCCGTACAAGCTATCAGTACAACAGAAAGCCCAAAGATGACAAGAAAGTTCAAGAGGCACTAGCGCAGCTGACAACCAAGCATCCGGCCATAGGTTTTTGGCAGTGCTGCTACAGGCTTTGGAATAAAGATTACCCCTGGAACCACAAAAAGATTTACCGCGTTTACACGGATATGAAGCTAAACATCAGAAGAAGAGCAAAGAAGCGTTTGCCCGAGCGGGTAAAACAGCCGCTGAGCGTACCCACTGCACCGAACCAGGTCTGGAGCATTGATTTTATGAGCGACAGCCTGACGGATGGAAGAAGGTTCAGGCTACTGAACATCATCGATGACTTCAACCGCGAATCGCTGGCCATCGAAGTGGATACCTCACTTCCCTGCCTTCGGCTGATCCGGGTGCTGGAAAAGCTGACCGGCGAAAGAGGCTGTCCCAAAAACATCCGGTGCGACAATGGTCCGGAGTTCATTAGCCATAAGTTGGAAGAGTGGTGCAATCATGCAAGCCGCAGGATCAGCCTGCAGTTTATCCAGCCTGGAAGGCCGATGCAAAACGCCTATATCGAACGAAAGAATGGAAGCATGAGACGTGAGTTGCTGAATGCGTATTTGTTTGGCAGCCTTAACGAAGTCAGAATATTGAGCGAGGAATGGAGAGTGGACTACAACACCGAAAGGCCACACAAATCACTCGGTTACTTGTCGCCGTTGAAATATGCTCAGGTGCACCGGCAGCAGGCAGCTTTATCCACACCGGCAAGCGAAACATTGAATCAAATTGAAGCGACGCCGGTCGTGGATAAAGCGGTGCAAAACGAAAAGACATTTACATTTGAAAACTCTAACTGACACTGGCACTAAAAAAGGGGGAGCTTACATAAGTGTTTACCAAATGACCACTCAGGTATTGGTATCGGAGCGATTTTTTGATTTCAAGGTTAACTTGCAATCAATGCAATTCTGCAAAAACCTTTCATTTGCCGGTTTTTAAGACATATAGAATGGTAATCACAGTTTAATTAGGGAAGCAAAAAGAGATTTTGGGGGTAAATGGGGGTAAATTTGAAATGAAAATTAACGGGTAGAGTATTTTGTAAAAGAAAAAGCCCCTGATAAAACATTGTTTACCAAGGACTTTCTAAGTCGGGAAGACAGGATTCGAACCTGCGACCCCCTGGTCCCAAACCAGGTGCGCTACCGGCCTGCGCTACTTCCCGGGCCACTTCTTGCAAAGGGAGTGCAAATGTAGGGGTTTTGGCTGGTGCAGACAAAAACGATTGCAAAACAAATCAAAAGAATATTCGCGGTGCTTCGGCGGCAAGGCACCACTGCGCTGCCCATACAGAGCGCCGGTATTCTTTCGCTGATGTTTGACAAAGGTTTCCGCTAATAAAAAGAGGCTGTTGCAAAAGGTTTTTTTAAAAGCGCCGGGAATCGCCTATTGGAGAACAGATTCCATCAGCTATCCGAATAAAAAAGGCTGTCTCGAACTTTTGAGACAGCCTCCCCGAAAGCGAAATCCGGAACGGTACGGCTTTACCCGTTAATGTTCAGCACCTGTTTGCGATTGCCTTCTTTTTTCATCGAGATGTGAATCCAGGCAAAGTCAAACTCATTCAGGAGCTGGTCAAATACAAGGTCACTTCGTTTGATTTTGTTGAAAAAATCGCGGTTGGCGGCCTTGCTGCCAAAATCAATATCCACCGCCTCGCCGCGCAAATGCTGGCTTCTGGGTTTGCCGCCTACAGCCCGGTTCAGTCGCTCGCAGCGGTATCCGCTGCTCACAATCAACGGCTGGTTGTTGTTCAGCTCCCGCAGCTTTTCCAGCAGGTTGGTGCACAAAAAACGCAGGCTGGCAATTATCTCTTCCGGCGGCGAAAATTGCTCGGTGAACCCTTTGCGGGTGGCCGTTTGGCTGGCGGTCAGCTCATGTAGCACAAAATGCTCGGAAAGGCGTTTGGCCGAACTGGTAAGAGTGGGCATATAGCTTAGGTTTTTTGGTGAACGAATGAATAAAAAAGGCTGCCGTAAATAAAGGCGCACCTGGCTTTCGTAAGGGGAGGGGGCAGGGCCGTAATGCCGGCACCGCCTTTGGTTGCACAGGGTGGCACGATTGCTTTTCGAATATAACGGTAATTAGCATACAACAACCGCCAATCGGTTGCTGCCGGGCAGTTTTTTTTGCGAACACACAATACGCTGTTGCCAAAAACAAAGGTCAGGTTTGGGGGTTGGGGCTTTTCGCCGACACTATCATAAGCATAGCAAGCCCGTTTGCCAGCCTACTGCCGCGCCGGGCTATACGGCTGCTATACTAATATAATCTTCAACTGCCATGAACAGAAAATTGCCGTTGCTGGCCGCACTTGCCTTCGCCGCCCTTTCTGCCTCGGCCCAGCACGTGGGCGCCCCGCCCGATTATGTCAAAGCGCTTACATCCCGCTGGAAGGGCGAACGATCTGCCGACGGCCGCCCGAAGGTGCCCGACATTATTCTGGAGCGCCTGCAGCAGTGTACCCTGGAGCAGGTGTGGGGCTACATGGAGCGCCGCGGCTATCGCAACCAGGTAGAGGAAAACTGGATCATCCTCAAGCCTGGGGAGCGCATGGTGGGCCGTGTGGTGACGGCGCAGTTTATGCCGCACCGCCCCGACCTCGACACCCTGGTGCGGGAAACCGGCAAGGCCGAGGGGCGGTCGCAGAAGGGCGGTATCAATATCTGGCCCATTGACGTGCTTACCACCGGCGATGTGTACGTGGCCGATGGCTACGGCAAGGTAAAAGACGGCACGCTCATCGGCTCCAGCCTTGGCAACGCCATCTTTGGCAAAACCGGTAAGGGCGTCATTTTTTACGGCTCCGTTCGCGACATGGAAGAACTCCATGATACAAAGGGGTTTAACGCCTGGGTGAAGGGGCATCATCCTTCGTACATCAAAGACATGACGCCCACGTCCATCAATGCACCGGTGCGCATTGGCGAGGTAACCGTGCTGCCTGGCGATGTGGTGTTTGCCAATGAATACGGCGTTGCCTTTATTCCTGCCCATTTGGTAGAAGGCCTGGTGAAAAACGCCGAGCTGGTAGGCCTTCGCGACGAATTTGAGCGCTATCTTTTGCAGCAGAACAAATACCCCGGTGGCGAAATTCACGGCACCTGGTCGGAAAAAATAAAAGGCGAATTTCGCACCTGGGTGGGTAAGTATCCCCGCAAGCTGGCCGTTAATCAAAAGGAAATAGAAGAATATCTGGCAAAAGATGAGTAAGGAGAGGGGATATTTGGATATTGTTTGAGGGGCTGAAACGGCTTGCGGTAACAGCAGATTGTATCATCAGGACAAAAAAAAGCCGCGGCGAATTTTTTTAGAAATGAACAAAAACTTTTTGCTTCTTTTTCTGCTGCTTTCCTGTGCAACGGCAGTGCTGCAAGCGCAAACTATCTCAAAAGAAGAACTGATTTTCCTGACGTTGGAATGGAAGGGCGAACGCTTTGCGGATGGCCGGCCAAAGCTGCCCGACGATCTGCTGAAGCGGGCTAAACGCATTTACATAGACGATGCCTGGACAGTACTGAAAAACGAAGGCTATACCGCCCAGTTTGAAGGCGGCTGGAAGATGGTGAACGATACGGTGCCGGTGGTGGGCCGTGCCGTCACCGCCATGTATATGCCCTCAAGGCCCGATGTGGAAAAGAAAATAAAAGACCGCGGCCAGCAGCAGGGGCGAAAGGGCAATACCAACTCCTGGCCCATTGAGGTGCTTGGCGCCGGCGATGTGTATGTGGCCGATGCCTATGGAAAGATCGGCGGCGGCACGTTGATGGGCTCAACGCTGGCCACGGCCATCTACGCCAAAACCGGCAACGGCGTTGTCTTTAACGGGGCGTCGAGAGACCTGCAGGAGATACGGAAAATAGCCGGCTTTAATGCCTTTGTCCGCGATTTTCATCCCTCTTTTTTAGAAGAAATGGTATTGATGGGGCTCAATACACCCACCCGCATTGGCAGCGTGATGGTGCTGCCCGGCGACCTGGTGATTGCCCAGGCCGAGGGCGTGCTGTTTGTGCCGGCACACATGGCCGAGCAGGTGGTGAGCACGGCCGAATTTGTCATTCGCAAAGACCAGTTTGGGTTCGAGATGGTCCGTTCGGGGCGCTACACCACCGGGCAAATAGACAGCCAATGGACCGATGATATCAAAACTGTTTTTTTAGCCTGGCTCGACAAGCATCCCGAGTTGGGTAAAATGACCCGGGCAGAGCTGGATAAGCTGATGAGCAAACGCACCTGGTAAGCCGGCCGGATACAGCGGCAGGGCAAATGATCTGGCACTGATCGGTGTCCGCCTTCGGCCGCCGTAGGCATTGTTCGTCAGCAGCCGCTTGCCGCATGAAAAAACTCGCGCCGGCATTTTTCTGCTGAAGAAAAAGCGTTATTATTGTTAAGCTTGTTCGTTCGCTCACGCAAAACCAATTGCCTTGCCTGTATTGCCTGCATATGATGAAAAAACGCTGCTGCAGCAGCTTAGCCAGCACAATGAACAGGCGCTTACCTTACTTTACAAAGCCCACTGGCAAAATCTTTTTTTAGCGGCTTACAATGTGCTGAAAGACAAAAAGGCCTGCGAAGACATTGTGCAGGAAATCTTTCTCCAGCTTTGGATGAGGCGCCAAAGCCTCGATATCCGGCAATCGCTGTCGGCGTACCTTGCCACGGCCGTGCGCTACCAGGTTTACCACCACCTTCGGCAGGCAGCCCGGCGTGTTGTTCTACCCGAAGCACACCTGGCCAACCAGCCCGTCAGTGGTTGCGATGAAGGTTTGCTGAAGAAGGATCTTCACGGCCGCGTACACCGGGCCGTAGAGGAGCTGCCCGAAAAATGCCGGCTTATTTATCGCCTTAGCCGCGACGAGCAGTTAACGCACAAAGAAATTGCGGTGCGCCTCAATATCTCCATCAAAACAGTGGAAAACCAGCTTACCATTGCGCTGCGCCGGGTACGGCACTGCCTGGAAGCATCTTCCTTTATTGGTCTTTTGCCGCTGTTCTTTCTTTTTTAGTGCCAGCTTATTTGCCCATCCGTTCCGGTGCTTCATTCGCCAGCCGGCAACGGCGTCCTTCCGGTTTGTTCCGCTTTTGAAAATATTTCAGCCAATGTTTTGGGGGATGCCAAAGCCGCTGCGCACTATATACGAAAGCCGTTGCGTGAAGCAGCACCAATTATTGTCCCTGATAGAAAAATACCTCGCCGGCAACGCTTCCGGCGAGGAAAGGGACCGGCTGGAACAACACTTTAACAGCTTTCAGCAAAACCGGCCCTGGCCCGAAGATGAACTGGGACTTGCTGCCGACACGGAGAAGGCAATTCTGCAAAAGCTGCGGCAATCGCTGCGGCCGCGGAAGGGCAGACTGGTGATAGCTTTTTTCAGGCAGCCTGCCCTTCGTGTGGCGGCAGCCTTTCTCTTGCTTCTCTCAGGGTTGGTCATTTGGTGGACATTGAGCCGCCGCGACAATACACTGGCGTCACAAACAGATGCCGCATCGCTTTCATCGGGTCCTTATAAAACCAATACCACCCTTACGCTGGCCGATGGCCGGGTGATGATACTCGACAGCCTGGCCGATGGTATCCTGGTAAAATCGGGAAAAACCGTTATCCGGAAGCAAGGATCAAAAATAGTGGTTCACGCCTTGGGGCCGGCAAAAGATACCGGCGTGTACACCCTGCAAACACCGGGTGGCCGGCAGTGCGAAGCCTTGCTGGGCGATGGCAGCCAGGTTTGGCTGAACGCAGCCTCGTCGCTCCGTTTTCCGGCGGCTTTCGACAGCAGCGAACGTCGTGTGCAGCTTAGTGGGGAAGCTTATTTTGATGTGGCCGCCGATAAGCACCGGCCGTTCAGGGTGGTAGCATCGGCCAGCCCCGGTGAAAACAGCCCACTGATAGAGGCGGTGGGTACACAGTTCAACATCAACGCCTACGATGATGAAAAAACGCTGAAAGCAACACTGGTGGAAGGTGCGGTGAAAGTGGCACCGGTGGCCGCGGCCGAAAACGCGTCGGTGCTCACGGCCGGCCAACAGGCCGAAGTTTCTAAAGAGGCCACGGGCCTGCCGCCACGGGTGAAAAGCGTGGACGTCGCCGAGTTTGTGGCCTGGAAGGATAACCTTTTCAACTTCAACAATTCCGATTTGCCAGGGATTATGCGGCAGCTTGCCCGTTGGTACAATGTGGAGGTGGTTTATGCCGGTGCCGTGCCGGTGCGCCATTTTTCCGGCAAAATCAATCGCAGCCTGCCGCTGTCAACCGTTCTCGAAATACTGGAGCAAAGCAACATACGGTTTAAAGTAAAAGGCCGGCAGATTGTAGTGAAGTCATGACCCCGGCAACAACTAAGGTCGTACCCGAATGAATCATTAGGCCAGGGCGGCGCAACTATGGTTTATGGATGTTTTGCCGCTTTATTGCCAATCTGCTACCCTGCCTCAAAACGATTGCACCTTTTGCCTTTACGAAACATACCGGTTTAAATAATCAGCTGCCGGGTGCAGTGGCACCTGCAGGCCTGATGATATTTCCGGAAACTGCTTTTATTGTTAAACCAAACAAATCAACACTATGCAATTCTACGATTCCTTAAGGATGCCGGCCCAGGCCCTGTACCCCCATCGGCCTGCATTGGCTGCCGCCATCCGGACATTGGCCGGGCGTGGAAAAAACAACGGGCTGACCTGGCAAAGAATGGTGTCGGCCTTTGTGGTGGCGATGGCGCTTATCCTCTTGACGGGCCTGCCGGCAAAAGCCGCCCCGGGTCCGCAATCGGTATCGCTTTCCGAAAAAAATGCCTCGCTCGAAGCCATCTTCAAGAAAATTGAGCGCCAGACCGGCTATCATTTCTGGTACGAAAACAAATTGCTGAAAGAGGCAAAAAAGGTCAGCGTGTCGGTGCAGAATGTATCGGTGGAAGAAGCCATGAACCAATGCCTGCGTGACCTGCCGCTGACCTACGCCATTGTGGAAAAAACCATTGTCATCAAACGGCGTATTCTCCCGTTGCCGGCCGCAGAAACGCCGGCCATTTCGGTGACTGCTATCCGCAGCTTCGAGGAGATCAGCGGCCGTGTAACCACCGACAGGGGCGAGCCGGTGGTGGGCGCCACGGTACAGGTAAAAGGAACCAGCATGGCTACGTCCACTGATGCCGAGGGCCGCTTCCGGCTGAATACTCCCAATGCCAACGTCACACTCGTTGTGAGCTTTGTGGGATACGAAACACAGGAGGTGGCCCTCGCCGGGCGCAGTGCCGTCAACATTTCACTGGTGAGCCGCCAGATGAATATGAACGAAGTGGTGGTGACGGCACTCGGCATTCAGCGCCAGCGGCGCAGCCTGGGATATGCCACATCAACCGTAAGGCCGGAGGAACTAACGGTCAACCGCACCCCAAACCTGATGAACGCCCTGCAGGGCAAAGTAGCCGGTGTTAACATCACGGCCATGGGTACCGGTCCGGGTGGCACTTCCAAGATCCGCATTCGCGGCCAGTCGTCTATTGCGGGTCAAAACAACCCGCTGATCGTTATTAATGGTGTCCCTGTCAGCAATTCCAATTTCGGCACCAATCCGGGAAATGCCGGCGCCGACGGAACCGGCGCCAGGGGCGGCGGTGTCACTTCCGACGGCGGCGATGGTTTTCAAAGTATCAACCCGGATGACATTGAAAGTATGACGGTGTTGAAAGGCGCGGCGGCGGCGGCCCTGTACGGCTCGCGGGCCAAGGATGGTGTTATCATGATCACCACCAAATCACGCAACCGCGAAAGAGGCATTGGCGTTACCTACAATGCCAACTATACTAACGAGACGCCGCTTGATTTTACCGACTATCAATACGAATACGGCCAGGGCGAAAATGGCGTTCGGCCTACAACACCAAATCCTACCTCGGGACAATGGTCTTTCGGGGAGCGTTTTCAACCGGGTATGCGGCAGGTACTGTTTAGCGGCCTCGACCTGCCCTACGAACCGCAGCGAAACCGCATCAGCAAATTTTTCCGGAACGGCCAGAATTTTACCAACACCATCACCATGGCCATGGGCGGCGAAAAAGGCGGCCTGAATTTGTCCATCGGCAATTTGGAAAGCAAAGGCATTGTGCCGAACAACAGCTTTACCCGCCGCACCATCAATATGGGCTTTTCGTATGATCTTACCGATAAGTTCACTTTCTCCGGTAACATAAACTACTCAAATGAGTTCAATCGTAACCCGCCCAACGTAGGCCAGCAGGACAACACCATCCCGGTGTCTATCTACAACCTCGCTAACTCTATGCCCTTGGATGTGCTCAATGCAAATAAGTACAACGCCGATGGAAACGAGTTTGTTTATTCGCGTTTTACCAACCGCACCAATCCTTACTGGGTACTGGCCGAACAGTTCAACCGCATACGCCGCGACCGCATCTTTGGAAATGTAGCCCTGAAATACAATATTCTTTCCTGGCTTTCGGTGCAGGGCCGCATTGGGCAAGACTTTTTTTCGCGTGATCAGGACTACAATAACTTCCCCACCGGGCATGCTTCGCGTGGTCCCGCACCAGCAGGTTTCGTAAACGGGCAATATACCCAGGAGGCCCGGCGCTTCCGCGAAGTGAATGCAGACTTCCTGGTAATGGCCAACAAGGAGTTTGGCGAATTTGGCGTAAATGTCACTGCCGGTGGCAACCAGATGTATCGCCGCACGGACCTGAACAGCGTGCAGGTGACCGACTTTGCCGTACGCGGGCTATACACCGTGCAAAATGGCCGGGCAAAAGAACCGTTTTATGCCCTGGGTGAAGAAAAAATTAATTCCCTTTACGGCTCGGCTGAACTTTCGTTTAAACGATCGTTGTACCTGACGGTAACAGCCCGCAACGACTGGTTTTCCACGCTGTCGCCGGCCAATCGCAGCATCCTGTACCCGTCTGTTTCCGCCAGCTATGTATTTTCCGAAAGCTGGCAAACCCGGCCCACCTGGCTAAACTTTGGCAAGGTACGGGCGGCCTATGCCGAAGTTGGCAGTGATTTAGATGTAGGCCCGTATGCAAATGCATTGTACTACAGCCCCAACGCTAATCTGCTGAATGGCCAACCGCTTGGCGGGCCCAATACCAATACGCTGCCCAATGCCAATTTGCGGCCGATGCGGGTAGCGGAAGCAGAACTGGGTTTTGAGCTGCGGATGTTCAATAACCGCGTCAATCTTGATGCCGCCGTATACCGTAAGCTCACCACCGACCAGATAGTGCAGGCCCAAATCTCCGATGCCTCCGGCTTTATAAATACCCGTATCAATAGTGGCGAAAATGAAAACCGCGGCTTTGAAGCATTGATCAGCCTTGTACCGGTGCAAACGAAAAATTTCCGGTGGGACTTTACGGTAAATGGCAACTACAACAAAACAAAAGTCCTCAGCCTGCTTTCCGACAAACCCGGCGAGCGGATTACCGTGGGCACCCACGTTTTCAATGGTGAGCTGCGCCAGATCGTGGGGATGGAGATGGGCCAGGTGGCGGGCTTCGGCTATCGCCGCGACGCCAAAGGGGAGCGGGTATTTGGTGGCAACGGACTGCCCCTGCGTACGCTGGAGCTTGTGAATTTCGGCACCGCCATTCCAAGATGGGTGGGTGGCTTCACCAATGCCTTCAGCGTTTACGGGGTGCAATTTTCTTTCCTGATTGATTTTAAGCTGGGTCATAAAATGCTTTCGGGCACCAACTTCAACGCCATTCGCCATGGTCTGCATAAGATGACGCTGGAAGGACGTGAAACAAACTACCGGGTTACCGGCCAGGGCGTTAATGAAGCCGGCGGCAGAAATACCGCTTCTGCGCCGGTGCAGGCTTACTGGGAGGTGGTACGGTCGCAGGCGTTGGTGGAGCCGGTAATCTTCAATGCCGGTTTCTGGAAGCTGCGGCAGATTACCCTGGGTTACGATTTTACCCGCTACCTGCCGCAAACATTCCCGGTGAAGGGCATAAGGCTTAACCTGGTGGCCAACAACGTGGCAATCCTGAAAAAATGGGTGGACAATATTGATCCGGAATCGTTTGGTTTTACCTCCGACAACGTGATGGGGTTGGAATCTACCGGCCTGCCCACTACCCGTGGTATTGGCTTCAATTTAAACATCAGATTTTAAGTTATAACATATGAAAAAGTTACTTCAATACAGTTTGGTGTCGGCGGCTGTTTTGCTGGTTTCGTGCGACAAAGGCTTTGATGAGCTCAATACCAATAAGGTTGATCCCACCAGCATTGATCCGATCTTACAGTTGAACAACGCGGCGATGAACACGGCCTTTCCCACCTCCACCGTTATTTATGATGTGGGAATTGTCCAGCAGATGGTATCGCCCAATTCCGGCGTGCTTACGGGCGCCAATTTCAACCAGGATAACCGCGATAACACACAAGCCCTGTGGCAGGGATACTACCGCAACGTGATCCGCAATACAAAGGATGTGCTGCGCCGTACAAAAGACCAGCCGGCACGCAGCAACCTTTTTAATATGACACGCATCCTACAGGCCTATGCCTTTATGGTGCTGACTGATGCGTATGGCGACATTCCCTATACACAGGCGGGGGCCGGTTATCCCGACCTGGTTTTTCTTCCGGCATACGATGCCCAGCAGGTTATTTATACCGACATTATTAAAGAGCTAACGGAAGCTTCGGCAGCGCTGAATGCAACTGGCCGTATAGAATCCAGCGATGTGCTCTATGGTGGAAATATTACCCGCTGGAAACGTTTTGGTTATTCACTGCTGTTGCGGGCCGGGATGCGGCTGAGTAAGGTGGATGCCACCCGTGCGCAACAGGTGGTGCAGGCGGCCGTAAATGGCGGCGTGATTACGGCTAATGCCGACAACGCGGTACTGCGGCACGATGCCAACTACCTGCAGCCAACTGGCAACATGTTGAACTCCACAGAAGCCGCCAATTTTTTCTTAGCGGCGCCATTTGTTAACTATCTGAAGAGCACCAATGATCCGCGGCTTGCGTCCATTGGCGTGCGGTACGAAGGTGCCACAACGGGTACCGAGCAAACTCCTGCCCGCGGCAACACGAGCCCTGCGCTTCAAATTGGTATGCCGCTGGGATACGATAACGCCGGCATCCGCCCGGTGGCTACCAGCCTGGGGCTGGCCTCCTTCTATGACTTTAGCCAGGTGGACCGCCGGCGGATGGTGAAGCCGACCGCACCTACCTTTTTTGTAACGGCTGCACAAACCAATCTTTTACTGGCCGAAGCCCGGCACCGGGGATGGATTACTACGGGCACAGTAGCCGATTATTACACGGCAGGTGTGCAGGCACATATGGAGCAGATGGCCGATTACGATGCCGGTTCGGCTGTATCACCCGCGGCTATCACCAATTATCTAAGCGCCAACCCATTTGACCCGGCAAAGGCCCTGGAGCAGATCAACACACAGTACTGGGTGGCTTCGTTCCTGAACGGGCCGGAGGCCTGGGCCAACTTTCGCCGCAGCGGTTTTCCGGTGCTCACGCCAAATCCCTTTGCCGGCAAAGACCTGAAGCGGGAAGCATTTATCCGCCGGCTGACCTTTCCCAACTCAGAAATATCGGTGAACAAGTCCAACTACGATGCGGCCCTGGCCCGTATGCGCACCCAAAACGGTGGCACCGGCGATGACCTGGATACCCGTGTTTGGTGGGACAAGCCCTGAGTGTTTCAATTGCCAATGAGCAATGAGCAATGAGCAAAAGAGACATGCAATACTGAATGAAAAACGTAACGCATTTCGAAGGAGAGGACCGGCCGGCCCTTTGGCCGGTCCTTCTCCCACCAGCAATACAAAGCAGACAAATACAACTTCTCACTCGTTAAAAAAGAATCAATGACACCCTCACAAAAAATTCTCCAGCGACTTGGCCTGAAAGAACCGGAAGCCACCGAAACCGAATATGGGCAACCGGGTATGGAACCAGAAAACGGGCGGCGCTCGTTCCTGAAAAAATCGGCTATTGGCGGTATTGCCCTGGGTAGCTCGGTGCTGTTTTCGCCCATTGAAGAAGTGGTGGCGCAAAGCACCCAAAAAGTGCGGCGCTTTGGGGCGCCATCGGACCTGAAGATTACCGATATGCGCTATGCCGTTACCCGGGCCATGGGCCGCACACCCATCATTCGCATTGATACCAACCAGGGCATCTATGGCCTGGGCGAAGTGCGGGATGGTGGCGACGAACGGTATGCCCTGATGCTGAAAAGCCGGTTGCTCGACAAAAATCCCTGCAACGTGGAGCAGCTTTTTAAATCCATCAAACAGTTTGGCGGGCCGGCCCGTCAGGCGGGTGGCGTATGTGCGGTGGAGATGGCGTTGTGGGATATTGTAGGAAAAGCCTACAACGTGCCGGCCTGGCAGTTGCTTGGTGGCCGCTATCGCGACAAGGTGCGCCTGTATGCCGATACACCCGAAGCCGGCTCGCCGGAAGAACAAAAAAAGCTCATAGATTACCGCATTAATAACCAGGGCTACACCTGGCTGAAGATGGATGTTTCCATTGGCGAACTGCGGGGTAAAAAAGATACCGTGGTGAACGGCAAGTTTTGGGAAAACGACAAAGGTGTGCTGGCCCAGTGGGGCGATCAGAACAACTACATGAGCTACGCCAACACCCTGCATCCGTTTACACAAATTCAGATTACCGACAAGGGATTGGAAGAACTGCAGCAAATTGTGGAGAACGTGCGGGGCATGATTGGATATGAAGTGCCGCTCAGCACCGATCACTATGGCCACTTCGACTACAACAACGGCATACGCCTGGGCAGGGCCCTGGAAAAATACCGCCTGGCCTGGCTCGAAGATATCGTGTCGTGGGAGTACACCGATCAGTGGAAAACCATGACCGCCGCTTTGGAAACACCCACTCTCACCGGCGAAGACATTTACCTGCTCAAAAACTTCAAGCCGCTGATTGACCAGCGTGCCGTGGATATTGTGCACCCCGACCTGGCCTCTTCGGGCGGCCTGCTGGAGACCAAACGCATTGGCGACTACGCCGAGGAATACGGCATTGCCATGGCTATGCACCAGGCCGGCACGCCGGTGTCGTTTATGGCCAATGTGCATTGTGCGGCCGCCACGCAAAACTTCCTTTCGCTGGAGCACCATTCGGTGGACGTGCCCTGGTGGGAAAGCATGGTGAAAACCACCGACGGCCGGCCGCTGATCACCAAGGGATATGCCAACTTGCCGCTTACGGCTCCCGGCTTGGGTATTGAGCTGAACGACGAGGTGGTGAAGGCACACCTGCACCCGTCGGACAGTAGCTATTTTGCCCCCACGACACAATGGAACGACCGCCGTTCGCACGACCGGGTGTTCAGTTAGAAACCCTCTCACAAATGCTGCGGTGAATGGTGAGTAGTGAGTGAACGTCCTCCTAACTCACCATTCACCCAACAGAAAATTCATTTCTTAGAACATTTGCAGGTAAGGAAACAACAACCGGCAATGGCGAACTCCCGTTTATGAACAACCGGTTATCGTGCCGAGAAATGGGCCGGTTTGCCATTGCTTTTGGTTAGGATTGATAACCCGTGTAATTTGAAAGCAGAACCTTTCTGCATTCATTCAAACCATTATTGTTATGGCAACTGTGCTGGCAAAGCGCCGATGGCTCCGTTTGATCCCGATTGCCTTTATCACTTATAGCCTTGCTTACCTCGACCGGGCCAATTTTGGTTTTGCGGCCGCCGGCGGTATGGCCGGCGACCTGGGTATTACCCCATCGGTTTCGTCTTTGCTTGGTTCTCTTTTCTTTTTAGGCTATTTCTTTTTTCAAATTCCCGGTGCGCTGTATGCTGCCAATAAAAGCGCCAAGCGACTGATCTTTTGGTCGCTTATTTTATGGGGCGGCCTGGCCATGGCTACAGGCATTGTGAGCAACATTACTGGCCTGGTGATCATCCGGTTTATGCTGGGCGTGGTGGAAAGCGCGGTAATGCCGGCCATGCTCATTTTCCTGAGCCGGTGGTTTACCAAGTCCGAACGGTCGAGGGCCAATACTTTCCTGATTCTGGGCAACCCTGTCACTATTCTTTGGATGTCCATTTTGTCGGGCTACCTTATTGCCTCCGTGGGCTGGCGATGGATGTTTATCTGGGAAGGGTTGCCGGCGGTGATCTGGGCCTTTTTCTGGTGGCGCCTGGCAGATGACAGGCCGGCGGGTGCCAAATGGTTGACCGAACAGGAAAAGCAAGACCTGGAAGACAAACTTTTGCTGGAGCAAAAAGACATTAAGCCGGTGAAGAACTATGCCGCTGCCTTCAAATCCAAAACAGTGATCCTGCTTTCGCTGCAATATGCGTTGTGGAGCATTGGGGTGTACGGCTTTGTGATGTGGCTGCCTTCCATCATCAATACCGCCAAAGACATGGACATTGTAAAAACCGGCTGGCTATCGTCGGTACCCTATGTATTGGCCATCATTGGCATGATTGGCGCTTCGTATTTTTCGGATAAATCGCTGCAACGGAAAATCTATATCTGGCCCTGCCTCCTGATAGGCGCCCTGGCATTTTATGGCTCGTACCTTATTGGCGCTTCTAATTTCTGGCTGTCGTTTGCGCTTTTGGTCGTAGCGGGTGGTGCCATGTATGCGCCCTATGGGCCTTTTTTTGCGCTCATCACCGAAATACTTCCCCGCAACGTATCGGCCGGGGCCATTGCGCTTATCAACAGCTTTGGGGCGTTGGGCTCCTTTGCCGGGTCTTATATCGTAGGTTACCTCAATGGGTCCACCGGGGGCTTTGGCGCCTCGTATATTTTTATGGCTGGGTCGCTGGCGCTGTCGGCGCTGATCACCATCATTGCGGTAAATAAACCTGGAAGCACTGTCGCGGCTGCCGGTGACAGCCCGGTGAGGCCGTCTTATTCCGTTTCGCCGCAATCCTGATGCATTTCGCCCGAATTCGTTAAAAGGGCCGGTCGTTTGGCTTCAACATCCTATCTTCATTTCTTAAATTCATTTTATGGGCCTTGGTTTCAACGAAATTCTCATCATCGCCATCATCATTCTCCTGCTGTTTGGTGGCCGTAAAATTCCTGAGCTGATGCGTGGCCTCGGCCGGGGAGTGCGGGAGTTTAATGAGGCAAAAGACACTGCCCGCACCAAGCTGGAAGAAGAACCATCCGATACAAAGAAATAGCTATGGTTTTGGCCGCCTTGTGCGGATGAATGTTGACAAGAAATTCCTACCTTGTCGGCATTCGTTTTTTTAATACTCACCGCACATGAAACCATTGATATGCCCTGCGTTGCGTCAGGGTCTTTCCCTGCTTGTTTTTTGCTTTTTTGTCAACGTTTCAATAGCGCAGCCGCCTTCGCTGCAAGCGATCAAATCATATCCTTTTCCAACAGAAATGACCGCATCGGCACAAAGCCCGAGGATAGCCTGGGCGTTTGACGAAGGTGGCCGGCGCAATGTGTATGTTGCCGAAGCACCGGCCTTTCAGCCCCGTAAACTCACTGCCTACAACGAAGACGACGGGCAGGAGATCACCTCGCTGTCGGTATCGGCCGATGGCCGGTGGGTGGTGTATGTTCGCGGTGGCGATCATGGCAGCAACTGGGGCGACGACCAGCCGGTGAATGTGACGCATAGCCCGGTGATGCAAAAGGTGCAAATATGGACGGTGCCGTTTGCCGGCGGCGATCCGAAGGCCATTGGGGAAGGCGATGACCCGGTATTGTCGCCAAAAAACGATTCGGTGGCCTTTATCCGTGGCGGGCAGGCCTGGATAGCACCAATAGATGCATCGGCGCCGGCAAAGGTTTTGTTCACCACGCAGGGCACTACGGGTTCCTTGCAGTATTCGCCCGACGGCCGCCACCTGGCCTTTGTCAGCAACCGGGCCGATCACAGCTTTATCGGCGTGTATGCCTTTGGTCCTGCCACCATCAAATGGATAGCGCCTTCGTTCAAGCGTGACAATAACCCGCGGTGGTCGCCCGATGGCAAGCGCCTGGTTTTTATCCGCACCTCCGGCGGCGGCGGCGCACCTGATTCGGTGCTGGCCCGGCGGCACCAGCCCTGGGCTATCCACACAGCCGATCTGGCATTGGGCACAGCCACCGAAATTTACCGCAGCCCGGCCACGCTTCCCGGTTCCATCCCCACCACGCACGGCGGTTACAACCTGCACTGGGCCGCCAAAGACCGCATTGTTTTTCTTTCGTATAAAGATGGATGGCCGCACTTATACTCCCTGGCATCGGCCGGCGGCGAGCCGTTGCTGCTGACGCCGGGTGCATTTATGGCCGAGCACATTCAGCTAAGCCCCGATAAGGAGTGGCTTTATTTTTCGGCCAATACCGGACCCGATGCGCTTGATACTGACCGCCGGCACGTGGTCCGCGTACCGGTGGACAAGGCAGCCATTGACGTGCTGACACCCGGTGCCGGGCTCGAATGGTTTCCGGCGCCCGTGGCCGGTGGCGGCTCGGTGGCGCTCATCAGCGCCACCGCACAACGGCCGCCACTGCCGGCGGTGTTGTCGCTCTCGTCGCGAACGGTGGCCTTGCTGGCTCAGGATCGTATTCCTTCCAGCTTTCCCGCAGCGGCGATGGTAACGCCAAAGCAGGTGGTGTTCAAGGCTGCCGATGGCGTGACGGTGCATGCCCAACTGTTTGAACCATCCGGCGGAACAACTGGAAAAAAACCGGCCATTATTTATGTGCACGGCGGGCCGCCGAGGCAAATGCTGCTCGGCTGGCATTATTCCGACTATTATTCCAACGCTTACGCCACCAATCAATACCTGGCCAGCCTTGGTTTTGCCGTGCTGTCGGTCAATTATCGCCTGGGTATCGGTTACGGGCATAGGTTTCATCACCCCGAACGCGGCGGCCGCTTTGGGGCATCGGAATACCAGGACATTAAAGCCGCGGCGCAATGGCTGGGCGCACAGTCATTTGTTGACAAAAGCCGCATCGGCATATATGGCGGCTCGTACGGTGGCTACCTCACGGCGCTGGCATTGGCCCGCGACTCAAAACTTTTTGCCGCCGGCGTTGATATTCACGGCGTGCACGACTGGACGGTGCAGGCTTCGGCCCCGGCTGCTGCCACCGGCTACGAAAAAGCGCCAGACCTCGATTCGGCCATGCGCCTTGCCTTTTTATCATCGCCCGTTTCGGCGGTAAAAAAGTGGACGTCACCAGTGCTGGTGATTCATGCCGATGATGACCGTAATGTGCGGTTCAGCCAAAGCACCGACCTGGTGAAGCGGCTGGAAAAACAAGGCGTGCCCCTGGAAACCTTGGTCATTGTGGGAGATACGCACCATTGGATGAAGCACGAAAATGCGGTAAAGCTGGCCGAAGCCATTGGCGATTATTTCTCGCGGAAGCTGTTGAAAAAGCTGTAGCGGCTTTTCAGGTTTTTTGCAAAAACAATTGACACGGCCAGGGTTTATTGCGGGAAAAACATACCGGCAAACACTTCCCCATGCAGATGTGGCAACCTGTTTGATAATCCTTACTCACCTCTAGCCCGGTGCGGAGGAAAAATGGTAGCTATGTTTGGATATCAGGCGTCTCACGAGCAGTTTACTCCCGGCGAACTTTTGCGCTATGCGGTGTTGGCCGAAAAGGCCGGATTTACTTCCATCAATTCATCGGATCATTTTTATCCCTGGAGCAAACGCCAGGGGCAAAGTGGCTACTCCTTTGCCTGGCTGGGTGCCTCCATGGCGCAGACAGCGCTGCCGTACGGAGTGGTGTGCACACCGGGCTACCGCAACCACCCGGCTATAGTGGCGCAAGCGGCTGCCACGCTGGCCCAAATGTTCCCCAACCGCTTTTGGATGGCACTGGGCAGCGGCGAGGCCTTGAACGAGCGCATCACCGGCGAAAAATTTCCCATCAAGAGCGAACGCAACGAGCGCCTGTGGGAATGCGCCGATGTCATTAAACGGTTATTGCAAGGCGAGACGGTGACGCATTTTGGCCGCATTACCCTGGAAGAAGTGAAGCTTTATACCCTGCCCCCGCAGCCGCCGCTGCTGGTGGGTGCTGCCGTTACAAAAGAAACCGCCGCATGGATGGGTTCCTGGGCCGATGCCATGATTACCGTGCACCGGAAGCATGACGAACTGAAGGAAGTGGTGGATGCCTTTCGAAACAACGGCGGTAAGGGCAAGCCGGTTTTTCTGAAGGTGCAGTTGTCCTATGCCAAAACAGATGAGGAGGCACTACAGGGGGCCTGGGACCAGTGGCGAACAAATATTTTTCACAGCACAGCGCTGGCCGAGATGTGGCAGGTGGAGCAGTTTGATAAAGTAGCGGAGTACGTACAGCCTGCTGAGTTGAAAGATATGGTTCGCATTTCGGCCGATCCGGAGCGCCACATCGAATGGTTAAAAGAGGACATGAAGCTGGGCTTTGAACGGATCATCTTGCATAACGTGAACCGGGAGCAGGAACTGTTTATTCAGGATTTTGGAGAGAAGGTGTTGCCGCGGGTGCAATAAAAACAACTGCCGATGGCTGCATGTGTTTAAGCTGTTTCGCTTTTGTTCTTTCGCAGAAGTTCGTCAACCACCGACAGCAAAATCCTGACTGCTTCTTCGTTTACACAGCTGTAAAAAGACGGCGGTTCGGTAAGGTAGGTGATGGTGAGCTGTCCATGTTGCTTGTCGACAGCAAAGGGAAAAACTGCTTCGCCTGCTTTTGCCGCGGCATACAGGGCGGCTAAAAGTTCGGTGGTGGCAAGTTTATGCAGCTTTATCCACGCCCTTATCTCTTCTTCCCAGCGGCACTGCATATAAATTTTCTTGGCCACCATGCGGGTGTCCACCGGGAACTCGGCATTGCTGACAATCCATTTCAGGTAGTCGGGTTCGGTGCAGGCTTTTTTGCCTTTGTGCTGCCCAAAGCTGAAAACGATCTTGCCTTCTTCATTGCGTACGAAACGGCCGGCCAGGTCCACATTGTAGCCGGCGCTCAGGTAATCGTGCAAAAAGCTGGTGTTGGGTTCAAGGTCATTGTACAGCAGCAATTGTTTTTTTAAAATGTCCATGGTGGCCTGCACATCGGCCCTGGCCGAATGAGCATCGGCATGCTCGCGCTGGCAATAAAAACGAACGGCTGCCGACAGGTCTCTTTTTTCTTTCAGGTGATAGATGCTCATGGCATCCACCAGCTTTACTTCGTTGTAGTTGATGGGGTACTTTTTGCAGCGGTCAAACTCCCGCAGCAAAAGCGGTACATCAAACCGTTTGATGTTGTAGCCCGCCAGGTCGCAGCCTTCGAAAAACAGCGCCAGCTCACCGGCCAATTGGGCAAAGCTGGGTTTATCCTTCACCATGGCATCGGTAATGCCATGCACGGCAGTGGCACCGGCCGGTATGGGCACCGTGGGGTGAATGTAGTGATGCAGTTCCTGCTGGCTGCTGTCGGCCTGGAGCTTAATGGCGTACAACTCCACAATCCGGTCGGTTGTTACACTGGTACCGGTGGTTTCAAGGTCGAAAAAGATAACCGGCCTGGCCAGGTCCAGAAAACTGCTTTTCTTTTCTAACAGGTAAAGCGGTGCCTCCATCACCGCTAAAGTAAAAATGTCCGCGCCAAACAGCAAGTTCAGTTTTAAACATCTTTATCGGTTGGCCGTAGGCAACTGGCTGTAGCGTGTTGATAAAGAACGATGGTATGATTTTTCGAGTCTGTCTTCTACTACGCAGGCGAACAACCCGCTCATGAAAAGAAACGCAGTTGATCTGGTGCTGCTGCAATTGTTGGTTAGCGTGTACAACCAGTCTATCCAAACGTATTTCTATTTTCCCGAAGTGATTCTTTGCGGCCGGCGACGGCTCGACCGCGAAGAATTTGACCGTTTACTGACCGAAGAATTGGTGATGCCTTTCAATGCCGATTCCTTTGGGCAGTATTACAGGCTGTCGAAAAAAGGGGAGGCCATGTTGCTGCAGGCATTTTTGCGGCGGCGGCACCACAAGCCGGTTGAAATGCCCGGCATCCGGGTGCAGCCACGCCTGCCCTTCTTCGAAGTAGGCTAACGCCATTACGGCCTTCACCATGGTGGCTTTGTGGCTCAAAAAGACAGTTTCAATCATCATCAACCAACACACCGGGGCAAAACAATCCTTCTTCCTTTGCGGCAGTGGCACAACTTTTTTTACCTCTTCCGGAAATTATTCATTATGCCAAATTGGTTAAGAGCATTGATAGCAGGTTACGGCGCCAGCAAGCTGGGTGGGGGTTGTTTGGGAACGATCATTGTGTTTTTAGTGATTTTTTGGTTGACAGGACTTATCAGTTGTTAAGGATGAAGAAAACAGGCTAATTGCACCGGCGGTTTTTTGCAAAAATGAAAGACTAGTTACCTAGGGTTGCCTGTTTTCTTCTGGCATTTGCGAAAGATCAAAAGCGCCTCTGCGGAGGTTTATCCCAAACTCCATCCAGGCTTTGAGGCAGGCCAGGAAGTTGGCCCACCCCTCGGTGTTGCTTTTCAGCCAGCGGATGCCTTCTTTTGTGGCTTCTCTTTCGCCTTCGATGATTTGTACAAAGGTGACCGAATCAGCTACGACTGTCAACGTAATGCTGACGGTTGTTTCCTGGCCGGTGACATCGCTCCAATAAAATTCAAAGCCATGGGAAGGGTCGGCTTTCGCTATGCGCACCGGGAAGGAACCTTCCATTTCCGGAAAACGCCATTCCACGGTTTTTCCTCCTTCCATGCGGCCGGTACTGGCGGCAATAAAGTAGTTAGTCATTTGTGCCGGGTCGGCAATGGCTTCAAAAACCGCCGTCGCCGGTTTGGCAATACGGAGGCCGGTCTTTATCTGAAGGGGCGGAAGGGTTGCCATTTGTATTTTGGATAAAGATATTCTGCTTCGCTGTTTCAGCCGAAGCTAACTGACCGTTTTCCTCTTTAGTTTTGATGATGCGGCAGTCCGATCATTTTAACGGAAAAATCTATCTCAACCCGGTGCCCACCGAGGTAATGGGCAAGGGCGCCATCTGGCGGCTGATGCGGAAAATGCTGAAGAGCCATCCCGGCCGCGAACCGGCAAAGCCGCTGGGCCCCTTTACCATAAACGAGCCGCTGCTTAATGAAATTCCCTCTACTGCCCTTCGGGTGACCTGGCTGGGGCATTCTACGCTGCTGCTGGATGTGGATGGAAAACGTTTTCTCACCGATCCACTCTGGTACAACCGGGCTTCGCCCTTTACACTGGCAGGCCCGAAACGGTTCTTTCAAAATCCGCTTCCGCTGAGCCGCGTCAATGGTGTGGATGCCGTGCTTCTTTCGCACGATCATTACGATCACCTGGATAAAAAAACAATGCTGGTTCTGGCGGGCAGAGGTATTCCCGTGATAACCCTCCCGGGTGTGGGTAAGCGGTTGGTGCAATGGGGCGTTCCGGCAAGCCTGGTTACAGAACTCGATTGGTGGGAAAGCCTGCAACTGGGCCAACACCGGGTCACTGCGGCACCGGCCCGCCATTTTTCGGGGCGATGGCTCAACGACCGCTTCCGGTCCCTGTGGGGGTCATTTGCCATAAAGGGCCCGGCGCACGCCGTGTATTATGGGGCCGATTCGGGCTATTACAACGGGTTTGTTACCATTGGCGAAAGGCTGGGACCTTTTGACCTGGCCCTGCTCGAAATTGGTGCCTACAACGAAGAGTGGGAGGCCATTCATATGGGGCCGGAAAATGCCGTGCAAGCCTCACTCGATCTTGGCGCTGCATTGCTGATGCCGATTCATTGGGGCACCTTTAACCTGGCCATGCACCCATGGACGGAACCGGTGGAACGGCTGTTGGCAGAAGCGGAAAAGAAAATCGTATCGCTGGTGCTGCCGGCGCCTGGCCAAACGCTCACTGTTGAAAAAGCGGCGTACAACAGCCGGTGGTGGGAAAGTTACCGGTGACCGGGCTTCGCATTTTTTCTGCCGTTGCTGTTAATGGGCGGCGTTTTTCTGCCAAACGATAAAGGGCTGTTCACCAATGGTAAACTGGTGCAAGGCCTGGGCCATTTCCACGCCCGGTTTGCCATCTAACACCCTCGGATAGCCTGTTTTTCCAGCGGCAACACAAGGGGATAATTTTCCGCTGCCTTCCCCGCCAATCCGGATTTCTTCCGGCGTCGTACATAGGGCTGTTATCTCTTTTCCAAAACCAAAATTCTTTTTACATGAAAAAGACTTCGCTTGCCTTATGGCTTTCGGCCATGGGCCTGCTCCTGGCCTGCCAAAAAGCGATTGAGCCATCGAGGCCCGAAACAGAAACGGCTTTTACTGCCAACACGGCCCGGAAGCCAGGTAGCGAACAGGCCGGCATCAGCTTTTATGCGCTGGCAGCCGGCAACCGCCTCCACCAGTTTGCAATTGAAAAAAGCGAAGAGCGGCTTCGCTCTGTGCAAGTGACGGGACTTGAAACCGGCGAACGCCTGCTGGCCATTGATTTTCGGCCGGCTACCGGCCAGTTATATGGCGTGGGAAGCACCGGCCGGCTCTATGTCATTAATCTAAACAACGGCACTGCCCGTGCGGTAAGCAGCACTCCATTTGTGGCTGGTTTTGCTGAAAATATTGCCGGATTTGATTTTAACCCGGCGGTTGATCGCATACGGCTTGTTACTGCCAGTGGCCGCAACCTGCGCCTCCACCCCGAAACAGGTATGCTGGTGATGGAAGATGGCGCTATCAACGGTGCCGCTGGCGCCACCGTTACGTCGGTGGCCTACACTAATAATTTTGCCGGCACCACCACCACAACGCTCTACGATATTGACGTGGCCAACGATAAACTGTACCGGCAGGATCCGCCTAACAACGGCACCCTGGTGGAAGTGGGCGATTTGATGGCAAACCTGGAAGGCGAAGGCGGGTTTGATATTGCTCCCACCAGCGATGGCTCGGCCGGCAGCACGGCACTGGCCCTCTACCAGCAAAACAAAAAATCGGTACTGTATGGCATTGACCTGAATACAGGCCGTGCCCGCAAAGTGGAGAAGTTTGAAAAGAACGAAATTTATTACGGCATTGCCATACCCACCAACCCCGTAGCGTACGCGGTAAGTATGAACAGCCTGCTCATCTTTAATCCGCTGCAACCTTCGGTTACCATCGCCAAAAACATCAGCGGTTTGCAGATGGGCGAAACCATCTACGGCATTGATTTCCGCCCGGCTAACGGTGCCCTGTATGCGCTTGGCAGCGGCAACCGCCTTTATACGATCAACACGGCCAACGGTGCCGCTTCGTTCGTAGCCGCACTGTCCGAACCCCTGAACGGAACGGCCTTTGGCTTTGATTTTAATCCCGTGCCGGATCGTATCCGCATCATCAGCAACACCGGCCAAAACCTTCGGGTAAACCCGGCTACCGGTGCGGCGGTCGTGGATGGCACTATCAACCCGGCGCCGGCCTTTGTAACCGCGGCCGGCTACACCAACAGTTTTGCCGGCACCACGTCCACCACACTTTATGTCATAGACACGGAAAACGATCTTTTGTACGTGCAAAACCCGCCCAACGACGGCACACTGTCGAACGGGAAGAGCCTGGGTGCCAACATTACCGCCAGCAATGGCTTTGATATTGGCGGCACTTCCAACAAAGCCTATGGCCTTTTTGCCTCGGGTGGGCAAACACGATTGTACAGCGTTGACCTGACGAGCGGGTCGGCAACAGCGATGGGCAATTTCACCAATGCCGTATCTGGCTTTGCTGTAGGTCTTGGTTTTTAAGACTTGTTCCGCAGTCCATAACAACAAAAGGCTCTTCGGGGCCTTTTGTTGTTTGCGCCAACTAATTGTTGATAACTGATCATTCTTTTGCCCTGCGCTTTAAACAAAGTTTTTTCGGAACAAGGCTTGCAATACAAAAAGAAAAACCAATGGCAAAAGCAACAAAACAAGCGGCGTCGAAAAAGTCATCGGCTAAAAAAGCTGCCCCAAAAAAGTCGTCGGCTAAAAAGGCAGCCACGAAAAAATCAGCCGCAAAAACCGGCACCGCAAAAAAAGCCGCGTCGAAAAAAGGAGCTACAAAAAAAGCAGCTTCGAAGAAAGCGGTCTCGAAAAAAGGCACCGCAACAAAGAATAAGCTGGGCGTAAAAAATTCCCTGGTGAACAACATCAATGCGCACAAAAAGAAAGGCGATTCGAAAAGCAAAAAGAAAGGCACAGTGAGCAAAAAATCGTACAAAAAAATGGAACAGAATTGGGGCAGGAAAGAATCGTAGCACGCAATAAAATCAACAGGTATGGAAAACAAGCAAAAAGAACTGCAACAGCAGTCTGCAGAACAGCAACAAAATGTGGGTGAACAAAATCCAACGCTGAACGAGAAGGGAACCTCGGTTTCCGACTACGGCAACGTGATGGGTGGCTCATCGGACGAAAATGCACAGCACGGGCACAAAGCCGGTACAGGCCGGCAGGACAGCAGCGAAACATTGGGCAACCCATAGATGTTTCAGGTTTGCCGTTTACAGTTTACGGTTAATGAAAGGCACCAAAAGGTCTTTTAACTGTAAACTGTAAACCGCAAACTGTAAACTATTCCGTGGGGTTGTTCATGATCTGCTGGGCGATCTGCTTTTTCAGATTTTTTTCGTCTGTGTCGCCGGCAGCTTTCAGGTCGAAAAGCGGCATGACCGTGGCGGTATGGTTGTGCAGAATGGTAAAATGGTCGCCCACAATTTTCTGCAGTTCGGGATCTTCCACAAACACCGAATACACATTAAAAAACGGAACCGGCGTCATGCTGGTATCAATCGTTTCCACTTTATACATCACTACATAACCTTTGCCGTTGAATGGTACTTTGATCTTCTTCATTGCCATTAATCTTTCCTTCTGCTAAGAAAATTTTGTACCGTTAATTTTTCTCACCATTGAATCAAAAAAGGCAGTGCTGCCGAACGCAACTGGCAACAAACTTGCAGCCTTTGCATCAAACAATTGTGTGTATGAAAAGAGTATGGGCTGGCTTACTGGCTGTGATTTTCCTCTCCCAGCAGGCAGAAGCACAAAAGGTAAAGGGAAAAGAAAAACACAACACGGTAAGGCGAAATACTACCGCAAAAAAGCAGGTGCAAAGGCAGGATACCCTTGCCGGCAAAACGGTTTTGCTGAATTCAACCACCAACAACGCAGCCTATGGCGGCACTACGGCGCAACGGTTTTCTATTGCCGACCCTACCATCAATGCGCTCAACCGGCAGGCCGCAGGCAATGCACCGGTGGTGAGCGAATCGGGTGTGGTGGGTATGCCCCGCAGAACTTATGGTTTTGCCAATGGCAAAATTCTTTTGCGGCCAACCACGGCGCCCACCTCGGGAACGGTATATGGCAGTGGGTCGGTGGGCACAGGCACTACCATTATGGGTGTGGGCACAGGCGAAAACGCCCTGGGTGTGAATGGCAAGAATCCGTATGCAGGCCCCTGGCTTTGGGGCAGCCGGCCACCGGTGCGCAGTCAGCCGCTCACCGACTCGGCCCGCAGGCGCTGATCCGGCATTTATTGCAGCCAGGTTAGTCGGGTTAGCAACAGGTTGCCGGGCAACAACCACTGGCGGCGGTGGTCGTTGTTGGTTGCCTGAAAAACAACGGCAAATCTTTTTCCGGCGTTGTCTGCGGCGCCTGGTTTATTCCAGCTCTACCAGGCGGTATTGCCTGGCATAATGCCTTGGTTGAATGGGCGACTGCAGGTGATCGGCCCAAACCCTTGTAAAGGCCGCACCGAAATAAAGAATCAGCGAGGTGTAAAAAACAAACAGGAGCAGCAGGACAATACTGGCCGATGTGCCGTAAAGCGTGTTGAGGTTATTGCTCACCAATAACAGGCGCAGCAGGTATTTTCCGATATTGAACAACACGGCGGTGACCAGGGCACCGGTTAGCGCCACCTTCCACCGTACCCGGGCATCGGGCAGAAGGCGAAAGATAATGGCAAACCAAAGCGTAACAAATCCAACTGAAAGCAGGTAATTGAGCGCACCGGTGAAATAGCGGGCCAGGTTGGGCAACACACCAGCCAGGGTGCTGTCGAAGTAGGCTTTGAGGCCTTCGCCCAGGATGCTCAAAAAAAACAGAAAGGCTGTGCCCAGAATAATCAGCACCGATTGAAAACGGGTGACCAGAGAGGGGAGCACACCGCGTCCGTGCACCACCTTGATATGCCACAATTGGTTGATGGACCCCTTGATGACCATGAGCAAGGTGGTGGACACAAGAAAAAGAAAAAGTACACCGGCGATGGTCACAGCCGTATTGTTGGCCAGGTGCCGGAAGGCCCGGAGAATTTCTACCACCTGCCGCATTGTGGCAGTGCCCAGCGCCGCCGACAGGGTTTGAAACAATTCGCTACGGATCTTTGTTTCGTCATAAAAAAAACCAAGCAGTTGCGATAAGATGATAAGGATAAAAGGCAGCGCAAAGGAGGTAAAAAAAGCGGTAGCGCCTGCCATGCGGAGCGGGTCGTTGTGCAGAAGCCTTTGCATAGCCCGCCCCAGCAAAACAAAAAACACCACCACCGTTGGCCTTTTTTTCTCCTGCAGACTGTTGACCATGTTGTTGGCAAATGAAAAAGCAGTGCCACGGCTGCTGGCCGCCGGTGGATGCAGTGGATTAGCGGGCCATACCAGGCAGCCAGTGCTCTTTGCAACCGCCGGGCAACACAGCCGATCGCTGAAAAGTGGTGAATGCCGCGGATAGGGGTGCAATGGCCGAAGGCCTGCCGGCATATTTGCTGAAGAAAGAAAAGAAATGGAAAAAGACGACGATAGTTGCCCGCTTTGCGGGAGGGAACTGGCGCCTCCGTGCAACCGCCATCACCTGCTGCCGTTAAGCAAGGGCGGGCGGGGAACCACCACTATTTTATTGCACAAAATCTGCCACGACAAAATTCATGCGGTCTTTACCGAAATGGAGTTGAAGCGTAATTATCATACCATTGAGCGGCTACGCCAGCACGAGGAGATCAATGCTTTTATTAAGTGGGTGTCGCGAAAGGAACCGGAATATTATGACAAGTCGGTGCGCCGCAAACGCTGATTATTGCCTTGTTTTCTGGTAAGCCTCTATCTTTTTCCGGTCGCCCGATGCTGCCACCGCCATCCACACATTCAAATCGGCGGCCGCTTTTGTAGATGGATATTTTGCTACCAGGTAATCATAACCTTTCTTGAACTCCTCGCTCAGCACATTGGTTTGGTAGGCAATGGAGGGCGAGTTGTCCGAACCAAAAATCAGTGCATCGGAATAATACCGGTTGAGCCGGAGCGCCTCCGCGGCAAACGAGGTTGGCAAAGAGCGGCCCGTCAATTGTTCGCTTACCACCAGGCGGTCGGCCAGTTCGGTTAGTTCAATGGCCAGCCCGGCGTCCATAAAAACGGGGCTTGTATCTTCTTTTGCCATCAGGTCGAGATAGGTGTCTGTCGCAGCCGACGTTTTGGCTTTGATGGTGGGCAGAATGGTTTCGTAGGCCGGCACCACGTACACACCACCTTCGCCATCGCTCACCAGTTTCAGGCGGTTAGCATGAAGGTTGCTTTTCACAGCCTTCTGCCGGTTGTTCAATTGCGGACTTTCCAGTTCCAGCAGGGGCGAAAAATCTTCGTTGCTGTGGTAGAGGCTGTCATTTTCTTTTTTCACCACGGCGGTAACAAATTGCATCACTGCCGCCGCGGCACTATCGGCGCCGGTACTGTCGTGCGGTGCCAGCACATCGTACAGCCTTACGGCTTCGGTAATCACTGCCGACTTATTCTTATCCAGTTTTTTCAGCGTATCGGCCAGTGCAGCCAACGATGGCTTTTTTTGCGGCACCGGGGTGGCCGCTCCGGTGGACTGCTTTTCCGTTCCCACGGTGCAATGCACTAAAAAAATAAGCGATGAAAAAGCGGCAGCAAACAAAACGGGTTTCATGAAAAGGCAATTTTCGTTGGTGACAGTCTGGCATTATTCTTTCGTCTGCTAGGTTACGAAAAAAGAACACAGGATGGCAAACAATACAGATACTGGTAAAAATCGCACCACGGCCGTACCACCCGACGACGCCGTACACGGACGCACCCACAACAGCGAAAGCAAAGGCCTGGAGCAGGCTGATGGCAAGGAAGACATCAGCGCTATAGACCGGCAGGAGGGCAACCTGCATCCTGGCGAAACCGGTGGTTCCGGCTTTGGCAATGCTGATGCAAATAAGCAGGAGCAGTCGCGTTGAAAAAAGAAGGAGGGCTTTTGGTGATTCGCCCAACAAGCCAGGCCCGCGGCCGGCCTAACACTGCCGGGCCGGGCTTATTGCTTTCTTCAGCCGGTGGTGGTGAGGCGAGGGACGCCAGCGTTTTTCCGGCACCGGAACAGCGGGTTAGCATGGCACAAATTTTTCTTTTTTTACGGGTATGGAAAAGAAGGAAAACACTTTGCAGGAGCAGCAGGCACCGCTGAAGAATCACGATGATGCATTCGTACAGGTTGGTAAAAACGGCGAGCCGGTTATGCCCGAACAAACAACCGGTGAAGACAACGAAAAACAAACCGGCGACCGGATAACCACTCTGGACAAACGGTAGCCCGAACAACAATCTTTTATTGACCCTCCGTAAATCGAAGTATATGGACCAACACAATCTGGAGCCAGACCGGAAACGGGGCAACCCGGAACAAACCTACCGCGATGAGCTTGCCGGCAAAGGCAGCAGTTTTGGCGACACGCCATCGGAGTCGGATGCGAGAGACAAAGCAAAAGTGGAAAAAGCCCTCACCGGCCAAAGCCAGAAGATGGACAGCGTTCACCCCGATGAGTCGAAAGACGACGATATGGACGAAATGACGCGGGAAACGCTGGAGAACAAATAGACAACTCCAACAGCCCAACAGGAACTTGGCGCAGCGGATCATTTTCCGTTCGGCCAGTCTCTTTCTTTGCTTTGTGAGCAAGGTGTCCGCTTTTCCGGGTTTGGCTCACATAATACCTCTTAGGTCAATTGCGCCTTTAAGAAACTTTCAATGGCACTGCAAGGCACCATAAATGGTTTATCGGTGATGTTGATGTTGAGGGTTTGGCCGTTCACCGAATAATTGCCGGCAATCTTATTTCCAAAAACCGATACGGTAAATCCGCCGTTGGACGTGTCGCCATTGAATTCGCCTCCCTGGCTTTGCACGGCCTTTTTTGCCTTGTTCAAAACAGTTTCCGCATCGCTGGTAAAGGGGATAGAAAAATCACAAGCCATAACCGAAATTTCTTGCAAGGTTACGCATTTGATCGCAGCCTGTGTTCGATTGTTCGGAAGCGCCAAAAATAGCCTGGCTTCAAACAAAAATTGCTCAGGTAGCTGGCTTAAGCAGATTGCGATGCGGCCGGTTCGGGCTTTGCCACGGATGGTTTTTCATCGGTGGTGTAGTCCGTGTTTTCTTCTTTCAGCTCCTTTGGCCGCACTATGAGGTAATAATGAAACAAGATGAGCAACCCGGCGCCAAAAGGCAGAAGCGACAAGTGGCGAAGGGTAAAGCCGGCATACAGCGGTGTCTCATCGAAGCCAAAAAATTCACTGATCATCCAATACGCATTGGCGGTAATCCAAAACGAAATGGCAACGTTGTGTGCCAGCTCGGCCTTGATGTGCCGGGTGCGGTAGGCAATCACCAGGGCAATGGCCAGGGTGGGAACTACCATCATCACACCCAATGGCCGCCAGCCAAGGCACCAGGCTACGTCTTTGGCCAGCCAAAATAGAATGTGCATGTTTTCCATTCGCCGGTAACGGGCGGGGATGATATACTGCGGTTCGGGAACAAGGCTCATTTTCAAAAATAAAGGGCTAAATCTACCATTTATTTTGAAAGGATACGGCTAAAGCGCCGCACATCGGCCTCGGCCAACAGCGGCAGGCCGTGTACATAATGCTGCACCAGTTGGTGCGCAAAATAAGGCGCCAGCGAAGCACCTTTTGTACCCATGCCATTGAGCAGTCCCACAGCAGGAAAGTGCGGATGAAACCCAACAAAGGGCCTCCGTTCGAGGGTGGCCGGCCGAACAGCCGCTTTGTGCTCAACCACCTCAAACGGCAGCTTCAGGAACTGCTTAAGCACGTCAACGGCAGCTTTCAAAAATGCAGGCGACGGTGCGCCATTTTCAAAATCCCACTGGTAGTTAGAGCCAAACCAAAAGAAATTTTTCTCCGGCAGCGGTACCAGCAACATGCCCCGCTTATAAACATGGTCGGCCGGAAGGCCGCTGCAGCTGATCACCAGCGCTTCGCCTTTATTGGCCGAAAACGGCAGCAACTGAAACCAGGGATTTGATGCACCGGCAATGCCATCGCAAAAAATGACCTTTTCGGCACCGATGTCCTCATATAAAACGCCGTCAGGAGAAACGGTTAGCGCATCAACAGAAAAATGCTCGTCGCGCAGCAAACCAGTTTCCTGCAGCCGGTTTCTCCAGGCTGCTAAAAAAGCGGAAAGATGAACCGTCAGCGCCGGATAAATCTCTCCACAGCCGAATTCGTAATTGAAATAGGGATTAAAAAGATTTTGATCTGGAAAGGTCCGGAGGTAGGGATTGCTCTCGGCAATGCGATCAATGAAACTGTTCCGCATTTCCGGGCTTGGAAAAAAATCAATGATGTTTCGCTGGTAAAGCAGCGAGAGGCCGAGGGCCGCCTCCACCTCCCGGTAAATTTCTTTGGCAAAGCTCATGACCTCATCGGCCATCCAGGAGGTGGCATAGCGCCGTCCGGTAACAGGGTTTACCAGGCCGGCTGCCGCTCTGGAGGCACTGGCATTTTCGGCCCGGTCAATCACCACAAACGATTTGCCTTCTTTCGCCAGAAACCACGAAAGCAGGCTGCCGCAAATCCCTTGTCCAACAATCAGTACATCGGCTTGCATGCCGCGAAGGTAACAGCGGAAAAACGGCAAAATGGCGCCGAAGTTTTCGGACAAATGGACTAATTTGCCCGACCATTTTTAGCGTATGGAGAAGTATGCGATCATTGTGGCCGGCGGCCTTGGAAAGCGCATGGGAAACGTGCTTCCAAAACAATTCCTGATGTTGCGGAACAAGCCTGTTCTGTACTATACCATTAAAGCATTTCTGGATGCTTACGAAGACATCCGGATTATTCTGGTGCTGCCCGGCGAGTATGCCGATATGGGGCGGGAAATCATTGACGCGTTTTTCGATTATGGCCGCATACAAATCACCACCGGTGGCGAAACCCGTTTTCATTCGGTGCAAAACGGCCTGGAGCTGGTACAAACCGAAGGAATGGTGTTTGTGCACGATGCCGTGCGCTGCCTGGTAAGCCCCAACCTTATTCACCGCTGCTACGATCATGCGTTGCAAATGGGCAGCGCCGTGCCGGTGGTGCGGGCAAAAGACAGCGTACGCCTGCTCAACGCTGAGCAAAACGATAACGAAGTGCTGGACCGTACCAAGGTGGTGCTGGTGCAAACACCGCAAACGTTTCACAGCCGCATTTTAAAACCGGCTTTTGAAATTGACTACAAAGAACGCTTCACCGACGAGGCCACCGTGGTGGAAGCCTACGGGCTGAAAATTTCGTTGGTAGAAGGAGAAGACGACAACCTGAAGATCACCCGCCCGGTTGACCTTCAGATAGCCGACCGGATTCTGGAAGCACAGCAGGCGGAAAAGCTTGGCATTGTTCACAATTGAATAAAGCCGGCAGGGCTGGGCAATAGCGGCCTTTTGTTTTCTGCACCAGCGGGGTAGTGTTAACCTTAACAGTCTTTCCATCGGCTCCACGCAACTTTTGCGGATATTTGATTCGTCTATTGAGCTACAACGAAACAACATGATTAAAAACCTTACACGCTTATATTCTTTCCTGTTTTTACTGGCAGCGGTGCCGGCGCTTGGGCAAAAAAAGCTCACCGAGGGAACCATTCTTTACGATATTTCCATCAACAACAGCAGCAACAGCAAACCGCAGAATGCCGAATTTCTCGATGGAGCCACCAACGCCGTGTATATCAAAGGTGGAAAAGTGCGTACCGAAATGGTGAGTTCGCTGGGTACGCAGTCAACCATCATTGATCAAAGCAGCGGAAAAAAGCAAGTCACGATTTTGAAAGAATACGGCCCGCAGAAGTTTATGATCAGCCTCACGCCCGATGACTGGGCACAGGTGAACAGCCGGTTTGAAGATGTTGTGTTTACCGAGGAGGCAGCAGCCACAAAAACCATCCAGGGCATGACGGCGAAAAAGGCCACTGGCAAGCTGAAAGATGGCACTACGTTTACTGTATGGTACACACCCGATATTGTGGTTGATAACAAAGATTTTCAATACGCTAACCGCAAGCTCCCCGGTCTTGCATTGGAGTACGAAACCGCCGTTGGCAACCTGCAGGTGGTTTATACTGTTTCTAAATTAAGCTTTGCGCCGGTGCCTGCCGCCAAGTTCGAACTGCCAAAATCGGGCTTCCGGGTAATGACTTTCCAGGAAAGTAAAGGCGGAAAGTAGCCGGATGCTGATCATGCGGGCAGCCGGCGGAACACATTCGCTGGCAGCATTGCCTTTCATTCGAAGGCAATTTTTTATTTGCCCATTCTTGCAGCGGAAATTAAAATTTTTGCGGTGCCGTGCTGAATTTGATCTTGCCCATCAACGGGAGCTTTTTCAGCGGCATAATATAAGCGGAGTTGCCTTTTTGGTAAGTGACCACCCGGTTCAGCATGATAAATTCTTTTTTGGCCGGGGCCGAAAAAAGATGGTTGCTGCGATAATTGTAATTGGAACGTAACGAAAAGTTTTTCGCTGTTAACGGAAGAAGAACGGAGGTTTCCTTCTTTTTGCCCTGCCGGCCACTGTCGCCCAATGTGGCAAATGCCGCCACCGATGCCGTTAAAAACAGCAGCGTTGTGCATTTTTTTAGAAAAAAACAGCGGATTATGGCGGACGGTCGGTTCATTGACTTGGCAAAGGTAGCCTAATTTATTAACAATCTTTCAACTTTCGTTGGATTTCTTTACAACACCATTAACGGTTGGCACTGCATTTTGTTGTTAAAAAGCAGGGATTTTCGGCAGATTCACCTTATTTTGTTTTAGGAGATTTTGACTATGAGAACAGACCCGCATGGAGAGAAAGACAGCCTGAATGAGCTACTAAAACTCTACAATAACCTCCGCAATGGCGCCGCCGGCTTTCTGGACGAAGAAGAGTTTGAGCGCATTATTGACTACTACGACGATAAAGAGGAATTGAGCAAAGCGCTGGAAGCAGCCGAGACCGCTTTGGGTTATTTTCCTTTTTCCTCTGTTTTGCTGATCAAAAAGGCCGACCTGCTGCTGGCCACCCGGAAATACCATCAGGCCCTGGAGACTCTGGAAAAGGCCGCACTATTCGACAGTAAAGACATCAACCTTTATATTTTAAAAACCGATGCCTATTTGGCGCTCGACAGGCAGGAAAAGGCCGTGGAATTGCTGGAAGAGGCCATTGACAGTTTCAGCGGCGAAGAAAAAATCGAGTTGCTGTTTGAGCTGGCCGACGTGTACGACGATTATGAAGAGTTTGATAAAGTCTTCGATTGTTTAAAAATGATTTTGGAAGAAGACCCTGCCAGTGAAGAGGCGCTGTACAAAATATGCTTCTGGACCGATTTTACCGGCCGCAACGAAGAAAGCATAAGGCTTCACCTGAAGATCATAGATGAGCAGCCTTACAGTGAGCTGGCCTGGTTTAACCTGGCGGCAGCCTACCAGGGCCTGAAGTTGTTTGAAAAGGCCATTGATGCCTATCAGTATGCCATTGCCATAGACGATAAGTTTGATTATGCGTACCGCAATCTTGGCGACGCCTACATTCGCATTCGCAAATACAAAGAAGCCATTGAGGCGCTGGAAAAAGTGCTGGAGCTATCGAAGCCGGAGGAGGTGATTTACGAAGCAATTGGGCATTGCCACGACCGCATGAAAAATTTTGCGCAGGCCCGCTTTCACTATCGCAAAGCCTCGCACCTGAATGCTGAAGACAGCAAGCTTTATTACAAAATTGCCTGTACTTATTATAACGAGGGCCAGTTTGGCAGTGCCGTTAAGCAATTGGAGTCGGCCTTGAAGATTCACCGGTCGCAGCACGAGTACAACCTGCTGATGGGTGAATGTAAGCTTCAGCTCAGCGAGTGGAAAGAAGCCATTCAGTTTTTATCTACCGCCATCCGGGTGCGGCCCCGCAATATTTCGGGGTGGGAGTCCCTGATCCGTTGCCTTTACCAGGGCGAGTATTACCAGGAGGCACGGCAGCAAACGCTGGCTGCCATTAAACACACACAGGCCAAACCTATTTTTATTTATTACCTCAGCGCCGTTCTTTTTGCCATGAACAAGCCAAAGGAAGCACTCATCTTTTTGGAAAAAGGACTGGAGGCGTCGCCAAAAGGCGTGAAAAAGCTTGTTCAGTTGAATCCTTCCATCTTGCAAAAGCAGCAGGTGGTGGACATGATTGCCCGCTATAAACGAAATCGGCAGAAGTAAAACGTCAACTTCCCTATTTTTGCCGGCAATTTTAATCAACTGTTGCATGAATTTTAATTTGTCGCAGATTCCTGACCGTTTGCAAAAACCCCGCAGGGCCGGTATTACCATGGTGATGGATAAGGGTTTGAGCGTTGAAGAAGCAAAGAATTTCCTGAGTGTTTGCCATCCGCACGTAGATATTATCAAACTTGGTTTTGGAACTTCGTTTGTGACACCGAACCTCCGCGAAAAGCTGGAAGTGTACCGTTCGTACGATCTGCCGATCTATTTTGGCGGCACCTTGTTTGAAGCTTTTTTAATTCGCAACCAGTTTGACGATTACCTGGCTGTTTGTAAGGATTTTGGTATTTCTTACATGGAAGTCAGTGATGGCTCTATTGAAATTCCGCATGCTGAAAAGTGCGGCTATATTGAAAAAATGACTCAGTACGGCACCGTACTGAGCGAGGTGGGCAGCAAAGATGCGGCTCACATTATTCCACCGTATAAATGGATAGAGCTGATGCGGGCCGAACTGAGTGCCGGCGCCACCTATGTGATTGCAGAGGCCCGCGAGGCCGGCAACGTGGGCATTTACCGCGGCAGCGGCGAAGTGCGGGAAGGCCTGGTGCAGGAGATCCTGACACAGATCCCCGGCGAAAAGATCATTTGGGAAGCACCGCAAAAAGCACAGCAGCTTTACTTCATTGAACTGCTGGGTGCCAATGTAAACCTTGGCAACATTGCCCCCACGGAGGTCATTCCGCTGGAAGCCATGCGTATTGGTTTGCGCGGCGACACCTTCCATCTCTACCTGAATAAAGAAGGGGTGAAATGAAACGGTTTGGCCTGATTGGCCGTACGCTGAAGCATTCGTTTTCGCAAGCTTATTTCACAAAAAAATTTGCGGAGGCCGGCATCAATGATTGCGTGTACCAAAACTTTGAGCTATCGGCCATCAACGAACTTCCGCCTCTTTTTGAGCGTTATCCTGATTTGAAGGGAGTGAACGTAACCATCCCCTACAAAGAAGATGTGCTTCCTTACCTGGCAGCGATGGATGAGGTGGTGAAGGAGATTGGTGCCTGCAATTGCATTAAAGCAGATGGTGGCCGGCTGATGGGCTATAATACCGATGTAGTGGGCTTTGGCCAATCATTAGAGCCAAAGTTGAAGCCTCACCATCGAAAGGCGTTGGTGCTGGGCACCGGCGGCGCATCGAAAGCCATTGCCTTTGTGCTTGAGCAACTCAACATCCGCTATGCTCTTGTGAGCCGCACTAAGGCCGGTACCTCGCTTTGTTATGATGATCTTACCGAAGAACTGGTGGCAGATCATCCGCTGATCATCAATACAACGCCGCTCGGCATGTATCCGAAAATGGAAACATCACCGGCAATTCCTTACCAAGCCATCACGCCTGCCCATTTTTTGTACGACATTGTTTACAACCCCGAAAAAACAGTGTTTCTGCTGGAAGGAGAGAAGCAGGGGGCACAAATCTGCAACGGGTATGAAATGCTAATTGGTCAGGCGGAAGAAAGCTGGCGGATCTGGAGCTGAGAGATCAAAAGAGAGAAGGAGCAGATCGGACCTACTCTTTTACTTCTTTTCTCATTTCACCTCTTAGCTTTTCCAGGGCTTCGGCCGGCACGCTCACCACTTTTCTCCTGGTGTAATCAAAGCAAATCATGCCTGTTTTTGCCACCACCACCTCTGTCTCTTCGTGGCCTTTTACCAGCCGGTAGTATAAGTCAAAGCCAATGCGGCTAAAGTCCGTTGCCGTAACATACGCGGTCAGTACGTCGCCGTAAAACGCTTCGCCCTTAAATTCAATGGCGGCATCGGCCATAATGAGGCCTGCACCGGCAAGGTTCATTTCGGTGTAGCCAAGGTGGGTCAGAAACCGCATACGGGCTTCGTGCAAAAGCGATAAGATAGAATCATTGCCAACGTGTCCGCCGTAATTGATATCGGTGATGCGTACCGGAATAGTAGTGGAGAAAGTAAATGCAGCGGGTAATGGAAGCTTCACTCTTGCCATGCTCAAGAATACGGCTTTTACTGCAATTTGCGCAGCGACTCAACAAGCCCGGCAAAATCAGTGGTCATGATGCTGGCCGCCATTTTTTGCCGTAGTTGCTGCAGTTGCTGTTTGCAGGGCAGGTCGTCGTCTTTGCAGTTGACCATGCCGGCCAGCTTCTTCGAAACCTTTCTTGTGCGGCCATCGCCATCGCTAAAAACAACATAGTCGTCGTTAGCGGCAAAGGCTGGCGCTGCACCAACGTCGGACAATGCCGGCACGGAAGCTGTGCTGGATTCTTTTTCTGCCGGCGGGGAAAGGGGGGTGCCGCCATTCCTGTCTGTACCGGCCGGGACCACAACCGGCGAACGGCTGTTTTCTTTTGGAAGGGCTGACGTATTGGAGATGGCTTGCTCCCTGGACGGCACGGTGGTTTGGCTACCGGCTTCAATAGCGCCGGCTTCTGTTCTTTTTACCGTTAGCGTAACCGTTACCAGCACGGCGGCCAGAAGGCAGGCCACGGCAGCATACCGCATGGGGCGGCGAAAGCGGGTGCGGAACGGAACAATTTTGGCGGGGGTGTGTTCGTTATTAAGAGTAGCCTCTATGTGTTGCCAAACAGGGGCCGGCGGTTGGGCTTCGTACTGCAAAAGGCGGCCGGCATAGCCACTGTCGGCGTCCAGTGTATCGGCAATTTTTGCCCACGCACCGGGCGGTGGCGGTGTACTGAACTCTTCCAGTTTATGTTGAAGATGGCGATCCATTGTTAAGGCATTTGTTTTCGTTTTTCGATGTGGGTCTTCACCATTTCCTGCAAAATTTGTTTTGCCCTCGATAGCTGCGACTTACTGGTGCCTTCACTGATGCCAAGCAAATCGGCGATTTGCTTATGGGTGTAGCCTTCCACTACATACATATTAAAAACTGTTCGGTATCCGGGCGACAACTGCTGAACCAGTTTGATGATGTCTTTTTCGGCCAGGTCGTCCAGCACCGAAAGATATTTCCCTTCTACCGTATTTTCCTCATGCTCAGTGATTGGTTGCAGGTAGGTCTTCTTGCGGTAATACTCTATCGCCGTGTTCACAAAAATCCGCCGTATCCAGCCCTCGAAAGAGCCGTCGCCGCGATAGGAGCTTATTTTCCGGAATACCTTAATAAATCCTTCCTGTAAAATATCCTCTGCTTCTTCGGCATTGCCGGCATAGCGCAGGCACACCCCATACATCTTTGGTGCAAACCGGTCGTACAGCGCACGCTGCATGCGGCGGTCGCCCTGTATGCATCCTTCCAATAAGTCGCTTTCGGTGTATGATTGGTTGCTTTCGCCGTTCAAAATTCTTTTCGTTTTTGCCTATGCAGGATTACTCAAAAATAAAACCAGGGCGTCAATGGCCTTTCGCCGGTGACTGTACATATTTTTTTCTTCGAGGCTCATTTCCGCAAATGTTTTACCGGCGCCATCGGGCACAAAAACCGGATCGTAGCCAAAGCCGCCGGTTCCTTTTGGTGCTGCAATAATCCGGCCCTGACACACGCCTTCAAAAAAATACGTTTTGTTGCCGGCAACCAGGCAGGCTACCGTGCGGAACCGGGCCGTGCGGTCTTCTTTGTCCTGCAGGTTTTCGAGCAGCTTATCTATGTTGCGCTGAAACGATTTTTCGTCGCCGGCATAGCGGGCACTCTTTACACCGGGCTCGCCATTGAGCGAATTAACCTCCAGGCCTGTGTCTTCGCTAAAGCAGGCCGTGCCGGTTAGCCGGTAAATGGTTTGTGCTTTTTCCAACGCATTTTCTTCCAGGGTGTGGTGCGGTTCCGGAATGTCAATGTCTATCCCGGCATCCTTCAGCGTAACGATGGTAAAGTGGGCCGGCAGCACAGCCCGGATCTCGTTGACCTTGTGTTGGTTGTTAGTGGCAAAAATGAGCTTCATAATTTGGGGTTAGAGTCCAAACAGTTGCTTGAGGGCCACCCAAAGCTGTCCCTTGGCTTCTTTTGTTTTTTCAATCTGCTGCAAGGCCGGTGCACATACATATGTTTTACTCCCGGCGGTTTGCACCGTATAGGCCGGCAGGTCTGGCGGCAGCCCAAACGGCGATGGGTCTGTATCAAACAGAATAACAGCAGTGGCCCCAAATTGTTCCAGCATGGCGCCGGCATCGTGGTGGGGTGCCTTTTGCCAGTTGACGATGGCCACATCGGCAAGGCTTAGCTGGCAGGCAGCCAATACTTTTGTGAGAAAATCGAGCTCACCATCGGGCAGGTAAGGCGCCTCTGGTTTGTTTACAACAATCAGGATGCCCCGGCCGCCTTTGCCAAGCGACGGCACGGGTGGCTTTTGAGGCATGGCCCTTGCAGTATCCTCTACCAGCGAATGATGATAAAGATCAGCCAGGAGATGAGGCGGCAGGGACAGGTTGTTTAAACTCATGAATGTTATTTTAAGGGCGCCTTAATTGTTCCTTTTGTTTATTTGCACCGCTAAATTAAACGATATGCTTGCTACAACCGACATCATCATGAACAGAGTTGAACAGAGTAAACTAAAAGACATCAACCTGGAAAACCTGCCCTTTGGAAAGTACTTCACCGACCACATGCTGGAAGCCGACTATGAAAACGGCGAATGGAAAAATGTGGAGATCAAACCTTTTCAGCCGTTGCTGTTAAGTCCGTCGCTGGCGGCCATTCATTACGGCCAGGCCATTTTCGAAGGCATCAAAGCCTACAAGAACGAAGACGGCGAAGCCTTCATCTTTCGCCCCTACGACAATTTCAGGCGCTTCAATATATCGGCCGAGCGCATGGCCATGCCGCAGGTGCCGGAAGAAATTTTCATGGAGGGCATGAAGCAGCTTATTGCCCTCGACAGCGCCTGGATTCCGCAAATTGCCGATCACTCGCTCTACATACGCCCGTTCATGTTTTCGAGCGATGAAGTAATTGGTGTGAAGCCATCGGAGACCTACAAGTTCATGATCATCCTGAGCCCTACCGGCCCTTACTACAGCGTGCCGCAGCGCATTTATGTAGAGGAGCAATATGTACGTGCCGTACCCGGTGGTGTCGGTTATGCCAAGGCCGCCGGCAACTATGGCGCCGCCATGTATGCTACCGCAGAAGCAAAGAAAAAAGGGTACGACCAGGTGCTGTGGACCGATGCCTTCGAGCACAAATACGTACAGGAGATCGGCACCATGAACGTGATCTTTATCATCGGCGATAAAGCCGTAACGCCCTCGCTGGAATTGGGTACCATCCTGGCAGGCGTTACCCGCGACAGCGTGCTGACGCTGCTGCAGGAAGCCGGTTTTGCCGTGGAAGAACGCCGCCTGAGTATTGACGAGATCATTGATGCTTACAAAGCAGGCCACTTGTTTGAGGTGTTTGGAACGGGCACTGCCGCTACGGTAACGTTGATTAAAGAACTCCGTTATAAAGATTTTGTAATGGAGTTTGATACCGAAAAATGGCGCACGGCACCCATTATCAAAGAATGGCTGAATGACATCCGCGAAGGCAAGCGGGAAGACAAGTGGGGCTGGATGGTGAAGGTGGGGTGATTGCTAATTTTCTACTCTTATTTTTTGCTCAAAAAATGGGTGCCACAGATGCCCGTGTCTTCACGGGCTTTGTTTTTCCTGATGTGATTGTGAACTAAAAGAAATTTTGTTACTCACGCCCTTGGATGGCCTGCCGAATGCGCTTCGCCACAATCGCCAATGCTTCCTCCTGGTTTGGCCAGAGGCTAACCGGTTTCAATTGCTGTTCTTTTTCGGTTTTCGGAATAATTTCAAAATCGCCAATCTTAAAGCCTGTGACCTCTGTTCCTGAGTCTTTCAGTTTTTCGACAGGACTTATGCCGGGAATGCCACCTAAATCAAGCGGCTCAAAAAGAATAGGAATGATAATCGCTTTTCGCTTATGGTAGCTGTCAATGGCTGTACTTAATTCTTTTTCCCAGATATACTCGCTGGCAATAAAGTCGGCGGAAAGCAGCAGGATATAGACATCGGCTTCTTCCAGTTGCTTTTTGATGGAAGCATCCCACTGATCGCCGGGAAGGATTTCCCTGTCGTCCCAGGTTTCAATTTCTTTGGCCCGGCGCAGGCCGGACAGGTGAGCCCGCAGGCGGGTAAGCCACGCAGTGTTTTGGTGGGAGTACGATAGAAATACCTTTTTGGCTCTCGTGGGCTTGTGGTCCATAATGGCTTCAAATTTTTGCGTAAGCAGCCATACATCTTTGACCCTTCCATCACCCGGTTGTCTGTCAGTTTCGTTTTGGGGCTTTACCGGTTTTTTCATTTTAGGATCGGCTAATACTTTGGGCTCGGTGGTGGCTTGCAACGTTTTGTATGACACATAATTTTCGCTGTCATAGGACACAAAAAGGTCAGCTTCCATTTTTGCTGTCAGCTTTTCTAATAGAAATGCTTCCGGCTGCTTTCCGTCTATGGCCGGCATTTCCCTGCCGCTACGCATGGCCAGCTTGTTTTTTTCTTCCTGGTAGCCGGTAAGAACCGTGAGTACCCGTGTAAAAATCTGCTTCTGTAACCCTTTCGTGTTCTGCCCGTTTTCTTCCATACCAATCAGCAGCACACCGTCCAGCTCATCTTCCTCCGGGTATAACCCTTTTATCAGTACCCTTACCGGTTCCGATGTTGGCGTTTCCCTGGTCAGGAAGATGATGCCGTGTTTCCAGTAATAACGGCATTCGGTGTTTTCGTCTCCGGCATAAGCAAGCAGCAAACCATGGAGGATCTTTTTATAATAGAACAACGGCACTTTGATCCAAAGCCCATTTTGCCAGGCATCGCGGGAAGCGATCTTAAACAACTCTTCAATGGGATGAACATCGGGCAGGTACTGCGGAGCAAGAAAATAACCTTCTGTCCGCTTTTTCAAATCGGGGTGAGGATAGATCAGGTTCAACTGTTGGAGTAATTGCAGATAAACTTCCCGGTTTTTGGGAGTTTCATCCGGCAGAATCCCGGACGATAAAAATTCGCCTTTCGCCTCATACACATCGTTGTTCAATACACCGTAGATGCGGTCGGCCAGCTCATCCGGCTGAAGAAAAATCTTATCGGACAGCTCCGGATTTTTGGGGAAATACACGACCGTGCCGCCTTTCTCCAGCCAGAGCGGTATGCCGGTGACCTCGTCAATATTCTTTCTTTTATTAACCAGAAGTCCTCCTGAAACAAACGTGCCGCAAGCTCGCTTAAACTGTTGCAACGTGACCCATGGCTTGTCTTTCAGGTACGGGGCAAATGGGTTTTTGCCGCTGTGTTTTTCTTTTAGCTGGAGTATCTGCTGCCGCACCTGCTGCCAATGTGGTGGTGCTGCTACGGTATCGGCGGTTGTTTTGATCAGGTCCTGCAGCTCCGATACAAAATGTTCCAGTAATTTCTGCTGGCGGGGAACGCCATTTTGCAAGGCCTCTCTCAGGCTGATATGGTAAGATTCGCGGATGCCGTATTTTTCGTGAAGTGCCTGGTCCACCCGTTTTTTGAAAAAGAATGGATTGCCGTTTTTGCCGTCCGGGTCATCGGTTTTGTTTTGCACCACTAAAAGCCCTGCTTTTCCGGTGGCGCCGCTATAATGCCGCACCGTGTCCAGCCAATACCGCAGCTCAAAATGTTCCAGTTCGCTGGCTGGTTTGTTCTGGCGCAAAACGGTTGGGCGGCGGCCATTAATGTTCGACTCCTGGCACCAGAGCAAAACATAAACCGCATTGTCGCTCAGGAAAAGCCGGTAGGCATCGTGGTAATACTCCTGCCCGCCAAAATCCCAGATGCTGACGGTAATATTTGCCAATTCCGGGAACCGTTTTGCGTCAGGCTGCCAGCGGTGAACCTCCAACCCGTGCGTTGTATTCCGCACACCGGTGAAGCTGCTTTTTTCCAGGTATTCCACCAGGTTGGTTTTCCCGGCATTGCTGTTACCCAGCACGATAAGCTTCACATCGTGGCGGTTGTCCAAAGAGATTACAGCCTTTTGAGAAGAAGTGCTTTTATTCCCCTTGCTGCTTTGCCCTGGCGGCAAGGGTTTCTTTTTCTGCGCTTCAAAAAACGTGTGAAGAAGGCTCACATCACCACTTTGATACACGTCGGCAGGGCAGTCTTTTATTGTATTTTCCGAACAGCTGAAACGCGCTAAAGAAGATAAATGGATTAACGGCTCGAGGCTGCTCACCTGGTTAGACTCAAAGTACAGCGTTTGCAAACTGCTCAACCCTTTGAGCGGCTCAAGGCTGCTCACCTGGTTAGAGTCAAAGGACAGCATTTGCAAACTGCTCAACCCTTTGAGCGGCTCGAGGCTGCTCACCTGGTTAGAGTTAAAGAACAGCATTTGCAAACTGCTCAACCCTTTGAGCGGCTCGAGGCTGCTCACCTGGTTAGAGTTAAAGAACAGCATTTGCAGTCCACGTAGTATTTGTACCGGTTTGATGTCGGATAGGGAGGCATAATCAATTTGCAGACAACGTAAGTTGACCAACCGCACAATCGGGGAAATGTCAATGAGCGGTAATTTGTGACTCCGTTCACCACCGATAACCAGCTTTTTCAATGACCTCAGATTGGCAAGCTTGTCAGGCAGTCGCGAAAGCGTATTTTTCTCGCCCTTGTTTTGGGTGCTAACGCCGTCTTTTTTTTCGTAGTCGTAATAATAATCACCACCGATAATCAATTCCTCCAGCCAAAAAAGCTTCCCAATCTCTTCCGGTATCTCCGCCATCCCGCAATTACTCAGGTCAAGCCTTATTGATCGGGTCCTTTCATTCTCGGCAATTAGTTTTAAGGCAAGTTCGCTCATAGCCATTTTTCTTTGCCTCAAATTAAGAAAACGGGCCATCTTTTTCTTTGCAAGTGTGCTTCTGTATTCGCTGGCTCCGGTCACTTGCTTTTTTTGCAAATGTTAAATGCCGTCCTGGCCCGCCAGAGATTTTTATTTTTACCGCCTTATGAATCGCTTTCTGCTCTTTGGTCTTTTTATATGTTGCTACTCAATCATCAATGCTCAAAACATCACCATCACCATAAAAGCCGTCAATCAGAAAGGGGAAGGGGTTGCTTCCGCTACGGTGACTGTTGTGGCAGTGGCAGATTCAACCAGCCCACAAAATAAGATCACCGATAGCGCAGGTGCCGCTATGTTCCAGGTGGCCGAAAACTCTCTCTATCTCGTTCGCATTTCTTCCATTGAATACACGCCGCTGGAAAAAACCATCAACGTGAAACCCGATGCCCGGCAGTTCCGCTTTGTGCTGCAGCCGGCTTCAAAAGAACTTAACAGCGTAGTGGTTACCGCCCGTAAGCCACTCATGCGGCAGGAAGACGACAAGACCATTGTGGACCCGGAACCGCTGGCCAACGCCTCCACCAATGCTTACGAGATCCTCGAAAAAACACCGGGATTGTTCCTGGACCAGGACGGAAATGTTTACCTAAGCAGCACCTCGCCGGCCCGCATTTACATAAACGGCCGCGAGCAGCGCATGAGTGCCGCCGATATTGCCACTATCCTGAAAAGCCTTCCGCCCAATGCGATAGCTTCTATCGAAATTCTTCGGATGCCTTCGGCCAAATACGATGCCTCCGGTGGTGGCGGCATTGTGAACGTAGTGCTGCGCAAAGGGGTTCGCATTGGGCTTACCGGCAGCCTTAATGCCGGATTCAATCAGGGGCGCTACGGCAACCAGTTTGTGGGGTTTAATCTGAACAACAGCAGCGGCAAACTTTCCAGTTACCTGAATGTGCAGGCGTCCCGCCGCAATACCTACGAGGAACTTACCACCGATCGCATCTTTGCACCCGATACGGCGCTGAACCAGTCGGCGCTCACAAAATATCCCACCCAAAGCTATTACCTCGGCTACGGCCTGGCCTACAGCGTCAACGACAAATGGGACCTGAACTATGATGGCCGTATCAGCTACAACAGCAGCCGGAACAACAGCGCCAACGAATCCATCATTAGTAAGATCAGCACCGGCTTGCCGGTTTCGGATAATATTGCGCAAATCAATAACCGCCAAAAAACATGGTCGCTTACCCAAGGCTTTAATGCCCGCTACAAAATTGATTCGGCTGGCTCCGAATGGACGACCGACCTTTCGTTCACTTATTCGCCCAATAACACCGATCAGCTCTTTACGACAACCTTTCTTTTGCCAACGGCGGCTATATCCTCCGGCGACGGCCGCATTGAGAATGGCCTGAAATTTTATTCGGGCGCTACCAATTACCTGAAAAAATTAAGGGGTTCCCTGACGTTGGAAACCGGCCTGAAGACAACGCTGGTTCGCTTCGAGAACGACAACCGTTACTTCCGGGGCGGCAACGGCAACCGCCAGCCCGACAACCTCCGCACCGGTGCTTACAATTACAAGGAAAATATTAATGCGGCTTACCTGCAGCTTTCCAAAACCCTCGGCGCTGTGGTGCTGAAAGCCGGCACCCGCATGGAGAATACCAACATGCAGGGTAACCAGCTTATTCCCCGCGACACCTCCTTTTCCATCAACCGCACCGACTTTTTCCCCTACGTTTACCTGAGCCGCAACATCATGAAAATTGCCGGCTACGACCTTAAGGCCTTCCTGGTGTACCGCCGCACCATTCAGCGGCCGGCCTATGAAAATCTCAACCCCTCGCCGCGGTATATTGACCCCTATCTTTTCGAATCGGGCAATCCTTCGCTGCGGCCACAGTTTACGCAAAACTACGAGGCCAATATTTCGGTGGATGAGCGGCCGATCGTTGCCGTAGGCATCAACGAAACAAAAGACATTTTTAACCAGGTGGTGTATCAGGCCGACAGTAACCGCAGCCAGGCTTACCGCACCTTTGTAAACCTGGGAAAAAACAAGGAAACCTACTTCCGTGCTTTGGGAGCCCTGCCCCCAGGCGGGAAGTATTTTTTTGTGGCTGGGTTTCAATACAACCATAATCACTACGAAGGCTTTTACGAAAACAAGCCGCTGGGCTTTCGGCGGGGCACCTGGCGCTTTTTCACCTATCACAACCTGAAGCTGTCGCCCAACACCAATCTTTCGGTCAATGGATTTTTGATCGTAAAAGGACAGTCGCAGTTTTACGAGCTGTCGAATTTTGGTCAGTTGAACATGAACATCAGTCAACAGTTCCTGAACCGGAAACTCACTGTGTCGCTCAATGCGCAGGACCTGTTTTTCACCAACAAAAATGAGTTTGTGCTGGAGCAGGGCACCATCAACGCCACCGGCCTTCGCCGGGCCGATACGCGGCGCTTTGGCCTGAACCTCCGTTACAATTTCGGCATCCGGAAAAAGGAAGAAAACAAACTGCCTGACGTGGAAGGCGCCACGGCCCAGCGGCCGTAAACCCCCGAACCCACCGAAGGCGCCGTGCCGGCGTTCAGCCCTCGCTTTTACCAAAGCGTCATTTTTTTTGTAATGGCCTTTTTAAAGCGGAGGGCGAAACACGGCCTTACCGGTAGCTGACGCCGCAATCCGGATCCAATTTTTAATGTTTTTAAATGTTTAGGGCAAAAACCTGTACACCAGTAATAAAAGATGCCGAAAACTTGCAGAAAACTTCATCCTAAGTCACCCCTTTAGGGGGACAGGAGGTATCTTTGCGCCTTCCAAAGGAGCACATCACTATGAATTTTTTCGAATCGCAGAATACCGAATTCCAGCGCCGGCATATTGGTCCCGATCAAAAGCAAACGGCAGAAATGTTGAAAGCTATTGGCGTGGGCAGCCTGGACGAGCTGGTTGACCGCACGGTTCCGGCCAACATTCGCATGAAAGAAGAGCTGAACCTGCCGCCGGCCATGAGCGAGGCCGACTACCTGCAACACATCAAGGAAGTTTCGCTGAAAAATAAAGTGTTCAAAAACCACATCGGGCAGGGGTACTATGATACCATCACACCCAGCGTGATTCTCCGAAACGTATTTGAAAACCCGGGTTGGTACACGCAGTACACACCTTACCAGGCCGAAATTTCGCAGGGCCGCCTCGAAAGCCTGCTGAACTTTCAGACCGTGGTAAGCGACCTTACGGCGCTGCCGCTGGCCAATGCCTCCCTCCTCGACGAAGCCACGGCTGCCGCAGAAGCCATGACCATGTTTTTCAACATGCTCAACAAAGACATTCACCACATTGGCCGGCCAAAGTTTTTTGTGGACGAAGAAGTATTTCCGCAAACAAAAGACGTGGTGGAAACGCGGGCCATACCGGTGGGTATAGAAGTGGTGTACGGCGATTATAAAACAGCACAGATTGACGAAACCTATTTCGGTGCGCTGGTGCAGTATCCCAACGATAAAGGTTCAATTGAAGACTACCGCGGATTTATTTCGAAAGTGCACGGCCTGAATGCTTATGTGGCCATGGCTACCGACCTGCTGGCGCTCACCCTGTTGACGCCTCCCGGTGAGTTGGGTGCCGATGTGGCCCTTGGTTCCGCGCAGCGCTTTGGCGTGCCGCTGGGTTATGGTGGCCCGCATGCGGCCTTTTTTGCCTGCAAAGACGACTTTAAACGAAATATACCGGGCCGCATTATTGGCGTTAGCGTGGACGCACAAGGCAACCGGGCCCTCCGCATGGCGCTGCAAACAAGAGAGCAGCACATCAAGCGGGAAAAAGCAACATCGAACATTTGCACAGCCCAGGCCCTGCTCGCCAACATGGCGGCCTTTTATGCCGTGTATCATGGCCCCGATGGCCTGCGCACCATTGCCAAACGTGTGGCCCTGCTGACGCAAACGCTGGCCAATGCCATGGAAGAAAGAGGCTACGAACTGCTGAATGAGTACTTCTTCGACACCATCGTGGTGAAGGTGGATGATGCAACGCCTTACCGCGAAAAAGCAGAACGCCAGCACCTGAATTTCCGTTACTACAACAACGGTTTGATCGGTATCTCCCTCGACGAAACCACCACGCCATCCGACCTCTTCGACATCATCAACTCCTTTGTAAACGATGTGGACCCGGTGGCCTACGAACTGGAACACGACGAAACACTTGATATCATTCCAACGCCGCTTACCCGTACATCTGAATACCTGACGCACCCTGTATTCAACTCGCACCACAGCGAAACGGCCATGATGCGTTACATCACGCAGTTGCAAGCCAAAGACATTTCCCTTGTGCACAGCATGATTCCATTGGGCAGCTGCACCATGAAGCTGAATGCCGCATCGGAAATGATTCCGCTAAGCTGGGCGCACTGGAGCAAGATGCATCCCTTTGCACCGGCCAACCAGGCCGAAGGGTATGGCTTTATTGTGAAAGAACTGAGCCGCTATCTCTGCGAGATCACCAAATTTGATGCCTGCAGCCTGCAGCCCAACAGCGGTGCCCAGGGCGAATACGCCGGTTTGCTCACCATCAAAGCCTACCACGAAAGCAGGGGAGAAAGCCACCGCAATGTCATGCTGATTCCTATCTCCGCACACGGCACCAACCCGGCATCGGCGGTGATGTGTGGCATGCAGGTAGTGGTGGTAAAAGCACTGGACAACGGCTACATTGACGTGGAAGACCTGAAAGCAAAAGCCGAACAGCATTCGGCCAACCTCGCCGGCATTATGATCACTTATCCCTCTACTTACGGTGTGTATGAAGAAACGGTGGTGGAAATTACCGACATCGTTCACCAGCACGGCGGACAAGTGTATATGGATGGCGCTAACATGAATGCGCAGGTGGGTTTAACGGCACCGGGCCTTATTGGCGCGGATGTTTGTCACCTGAACCTGCACAAGACGTTTGCCATTCCGCATGGCGGCGGCGGTCCCGGCATGGGGCCCATCTGTGTAAAAGAACACCTGGCTCCGTTTCTGCCGGGCCATGTGGAACTAACGAAGACAGCACCCACAAACCACAAACCACAAACCACAAACGCCGTAAGCGCTGCTCCCTACGGATCTGCCTCCATCTTGCTTATTTCTTACGCTTACATCCGCATGCTGGGTGCCGATGGTGTTCGGATGGCAACAGAATACGCCATTCTCAATGCCAACTACATGCTGGCAAGGCTGAAAGGACAGTTTGATATTTTGTACACCAATCATCATGGCGCCTGTGCCCACGAGTTTATTGTGGACCTGCGGCCGTTTAAGAAAAGTGCCGAAGTGGAAGCGGAAGATGTGGCCAAGCGCCTGATGGATTACGGCTTTCATGCGCCCACGCTTAGCTTTCCGGTTGCCGGCACCATCATGATAGAGCCCACCGAAAGCGAAGAAAAGGGAGAGCTCGACCGCTTTTGCAACGCCATGCTGAGCATTCGCCGGGACATTGCGCTAATTGAGGAAGGCGGGCTGGATAAAAAAGACAATCCGCTGAAAAATGCTCCGCACACGATGTTTATGATTTGCAGCGATGAGTGGAAAAAGCCTTATTCCCGCGAGATGGCTGCCTTTCCGCTGTCGTATGTCAAAGCAAATAAATTCTGGCCCAGCGTAGCAAGAGTGAACAATACCTACGGTGATAGAAACCTCGTGTGTGTTTGTTTGCCAACGGAAATGTATGCGGAGGCGTAATAACTTCAGGGTTGACAAGTTGAAAGGTTAACAGGAGCTACAGTTTACTTTGTCTTTCGAGGTAACTGATATAGCCGTTTAGTAACCTTTCAACTTGTTGAATTTTTACTCTGAAATCCGTCAGGATTTCATTAGTGATATAGTCGGCGTCTAATGCATCTATCAAATGATTGAGTGTTTCGCTCAACGAACCTCTTGCAATTACTGCAAAGCGAATTCTGTCTGGATAGGTGCGTCTGCCATGCCCCTCAGCTATCTGATTATTGATAGAACGTACGCTCCGGATCATCTGGTCTGTCAGCCGGAATTTTTCTTCTGCCGGAAAGTTTTTGGTTAAGTTTTGAATATCAATTTTCAACTTCCTTGCTTGTTTCCATACTTCCAGGTCTTCAAATGTTTGAAAGCTCATTTAGTTGGTTTTCCTTGTTAACATTTCAACCTGTCAACTTCAAAAACAACCCCTCTACGACTTCTTTTCCTGCAGCGCTGTCAAATAAGGTTTCAGAAAATCAATCGGCACCGGGAAGATGGTGGTCGAATTATTCTCTACCGCAATTTCCCGGAGTGTTTGCAGGTAGCGTAGCGTCAGGGCGCTGGGTTGTTCGTCCAGCACTTTGGCGGCATCGGCCAGGCGCTGCGAAGCCTGGAATTCGCCTTCGGCGGCAATGATCTTCGAGCGGCGTTCCCGTTCTGCTTCGGCCTGTTTTGCCATGGCCCGCTGCATCTCCTGCGGCAGGTCAATTTGTTTCACCTCCACGTTCGATACTTTGATGCCCCAGGGCTCGGTGTGGGTATCAATGATCATTTGCAGTTTCTGGTTGATCCGTTCCCGCTGCGACAGCAGGTCATCCAGTTCTGACTGGCCCAAAACGCTGCGCAGCGTTGTTTGCGAGAACTGCGAAGTGGCCACCATGTAATTTTCCACCTGGATGATGGCTTTTTCGGGTTGCATCACCCGGAAATAAACTACCGCATTCACTTTGATGGATACGTTGTCTTCGGTAATCACATCCTGCGGCGGCACATCAAACACCACCGTTCGCAGGCTCACCTTTACCATTTTTTCCAAAATAGGAATAAGGATGATCAAGCCCGGCCCGCGGACACCGGCCAGCCGGCCCAGCCGAAACACGACGCCCCGTTCATACTCCCGCAGAATGCGAATAGAGTTGGATAAGAAAATAACCACTAAAAGAACAATGATAATGAGCGAAACAGGAACTTGATCCATATTGATTGTTGGTTGGTTTAATTGTTTTTTATCTACTGTACTTTAAACTTGCCTATTGCTGATTGCTGATTGCCCGCTGCCTGTTGCTTCTTGTCGTTGTCAGCTCTTTTCAACGAACAACAGAAAATCCCGTATGGCCGTCACTTTTACTTTTTCCCCTTTTTCCACGGCGCCTGCGGTGGCTTCGGCATTCCACAACTCGCCGTGCAGCCGCACCGTGCCAAATGGCGATAGCGTGGTTACGGCCTCACCTGTTTCGCCCAGCATGCCCTCCGTTCCAGTTACCACCGGTGCTTTTTGCGCCTTCAATCCCAAACCAATGATGGTACCAAAGAAAAGAGCCGAAACCACCGTGGTGGTGATGATAACGGTTTTGGAAAGCTGAAAAACCGGGAAGGTCACATCATCCCGTATCAGCATAAACGATCCAAGCAGCAGGGCCAGCACGCCACCGATCGTGAGCATGCCGTACGAGGTCACTTTTATCTCCAATAAAAACAAAATAATCCCGAAAATAATCAGCGCCAGCCCGGCATAATTTACCGGCAGCGTGTTAAGGGCATAAAGGCCAAGGATAAGGCCAAGGCCACCAATGATGCCCGGCAGGATGGCGCCGGGGTTGTACAGTTCAAACAGAAGCCCGTAAAACCCAAGCATGAGCAGCAGGTATGCCACATTGGGATCGCTGATGATGTCGAGCAGTTTTTGCATAAAGCCCATCTCGAGTTCTTCCACATCGGCTTGTTTCGTTCGGAGGGTGACGGGGCCGGCCGCTACTTGTATGGTTTGTCCGTCGAGCCAGTCGAGCAATTGCGTGGTGGACGTGGCAATGGTGTCAATGACATTTTTTTGAAGGGCTTCGCTTCCGGTGATGGATACCGAGTTGCGAACGGCATCGGCCGCCCAGTCGGCATTGCGGCCGCGTTGTTCGGCAATGCTCCGGATAAAGGCCACTGCATCGTTGGTGGCTTTTGCCGTCATCACTGTATCGCTTTGTCCGCCCTGCGACACCGGATGCGCCGCACCAATATTGGTGCCCGGCGCCATGGCAGCATAATGCGCCGCCATTGTAATAAACACACCGGCCGATCCGGCCTGTGCACCCTCGGGCGCCACAAACACCACCACCGGTACAGCCGAAGAAAAAATAGTGGCAACAATGTTACGGGTTGATTTCAAGAGGCCACCCGGCGTATTTAGCCGCAGCAGCACACAACTTGCGTTGTCTTTTTCGGCCTTGCGCACGGCCTTTTCAATAAACCCCGCCGAAGCCGGGTTGATGGTGCCGTCAATGGTAAGGGCCACCACTTTTTGCGCTTGCCCCTGCATAGCAAAAAACAAAAAAGCAAGGGTGATCAGGAGTTTCATGCTCAGGTAGCACCGGCCTTTAAGGGCCATTGCTTTTGTAAATTAAGGAAAATAGAAGAATGGCATCGGCAGCAAGAAAAAACGGGTGCGACGGAAGCTGTATCGGACGTTTCGTTTCACGATGCCGTTAAGCAGTAGCTGCCGTTTGCGCCTGTTCGATTCCGGCAGAAGTTTTGGTTCATAAAACTCTTTTTTTTGGTTGGCAACCGTTCTTTGATAATGGGCTAACGCCGGCGTGTTTTATTTGAATTAATGGCTCTGCGCTACGAAAGTTCGATCTTGTTACCATAGACAAACGAATACCATATTCTACTCTTCGAAAGCAGTTGTGTAGGCGAGTGTTCCCTCACCACAAAGACACAGTGGATACGGGGCTTTATGAAGAAATAGAAGAGCGTTTTTTCTGGCCGATGCTGGCTTGGTTTCCTTTCACGCATAAAGACAAACCAAAAACGCAAAGGGATGGATGTTTGGCAAGCCAATATAACTTCATTGCCATTAGCTACTTGATTCTATCGCTGCTGATTTGGTTGTCATCCAGCCATCATCGTGTGAATGCAAATTGGCCTTACGTTGTTTAGATGATTATAAAGGACGCCATAGGTGTGCAATATCTGTAATAAAATAAATGAGGGGACGCCCATCGCTGTCAAACGCCGTTGCAGCAATATGTAGAGCGATGATGTTCGTGATTGTCGTTCATTACTCCTTTTGCTTTTCTCATGGTATCACCACCTTCGGGCTTTAACCATAGCTGCCTTCTACCGAACCGGCGTTAGTCCATTACGGCTATTGGCTGCTGTTCGACTCCTAACGGAGTAGGGTTTTCGTAGGCTTTCCCCTTCCTACAGCTATTCGACGCCTACGGCGTCCGCCAAACAACAATGGCAACGGCATTGAGGGTTGTTATCAACCTTGCAGCAGGCTGATTTCTTTTTTCATATTTTCTTTTGCCGCCTGCTCGTACCGCTCCCGGAAATGCTCGGTTTTGAAAAGCGGTTCCATGGCCAAAAAATGGTGCAGCACTTTTCGCCGTCCGGCAACGAAGATTGAGTCTGGGTAGATCATGTACTCCTTCCGCACATTTTGCCGGTAGGCATCGTACACCGGCCAGGGTTGGCCCAATATACTGAGGTCGGCATCGGTAAGCAGGTTGGTATCGCTGTCGGGCGAAACCTTGTGGTATTTGGTAGCCAGAATTTGCCGGCAGCAATGTTCAATTTTTTGGGGCGGATAACCAATGCGTGTCAGGTGACGTTCGGCCACTGCCGCACTGCGCTCTTCATTGTCGTGCTGCACCATGTGTTGCGATACATCGTAAACCACATCGTGATAAACCAGCGAAAACAGCAGCGTTTCACGGTCGTCGAAGGCCAGTGGCTCTAGTTCGGCAAACAGGTACTCCAGGTGCGAAAGATCGTGAAAGTGGCGGCCCGCTTCGGTGTAGGCAGTTTCTATTTCCTGCCAAAGCTCTTCGGCATGCGCCGGCAGCACGCCGCGTTGCACAACCTGTGCAAGGTAGGCTTGTTTAATCATTGGGTGGGTTTAGGTGGTTGTTATGTCCAGCGCACGAATTTGCTGTTTATAAGCCGCCGGTAGCAACAAGGCCTTGATCACCCAGTCCAGTTTTAGCCACCTGCTTGCTTTGTAAACAGGAACGATGGGTGTAAGAAAGGAAAATTTTCTGAAATGTAAAAGTTGCAACACCGTTTCTGGCACTACCAGCCGCTGCCCCTCCTTCATGACGAGGTAGCGAAAGGCGCCCAGGCTTTTTTTGTATTGCCGGAACAGATCTTGCGTGTACCGGCTCAGAACCAAATCGTTCTGAAGATGTTGGGCCCGCACCGGCAGCCAGGCCCGGTAGGTGAGGGGCAGCCCGGGAATCTGCATGCGCTGGCCAATGCGGAGAAAAATTGCGTACAATTCCTCTTTTTCGGCGTTGGAGAGTTTTTGCTCCAGCAGCTCATGGGCGGCAATGGAATAATGGATCAGCATAAACAGCACATCGCGATAAGCCCAGTCGGGAATACGGGCGCCGCGGGCCTTTTCCACACCGGCATGGATGGCGGTGATTTTATCAATGGCCTTGAGCGCTTCGTCTTCGGGCGCAAACACGATTTGCCGGGCATAACTCACCGTGGAAAACAGGCGGCCAATAGGATCGGCCGGCAGGCGGCCGGTAAAGTACAGCCAGTCCACCGCTTTGTTCAGGGCAAATTCGGCCGCGGCACCCGAAAAAATAAAAAGGATGGTATCGCTTTTCCCCCAGATTTTCCGGACAACCGATCCCGGTGCTGCAAAGTATTTCATGCTCTTGCAACTTAGGAAAAGTGCCGGCACCGAAAATTGAAAGTTGTCTTAATATGGTTGATTGGTTGAGTCGTTGATAAGTTGGTAGGTTGATAAGTGGATGACTGGATGATTTATACAAATCAACCAATCAACGCCTCACCTAAAACTGCGGACAACGCACGGCATTGGCGCTGGAATTTTCCCGGTCGAGAAAACCGGCATAGGTTACCGACAGCTCGTAGCCTCCACGGCCGTTGCTGGCCGTTGACAGCGCCGAAAGATTTACGTCGTAGCTCATCGAAAAAGAAAACGGCCGGTAGTCAAGCTGCAGTACCGGCACCACCGCATCGCCCCACCGGTAAAACATGCCGGCCCGCAGCACCATGTCTGGTTCAGCAGTGTAGGCGCCAATCTTATAACCAATCAGCGCACCGCTCATGGTTTCGCTATAGGCGCCCTGCCGCACATGATCGTTATACACCGTGGCGCTAAACTGGTCGTTGAGGCCAAAGCGGGCATCGGCGCTAAAAACAGTCTTCGGCTGAACCGAAATGCCGGTGTTGCTGTAAAATGATGCCTTGGGTTTATTGAAATGATGATAGGCCACACCCAGCACCAGGCTATTCTCCGGGTTTTCATTCAATTGAGTATTGAGGCTGATGCCGGCGCTGCCATCAAGATAGGTGTACCGCGACTGCAGCATCGCTGTTTCACCATCGCCCTGTCCTTCGTAAGTGCTGTTGGTGGTCATTTTGCTGCGGTCCACGCTGCGCTGTACAAAGCCGCCCATAAAACCCAGCGATAAATACACGTTGCGTTCGGTGCTCAGTGATTTATGGTAGTTGACGGCGGGCAGCACCTGCGTGGTCGTAAGGTTGGTGCTGCCGGCCCTGTCGTGAAACACCTGGGCGCCAACCGTTACAAAATCGTCGCCGCTCACCGGGAGCTTGTATTCGGCGTTCAGCGAGGTGGTTTTATAAGCGTTGGCAATGCTGTTCCATTGCGACCGGTAAATGGTTTGCACCCTTACATCGGCCGATACAATGCCGGCCAGCGCCGGGTTGCGATAAAGCGGAGCTTCGAAGAATTGCGAAAAATGCAGATCCTGCGAAAAGCAGCAAGCAGCCATCTGCAGGCTGCAGGCCAGGAAAATTAGTTGACGGTACTGTTTTTTCATAAGGTGGAGGTTCGGTAGTGAATGACCACTGGTCAGTCGTCACTCACTTGTTGTTTTCAATAGGTTCGGTTTTGTTTATGTTGATTCTTTTTTGTTTTCTCCTTTTTTTCTTTCGTCCAATGGCTGTTTTTTTTGAAGGCTCCGATTTTGCGCCCATCATTATTACCACTTGCTTCCGGCCTTACCGCAGCAGCGTCAGGTCGCCGCGATACGTCAGCACTTCGTTGTTCAGGCATACCACTTCGCAGGTATAAATAAAAACATCCGATGGCAGCACGGCGCCTTTGTAAGTACCGTCCCACCCGGCAGTTGCTTCATTGGCACTGAAGTTTTCGCGGCTGAAAACGGTTTCGCCCCAGCGGTTATAAATCTTCAGCGATTTGATGCTGCTGATACCGGTGCCTCTCGGGTAAAAACGGTCGTTGCGTCCGTCGGTGTTGGGCGAAAACGTGTTGGGTATAAATAGGTTTCCATTATTGCAGATCACCCGCACGGTAACGGTTTCCCTGGCGGTGCAGCCGCCGTCGTTCCGCACATCAATGGTGTATTTTGTTTCGGTTTTTGGATTGGCCACCGGTGCGGGACAAGTAGTACAGCTCAGCGTTTGCGCATTGCCCCATTGGTAGGATGTGACATCGGCCGAATAAGCAGGCTGCAGTGTAAGGGCGCCGCCCACCGACAAGGTTTGGCTGGTGGCCATTTGAATGGTGGGTATCGGCCATACCTTGATGAACACATAACCTGTGTCGGCAAAGCAACCGACATTGTCTTTTGCTACTACCTGGTACGTGGTGGTAGCCTGCGGCGTGGCGGTGGTCACGCCTGCGGCGGTGTTGCGTACGCCGGCGGCCGGTGTCCAGGTATAGTGGTCGGCACCGCTGGCCGCCAGGTTCACGGTTTTGCCCACGCAGATCGTATCGCCTCTTCCTACTTCCAGCGTAAAGGGTTGGTGCACCCGAATGGTGATGGAATCGGTACGGCTGCAGCCATATCGGTTAAAGCCTGTGACAACATATTGGGTAGAATCGGCCGGCGCCGCCAGCGGTCCGTCGCAGGTGGTGCAGCTTAGCGATGGCGCGGCCGCCCATTGGTAGGTATCGGCGCCGGTGGCCTTCAATTGGTAAATACTGCCACGGCAGATCCATTGGTCGGTGCCGGCTTCGGTTTGCGGCAAGGGAAACGATGTCACAAGCCGCGAAGCCGTGTCGAAGCAGCCATGCTGGTCGGTTACGGTGGTGCTGACGGTGTACTGTCCGTCGGCCCGGTAAAGCTGTGCCGCCGGAACGGGCCCGGTGGCGGTTTGCCCATTGCCCATGTTCCAGGCCCAGCTAAGCAGCGCCGCATTGCCGGTGATCACCTGCCCCTGCACCTGCAGGGTGGCCGGTGCGCAGCCGGCCGAATCGCCAATGATTTTTATGTCTGGGCTCTGGTACACCTTCACCGTGTCCTGTAGCTGTTTTGTATCACTGCATCCGCTTTGCGTGGTGGTTACCAGTTCCACGGTGTAGATACCGGGCTGCCGGTACTGGTGGACCGGGTGAGGGAGGGTGCTCTCCTGGCCATCGCCAAAACGCCAATGGTAGCCGGTGATAAAATCGTTGCTCACCGTTTGGTTGGTAAAGCGCACGGTTCCCAGGTCGCAAAAGGTGGTGGTGTCCAGGGTGAAGTCGGTAACAATACCTTTCACCCGGATGGTGTCTTTGCCTTCCACCGGCACCGAGCAGCCGCCGGCATCCGTCAGGATCATTCGCGGCACAAAATCGCCCGCCACGGTGTAGGTGTGAGAGATCGTGTCTTTTTTGGAACCGATGGTGGCACCATCGCTGAAATCCCAGATAAACGATGCATTGTTTTTGGTTGTGGCGGTAAAGTTCACCGTCAGCGGCTTGCAACCGGTGAGCGGCGCATAGCTCAGGGTTCCGCTGGGTCCTTTCACCACAATTGTTTGCCGCACGGTATCGGTGCAGCCGGCGTAGCCGGTTGCCACCAGGTAGGCTTTAAAGGTGCCCGGCGTGGCATAGAAATGCGAGGGCGTGTCGAGGCGTGATGTGTTGCCATCGCCAAAATCCCAAATGATGCTTCTATAATTTTTCGAAAGACTGCCAAAGTGCACTAGCATCGGCGGACAGGTGCCCAGCGTATCGGAAACGGTCATGGCCGCTTTCGGGTACGAAACGGAAATCAGGTCGGTTTTCGTGAGGGAGTCTTTGCAACCATAACGGTCGGTCACCACCAGCTTTACAGAGTACAGGCCTTCGGCCGGGTAGGCGTACAGCGGATTGGTGAGGGTAGAACGGCCGCCGTCGCCAAAGCTCCATTGGTAGGCGGGCATAGATGCCGTGGTGGTATTGGTAAACCGGATGTTTTTACCGGTACACATTGCCGAATCGCTAATGAGGAACGACACCACCGGCTGTGCAATCACCACCGGCGCGGTGCCGGCAGCACTGTCGGTGCAGCCAAAATCATCGGTCACGGTCAGCTTTATCACATAGAGGCCCGCCTCGCTGTAGCGGTGCTGAAAAGGGCCGGCGGTGGCGGAGTCTATCACCCCATTGCCGTAATTCCAGCGCCACTGTACAATCGGATGGCGGCCATCCGAAGAAGAGGAGTCGTTGAACTGAATCAGGTTGTCTTTGAGGCAGGCGCTGCCAACGGCTGGTGTAAACTTCGCCGTAGGCCCAAACACCTCCAGCGGCAGGCTTTTGCTGCTTTTGCAGCCAAAAATATCGGTGATGGTGAGCGTGACCGAATAAAGGCCCGTGCGGCTGTACTTGTAGCTGTTTCGCCGAACGTCGGCAGAGCTGTTGCCATCGCCATAATCCCAGCGCCACGACCCGATGTTGGCACTGTTGATGCCCTGGGTGGTAAAGCTGGTGGTGGCGTTGCGGCAAAGGGCCGTGTCGGCCAGCAAAAAGTCGGCTTTCTCATCTATCACCGACACTTTGCGGATGGAAAAATGCGAGCAATTGCCATTGGTGACGGTGAGCTTTACATCATACGTTCCGGGGCTCTGGTAGGTATGCAGCGGCGATGGTTCCGACGAGGTTTCACCATCGCCAAACTCCCAGAGCCAGGTTTTTGGTCCCAAAGATTTGTCGGTAAACTGCTTGCTGTATTTGTTGTTGCAATCGTTGCCTACAGTAAAGATGGACACCGGCGGATTGACATACACGGCATTTTTGACAATAACCGTATCGGGACAGGTATTGCTGAATGCAATCAGCGTCACCGTTTGCCAGCCGGTATCGCTGTACTGGTGAAACGGATTGGCTTCGGTGGAGGTGCCGCCATCGCCAAAAGTCCAGAGCCATTGGTCGGCGGTGCTGGTGCTTTCATTGGTGAAAAACACTTTCTCGAACGGGCACACGTTCTTCGGCTGATGAGTGAAGGCGGCCTTTGGTTTCTCGCCAAGCCGAACGGCATTGGGATAGTTCACCGTATCGGTGCAGCCGTCGGCCGTGGTCACAATAAGGCTAACGGCATAGCTGCCGGCCGCTGTGTAGGTGTGCGATGGTGCCGGCAGGGTAGAGGTAGTGCCGTCGCCAAAATTCCACCGGTAACTGCTGATGGCCCCGCTGGTAGAAAGCGTTGCGGTGGGGTAGATGGTGGCCGGCAGGCAGCCATTTCGCGGCAGCCCGTGTAGCTGAATGCGCGGCTTCTCTACCACAATAAAATCTTTTTTCGTCACCGTATCGCTACAGCCACTTCGGCCGGTAACAATCAGTCGCACGGTATAGCTGCCCTCCTTGCTGTAGGCGTGCAAAGGGTTGGCGGTGGTGGCTTTGCCGCCGTCGCCGAACTCCCACGCGTAGGTGAGGCCGGAGCCGGTGGCCAAACTGTTGAACTGAACCGGTACGGGCAGCTTGCAGGCCGCCTGCTTAGTGGCCGTAAAATCAGCCACCGGCCGGGCCGAAACGGTAAACAGCTTTCGCACCGTATCGGTGCAGGTGCCGAAGTTGGCAATCAGCCGCACGGTGTAAGTGCCGGGCAGTGTATAAATTTTGGTGGGGTTGATGGCAGTGGAGTAAGTGGCATCGCCAAAATCCCACTGGGCACTGACGATCGTGGGCGGCGAGGTATTGGTGAACGTGAGCTTTTCGTTGATGCAGGCCGACGAAGGGGCAGTGTACCCGGCCAGGGCCGACCCAATCCGGAAAAGCGTTTCCTTCTTCAGCGTATCCACACAGCCTTGCGGGCTGGTGGCAATCAGGCGCACCGTGTAGTTGCCATTGGCTGTGTAGGTGTGCATGGGATCGCCGGCGGTGCTGGTGGCGCCGTCGCCAAACGACCACTGGTAAGACAAGGGACCCGGCCCGGTAGTGGTGTTGGTAAACTGCACCGTGGCCGGCGCCCGGCACAGGCCGGGATTGGTATGGGAAAAAGCGGCTTTTACGCCGTTGGAGATGGAAACAAGGCCCGCCTGTGTAACTGACTTTACGCAGCCAAACGAGTTGGTCACCCGCAGCGTGACGGTGAAATTGCCCGCCGAGGTATAAACGTGTTCGGGATCTTTTTCGGTGGAGATGGTGCCGTCGCCAAAATCCCACTGCCACGAAACAAGGCTGCCGCTGCCCGCCAGGCTTTTGTCGGAAAAACGAACCGCCAGCGGAAAACAGCCCGTGGACTTATCGGTGCTGAAATCGGGAAGCGGCGCCGCATAAACGGTAATAAATTCCTGCCTTACAAGCGAGTCGGCGCCCTGACTGTTGCTGGCAATGAGCCGCACCGTGTAGGTGCCGGGATTAAAATAAGTGGCAGAAGGGTTGCGCAACTGCGAGGTGACGCCGTTACCGAGGTCCCACCGCCATTGGGTGGGATTGCCGGAAGAACTGTCGAAAAAATACACCACCAGCGGCGAACAGCCCGCCACCGGGCTGGCCGAAAAACCCGCTTTGGGTTGTGCGGCGGCGGCCAGCGCAAAGCAAAGAAAGAACAGTATCGTTAAGGAACGACGATGGCATTGCACCAAAGCATTCATAGGTTTAGACGTTTAGGTTTTTACAAGGATCGGGACGCCCGACCAAGATAGACAGCCGGTTAGAAAAAACAACCCCCCGGTGCCGGTTATTTTGGATTTGCCCGGCAGATAAAGGGAAACCACGCTAAATGGAGCCGTAGAACCACTATCGGAGGCAACGGGGCGGCCCCGCTGCTTTTCGCCCCTGCTTTTTTCCGGTGGTTGGCGGTAGCCATCGTGTTGGCGAAAAATGGCCAAACGCCCGGCGCCGGGCCGGCGGGCCCAAAATCTAACCGAAGTCATACTTTCGCTGGGTCAGTTTCACTATTTTGCCACCCTTAAAATAATGGTATGCGCACAGTTCAAAACATTTTAGAGACCAAAGCCAAGCCCTTTAATCAGGTAGCGCCGAAAACGCTGGTGATTGATGCGCTGAACCTCCTGAATTCGCTCAACCTCAGTTACCTTATCGTCATGGACGGCGAACAGTATAAAGGCATTTTTTCCGAACGCGACTACAGCCGTAAGGTGATTTTGCAGGGGCGGCACAGCAATACAACCACCGTGGAAGAAGTGATGAGCACCGACGTGCCGGTAGTGGAATTGCACGACACCGTGGAGCGCTGTATGAACCTGATGGACCAGGCCAAATCGCGGTACCTGCTGGTGTTTGACGAATACGGCGGACTGCAGGGCGTGGTCACCATCCACGATATTTTGCGGCAGGTGATCAAAGACAAGAGCCAGGTATTTGATGTGGACCTGGCGCAAAAGCTGGTGAACGACGATGAAGGCGGATTGGTGTATTGATTGGCATTAGCCTGCCGGAAAAAGACGGTTTGGTGGAGGGCCTTTTCGTTGAAGGCGGCAAATAAAGAACAAACCCGGCCCCGGCGAGGGTAGCCTTGATTTGTGTGGCAGCCGTTACTTTTGCGCCTTCAGTCTTATTTCTGGCTGAATGGCGCCCATGATCTCTTACAATCCCAAAAGCTGGCTGCGGTTTCTTTTCAGCATTCACAAAACCGATACGGTGCGGAAGATGTTTCCGCTGCTGGTGCTCATGGGCCTCTATACCTATGGCATTGGCTATCTGGAGCTGGAGTACCTGCGCCTGTCGGACAAAAGCGAGCTGCGGAATATTTCCATCCTGCACACGCTGCTGGGATTTGCCATTTCCATGCTGCTGGTTTTCCGTACCAATACCGCCTACGACCGGTGGTGGGAAGGGCGGCGGCAATGGGGCGCTCTGGTGAACACCAGCCGCAACCTGGCCGTTAAGCTGGCGTCCATTCTCGAAGCTTCAGACCCCGACCGGGCTTTTTTTGCCCGCCAGATTCCGTCGTTTGCTTTTGCCCTGAAAAAGCATTTGCTGGCCGACGAAACGGCCCTGCTTCTCGACGATCAGCCACACCCCGAACTGCCAAACGATGACACTATCAGGCACCTGCCTACCCAGGTGGCCGGCACGCTGCTTTCCAGGCTGCAGCAACTGTACCGCCAGCAAAAAATATCGGGCAGCCAGCTCCTGTTTCTACAACCCGAGGCAGCCGCCTTTTTAGATGTGTGCGGCGCCTGCGAACGCATTAAAAACACACCGATCCCCTACTCGTACAGCGAGTTCATTAAAAAGTTTATTGTGCTGTATGTGCTCACATTGCCCATTGGCCTCGTGTTCAGCCTCGGTTATTTCGCCATTCCGGTGGTGGTGTTTATTTTTTATGTGCTGGGCAGCCTGGAGCTGATTGCCGAGGAAATAGAAGACCCTTTTGGCAGGGACGCCAATGATTTACCCATGCAGCGCATGTGCGAAAATATTCAGCGCAATGTGGAAGAAATCCTGCGGTGAGGGGTTGACATCGCTCAACGGTTTTGTACCTTTCTGAAAATTTTAATGTATGAAACAAGTCCTCCTCCTCCTTGCTGCCGCCGGCACGCTGCTGGCCTGCGACAGCACCGCCGACAAAACCGGCGCGGCCAAAGATGAAGCCATCGTCAAATCGGCCGAAGCCCCCGCCCCCGCCCCTGAGGCCATGCCCGATTCGGCCACCATGATGAAGAACTGGCAGGAATACATGACACCAGGCAACGAACATCAGCTCATGGCCTCGTGGGATGGCAAATGGACCAGCGATATTACCATGTGGATGGCACCCGGTGCGCCGCCAACAAAAAACAGCGGCATGGTAGTCAACAAGACCATTCTTGGAGGCCGTTATCAACGGTCGGAGCACAAAAGCACCTTCGACGGTATGCCGTTCGAAGGCATCAGCATGCTGGCTTTCGACAAGGCTAAAAAGAAGTTTATCAGCACCTGGATTGATAACATGGGCACCGGCATGATGATGGGCGAAGGACCGTGGGACGCCAGCTCGAAAACCATTACAATTGCCGGTAAAATGGTTGACCCTTCGGTTGGGAAAGAAGTTGATTACCGGCAAACCATGCGATTGGTTGACGACAATACGCAGGTAATGGAAATGTTTAGCAAAGGCGCGGATGGCAAGGAGTTTAAAAACATGGAGATTACGTATAAAAGGAGCCAGTAGCCAACAGCCTGGCTTATCTATTTAAATGCGTTGCTTATCGGCAGCGCATTTTTTTATCAAAAGATGTAGCGCAGGCGGATGGCGCATTCCGTTTGCGATCCGTCAATCACTGCAAATTTGTTTTCTTCAAATTTTGGAGCGGCGGCAAATGGCAGTTTGTTTTTTGAGGCGCCGTACCCTTCTTTCGGAATGCCGAGAAAATTCGTGTCGAACCGGCGGTTGTTGTTGGCATCATGAATCACCAGCACAGCATAGGTGCCGGCCTGCACATTGTCAAAAACGGCTTTGGTGATTTTATTGGCAATGCCCACCGTGGTGCACTGCAGCGGCTTGCCTTCGTTGCTGAAAGCGCCGGGGTCATTGTACAGGCAAACAATGCAGGCGCCTTTGTTGTTCTGGAAGTTGTTGATATGAATATTGATCCGGTTTTGCGCAGAAAGCGAAACCGGGCCAATAAACACCACAGCCACTAACAACATTTTAATCATGGCAACAACACTTAGGCAAATAGTTTGTACCTCTTAAAAGCCTGCAAAGTAGGGATTTAAAGACGATCAAAAGATGCGCTTCCAATGGGCTCTGTTTGTTTTAACGTACTTGTTGCTTTTCTCCTGCCACCGGCAGGAAAAAAAACAACACGACTTTGTACAGGCTATTCAGCAAACAGGTAAGCTGGTAACGGCCGAGTACACACTGAGCAAGATGGTAAGGGCCAACGATAACAAAACCTGGTACAAATGGGGCGACCGCCGAATTTTGATCGCCATCGAAGCCGTGGTGAAGGCCGGCGTGGACCTGCAGGCTGTGTCGCCTGCCGATGTTACGTTTAGCGACAGCACCATCAACCTGCGGTTGCCGCCATCACAGATTTTCAGCGTTTCTATTCCGCCCGATAAAATAAAAGTCCTTTACGAAGACGTCTCCTTATTTCGGGAACGTTTTTCGGCTGCCGAACGCGAAGCTCTGTTGCGCCAGGCCGAAGCACAGGTACGCCAACTGGCCGACTCACTGGGTGTTTTGAAAACGGCCGAAGTCAATGCGGCAGTATTCCTTCGCCGGCTGTTGCAGCAGGGCGCTTACCAAAATGCCACCATCCGCTTTGAAAAATGAAGAAGCTAAAAAACATATTGCTCCTGTTTTTGCTAGCACTGGCGGCCTGGTGGCTGCTGGGCAGGCTCGATATACTTCCGTCGGTTGGTGATTTGTTCCGGCCAAAAGAGGTAAAGATTGACCAGACACCGGTGGTGCTGCAACAAATAAGGCCGCTGGCGCAACTGGCCACCGTTACAGCTTATACAGAAGTGGCGGCCGACAGCACACGGAAGACAACCGTGGGTGAGCGGCTGGGTGAGGTGTTCAATCCGTTTACCCTGCAAGTGCACGCCACCCGCCGCCTGATTGTTGTGGGACGGGCCGTGGTGCATGCCGGTGTTGATCTGCAAAAACTTTCGCCGCAACAGCTCTATATCAGCCATGACTCGGTGCACCTGCAACTGCCGCCGGCCGAGATACTGGATGTGATAGTGAACCCGTTGGGCACCGATATTTTTCTGGAGGAAGGAGAATGGGAGAATACGGCGGTGGTGGCGCTAAAGAACAGCATAGGAAAAAGGGCAGTGGAAGAAGCCAGGCGCCGGGGCATATTGTTTCAGGCAGAGGAACGGGCAAAGGAAGTGCTACTGAATTTTTTTCTTGCTGCCGGTTTTAAAAAAGTGGTGATTGAAAAAAACCGGCTCGGCTAGTGTTTTTTAGCGGGTATAGTTTCGGGGCCAGGCATAACCCTCCCCGGTGGTTAAAGGCTGAATCGCCCGGTGAAGCCGGGACAAAAGGAAAAAACGGAATCCCGACCAAGGTGGGGCATGTTATTAAGTTAAGCGATCGAATAAAGATCTTTGGTTGCTCACATTTGCGTCCCCGCCAACGGCAGCAACACACCCTAACTTACTGACATGAGCCCAAAGTGGTCGAAAGCAGCCGCCGAAACCGGCACCCCGAAAGGCAGTTGGCGAACCAACACCAGATCATCCATTATAGGGGGGAAAGAGAACCGGTTTCGAACTTCGCCTCGCATCCGTCATCATCCGCCTGAAACAATTTTCTCTTTGCCGGTTAAAGCCAATGATCCGGTTTTCAAATTAGCCCGGCGTTAACGGATCATTTCCGTTCTTTGCAGCCGTGCAGGCCGATCCACTCCATAACTGGCAAAAAAAGAGCAGGGAAAAACAAAAGCAGTTCCGCAGCTTTCTATCCCGTGCTGATAAAAATGCGGTGCTGAAAGCGCTGCCGGCCGTGCACGAAGAAGCCTTTGAAAAAATAGATTGCCTGCAATGTGCCGCCTGCTGCAAAAATTATTCGCCCCGCTTTAAGACCACTGATGTAAAACGCATCAGCAAGCACCTGGGCCAAAAAGAAAGTGTGTTTATTGAAACCTATCTGCGGGTGGACGAAGACGGCGATTTTGTGGTGAAAGCATCGCCCTGCCCGTTTTTGGGCAGCGATAACATTTGTTCGATCTATGATGTGCGCCCATCCGATTGCGCCCGGTTTCCTTACACCGATGAAGACGTGATCGTGAAGCGCCAGGCTTTGACGTTGAAAAACTCGACCTTTTGCCCCATCACGTATTATGTACTCGACCGGCTGACGCAGCAGTTGAAATGATCTCGAGCCGCTCTTTCTAAATTCATCCTGCTGCCACGCTTTGTTAGTAAAAGAGAGATACCAGGCGCTAGTAATCACTCCGCGTTAAATATTCGGGCCATTTCGCTAAAGTGAAATGCTGTGCCCCACAATTTTGGACGCATCTTTTTTGGATAAAACGTTTTGCCGCGGACAACAGGATTTACTGCGTTTATCAGGCCCCAATCGGGAGGTCATTCAAAAGCAAAAAAGGGCGGCTTTCATGCCGGTCAGATTGAAGAAATCCGGAAGCCGGTTGATACCAGTTTGACAATGAAAATAAACCGGTTCAAACTGGCGGAGTTTTGTTGCCCTGTCCATCCCGAAAGAAGCTGCGGTAAGGTCGCCGGTAGCCTAAAATTGAATGGCAAATGGTATAATGCGGTGGCAGCCGGAAAAACGACGATGGCGCTGGCGGTCCGGAATGGAAAAAAAGCCTGCTGCACAAGGTTGCAGCAGGCTTTTTTCATTTTCTCCTAAAATCAATCAGGCCGGAGTAGATATTTCTTCGTAGGCTGCGGTGAGCGGCCTTTCTATTCCCTGCCCGCCCCAGTCCGTTACACCCGGGATAGCCGTATTTTTTATGAACTCTTCTTTGGTGACGCCGCGTTTGATTTCGGCTTCTGCAAAGCGTAACACTTTGTCCAGGTAATCCTGGAATTTTTTGAGGTTTTCGGCGCTGCCGGTTTCTTCGCCGGCATTAAGCGAATGGCCAAAAATGTACAGCGTGTCTTTGCTGCCTTCTTTCTGTATTTTCTCCAGCACGCTGATCCAGTTGCGCATATTGGCCCCGGTAGATCGGTCAACAAACGGATGCCTTTTGTTAAAGAGCAGGTCGCCCAGGTGCATGATGTTGGCCTGCTGAAAATGATACACCGCATCGCCATTGGTATGGCCCGGGCCGAAATAATGCCCTTCGATCTTTTCACCGGCCAGCTTCAGCTTTAATTTTTTATCAAAGGTCTGGTCGGGATAAAACTGCTTGTCGGTGGCTTTTTGGCGTTCGGCCACAGCCTTTTGATTGATCAGGGAATTCTCGTGGGCCATCACATGTTCCACCAAGCCTTTGAAAGCAATGTTGCCACCGGAGTGGTCGCCGTGGTGATGGGTGTTGAGCAGGTAACGAAACGGCACGTCTCCTTTTTTCTTTAATTCTTCAATGAGATGCGCCGACGTATCGGGGAACTGCGAGTCAATCACCACGATGCCTTCGCTGGTCAGCAGGAAACCGATGGTGCCACCCCGCTCGGTAAAAATGCCAACGTTATTGCGCAGCATTTTTATGTTGAAGGCCTGCGTGCCGAAAAAGGAAGCAAGGGCCTTTTGCTGCAGCAGAAAGGAAGCACCGGCGAGAAGGCCGCCCTGGCGGAGAAAAGTTCGTCTTTGCATGGGTCAGTTGTTGAAAAGGAAAGGTATGATCAATTCAAGAAGACAAACAATTTTCCGGTGGCTTTGTTCTTTACAGAAAATCTTTTTGCCCTACTGCTAACAACCGCAACGCATCCTAATATTCAAACTTCCGCAGCCCCGGCGACTTTAGCCAGGTAACGAAAACGACCAGTAGCGTCATACTGCCGCCAAATAATACCGCCGGTGCGGCGCCGCCAAACAGTTTGGCGGTAAAGCCACTTTCGAACTGTCCCAGCTCGTTCGATGAATTGATGAACATGGAATTGACGGCACTCACCCGGCCCCGCATTTCGTCGGGTGTGGTTAGTTGCAGTACTGTGCTGCGGATCACCACGCTTACCCCATCGAGCATGCCCGCCAGCATTAGAACCCCAAACGACAGCCAGTAGGTACGGCTAAGCCCGAAGATGATAATGCACAGGCCAAAGCCCCCCACGGCCCAAAGCAGCTTGTAGCCCTGCCGCCGGGTAATGGGCGCCAGCGTCAGCGAAAAAATAACGATCACCGAGCCAATGTCCATGGCGGCGTTGAGCCAGCCAAAGCCTACCGGGCCTACCTTCAGTATGCGGTCGGCAAACTCCGGAATCAGCGCCACGGCGCCGCCAAACAGCACCGCAAACAAGTCGAGTGAGATGGTGCTGAGCAGCACCTTGTGGCCAAAAACAAACCGCAAGCCTTCTTTCACACTGTCCCAGGCTTTGGCCGTGAGGTTGGTTTGCACTACCGGCTTTTTTTCAATCCGGTTAAGAATAAAAGCCGCTGTTGTCACCAGCACCAGGATCACAACAAAGGTGATGTGTGCGCCAAAGCCCGCAATTAAAAAACCCGCTGACGCATGCCCCAGGATGGAAGCCGCCAGCCAGGAGGTGGAAGATAAGCTGGCGGCAAACCGGAGCACATCCCGCGGCACCAGTTGGGCAATAATGGCGCTGGAGGTAGGGCCGGCAAAAGCCCGGATAACACCCGTAAAAAAAATGATGATATAAAACGACAGGGCCGTTGTGTGCAAATCCATGCGCCGCTGCGCCCACGGTGAGGTAACCGCCACCAGCGCTGCCACGCATACCGCGTACGAAACAATTCCTTTCAGCAGCAGCGTTCGTTTGTCGGACCGGTCAATAACATGGCCGGCGTAAAGCGCAAGGGCAAACACGGGCACAAATTCCGAAAGGCCCACGATACCGATGGAAAACGAACTTTTGGTGAGCTGAAAAAGCTGGTAGGCTACTACCGTGGCCACCATGCGCAGTGCCATGATGTAAAAAAAGCGGCAGCACAAAAACAGGCGAAACTCCGGGTGGTTGAGAGGGGAAAGGCTTTGCTTTTTATATTCCATTCGTCGGGTTAAGGGGTTGTAAAAACTCAGGTGGATACAGCGGCTTTTTTAGCGGCCCTCTTTCGGCGCCAGGCATCGTAAATCACCAGCGACAGCCACGAAGAAACAATGCCGATGATGGTACCCGCCAGCACATCGGTGACAAAGTGCTGGGCCAGGTACACCCTGGAATAGCCCACCAAAAAGGCCAGCAGCGGAAATAAAAAAACGGCCAACCGCCGGCGCACCAAAAAGGCCAGCAACAGCGCCAGCGTAAAGGCAGTGCTGGTGTGGCCCGACGGAAAGCTGTTGCTGTAATTATCGCGGCCGGTCATGAGCGGTACCGCCCTGGCCAGGTCTTGCATCAGGCGCAGGGGCCGTGGCTCACCGGCAAAGATGACCCGCTTGCCAAAATGGGTAATGAACGTACAGATCACCAGCGCCGCCACCACGGCAATAAAAAAATCGCGTTTGTACAAGAGGGTATAAACAAAAATGGGCACCCAGATAAAGCCATCGCCGAGATAGGTGACGTAGTTGAAAAAATAATCGGCCTGCGGCGAATAGCGGCCGTTGATCATGAGGAAAGACTGGTCTTTGCCATAAAAACCAACAAATACCGCCAGCAGCAGCGAGATGGCCACGCTGAAAAGCACTGCCGCACGGAACCTCTGATATTCTTTACTTTGCAGTCGCATACGCTAAAAGGCGCAAAGTTAAATTCAGGGAATGAGCCAATACCAAAAACATTATCTTATCACCGGCGGCGCGGGGTTTATCGGGAGCCATCTCATCAATGCGTTGAAAGAGGATAGCCATTTGCTGATTACCTGTATTGATAACTTCGATCCTTTTTATCCGCGGCAACTAAAACTGCTGAATACCGAAGACTGGGAAGACTACCAGAACATCCTGGTATTCGACCGCGACATCACGGGCCTGACGGCGCATGAACTCGATAAAATTCTGCCGCAAAAAGTGGATGTGATCATTCACCTGGCCGCAAAAGCAGGTGTGCGTCCCAGCATTGCCGACCCGGTGGGCTACCAGCAGAGCAATGTGGTAGGCACGCAGGTGCTGCTCGATTTTGCGCACCAAACCGGCGTGCCGCAGTTTGTGTTCGGCTCCAGCAGCAGCGTGTATGGCATTAATCAAAACCGCCCATGGAATGAAGAGGAAAGGCTGCAGCCCATTTCGCCGTATGCCATGACCAAACTGGCCGGTGAAATGGCCGGCCATGTGGCCAGCCACCTCACGAACATGCGTTTTGTGGCGTTGCGCTTTTTTACGGTGTATGGCCCGGCCCAGCGCCCCGACCTGGCCATCCATAAATTCATCAGGGCCATTGATCACGGCGAGCCTATTCCAGTGTACGGCGACGGCACTACCAGCCGCGATTATACGTTTGTGGGTGATATTGTACAGGGCATCATTGCGGCTATCCACTACACCGCCTCACCGTTCGAGATCATCAACCTCGGGAACCATTATTCGATTTCGCTGAACGACCTGATACAAACCATTGAAGAAGTAACGGGCAAGAAAGCAACCCTGGAGCAACTGCCCGAGCAGGCCGGCGATGTGCCGCATACCTGCGCCGACATCAGCAAAGCACAGCGTTTATTACACTACCAGCCAGCCACCCAACTGAAAGACGGCATTCGGGCGTTTTACGACTGGTACCTGCGGCATAGAGAAGTGTTGGTGGTGGCGTAAGGAGTTCAAGAGTTTACGGGTTCACGGGTTCACGGGTTCACGGGTTCAAAAAATCTTAAAAAGTAGAACGGGATCATCGGCGCCAGCCAACTTGTAAACTTGTGAACTTGTAAACCTGTGAACTTTTGCACTACACAGTTATTTCCAACGTCTCCCGCACTTTTTCTTTATGGTAAACCTTCCGCACCTGGTAGGTTTTTTTGTTTTGCGATTCGAAGTAAGTACGTACGGCAATTTCTGCTAAGATGCCGATGGTAATGAGCTGAATGCCACCCAGCAAAAATATCAAGCCCAGGATGAGCAAGGGCTTCCCCCAAATGTCGTGTCCAAGGATTTTTAAGACCAGCAGGTACAGGTTAATGAGCAGGCCCAGTCCGAAGGAAATAAAACCAATAGTGCCAAACAGGTGCATAGGCTTTTGCAGGTATTTGCGGAAGAACACCATCAGCACCAGATCCGAGAGTACGCGGAACGTGCGGCCAATGCCATACTTGCTTTTGCCAAAGCGACGGGCATGGTGCTTTACGTCCACCTGGGTAATGCGGGCGCCCTGCAGCTTTGCCAGCACCGGGATAAAACGATGGAGTTCGCCGTACAGGCCAAGGTCCTCGGCAATTTCTTTGCGGAATATCTTTAGCGTGCAGCCGTAATCTTTAATGTAAACCCCCGTCATGCGGCGAATGAGCGCATTGGCAATCTTGCTGGGCACTTTGCGCAGCACCATACCGTCTTTGCGGTTTTTGCGGTTGCCGGCCACCACGTCCCAATCTTCCCGCTTCAGCAGCTCCAGCATAAACGGTATATCGGTGGGATCGTTTTGCAGGTCGCCGTCGAGGAGGGCCACGTAGGTACCATTGGCATGATCAATACCGGCGGTCATGGCCGTGCTTTGGCCGTAGTTTTTGCGCAGCTCCACCAGCTTGGTGCGGTCGTCGGCATATTCCACAATGCGGCGGCGGGTTTGGTCAGACGAGCCGTCGTCCACCAGGATCACTTCATAATCGAAATCGTGAAGGGCACTGCGAATGGCTTCAAGCAGCGGCTTGATGTTGTCCTCTTCGTTCATCACCGGGATGACCAGGGATAATTCTCTCATACAGGCGGCAAAAGTACGGAGGATGCGGAAGGGGAGATGTTAAATGGGTTGGGAGTTAGGGGTTTGGCGTTTGGGGTTGGGGCTTGGGTGAAAAATGTTTTGCTGTTAGAGAAGCCAGGTTGCAGGCAAATCATTTGTTACGCTTGGGAATAGTTACCTAGTGAGGCAAACTTACCTGCGGGCGGTTTGGTTTACGGTGGCTGTTTTGCCAAGCTGCTGTTTCAGGTACGCCGCCAACGTCGTTTCCCCCACCCGTGGCGCAATCACATCCTGCTGCATCACCGCCACAAAAAAAGCCAGCTTATCATAAAAGTTGCGGGAGAAAATACGGATCAGCGGCAATAACAATTTGATGAAAGCCATCGGCACCCGCCGTACGCTTTTTTGCGGAGCCACCATTTGCTGAATGATCTCGTTTATTTCGTGCCGGCTCAGCACCTCGCAACCGCCGGCTTCAATTTCGGCCTGTGGCTGGTGAATGGCTTCCACACAAATGCGGGCAAGGTCGCCTTCGTAAACAGGATTGGTGAATTTATCGCCGCGGCCAAGGGTAGCCACCAGTCCTTTGCGGGCTATCGGCACCAGGTCGAGGAAGGCACTGAATAGGGCCGGCGGTTTAATAATGCTATAGTCAATACCCGAGGCTTTCAGCTTTTCGGAAAAAAGATGGTGAGCACGGAAGTATTCGAGGTGCTGCAGCCGCTCGGCATGAAAGGCCGAGACATACACAAACTTGCCGACACCGCTGTTTACCGCTTCCTGTAAAATATAACTGTTGGCCTGCAGGTCCACATCGTGGAAGGAGGGTTTGCTATGGTCGTTGATGGATACCGATTTGCCCAGGGCCGAAATTACAACCGAATAACCCTGGCAAATGCCCGGCAGCGTGCTTTTTTTCAGCACATCGGCCACTATGCAATGATGCGCCAGGCCGGCCATTTCTTTTTCTTTTTTTTCGTTGCGCACAACCGCCGTTACCTGGTAGCCCGCTGATTTTAATTCGGCGGCAATTTTTTTACCCAAATGGCCCGTGGCGCCAAAAAGAAGAACTCTTTTCATGCGGCAGCATTTGGCTGCAAAATAATGACTGGGTAAGGCCAACAGAAAAGGCAAGGGTATCATTTGCAAAAACGGCTGTATGAACCGGCAATAAAAAAGCTGCCCACCAGGGACAGCCTTTTTATGTTCAACAGTTTTTTGCTTAGAAACGATATCCAACCGACAAACCAAAACCAATGTTTTTGTAAGAGGTTTGTCCTTCGGCGCTGGCCGGACGGTCAGGAGCAATGTTCTTCAGGCCCAATTGTGCTTTCAGGTCAAGCGACAGGTTATTGGCGAAGTTGTAGCCCACCAGCAGGTTGGCGCCGGCATCGGACTTGCGATACTGCAGTTCTTCCGGCACGGTGGAGTCAAATTCATCTTTGAACACCACATCCTTCGAGTTGCCGTCGGCATACTTCAGGCGGCCACCTACACCATAACCAAGATATGGGCCAAAACCAAGGTTCAGGCTTCCGGTGCCCAGGGTTGGCTTGTACACAAATGTCACCGGCACTTCCACATAATTGAGCTTCAGGTCGCGGTTGTTCAGGGTACCCTCGGCGCCCTTTGTCACAAAGTCAATGCCTGGCTGCACATAAAATGCTGCACCCAACGGAATGGCAATGTCCACGCCGGCACGGAAGCCCTCATTGAGGCTATTGGCCAGGTCGGAGCCGTTATAAGTTTTGCCATAAGCACTGTAAAGGTTACCGCCGGCATGAACGCCAATGCTTGTTTTGCCTTTTGAAACGGTACCGGATGTGGATTGCTGGGCCATTGCTCCGGCCATGATGGCGCCTACTGCTGTTGCTGTTAAGATGATCCTTTTCATAGATTATTCCAGGTTTAAATGATGACGAATAAATGGTGAGTGTCGAGTCGTTATTATTTTTTTCTTTTCTACCAGCAAGCAATCGCTTACCGGCTGCCGGCTTCCCGCCTGGCTTCTTCTTTCATTTTTTCGTTAGCGGTGATCACAAATTCCACCCGGCGGTTTTGGGCACGGCCGTCGTCGGTATCGTTGGTGGCAATGGGGTCGGTTTTGCCCATGCCTTTGGTCGTCAGCCGCGACGAGGCAATGTCGTGACTGCGCAGATACGACGTCACCGCACCGGCACGGCGCTCCGAAAGCGTTTGATTGTAGGCGTCTGCACCCACAGCGTCGGTGTGGCCAATGACTTCAATATTGGTATCGGGATATTTATTGAGTACGTTCACCAATTTGTCAAGATTGCCTTGCGCATTGGCGCCCAGATCAGCGCTGTTGAAGCTAAAGAGCACTTTTTCTTTAAAATTGATGACAATGCCTTCGCCCTCGCGGCGAACTTCCGCATCGCCTAAAACTTTCTGCATTTCTTCGGCCTGCTTGTCCATTTTGCGGCCGATAACCGCACCCGAAACGCCGCCTACCGTAGCACCGATAATGGCGCCCATGGCAGTATTGCCAGCGGCCTTGCCAATCACGGCACCCACAGCGCCCCCACCGGCAGCGCCAATGACGGCGCCTTTTTGCGAACGGGTGGCTGTGCTGCAGCCGGCTATGAAAAGAGCGGAGATCAGGGTCAGAATTAAAAACTGTGGAATTTTTCTCATCGTTGTTCGTTTGGTCAGTATTTGCCAAACTTTGTACCACTACACAACTTTCCACACAAAAAACTTTCTGATTTTTAGAAAGCTTTAAGATATTGGCAACGCCGCGTTATTTGCTAAAATTGGCAAAAACAAGCCCCGGGCTATCGAGTCGCTCTGGTTTTTTGCCCGGCAACTTGCGATGAAAAACGGTCCCCGATGGTTATTCGGATTGCTATCGGCAATAACGGAAGACACTAACTTTAAGGGACAATGAATTTGCCACAGGTTTTTCTGAGCTATTCGCACGCCGACAAATTAGTGGCCCGCCGGCTCGTGCGCAGGCTGGCCGCACACGGCATCAGGGTATGGTTCGATGACCGCGAACTGCGCCTCGGCTCTGCCCTTACACCATCCATTCGCCGGCACATTGAAAATGCCGACGTGCTGGTGGTGTTGGCGTCGCAAAAATCAGCCGATTCGCTTTGGGTGGGTAAGGAACTTGAATTTGCGATGGAACATGGAAAGCCTGTTGTGCCCATCTTCCTGGAAGACTTATCCACGCATCAGCGGTTTAAAGAACATCTCGGTCTCGATGCCGTCTCGCTTTATTCGTTCAGCACCGTTCTTGATACACTGGTGCGGGAGTTGTACCAGTCAGTTGAACAGGAGCCACCGCCCGCCGACCCGCAGATCATCACTGCATTTCTGCACGAACTGGCCAGGGAAGAGCCGAACCTGTCGCCGCTTATTCATGGTTATCTCGATTCGGGCGGTTTGCATTACGAAAACGTTGATACCGTTTTGAGCGTTGACTTTCATGCGCTGGATGAGGCGCTGGACGCTTTGTTCGATCTGTTTCCGCGGGAAGACATGGCCCGCTGTGCGGCACTGGGGTTTGGTAAAGCCGGTGCCGGCACAAGAGCACTCACAAGATGGATAAAAACGATCGGCGACGGTGGCCTTCCGCTGGTGGCAGCTGTTGGACACCAGCCATTGCCGCCGGAGGTTATCCCGGCTGCTTTGGCTTTACTGGAACAATGCAACCCACCCAACAACCAGGCCTTGTATCATTTCATTGACCAGAACATAACCAGCTTTACCGGGGCCCAACGCCGTGCAGTGATACGGCTGGTAACCTGGCCAGTGCGACCCGATGCCACCCGGTTTGCCGATGTGGCGGCAGCCGTTGCCCTGCGGCATTTCCCCGATTCGTTGGAACTGCAACAGGTTTGGATACGGTGGATCAACAGCGGCGTGTTTGACGGCAAACCGAACCGGCCCGGCGATTTAGCTTATTACCTTTCACAGGCGCATAAGGAAAGCCTGCCGGGATGGGACCGCATCAGGGAAGCTCTGAAAGATCATGTACGCGGCTACCTGCGTTCGGGCAACAAGGAAAAAGTTGACCTGGCCATTGATCATGTGCAGGCCGCTGCTGAAAACAAGACGCCGGTTCTTCATTTGCTGCTGCAGGAAATGCATGGGGTGTCGGGCACATTCGAGTGGAATAAATGGCGTGAGCAAGACCCTGAAACGGCCAATTTTATGGGCTGGTTTGTACATGCTGTTAGCGACGAGGCGGTGGGCGAACAAAACTGGCTGCGGGCCTGGGAAAAGGCAAAAGAGATGCAAGCATTTGAAAACCGTCGCCGGGAGATTTCAAGAAAGCAGCGGGAGAGGGAGGGTTGAGCGTGTTGGTACTGCCCGGGTAAGAATCCGCCAACTTCCAGATGGTAAGCAAGCCGCGGTAAATAAACGGCTGCCATTCTTTGCTTAACGATCTTTTTTCAATAAACTCTTTGCACAGGTAACAAAACTGATTGTCCGCGGAAGCCAACGGGGTGGCTTGCTGCGTTGTGACTCCGCGGCAGGCCGATCCGCCGCTTTTGATTTTTTGCACAGGGTAAAGAATGTTTGCTTTTCGATGCAAAACATCGCCGCAAAAGGATAGGGCGCAAGCGCCGAAAACAGTCGCTCCACCGGCTTATTTTTCCTTCATTGGCCCGCAGCTTTCGGGTAATGGTTTCACCCGGCAATCGGTGATCGCCATTTTCTTTCGTTAACGCTTTTGCAGGTCTTGTATTCGTTTATCATGCCTTTGCCAATAGGCGATTTCCAACGCACGGTCGGCCTCTTTTTCATACCGCTTTTTCTTTTCCATTTCTATAGCGTTGGTTACTTCGTTCAACGCCTCTTTGTACAATCCCAGGTACTCGTAAATCTCCATCTTCACCCGCCTAGCGCCGCCGTTATCCCTGTCCAACTGTATGGCCTTACCGGCAAGTGCCAGGGCCTCCGGCAGGTGAGCCCTTTCGAAGAATAAAAATTGAGCCGCTTCAAAATATGCATCTGGCTTTGTGTTTGCACCGGTTGCCAGCTGCCGAATAAATTGCAGGGCGTCGGCAGCCGTTGAGGTCACAATATTAAAGTCAACTTGCATTTGCGCCCACGAAATAAACAGCCTGGCATTGCTTTGAACCAGGTCAATGTCGAGGGTTAGCGCCTCATAGTATCGTTGCGTGGCACGGGGACTAACAACAAAACGGGCCACGTCTTTTTCCTGGCTGTAGCCAAACGTGCCGTATAAAGTCGTATCGGCGTTTAAAATCACGATCCAGCTTTCCGGGCTGGGAATGGTGAACAGGGAATAAGTACCCGCCGGCACCTGTTGCCCTTCTACTTCAACGGCTTTGCCGAACCTGATTTTTGTACTGGCGCCGGCGCCGGTTCGCCACAACTGGTTCCAGGGAACAAGGTTGCCGAAAATAGTACGCATGCGGGCCAAAGGCCGTTCGTATTCAACGGTAATTGTGGTGTTGCCAACCTGCTGGTAAATGCTTCCCCTGGGGCTGGCCACGGGAAAAAGCGCCACTTCGTTTTGTGCAGTTGCAAAAAATGTGGCGAGTAAAAAGCTCACGAAAAATAGCTGCTTCATAAAAATCATTATTGGTGCGAACGATTGCGGCCGAAGCCCTGGTTTCCGCCGCAGAATCGAATGTTTTCCGACGATTCAATTACGTGCCGGTGTAAGATAGAACTGCTTCCCGGTGCACCGGCAACAGCCTTCCATCTGCTTAAATGTAGTATGAAAAAAGTAGAATGAAGTAGCGTTGGCCAAAGCGATGATGGCCGGTGCACTGGCAACCGGCTTGCTGCAGCCGGGTGGTTTTTATCCCGGACGACCGCTACCACCCCACCAAGCCCCAGTAAGCTGACAAAGACCGAAAGCACGAAAGTAAAAGTGCCGGCTTGATGAAGAAAATAGAAGTTCTGCCTGCCATCAACAGGTCGCAATAAAAGTGTATCGCCGATGCGATCGTCTTGTCCTCGCCCGCTCAAACGTATGGCTTGAGTTTGGCCTTTGAAAACAAACCCACCCATTCCTCTGCCAACGGGAACCGTGTGAAGGGCAACACGGATGACCTTTCCGTTTTGCACACTGTCGTACTCATTCATTCCATCAACAAAAAGCTTACTGCCTAAGACAAGAATAGCGAATGAGGTAAACGGAACTACTGCTGATGCTTGCACTAAGCTGATGTTACAACGTCGTGCCCCACCGGCACAAAGACACCTGTTGGGCGCAGCTCTCGGACGGTTAAAATATCTGTCCGATGCCAAAAAAGAAAAGCCGGTCTTCCTTAGATATGCCGTAATCAAAAAACAAAATAGTGGACAGGTTCCAGGCTACCCGTGCACCGGCCCCGTAGGACAGTTTGATGTCTGAAAAACTCAAGTTCTGCCAGCGGTCTCTGACCGTTCCTGCATCGAGAAACGGTGCTACGCCAAAGCCAAAATTTTGCTTTCCAATTTTCACATCGGCAATGCGGTAGCGTAACTCCGCATTGGCAAAGGCAACCGTTCGTGCCAGGAACCGGTTTTGCCGGTAGCCTCTCAAGGACTGTCTGCCGCCCAAGGCATTGATGCTGCCGTCCGGGCTCCATTGGTCCTGGTACTCGAAAAACGGTGCTTCGTCTCCAAAAATGGTTCCGGTGGCAAGCCTTGTCGCCAGCACGGTTCGTTTGCCAAAAGGCAGCTTGCGGTAAGCCCGTCCCTGGAAAAGCAATTTATCAAAGTTGAATTGAGAACCGATGACACTGTTTGAAAATTCATTGGCAGCCTCAAAGTAAATTCCTTTGGTGGGGTCGGGTTCAAAATCCCGGGTATCGTAAATGAGCGCTGTTTGCAAAATGGACACCCAGCCGCCTTCCAGACCGAAGATTTTTTGCTGCTCAAAGTCACGCTCCAGCAAGGATTTGCCGTTTGGAACGTCCTGCTTGCCACCGGTTCCATTTACGCCTTCGGTTTGCGTTCCGGTGAAGGTCTTGTATTGCAGGTTTTGTATTTCATAGCCGCCCATCAACCGCCATTTGCCTTTGCCGATTGCATAATCAGCCTTGAGGTTCAGCATAAATTCTGTCTCCCGAAAGCGGTTGGATAGTGCATCGGCTACCAGCGTTGCTTCCCCTGCCCCTCCCGGACGAAGCCGTTTGCGGGCCGCGTCGTAATCGGCGTAGGTGTCGAACGTAAGGGCAGGATTGGATGGGAGACGTAGCTTACCAAGGGTGGACTGGTCGGACCCGAAATACAGGTTGGCGGGGTTTTGCTGAGCCTTGAAGTCAACCCTGAAACGCCAGCGTGACCCTCGAAAATAGGGTGCGTCGGCCGACAAGCTAAGTTCCCTGGCGTTGGTGGTATAGTAGGCAACGTTGGCTTTGAGCCGCACCAGGTAAGGGGTATAGGCAAAAAGTGGATTGGAACGTTTGCCGTTCCAGTAAATGTTTGACTTGATGCCCACACCAAAACCGGTTACAGGATCGGATGAAAGGTCGGGCAAGCCGGTCAAAAATGTTCCTTCCCGCTTTTTGGCAAGGTCAGCGTCTGACATTTTTTTGGAGCGGATAAACGATAAGCTGTCAATTTCCTGCGCCTGAAGAAAAGGCAGGGATAATAAAAAAGCCGATAAGGTTAGAAATAGATTCTTCATTGTAGGTTTTCGTATGCAAATATGGGGGTTAATAGGCGCCCAAAGTTGAAGCATTGGCGTTTGTGGCGGCATTCTGTGTTCCATCTGCCTGGCGCCGCTGTTGATTAAATATACAAAAGCTCATTGTTGATTCTACTGCTCGGCGTTATTCGTCTGCCGGCATAGCAGCAAACCGATGTAAGCTGCATGTGCTTCTGTGTCACACTATGGATACTCAAAACCAAATTCAAATTCTACCAACTTGTCGTTTCTAAAGCGATATGTCGCATAATAGATTGGCATGTTTTGTCGCTCAAGAAGGTTTGTCCGGCTATCTTGCGGACTTTCAAGTCTGTAGTTAATAGAAATATTCTCACTTGTACTGTCACTGGTAAAGTAGCAGTTGCCAAGACGAGAAATAACTTCCTTTGTTGTCAACCCAAGCCGAATGCCCTTTTCAGTTTTAAATTTGTCTACAGGCAACGTTGAGGCTCTTTGGTTCATTTTGTCTGCATACTTTATTTGGAAAATACTTATCTGGTTGTAATAGTCACCGGGGTGAACTTCTACACCTAACAGTTGCGTTTTGTCCTTTGTCAAGAGATGATAGGTGGTGTCACCATTAAGCCGGTTCACATTAAGCACTTTTGCCGCACTTTCAGCGTCTCTTAATTTTATGTTTGAAAGAGAAGTGTCAGGATTGTCAAATACACAAGTTCGTGAATTTTTCTTTTGCTGTTCTTCATACTTTTCACGCAAGTCTTTGTCAGGCTCTGGTGGTGAAATCCGTGTATCAACTATAACTGGTTTGTTATCCGAATTAGTGCAGCTTGTCAAACAGAAAATAAATGTCACAATAATTGTCAAACGGAGCATGATGTTAGTTTAGCATTGCAGCTTACGAACAGGTATTGCTGCAGGTGGGATATTTGGAAATCGTCCCGCACGGAACTGCTGCCCGGTTTTATTTTGAATTTGAAGATAAGAATTAAATGCCTGGCTTTATTCGTCGAGCCGAAACCGCTGCTGCGTAGCGAACTGAAGCCGATTGCTCCAACGTCCTGCCCCACTTGCAGCAATACCCTTGTTGGTGGCATGTGCTATCTTTTTGTTTGTCGCCTGTATACAATTCTGTCAACAAGTATGGCGTCCTTATTTCTTGTCCCTTCTACAAAGAGTGTTTTATATTTAATTGAAGTGTTTTCAATCATGTCCAGTCCCTTGAAAGTTGTAGTTGTGTCAACAGTGGTTACTTGTGAACTGTCAACGTCTCTTACAAGTTTCGGTGGGATGAATTTAATGAATTGGTTTGGGCAATAGTCGCATGTAGTTAACGTTAAGTCGGCAACTGTCTGCCCTTTAAATAACTGAACTGTTCCTGCATAATAATAAAAGCCACCGTCAGAGGCTGAAAATATTGTGTCTTTATTAAAAATCGCAACAGGTGATTGTTCTAAAAACACACTGTCGCCTTTAATTGTCAATTCTGAAAGATGATACCACTTATATTTTGGTTTGGCAGGGTCGCCATAACCTTTCATGGGTATAAGTCCAATGAACGTCCCTTTTGGTTTAAGCTGTCCGAAAGCCTGTGTCAAACAGAAGGAAATGAGTATTGTCAAGATAAGTTTTGCCATTTTAGGGTGTGTCAAACCGCATTGCCACCAACGGACAGGGCTTGCTGCTGTGGCGGTATTCCGAGTTCCGTCCAGCCCTGAACCACTGCTGAATAAAGTTAGTAAAGATGATATCTATCTCTATTTTTCATCTGCGGTTCGTCACGCTGGGACTATTGATGATTACAGAACCGGAAGCTGATGCTGCGTTGGGTCGCCCCGCCATAGCAGCAAACCCAATGTTGTGCGTTCGTGCTTATTGTCTGTCGAACGTTCCGTATTGTTGAATACTGTTCACCAAAACTTGTATTTCAAGCGGTTTGCTCCAATTTCTGTGTATCATTCGATGGCAGTTTGAACAAACTGGTGTTAAGTTCTTAACAGCGTCCTGCAAAGTGTTTTGTAGGTCTTCGTCAGCGTATTTAAAAATTGGTTTTGTATGGTGTATTTCAATGAAGCCTTTACCTATCTGGGGTCCATAAAAATCTTCAAAGTTGAAAGCGCAACAGCTACAGTTGATTTTTCCATTTTTAGTGAAATAAGTAATAGCAAAATCTCTAAGCGTTCTTGAACGTTCATAAACGGCTACTTCAGCTACCTTCTTTACGCCTTCGGATATAATGATGTTCTCATCAAATGTTTGGATTTTTCTGTCTTGAGTTTCTTCAACCTGCTTCAAGTTTTGCGTCAAAATCTGATATGGAAAGTCATTTATCAAAAGATATTTAAGAATATCTCTGTTTTGCTCTAAATGCTGTTTGCCTTCATTCGTAATTTCAACATATCCACTTCGTGCACTTCCCTTGTACTCTGCATAGCCAAATCTTTCAAACGTGCTATGTGCTTTTAGGTTTCTTACTTTTTGAGAAAATTTATCATCAGACCTGCCTGATAGTATTTGAAGGTCTTCACCTGATGGTTTCATTATATCTCTCAGCTTCTGAATCAATTCGCTTGTCGTAATAGTACCTCCGTTCAGTTCCATTAGGTATAGAGATGGAAGTATCAATTCGGTTTCTGTAATCCTTGTCGCCATGTTTAATAGTTGGTTATTAGCAAATGCTCTGCACTTCGGTCGTTCCTATTCATGAAGCTTACCAAATAGGTTTTGTCAAAGCTGCGAATTTTTAATCCTTTATCGGAATAAAGACTATAAATAAAATCAGTGTTTTTAATAATCAACATCCACTTGGCTTTACAAGTCTGAACAAGATAATTTGCAAGTCGTGTTTGGTCAGCCCTTGTGAACTCATTCTTAGCATAAGTGCTAAACTCACTGTCATATGGCGGGTCAAGAAATATAAAGTCTTCTTTGCAAGGTTGATGCAGTTCAAAAAACTTTTCAAAGTCCAAATTTTCTATCGTAGTCGCACTTAAAAGTGATTGCAATTCTTTTGTTCGTAAGTAATCAACCTTTTTTAGAAAATTTTTTCTGTTGTAGGCAATACCGCCATACGGCACATTAAACTCGCCACTACTGTTATATCTAAACATGCCACTATAAGCGAAGTTTCTTATGAAAAGAAATATTGCGGATTTAAAGGCTGCATTTATTTTGTATTTCTTGGTGTTATTATAGATATGTCTAAAGTGCATGTAAAACGCACTTTTTAATGCTGTTTCAATATTGTCCAAAATATCGCGGTCAGGAAGTTGACTTTTGATTTGTTCAAGTTCCTTCATTCGTTTTATTTTTCGGATAAGATTTACCTTTATCTCTTTGATAAAGTTCTCGATATTGAAATTGAATATTGAAGAGAACATGCCATTAAACTGGTCGGCATGAGTAAGGATGAACTCAAAAAGTATATCCTTTAGCTTGTTGTCGTCAATTTTACTGTTTGAATATTTCTTGTAAGTCTGAATGAAAAACTTGTCGTTTTTTTCAATAACAGTCGTTAGCAAATCCCAATTATGTATTATTTCATCAACTGCATTAAAAAACATTGGCCTATCGCCATTGGTTATGCTACGATAAAGTGAGATAAGCTCGTCTGATTTGTCGTTTATAAAATAATGGTTTGCCTGAACAGCGGTATAAACTGCCCCACCACCTACAAATGGCTCATAATAATTCTCAAAATGGTCTGGTAGGTTGGGTATGATATATTTAAGCTCTTGTTCCTTGCCACCTGCCCATTTCAAAAGTGGATAAAGTTTTCTGGTGTCAACGTAGTTGCCAATGCCAAGTCCTTGCTGTCCGTATGTTTCTACTGGTTCATTTACTTGGTTCATACTCCAAATTTAGATGAAAAGTCTATCCTGTTTGTTTGATGTTGAGAACTTGCACGGTCGTCGGTAGCATGACGCACAACGGTTAAGGGCTTGGCGACTGTGGCGGTAGTCCGTGATTCGTCAGCCCCGAACAGCTGATAAAAATAGTTCTTTAGATGATATGTTTTTCTGCTGTTCACCTGCGTTCCGTCACCCTCAAACTGGTGCTGAACAGCGATAAGGTGCTGGTGTTAGTTGGGTCGCCCCGCCATAGCGCCAAACCCATGTGCCTGTTGCACAACCCACACGTTGTTGATAAAGTTAGTTGTAAAT
>CBDUBQ010000017.1:0-111232 GCA_965365435.1 uncultured Flavisolibacter sp.
CTTGAAAAAACAACAAAAAAAAGCTCGGATAAGTCATAGAAATCTGCCGGCATAGTAGCAAACCGCTGGTGGCAGCATGTTGTTCGTCATTCAGTTTCTCCCAGTTGTCTTGCCTGCATTATTAAGTAATAACGTGTCTCTCGGTCATTTTCGGTCTTGAGCTGTTTTTGAATGTCAATGTATTTGTTACAGCGGCTTTTGAAGTTGTCTGTTGAAATGAGGTGGTCCAGCCATTCAGCAAAGTCAGAAAATCCCGTTTGGATGCTCGAGTAGCCCAAGTAATCAGTAAAGCCTGGCGCTTGCAGATTTGAACCTTCCCACTTGTCAACCGGCGTTATGGGTCTGCCGAAAAACTTGTCAAACAAGTAGGTGTTAGCGCAAAAGGTTTCAAATGCCTTTTTTGCTGCTTCTTTGGTTTTTCCGCACTTGAAAAGTAGAATTGTCCACTCAAACAAGAAGTCTGGAAAACCCCCATCGTCTGGAAAATTCTTGCGGAACCACCGTAGATAAATCAGTCCGCTCTTGTAGTCCTGAAGTTGAATGAAAAATTTTGTCGGCAGGTAGCGTAATCCTCGGCTGTCGTCATAGCAGCCAAACTTTCGCTTTTCAGCGGCAAGTGTCCGCCTGATGCTGGAAATTTTCGTTTGAAGTCGCTCAACTTGTTTCGGTGTCACAGTGTCGATTTACAATTGTTGCCAACACGTAAATATATGCTACAAAATTCTCCACCGCAAAAAAATGCCCCCTTGATAATCAGCTAACTAACGTTATAATTTTTGTATTGTCGTTAGGACAATCCACCGCGTTATACATTTTGTATTGTTGCTCTTTCCTCCAGCAAAAGGGATGGCAGCGGATACCCCGCTGAAGCCCTTGTGCCCCGGCCTTGTGGCGGAGTAGCAGCGGACAGCCCGGTGGCGCCGCCAGCCTTGCGCCGGGCCGGGCGGCATTTGCCCAAAAGCAAAAAACCCCGCACCGCTGCGGGGCTTTTTACTCGTTACTGATTCTTCATTGTGCATTACACATGCTGCTCCACTTCGTTGCGAAACACCACTACGCCGTCAAATACATCCACCAGTACCGGGTGGGTTTTATCAATGGCGCCTGCCAGTATTTTTTTGCTCAGGGCATTCACAATTTCCTTTTGTATCAGCCGCTTCAGCGGCCGGGCGCCAAACTGCGGGTCAAAGCCGTTTTCGGCCAGGTAATCGAGCAGGTACTCCGAAAACTGTAACTGGATGCCGCTTTGCAAAACCAGCGCTTTCAGGTTGTTGAGCTGAATGCGGATGACGCCCTTGATCTCTTCTTTCAGCAGGGGCTGGAAGAGGATGATTTCGTCCACGCGGTTGAGAAACTCCGGGCGGATGGTTTCTTTCAGCCGGTTCATGACTTCCGCTTTCGTCCGCTCTACAATCACGTCTTTGTTCCGCTCTATCACATCGGCAAAGGCCTCCTGTATGATATCGCTGCCCATGTTGGAGGTCATAATGATGATGGTGTTCTTGAAATTCACCACGCGGCCTTTGTTGTCGGTAAGACGGCCGTCATCAAGCACCTGCAGCAGCACGTTCCAAACGTCGGGATGGGCTTTTTCAATCTCGTCGAGCAGCACCACCTGGTAAGGCTTGCGGCGCACGGCTTCGGTGAGCTGGCCGCCCTCGTCGTAGCCCACATAACCCGGAGGCGCACCCACCAACCGGCTCACGGTGTGTTTTTCCTGGTACTCGCTCATGTCTATGCGGGTCATCATGTGCTCATCGTCGAAGAGGTAATCGGCCAGCGCTTTGGCCAACTCTGTTTTACCCACGCCGGTGGTGCCCAGGAAGATGAAGGAGCCAATGGGTTTTTTCGGATCGTTCAAACCGGCGCGGCTGCGGCGAATGGCATCGGCCACGGCGGTGATGGCCTCCTCCTGCCCCACCACGCGGTGGTGCAGTTCCTCTTCGAGGTTCAGCAGCTTTTCGCGTTCGCTCTGCAGCATTTTGCTTACCGGAATGCCGGTTGCCTTGGCCACGCTTTCGGCAATGTCTTCGGCATCCACTTCCTCTTTCATCAGGCGCTTGCTGCTTTCGCTGAGCGCATTCAGCTCTTTTGTGAGCGAGCTGATTTCCGCTTCTTTTTCTTTAATGCGACCGTACCGGATCTCCGCCACCTTGCCGTAATCGCCTTCGCGTTCGGCTTGTTCGGCCTGCTGCTTCAAGGCTTCAATATCGGCCTTGGAGTTTTGGATCTTTTCCACGATTTCCTTTTCTTCCTGCCACTTGGCCTTCAGCGTATCCCGTTCCACCGCCAGGTTGGCGATGTGGGTATTGAGCTCCTTCAGCTTTTCTTCGTCGTTCTCCCGCTTGATGGCTTCGCGTTCAATTTCGAGCTGGCGAATCTGCCGTTCCAGCTTGTCCAATTCTTCGGGCATGGAGTTCATTTCGAGACGCAGCTTGGCGGCACTTTCGTCAACGAGGTCAATGGCTTTGTCGGGCAGGAAACGGTCGGTAACGTACCGCACCGACAGCTCCACGGCGGCTATGATCGCCTCGTCCTTGATGCGAACGTGGTGGTGCGTTTCGTAGCGGTCTTTCAGTCCACGCAGAATGGAGATGGCGTCTTCTATCGAAGGCTCATCAATCAATACCTTCTGAAAGCGGCGCTCCAGGGCCTTGTCTTTTTCAAAATACTTCTGGTATTCGTTGAGCGTGGTAGCGCCAATGGCACGCAGTTCGCCACGGGCCAGGGCCGGCTTCAGAATGTTGGCAGCGTCCATCGCTCCTTCGCCGCCACCGGCACCCACGAGGGTGTGTATTTCATCAATGAAAAGAATGATCTCGCCTTCGGACGTAGCGACTTCCTTCACCACTCCTTTCAAGCGCTCTTCAAACTCGCCCTTGTACTTGGCGCCGGCAATGAGCTGGCCCATGTCGAGGGCAAATATGGTTTTTGATTTCAGGTTTTCGGGCACATCGCCGTTAACGATGCGAATGGCCAGGCCTTCGGCAATGGCGGTTTTTCCCACACCCGGTTCACCTACCAGGATGGGGTTGTTTTTGCTGCGGCGCGATAGGATATGAAGGGTGCGGCGAATTTCTTCGTCGCGGCCAATGACAGGATCGAGCTTGCCCTGCCGGGCCAGTTCGTTGAGGTTTTTGGCGTATTTGTTCAGGGCATTGAATTGCGTTTCCTGCGTTTGCGAGGTGACGGTGGAGCCTTTGCGCAGGTCTTTAATAGCGGCCACCAACCCTTTTTCGGTAAGGCCGGCGTCTTTTAACAAAGCGGCGGTGTTGTCGCCGCCTTGCACCAGGCCCAAAAGCAGGTGTTCGGGCGTTACAAATTCATCGCCAAAGCCCTTTAACGAAGCGGTTGCTTTCAGCACCGCATTGTTGGCATCGCGGCCAATATTCTGCGCCGGTTCGGTGCCGCTGATCTTTGCCAGGCGACTGATTTGTGCATCCAGCCGGCTTTCGAGCTGCTGCACGTTCACCGCGTTTTTCTTCAGCAAATAATCCACCGGCGAATCGTCCTGCTCCAGCAAGGCTTTGAGTATGTGTTCGGTTTCTATATTGCTGTTGGCGTGGTTGTAGGCAATCTGTTGCGATTGCTGTATGACCTCCGCCGCTTTTATGGTAAAATTGTTCAGGTTCATGGTTTTGTTTTCGTTACAAGTGAAAAGAATTGAGCTATAAAATCATATTTTCCGTGGAAATCCGTTTTACCTTTTATCAAATCAAGATCCACATCAACCATTCCGCAATTATGTCAGGTAAATTAAAATTTAACTGCCTCTCTTTCAGTTTGATAGCGGTCTTTCTGCTATTCTTTCACACGGGCATGGCGCAAGCCAGATTTGCGGCCCTCGACAAGCTCATGGAAGATAGAAAAAAAGAGTTTGGCGAAGCGTACAGTGTATTGCTGGTAAATGCCGACACTACGCTTTACCAAAAAACGGTTGGCGACATGCCGCCCAAATCGCCGGTGCCGGTGGGCGCCGTCAGCCAGTGGCTGACCACCGCGGTGGTTATGCAACTGGTGGATGAAGGTAAACTATCGCTCGACGACCGCGTGGATACTTACCTGCCCATCTATGCCAGCTATCGCAAAGGTTATATCACCCTACGCCATTGCCTCACGCATCAAACCGGCATCGGCACCGAAGGTTTTATGAAGCTGGCTTCGCTCTTTGAAAAGGAAAAATTCGCCTCCCTGGAAGAGGCGGTGAACAGCATTGTAAAAAAAGATATTCATGCCAACACCGGCGAGCAGTTCCGCTATGGCAACTACGGACCCTTCATTGCCGCCCGGGTAGTGGAGATTGTGACCAAAAAACGTTTTGAGCAATTCATCCGCACCAAACTGTTTGTGCCCATGGGCATGCGGAATACATCATTCGTGACCGACGACGGCTCCTCCCCCAACCCGGCCACCGGGGCTAAGGCAACCGCTGCCGACCTGGCGAAGTTCCTGCAAATGCTGCTCAACAACGGCCGGCACGCCGGCAAGCAGATACTGAGCGAGGCTGCTGTGGCGGAAATGCGTAAGATTCATATTAAACAGGAGCAGATGAAAGCCGGAGTGCCGCCGCTGACGCAGGGCTTTGGTTTTGCGCTGGGAAGCTGGGCGCCGGAAGGGTTGGGCACTGTAGGAAGCCCGGCCAATGTGCTGGTGATGCCAAATTTTTCAGGTGCCTGGCCGATGGTGGATTTTTCGCGGCGCTATGCGTTGGTGGTGCTGGCGAAGGATTTTTCGGGCGAACAAAAACAGGCCTTGTACCAGGGGGTGAAAGCGGTAGTTGATGCGCAGATGGCGGGGAGGTGAAGGGAAAACAGGCAGGGGCAGAACTGTTGTACGGTGTTTCCATTTGGGTGAAATACCCAACCCTTTTTCCTTAATCAGCAATGCTCTGAACGTCGGCCCCTGCCCTGCCTGTGCGGCTTAATGGCAAAAGACCAAACTTTCCATTTCGCGGAAGTCAACATTTGCGGCAATTTTCAATGAGAAATCGCATTTTATATTGCCGATGCCACACGCCCCTACTTGCAGCCACCAATTTTCACATCCTGCAAGCACCGAAAGGTGCAACTTTGCCGCCGTCCCTGCATCTTTCCTTTATGCCGCTTACCGATCAGCATACCCGCCTTGTAAAAGCCGCCGCCACCCGCTGGGGCTTCGACCATTGCGGCATTGCCAAGGCCGGACCGCTCCACGAAGATGCCCGCCGCCTGGAGGCCTGGCTGAAAAAGGGTCTGCACGGCGGTATGCAGTACATGGAAAACTACTTCGACCTGCGGGTGGATCCCACCCGGCTGGTGCCGGGCGCAAAGACGGTCATCACACTATTGAAGAATTATTACCCGGCGCAGCCGGCCACCTCGGAACTGAAGATTTCAAAATACGCTTACGGCACCGATTACCACACCGTCATTCGCCAACAGCTGAAAACGATGATGGCCGAATTACAGGAGAGCATCGGCCATTTTAGTGGCCGCGGTTTTGTGGATTCGGCGCCAGTGCTGGAACGGGCCTGGGCGCAAAAAAGCGGGCTGGGTTGGATTGGCAAAAACGGAAACCTGATCAACAAAAGCAGCGGCTCGTTTTATTTTATCGCCACGCTTATCACCGATCTCGAACTGGTAGCCGATGATCCGTTTGCCGCCGATTTCTGCGGCAGTTGCCGGCGATGTATTGATGCTTGCCCCACAGGCGCCATCAGCGATGGCAAGGTGGTAAATGGCAGCCAGTGCATCTCTTATTTTACCATTGAGCTGAAGGAGGAAATCATTCCGGAGGAAATGAAAGGCAAATTCGGCAACTGGATGTTTGGCTGCGACACCTGCCAGGATGTATGCCCCTGGAACCGCTTCAGCCGGCCGCACAAAGAAGAAGGTTTTACACCCATTCCGGAAGTATTGAACCTCTCCACCAAAGAATGGGAAGAGCTAAGCGAGGAAGCGTTTAAAAAGATCTTTAAACGTTCGCCGCTCAGCCGTTCCAAATACAAAGGCATTCAACGCAACATCCGCTTTTTAAAACCGCAGGCCCATCTGAACACTTAAGCGCCGCAGCTCGTACTCATAAGTTCTGATTTGCGGCATGGGCCAGGGCCAAATGGCAATCCATACTTCATCATTGCCTTTTTGCGAAAAATTCTTTTGCGAATAGCCGGCTGTAAAGTATAGCGCCGACTTTTTCATGACCGGCAACTGGTAACCCACGCCGGCATCGAAGTAAAGGCCGCCCTTTGATTCGGTGATATAAAATTGCTTATCCTGCTCACGCATCCACAAAAAATGATAGCCGCCGCTGGCATATACGAAAGGTGTTTTTTCGCTGTTGACAAACGCTTTTCGCAGGTTCAAAAACACCGGCAGGCTGCGGGTATGGTAGTAGTCCACGCCGGCGCCAATGCCGGCAAACCAGGTCTTTTTCTGAAGGCCATGAATGGTTTGCAGGCTAAAGGCGCTGCCCCTTTCGCCTTCGAGCAGGCCCGCCTGCAGCCGCGACTGAAAACGGTAACCGCCAGGCTGGCCCGCTGCCTGCAGAGCGGTAAAAAACAAAAACAAGACGATCAATTTTTTCATGGCTGGTTATTTTTTAGATTGAATCGGCATTTTGCTGATCTGCGTCAGGGATGTGCCGTTCTGGTTATAAGAATACTGGTACAACCCGTCCTCGGCCACCACAATAGCATGGCCTTGCATAGCTATCACGTCAAAGGTGTTGAGGCCGGTAATTTGCCTTTGCAGCTCTACCGAACTTCGTTTGCTCACGTCATACATCTTCAGGCCGTCGCGGCCATCGCAGATAAAGAGTTTGTCGCCGTCTTTGGCCAGGCCGTGCGGGTTGGTCATGCCTACGCTGCGCACGAGTGTGGGCGCCGACAGGTTGGCAATGTTCAAAATGTCCAACTGGTTGTTGAAACCCTCGCAGGCAGTGCCGGTGCGCAGCGTGACGTAAGCAAAATTGTCGTCGGCAATCACCGGGTCGCAGCTACGGGCATGCGTAAACTGGCTGAGTTGCGCCGGCTGTGCCGGATTGGCCAGGCTGTAGATAAACATGCCGGTGCGGGAACCGATAAACAGCCGGTCTTTGAACGGATAAATGGTTTCGATGTTCCAGCCGAGGTTGCGGGTAGTCGTGAGTTGCGGCGCTGCCGGGTTGTTGATACTGATGGAGTAAAGATCGCTATTGGACACGCCGTAGAGATAATCGTTCACAATCGTGAGCCGGGCCATGCTGCCGCCCACACCGGTTTGCGGAGCCGATACCGAAAAGCTGCTTTGAAGGTCGAAGCTGGCATACATGCAGGTGGGGCAGTTGCGCCACTGGCGGTATTGCCGGGGGTCAACGGTAGTGTCCCGAACAAGGTAGTCCACAATCACCTTTACAGAGTCGGTGCTGGTAATGTTGCTGTACCAGTACCGGTTTTTGTCTTTGATCACGTTGTTGAGAAAGCTCACCGGTTTTACATTGGTGGGTTGCGAAATATCGAGCACCGCCACATCCGAGTACGAATCGGCATAGAGATAGGAACCCTTCACTGCCAGGTCAAAATTGCTGGGAATGCTGATGAATGAAATATTGCGTGGCGATGCCGGGTTGCTGTTGTCAATCACATGAATGCCTTTGCCCTGCTCGTTCAAAAAAATATAATTGCCAAATACATTGAGCTTGCCGGGGTATTCCAGTGGCCTTGCCGGGCCGCTCGTCATGCCAGCCCTTACTTCGGTCAGTGTTTTATACACCGGCACATAAATCTTGTAGCTTTCGCGGTAGCTGTCCTTCAGGCAGCCCTGCAACACAAAAAGCATCAGCGCCGCACAATACATCAGCGGAATAAAGCGGAGGAATTTTTTCATAAAAAATTTGTTTGGTTTTTAACCGGTTGGTGTTCTGCTTCTGACAACGGTGTTGTTGCCAGCGTTGCACCGGCCATTAAAAGTTGAGGCTTGTTTTTATGCCGGCAAAAAGCAGCTTTCGCTGCGGCGGCATGGTTTCTTTTTGAAAAGAGGTCAGCCGGTATTGCACCATTGGTCCCACCGAAAAGCCCACGGTTTTTTTATGCACGAAGCGATACGGCAAGGAAGCCACCAGGGCTACCTGGTGCCGCGAAAAATTTTCTTTGTTTTCGTAGTAAAAATTACCGGTCTGGTTAAACGTAAGGGCATTGCTGCCGAGCAGGTGGCCGTACAAAGCACCGGCCTCGAATAAGAGACGGCGCGACGGCAGCAGCCGGTAGCCGACAGTCACCGGCAGTTCCAGCACCTGGTGGCGGATGGAGTAGTTCTGCTGGCGGCCATTGACATAATAACCGCCGAGCATTACATCGCGGCTGTTAAAGTAAAGGCTGGTGTCGAGCGGACGAAAGTTGCCTACGGCCGTACGCGACCGGTAAAGTGCAAATTGCAATCCTACCGACACCTGCAACCGATCATTCATTTCTTTTGACAAGCCAACACCGGCGGCAAACACCGAATGATTGTTCACCGCACTGGGACCGATTACCGCCGAATTGAAGCCGCCGCCGTTGTTTTGTATGGGCGACGAATAATAATTGGACAGCGCTGTTGACACTGACGAAGCACCACTCCAGCCTGCCTGGGCCGTCACTGTCAGCCTCCATTTTTTTGCCAGGGCCACTTTCCGCCTGGCAGCAGCCGTATCGGTAAGCAATGGCGCCGGCTTTTTTTCACCGGCCGGTGGCACTGCCGTCGTTGTTGAATCAATGAGTGGTGCTGGTTTTTTTTCAACAGGCGTCAGGTCTTCTGTTATTGCACCAACGGGCGGTTTGCCGGCAGGGGCTTTTTCGCTGGCGGTAGGGTTGTTGCTTTTACTGTCAGCAGTTGGCGGAGTTTTTTCTCCTTCGTCAACAGGCGCCGGTTTTGTATCACTGGCTGGTGGCTGCCGCAGGCCCGGTTCAGCGGTTTTCCCCGGTGCCCCCTTTTTGGCGGCCGCCAATACAGGACTTAAAGGCGATGAGGTTTGTTGTCCTGCAGTGTTTTCTTTTTTTGTTTTTACCGCCGATGCCGGGACTGCCGGCAACGGCGATGGCGGCTGCGGCATTACGATCTCCCTTCGCCGCTCGCTGCCGGATGGTGTTTTCTTTTCCGGGGTTGACGGAGTGGCTGTGGTTTGCGCTGGAGCTGCCGTAATTTCCTTTCTGGCAAATGCGGCAGGCTGCGTTTCCGTACCGGTCCAAAGCCACCACCCGCCGGCCAGCAACAGCAGGCCAACCGGAAGCCAAAACAGGCCGCGCCGCCGCTTTTTCTCCGGCTTTATCTGGGCCTCAATTTTTTCCCACAGGGGTGCAGAAGGCGCCAGCTTCAGCTCGTCCAGCGTTGACTGGACCTTTTTTTCAAAGCTACCCTGCATAGGTTTTATTTTTTTTTACTGTGTTTTGTTGTTCTATCCATTGAATCAGCAGGGCCCTGCCCCTGGCATACTGGCTTCTCGAGGTGCCTTCCTTGATACCCAGCATCTGCCCTATCTCCACATGGCTGTAGCCTTCCACTGCGTGCAGGTTAAAGATGGTTTGATAACCTGCCGGCAACTGCCGTATCAGGTCGGCCAGTTCTTTTGCACTCAGTGTTACATCGGGCTGATAGGATGACACGGCATGCAACTGCTCGTCGGTGAAAAGAAGCTCGGTTTGGTAACGGCTGTGCTTTTTCAGGTAATTGATGGCGGTGGTCACCATAATGCGGCGCAGCCAGCCGCCCAACTCTCCCTCGCCTTTGTATTGCTCCAGGCAGCGAAAGGCTTTGACAAAGCCTTCCTGCAGCACATCCTCGGCATCGGCCACTGATTTGGTGTAGCGGTAGCAGATGGCCAGCATGGTAGGCGCAAACTGCTCATAGAGCTGCCGTTGGGCAGCCGCTTTTCCCTGCAAACATTCTTTTACCAGCCGGCGATCGTCCATGGATGATTCTTGCACTTTTGTTGACAAGGGGTTGTTTGTAAACGTTGCAGCATGGGGTAACAATATTTTAGGGCCTCATCCCCGGCCCCTCTCCAGGGGGAGCGGGGAGTGGAAGGCTGATCGTTTGTGGAGGCGGCGGTTGTTGGCGGCAACGGATAGCTCATTCAATGTGTAAATGCGAACAGGAGGTAGGTGGTTTGATGAGCAGATGCTTGACCAGATCAACCAATTGATCGTTTAATGGGTATATGCAAACAGCATGTTGATGGTTTGGCCGGCAACTGCAAATTGGGGTTGATAGTTTGATACGCAAATGCAAATGGAGAGCTGATGGTCCGATACCGAATCGCAAATACCCGAAAACAAAGGCCCATCGGGCCATATCATTCAGGGCTTCGTGTAATCCATCATCTCATTTGCCCAGCCCTTGCAGGATGGGCTAATTATGACGGCCTTTCAGGCCTTGGCCAGATAGAAAAGTATGACTTCGTGCCTCTTTGTGCCCCTGTGCCTTTGTGGTTCACATCGTGCCACCAGCCACCAAAAAAAGAAAAACCCAATCAAAAAGCTGATTGGGTTTTTCCCGGTTTGGCGTCGTTTCAAAGCTTCTTGTTCCCCCCTTATACTTTTCAAAGAGACGGGCTGGCAGAGCGGCGCTTAAAACGACGGATCGGCCGGCGTGTTGGTATTATTATCCCTTTCCTGGAACGGGTAGGGGAAAAAGTTCCGTTTGCGCTCCGTCAGCGGACGGCCAAAACGGCGCATGTCTTCCAGCTTCAGGCCGCTCATAAATAGCTCTATGCTGCGCTGGCGGTAGATTTCCGTCAGAATTTCGGCCTGCGTGGCCAGCATCACCTGGTTTAGTCCGGCACCTACGCCCCATGGGTCAGCAGCCGGCGTTTTGGTAATCACCCGGTTGAGTTCTATCAGCGCATTCACCAGGTCGGGCGGTGTTTGCCGGGCATACGCCTCTGCTTTGATCAGCATCATCTCGCCTGGCAGATACACTGGCACCTGGGTATTGCCGGCAGCATAAAAACCACTGATGCGGTACCGCGGGGCAATGGCAGTGTTGATGCCGATATAAAACGGAATTCGCTTATCATTCAGATCAGGCGCCAGTGCCACCGGCAAGCCCAGAGTGGAGTCAACCGGCTGAAATACGTTGTTGGTAGAAGTGGCTGACTCAAACACCGGGTTCAGCACCAGCGCATCGAAATTAAATCCCGACTTCACCGACAGGTCCACGGCATTGGCAGCGCTGAGTGCCGTGGCATAGTCGCCGGCATACAGCGAGTAGCGGGCCTTTAGGGCCTGCAGCGTGTTGGGGATATTAACGCCAACCGGCAGACGGCTCAACACCAGTGCGTTGGGCGTATTGGCATTATACACCGCAATGGCACTGTTGAGCACCCGTACCGCTTTGCGGAAACCATCCTGGCGGCTGATGAAAGGAACATTCTGACCAATGGTATCCGGGATGCGTTCCCACATCATAGCCATGTTACCAATGGAAAGCGCTTTGAAAATGGATGAGAACGTGATTAATCCACTGGCATACCCACGGTCGCCCAGGGTATTGGCAAAGCGAATCACATTGTCGGCATCGTAGATGATTTTGTTGCTGCGGGTCCAGATGTTGGCCAATACCCCATTGGTGGCGTCCACGGCCGATCCGCCGGTGGACAACTGCAATTCTGGAATATTACCGGCATTGCGCAGGATAAGTTCATTGGTCACAAAGCCGTTGGCATTAACCAGGGCATAAAGCGGTGAGGCAGCACCCGCCGTGTACTGGCGTTGCAGGCCGGCTGCCACTGCCGTAGCGGCACGGTCCGAGGCAAAGGTTTCCTCCTGCGTGGCCGCGTTGGGATTGGTAAAGTCTTTCTTGCACGACGCCAGCCCGGCGAGCAACAGCATGGCTGCGGCGGCGATCTTTATCTTACGGTTCATAGCTTGTTGATTAAAGAGATTAAAATTTGGTCGAAAGGCCGAAACTGATGGTACGCGGAATGGGAATAGCACCAAAATCAATACCCCGCAGGATCGTGCTTTGCCCGCCGGCATTCACTTCCGGATCGTAGCCTTTGTAGTTGTCGAACGAAACAAGGTTGCGGCCGCTCACCGAAAGCGTCAGGTCTTTAAACATCTTTCTCGTGCCGAAATTGTACGAAAGCGAGGCTTCGCGGAGCTTTACAAAAGAGCCGTCGTCTATCCGCCATTCTTCAATGGCATAAATGCCGGCAATATAGCCACGCGGCAGTTGGCCACGGTGCTCCTGCTCGGCCACTTCGCCATTGCCCACACCCTGGCGGGTGCGCCAGTCGGCATTCCACACGTCCACGCCCTGTACGGCATCAAACTGCAGGCGGAAGTTGAATCCTTTGTACGAAAGTTCGTTTACAAGCGTACCGGTCCAGTCGGGATTAGGATCGCCTAAAATTTTGCGAAGCGTTGTGGTGCCGCTCGGCAGGCCGGCATTGTCGCGGCCTGGCGTATAGCTAAGCGTGCTGTTTTGCACGCCTCTTTCAATCTGTGGAATCCCCGTGGCGTTTTTCACCTGGCCGCCATTGGCGTCTCTTGCAAAGAAAGAACCATAGAAGATGCCGATCGGCTGGCCTTCGATAATGGCCACCGGTGCACCGGCGTTAATGCTCAACAATGTCAGCGACTGGCCAATGCGCACCGCTTTGTTGCGGTTACGGTTGAAGATAAGCGTGGTGTTCCATTGGAAGTCTTTACTGGACACCGGCGAAGCGTTCAGTATCAATTCAAAACCCTTGTTTTCCAGTTCGCCGAAATTGTCCTGCAGGCTCGAAAAACCAACCGTCGGTGCTATCACCCGGTTAATCAGCAGGTCTTTCACCCGCTTCACGTAATAGTTGGCCGTAAGGCTGATGCGGTTATTCAGCACGGCGATATCGGTACCTACTTCAATTTCGGTTTGGCGTTCCGGCTTCACATTTTCGTTGGCCAGCGTGGTAGGCGAGGTAAACGAGGTGCGGCCAAGATAGGATGTGGACAGGTAAGTATTGAAACGCGAATAAGCGCCGATCCCCGTCAGGTTGCCGCTTTCGCCATAGGCGGCGCGGAACTTCAGCAGGTTAAAGAATTTGCTCTTGAACCATTCGTCGCCCGACATGACATAGGAGCCACTCAGTTTGGTATAGACCTGGCTGCGCTGATCTTCGCCAAACACCGACGAACCATCTACCCGCACCGCACCGGTCAGAAACAGGTTGTTGTTGTACTTGAAGTTTTGCTGCAGGTACACGCCCGAAATAGAAAGCTCGGTGCGTTCGTCGGCCGGGGGCAGAATAGTGGTGGCGCCGCTAACCGACCGCACCACCGGTGCCAAACCGCGGCCCTGCGCCAGCACATAATGCTGCCGCTCGTACTGCACCGAGTAGCCAACCTGCGTAACCGAACCCAGTTTGTCGTTGATATTAAAGGAATAGTTGCCGCTCAGGTCGTGGTTTACCTGGAAAAAATTATTACTGGCCGCACTGGCGTAACCGTTTTGTGCCTCTGCAAATTGTGGTGTACCCGGTGCGCCGCCGCCAAGGAAGGCGGTGCTGGCGTTGTAGGTAAACGGCGGCACAAAGGTGGTGCCACCCTGGCCATAGGCATCGAAGCCGATAGTGTAGTTAAAGTTCAGCCCGCGAATGGGATTAAACTTCAGGCCGGCATTAGCAATCACCCGGCTGGTGTTTTGCTTTTGTTTGATGTCTTCAATAACCGATACAGGATTCACACGGCCCCTCTCTCCTACAGCCCGCAGGTTGTTGTTGGCGTCGCGGGTAAACAGGTCGTGGAAGTTGCCGATGATATTGATAGAGTTGAGCGGCGAGAAGAACGAGTTGCCATCGGGCTTTTCGTTGGCCGTGCTGTTGGTGTAATTTAACCCGGCCGTCAGCGACAGGGTGTTGGAGATGTTCTGGTCCACATTGGCGCGGAACGAAAAGCGCTGGAAGTCGGTGTTTTTTACAATGCCCTGGTTGTAGAAATATGAGCCGGAGGCAAAAAACCGTGTACGGTCCGAACCGGCTGAGATGGACACGTTATTATCGGTGCCAATGCCGGTGCGGAAAATATAATCCTGGTAATTGTAGCGGGTTACCGCAGTGGTATTGCTTAGCAGCGGCGTTTGAATAATGTCCTGCGTGTACGCATCGGGAGTGCCACCGAATTTGGTGGGCGCCTGGTTAAATGGCACTTGCTTGCGCAGGCTGCTCACAATCATTTGGGTAGAAAAATTGATTTGCGGAGCGCCGCTTTTTCCCCGCTTGGTAAAGATTTGAACCACGCCGGCATTGGCCCGCGAACCGTAGATAGCCGCGGCAGCAGCGCCGTTCAGCACTTCTATGCGGTCAATGTCGGCCGGATTAATGTCCACCATCCGGTTTTGGCCAATGGTACCAATAAAGTTGGCGCCGTCGTAGTTGCCCGAGGTATTGGTGACACGAGTGGTGGCGTTGTTTACGATCACGCCATCTACAATATAAAGCGGTTCCGATGACGACGAAATAGAGGAAATGCCCCGCAGGCGCACCGAAATGCCGCCGGCCGGATCGCCGTTGTTTTGGGTGATTTGCGCACCGGCTGTTTTGCCCTGCAGGGCCTGCAGCGCATTGGTGGCCACACCTTTTGTCAGGTCCTCGGAACGAACAGTAGAAATATAGCTGCCCAACTGGCGCCGGGTAGTACCGGCCGATGTACCGGTCACCACCACTTCATCCATTTTGGCGGCATCTTCGGCCAGTTGCACGTCAATCGTTTGCGCGGTGTTGCCGCTCACCTGCATCGGCCTTGTCTCGGCCCTGAAACCAACGCCGGTAAATTGAAGCTCGTAAGTGCCGGGGCGGAGTTGCGTGGTAAGCAGATAAGCACCGGTGGCATCGGTACTGGTGGCAAAATTGGTGCCCTGCACCTGCACAGTGATGCCGGGAAGACCTTCATTCTGCGGCCCTGTAACCCGTCCGCTGATGCGCACCTGCGCCGCCAGCGTAAAGGCAAGGCATTGAAAAAGCAGCAGCCAGAACACCCGTCGGGAACCCGGCTGTGTCAAGAAAGAATAACTCATGTTAGCAGTGTTTAAATGTGAGAAAAATGAAAGAATATATTGCAAAGTAGGGTAAGAGCCCTGCCCTGCCATAAATTATTCGGTCAAATGTTTTTTTATGTTTCGCAATCCGTTTTCCATCATGGTGCCATAGGTTGTTTCGTAAAAAAGCGAACTGAATTTCTGCCACGGTTTCCAGCCTAAATCAAAATCAATGTACCACTGCAGGGTAAGCGAATCGGCCGCCGTGGCCCCATACAACCGCCAACCGCTGGTCACTGGCCGGCGCCCTTCCTGCTGCAGGTTCACCACCAGCGTTGTGTCCGATTGTTCAACAATCGTTTTACGCAGGTTGGCAAAAGTGGTTGCCGAGGCAGTGTCTTTGTAGGCCGGGTGCCAGGCCGTGTCATTTTTCAGCAAAGCAAAAATGCGGGCCCGGTCGTTGGGCAGGTTGGTGGCTCTCGACAGCCGCACCTGCGACGGAAAAAGCAAGGATATAAGAAGGATGAGTAGCAACAAAAAGAAAATGGATAAAAGGCCCAGTTTGATGATGCGCATGAAGATGGAAGATTTTTTGGTAAACGGCTGCAAACCTACGATGAAGCGTCCATTGGTGCCTGTCCCGCCTTGGGCGAGATCGCAGTCTTGTACGGCTGGTGACTCTGTTGCGCGGTGTGCAGCCTTTTTATTTATGGCGTTTAAAGCTGAAGGTGGTGGCGTTTTTTTACCACATAGGCACACAGGGACATAGGGTTTCACATAGAAGAAAGGCAAGGTAAGCGCTGTTGAAGGGCAGGTTTCTCGCAGCGACGCGGAGGCGCTGGGGGGCCGCAGCGAAGGAAAGGCAATTGTCTGCTCGTATCGCAACCTGCCTGCTAACACGCAGCTTCTTGCTTGTCGTGCCGACGAAGGAGCCATCTGTGGACTACACCAAAAAGAAAAAAAGCAACCAGTACGACACTTCACTATCATTTTCTGCTACACTATCCACAGATCCCTCGGTCCTTGGGATGACAAACATTCTTTTCCTTTACTTACAACCACGTCGAAACACAAGAAGGATCAAAAACAATCAGCACTGTTGACAAGCGGGCTTTGTGCGTTGCTCTCCCCTCTCCTTATAACAGACCCTCTGCCATTTCCCTTCCCCACTCGGAGAAGCCAACGAAGCCGGATGAAGCGGTGGCAGCCGGTGAGGTGTCAAAACTCAAACTCCCGCCGGTGCATGTTCCACCGGATGCCGGCGTAAACAACAAACGTAGAAGCTGCCGGCACGGAGGCATACGCATCCTGCTTGCGATACACGGCATTTGCCTCGAAGAATAAATTGGGGCGCCATTCGTAGGAAAGCAACAACGACGAATACGATACTTTTGAAAGGGCTCCCGATCCTACTTCATACCCATACTCACGTTGCCGCAGGCGGTTGGGCAAAAAAATGTTGGCGCCGAAGTTTTCGCCGTTCAGGTCTTTGCCCTGCTTGTAAAAAATGGTTCGGGCCTGCAGCAGCCAACGCGGTGCAAACTGGTAACGCAGGTTGCCCAGCACCTCATTAAAATTAGCGCCCAGCGGATGTGCCAGCGGCTGGTTGTCGTGCGTATAGTTGGCCACCGAATCGTAGTGCGAATAGGTGAATGGCCGCACCCGGTTCAGCTCCACCTGCAGGTCGAGGTTTTGCACGCCAAAGGCATCAATGTATTTGCCGCCCAATTGAAAACCGAACTTATTGGCCCACCATTTTTTGTTCAGCTCCGAAAACTTCAGCTCGTCCAGCAGCAACTGTCCGTAAAACTGGAATTTCCGGGCTACGTTGGCTTTTGCATCCAGCCCGGTCATAGCGTTATCGAAGCTGCCGTTTTGCTGCTCGGCCGACCGGTAAAACATCACCGGGTTCAGGTAGCCGAACTCGAATCGGTTTTCACGGCCAAATACAATGGCTTCAAACAAACCTATGTTCAACCATTTTGTTACCGCCAGGTCAAGGTGGTGGATGGCAGCGTATTTTTTATTTAAGTACAAATCGCCGCCAATGCGTGGATGTGCATGCACCAACTCCATAAACAGGTTTTGGTAGTTAAGTTTCCACACGCGGGTGTTGAGGCGTAGGAACAAAGCGTTGTTCGAAAAATCGCTGAGAAAGAGGCTGCGGCGCCCATTGCCGATAAAGTTTTTATCGTAGCCAAACGAAATGTCAATAAACTTCGCCGCATTAATAGTGACGGTGCCCCTGGCATCGAAATAGTCGTAGCCGGTTTGCTTAAAATTTTTGAAATAACCCACCCCGGGAACAGCCCTTCGTTCGGCCACCCACTCCCGCACGTACAACGGGTCTCTCTCCTGGTTGTCGGTGGCGTAGGCGGTAAAGCCAACCTTGTTGCCAATCATTCCGCGTAGCTGAATACCGCGGGTGTTGAGAAAGAGGCGCTGGTCGGTGCTGCTCTCCGTGCCCAGGTTGAACTGAACCACGGGATTTACCGACAGGAAAAAATCTTTTGTATTTACTTCAAGCGCATTAGCCGGTGTGCGGTAAAAATGCTTCAGCAGCGGTTTTTTGCTTTGAAAAGAAAGCGTGGAAAATTCGCTGCTCTTCTGCAGCGACAACAATGCATTGTACGCATCTACACGGGTCATTTGCGAAGCCAGCACACTACGATCGTAGATGATCGTGTCGAGCGTCATGGGCATCTCCGGCGGACCTGTTACCGGGAGCGTGGCTTTGTAATAGCGTTCGATCACCGGGATAAATTGCCGGCGGCTGAAGGGTTTTGTTTTGGAGAAGTTGAGAATGGAATCGCTTCCTGCTTTAATTTCCAGCCGTTCGAGCAGATCGTTTTCGCGGGCACCCTGTGGCAAGTAAGTGGTGGTTTGCGCACGAACAATAACCGACAACACCAGGAACACCAGAACCACTAGGGTTTGTTTATATTGCATGAAGGGTGGTTTAAATTTTTTTGGAAAGATGCAAAAATACCTGATACGGAACGTCAACATTGTCAATGAGGCTCAGATTGTAACGGCCGATATACTTTTAAGCAGCGAACGCATTGAAAAAATTGCGCCACAAATAGGCCAGGTGGCCGGCCGCTATGCCGAGATCAATGGCGAAGGCCGGTACCTGCTGCCCGGCGCCATAGATGACCAGGTGCATTTCCGGGAACCGGGCCTCACACATAAGGCCAACCTCTACACCGAATCGAGAGCGGCGGTGGCCGGCGGCGTCACCTCGTTTATGGAAATGCCCAACACGGTGCCGGCGGCGCTGACGCAAGACCTGCTGGAAGAAAAATACAGCATCGCTGCTGAGTCGTCGCTGGCCAACTATTCGTTTTTTATGGGCACCTCCAACAGCAATGCCGACGAAGTGCTGCGAACAAATGAAAAGAAACGCAACATCTGCGGCATTAAAATATTTATGGGTTCCTCCACCGGCAATTTGCTAGTGGATAATTACGTGGCCCTTGATCATATTTTTCGCGAAAGCGAAGTGCTGATTGCCACCCATTGCGAAGAAGAGAAAATGATCCTCGACAACTACCGGCGACGGAAAGCCGAAAAGCCGGACCTGGAAGCGGCCGATCATCCCATCATCCGCGACGAAGAGGCTTGTTTTGAATCGTCGTTCAAAGCCGTGCAGCTTGCTAAAAAATACAACACACGCCTTCATATCCTGCACATTTCCACCGAACGCGAACTGCAGTTGTTTACCAATATGCTGCCGCTGGAGCAAAAGCGCATCACGGCTGAAGTTTGCGTGCACCACCTGCATTTTACAGCCGACGATTATGCCACGCTTGGCTATCGCATCAAATGCAACCCAGCCATTAAGGCACCGCCCAACCGCGAAGCCCTTTGGGCCGCCCTTCTTGATGACCGGCTGGATGTGATTGCCACCGATCATGCACCGCATTTGCTGAGCGAAAAAGAACCGCCGTATGAAAAAGCGCACGCCGGCCTGCCGCTGGTGCAGCATTCACTGCTGCTGATGCTGCAGTACCACAGGCAGGGCAAAATTTCACTGGAAAAAATAGCGCAGAAAATGAGCCACGCGGTAGCCGACTGTTTTCAAATTGCAAACAGAGGTTATATCCGCGAGGGGTATTACGCCGACCTGGTGATGGTTGACCTAACCAGGCAGACAACCGTGGCAAAAGAAAACATCCTTTATAAGTGCGGATGGAGCCCATTGGAAGGCAACCGTTTTCCGGCGGCTATCACTCATACATTTGTCAACGGGCATTTGGCTTATGAAAACGGAACCATTCTTGACTCTCAGTTAGGTAAGCGGCTTTTGTTCGAGAGATAAGACCCCTGTCCCCCTAAAGGCGAGACATAGGTCGAAAAGCCTGTATTTTAATGTGCTTATCAGAGGTAAAACATTTTTAACTTTCAGATTGTCTTATGGGTTCTTCTTTGAACATGGTTCAAAAAGAAAAGTTTGACAGACCTAAGTCTGCCCTTTAGGGGGACAGGGGGAGTGATATATGCAGATAGATAAAATCACCTTTAACGACATTTCCATATTTCACACCGAAGAGGAAGCCTCGGTTTTTCATAAGCTGAACTTCACCAAAACCGTGGGCGGAAAAGAATGGCTGCAGCGTTTTTTCTCGGAGCCGCACCACGACCTGAAGCGGATACTCGGCACGCAAAAGATCATTCAAACGCTACTGCGGCAACTCGACAACTGGCCATCTGACATTACCAACGGCACCATCCTCATGATGGACAAGTTTCTCGACTATGGCCTTGACCCCATTCCGCAAAAAGTAAACAGGGTAAATGCCCTTTCGTACCAACTGCTGCATAACGCCGATTATTCCATGGTAAAATATTCGGTAAAACATTTTGCCGATTTTATGCGGGGCCTTGGTAAAATCAGCCGGCTGTTCGATGCGGCCGAGCTGCCGTCGCACCTGACGTTTTACCTCGACCGGATGCGAAAGCTGCTGGAAGAGCCCCCACTGCAACAGCTAAGCGAAACCGCGGCAGACCAAAAATTTTCGGTGCAGCAAAACCTGCAATATGGTTACCACCTGCGGGCTCAATACAAAACCGACCTGCTGGAGCTCATGGATATTTACAGCCGGCTGGAAGCCTGGTATTCGATGGCGATGGCCGTGAAAACTTACGACCTGCATTTTCCGCAGTTTATTGAACAGGACGAACCCTTTTTACAAGCGGAAGGCTTGTATCATCTTCTGCTGCAAAAACCGGTGCCCTACGACCTTACCATGCACCCGAACGAGAATTTTATCTTTCTTACCGGTGCCAATATGGCCGGAAAAAGTACGCTGATTAAATCGGTGGGCTCCTCGGTGTTTTTAGCGCACCTGGGCATGGGCGTGCCGGCCAAAGCCATGCAGCTTACCCTTTTCGACGGCCTCCTCACCAACATCAACGTATCCGACAACATTGCCCGCGGCGAAAGCTATTTCTTTAACGAAGTGCAGCGTATTAAAAACACCATCTACAAGATCAACGACGGCAAAAAATGGCTGGTGCTGATTGATGAATTGTTTAAAGGCACCAACGTGCAGGACGCCATGAAATGTTCGCTGGCCGTGATCAAAGGGCTGATCAAGATTAAAAACTCGCTGTTTATTTTATCCACGCACCTCTACGAGATCGGCGAAGAGCTTAAGGCCCATCCCAACATCACCTTTAAATTTTTTGAAACCACTGTTTCGGAAGACCAGTTGTCGTTCAGCTACCAGCTAAAAGAAGGCATCAGTAACGACCGGATTGGCTACGTGATTTTGCGGCGGGAAAAAGTGGTGGAGATGCTGGAAAAATTGTAAGCACCAATTCTTGCCCCAATTGCCCAAATCTGTTTTTCAATTTGTCTGTCCACTTTGCCAGCTCAAAAGTTCTGCGGATTGGCGTATTTTGATGGCTCGACATTAACTCTATGCAAAAACGATGGCTGCTTTTTATTCTCCTTTTTCCGGCGTTGACCAAAGCGCAGGATGTGGACGTACTTCACTACCGGTTCATGATTCATTTGAGCGATGCACATGATACCATAGAGGTGAGGGCCGACATCCGGCTGGTCAATCGTAACGGCAAGCCCGTTTATCTCGACCTGGCGCAAATGGCATCCGATGGAAAGGGCATGGCAGTGCATAAAGTTGAAGCAGGTGAATCAACGGCGCCTTATCCTTTCTCGCAGGAAAAAGACAAGCTGGCACTGCCGGTATTAAAGGGCACGCCAGGCGATACGCTCCTCTTCCGTATTTTTTACCGTGGAGTTCCAAAAGACGGGTTGATCATTTCGAAGAACAGGTTTGGCGAACGCACTTTTTTTGCCGACAACTGGCCCAATCGTGCGCACCAGTGGATACCCTGTGTGGACCGGCCGGACGATAAAGCCACGGCCGAATTTTTTATCACGGCCCCGGCACACTACCGGGTAGTGGCAAACGGGAACAAGGTCGGCGAACAACCGCTGCCGAACAACGAGACAGTTACGCACTGGAAGGAAGAAACTCCACTGCCTACCAAAGTAATGGTGTTTGGCGCCGCCCGCTTTGCTGTGAAAACGCTCGACAGCGTGGCCGGTGTGCCGGTGAGCGCCTGGGTTTACCCAAAAGACAGTGCGAAAGGCTTTTATGACTATGGCCTTGCACCGGAAATACTCAGGTTTTTTTCGCAGTATGTGGCGCCCTTCCCGTTCAGCAAACTGGCCAATGTGCAGTCCACCACCATCTTCGGCGGCATGGAAAACGCATCTGCCATTTTTTACGGGGAAAACACCGTTACCGGCGACCGCAGTTCGGAAGGCTTACTGGCCCACGAAATTGCACACCAGTGGTTTGGCGATGCTGCCTCGGAAAAATCATTTAAGCATGTGTGGCTAAGCGAAGGCTTCGCTACCTACCTCACCCATCTTTATTTTGAAAATAAGTACGGAAAGGGAGAACTGCAGAAGCGGATGAAAGACGACAGGGAAGAAATTATTGAATTTGTGCGGAAGAACAACCACCCGGTGGTGGACTCAAGCGAAAATCTGATGTCTTTGCTCAATACCAACACCTACCAGAAAGCTTCCTGGGTACTGCACATGCTGCGCAGGGAAATCGGCGACAGCGTATTTCAAAAAATCATTCAATCGTACTACAACAAATACAAGGGCGGCAATGCCGATACGAGGGATTTTCAGCGGATAGCGGAAACGGTTTCGGGGAAAGAGCTTAGCTGGTTTTTTGAGCAATGGTTCTATCGCTCCGGCGTTCCGAAACTTCACTTCAGCACTACACAAAACAAAGGCAAGGTGATCGTCCGCATCAACCAATCAGGAACGACCTACCGGCTTCCCTTAACCTTGTTGTTCACCACCAAGGGCGACACTGAACGCAGGCATCAAATCACTGTCAGTAAAGCCGATGATATTTTTGAAATTGACGCTCCCGGCGGAAGACCAGTTGAGATAACAATTGACCCGGATACGGATGCACTTTTTGAACAAGTTATCAGCAGGACTCTGAGAACCGAAAACCGGTAGGATAAAAAAAGCCGCTGAACTTTCAGCGGCCAATCTTTTCACGTCTCACGTTTCACGTTTCACGTACCTCATACCAGCATCGTCACCGGGTTTTCCATAAACTTCTTAAAGGTCTGCAGGAAGCCGGCACCCACAGCGCCATCCACGCTGCGGTGATCGCAGCTAAGGGTTACTTTCATCACGTTGCGTACGGCAAAACCTTCGCCTTTTTTATACACTTCTTCTTTGATGCGGCCGACAGCCATGATAGCGCTGTCGGGCGGGTTGATGATGGCGGTAAATTCATCTATATCCATCATGCCCAGGTTGGATATAGTAAAGGTGTTGCCGCTGAATTCGGCCGGCTGCAGCTTTTTGTTCCTGGCTTTGCCGGCCAGCTCTTTTGTTTCGGCGGCAATCTGGCTCAGCGTTTTTTGATCGGCAAAACGAATGACCGGAACAATGAGTCCGTCTTCGATGGCCACCGCCACGCCAATGTTTACATGTTGGTAGGTGCGAATAAAATCGCCCATCCACGAACTGTTTACGGCCGGGTGCTTGCGGAGCGCCATGGCACAGGCCTTCACCACCATGTCGTTGAACGAAATCTTTACACCACTTACTTCGTTCATTTGTGTGCGGGCCTGCATGGCATTGTCCATCACAATCTCCATGGTGAGGTAAAAATGCGGCGCACTGAACTTGCTTTCGCCGAGGCGCTTGGCAATGACCTTGCGCATTTGCGATACACTGTGGTCGGTATGGCCTTCCTGGCCGGCGACAAAAGTTTGGGGTTGGGCGTTTGGAGTTTGGGGCTGTGTGGCCGAAGGTGCCGCTTGCTGCGCTGGTTGTGCGGCGGGCTTAAAGTTGTCCACGTCGGCTTTTACAATGCGGCCGTTGTCGCCGCTGCCCTGCACCTGCTGCAGGTCAATGCCTTTTTCCTGGGCCAACTTTTTGGCCAGCGGGGAGGCCTTGATGCGACCGTTTTCCTTGGTTTGGGGTTCGGCGTTCGAGGTTTGCGGTTGCGCCGCTGGGTTCTCATCTGCGTTCGGGGTTCCTTGTTCTTTGCTCTGCGGTTCGCCTGTTGCGCCGCCACCACCTTTGGCCGCAGCTACAATCGCATTTACATCCGTTTTGCCTTCTTCGCCAATAATGCAAAGCAGATCGTTCACGGCAATCTTATCGCCCTGGCCGGCGCCCTGGTAAAGCAGCTTGCCGTTCTTGTAACTCTCCAGCTCCATGGTGGCCTTATCGGTTTCAATATCGGCTAAGAGGTCGCCTTTTTTCACATCGTCGCCCACCTTTTTGTGCCAGCCGGCAATGACGCCTTCGGTCATGGTATCGCTGAGGCGGGGCATTAATACCACTTCGTCCATTTTAGAAATATCAAGAGAGGAAGTTTGTGGTTGGTTGTTGGTGGTTTGTGGTTTTGGAGCCGTGGTGGCTTCATCCGCTTTTGGCTGCGGGGCTGGTTCGGATTTGGGAGCGGGGGCCGCAGCTGCGCCGCTTTTACCCGACAGGTGCTGCGAAATATCTTCGCCCGGAGCACCCACAATGGCCAGCAGATCATCCACGTTGATTTTTGCGCCTTTATCGCCTCCGATGTGCAGCAAGGTTCCTTCCTTGTAGCTCTCCAGCTCCATAGTGGCTTTGTCGGTTTCGATCTCAGCAAGTAATTCGCCCTTTTTCACCGGATCGCCCACCTTTTTGTGCCAGGCAGCTATCACCCCTTCGGTCATCGTATCGCTCAGGCGGGGCATTAAAATCACGTCGGCCATTGTCAAGTTTTATTTGAGGGCCGAAATTAAAGGAAAACAGGGAAAAAAGAGTTTGGAGTTTGGGGTTGGGTGTTTGGGGTTGGATTCGATAAAACAGAATTTCCCGCCCGGTTTTCAGCACGAAAAACAAATACGCCAAGTGCAAAATCCCTCCAACAACCATCTGTATTTTCGGCGCCTTCCGTTGCCTGGTTTACTGCATGGAGTGCAGCGCCACACGATTGCCTTCCGAGTCTTCGATCAATGCCCAATAACCCAGGTTTTCGGCAACCAGCGATTTGGGCTTTACCAGTTTGCCACCGGCGGCTTCTACCCTGTCGGCCACCACCTGCAGGTCCGGATCGCAATTAAGGTAAACCAGGGTACCGTTTGCCGAAGGCAAATAAAATCCGGGGTTGTGCACAATGGCGCCACCACGGCCACCATTCTGAAAATCGTACAAAAGAAAACCCATGCGGGCCGGGCCCATCTGATTTTCGGGCATCTGGTAGGCAAAGATGGTTTCGTAAAATTTTTTAGCCCGGTCAAAGTCAGCTACCGGTATCTCAAACCAGTTGATGGCGTGTTGATTCATTTTTGACTTGTTTTCTGCCAAGATACAGCGGTGCTGCACCGGTTGCAAATCCTACTTTTGCGTGCCATGAACAAGCTTCTTTTGTGTGGCGCAATACTTTTATCCCTTTCGCTTGGCGCCCAAACCAAATCGTTTCGTTTTGCCTTTCTTTCCGATACGCATATCGGGTCGCCAAACGGCGGCGCCGAAGAGGACCTGCATCGTACGGTGGCCGACATCAACAGTATGAAAGATGTTGATTTTGTGGTTCTCACCGGCGACATTACCGAACTGGGCACCAACAACGAACTGCGCCTGGCCAAGCAGCTTCTCGACAGCCTGAAGATCCCCTACTACATCATCCCCGGCAATCACGATACCGGGTGGAGCGAAAGCGGCGGCCTTTCATTTAACCGCACCTTTGGCGACGACAAATTTCACTTCCGGCACCAGGGCATTCATTTTATCGGTTGTGCTTCGGGGCCTTATGTTCGCATGAGCGATGGCCACGTACCCCGCCATGCCGTAAACTGGCTGCAAGAAAAGCTGCAAAAGATTGGCCGCAACGAACCGGTTATTTTCCTTAACCACTACCCGCTTGACAGTGGCCTCGATAACTGGTACGAGATTGTTGACAAGCTGAAAACCCGCAACACCGTGCTGGCCCTTTGCGGCCATGGCCATGCCAACAGCCCCATGAAAGCCGAAGGCATCCCGGCTGTGATGGGCCGCTCGAACCTGCGGGCAAAAGAAGCCGAGGGAGGTTACAATCTGGTGGATGTGCGCCCCGATTCGGTTTTATTCACCGAGCGAAAGCCGCTGACGAAAACCGAAAAACGATGGATGGCCGTGGCCATGCAACACCACCGCTACGAAGGTTTGCCAACCTATCCCCGCCCCAGCTTTGCGGTGAATGCGGCTTATCCCGGCGTAAAAGCCATCTGGACCTGGCAGTCGGCCGCCAACGTTATTTCCACGCCGGTGGTGATGGACAACCTGGTGGTGTTTGGCAATCAGAACGGAACGGTAGAGGCACTCGACCTGGCTACGGGCAAGCGCAAATGGAAAGTGCAGACAGGAGGCCCCGTTTTTTCTTCGCCGGCCAATGCGGCCGGCAACCGCGCCATCATTATTGGTACGGCGGCCGGAGAAGTGATTTGCCTTTCGGCCCGCGGAAAAAAACAGTGGAGCCGGTCTTTTGATGCCGCTGTACTGGGATCGCCGGCCGTGGAAGACAGCGTGGTTTACATTGGCGGCAGCGATAGTACGTTCCGTGCATTAAGCACCGCCACCGGCCAAGTGCTGTGGCAATACAAGGGGCTGCAAGGCCCGGTGGTAAGCAAGCCGGCATTGTATAAAAATGCCGTGGTCTTCGGCGCCTGGGATACGCATCTTTACGCCCTGGACAAAATGAATGGTCGCCTGCTTTGGAAATGGAATAACGGGTCGCCGGTGGTCAATTACTCACCCGCTGCGTGCACGCCGGTGGTGGTCAACGATGTTGTATATGTGGCAGCCCCCGACCGCTACCTGACTGCCATTGATTTGGCCACCGGTAAAACAAAATGGCGCACAAAAGAAGCCACCGTAAGAGAAAGCATCGGCCTGTCGGAAGACAGCCTGTTGGTGTACGGAAAAACAATGCAGGACACTGTAGCGGCCTTTCGCACCAATACTGAAAAGCCGCAGCTTGCCTGGAAAGTAGCCGCCGGCTACGGCTACGAACACTCGCCATCTATGCTGATTGAAAAAGACGGGAAGGTTTTTTTTGGCACCCGCAACGGTGTGGTTTACGCTATTGACCGGGCAACACAACAGGTGGCCTGGGCGCACAAAATTGATAACTCGATGGTGAATACCGTGAATGTGATAAACGGAAAAACACTGATTGCCGCTACCATGGATGGAAAGGTGTGCCTGCTGAAAGCCGATTGACTACCGGCGCATTTTTCTCACAAGCCAAATGATCAGCAACAGCACCACTACCACTACAATAATGCCGGCAAAAAAACTGGCTTTCATTAGTCCGCCGATTACCTCGCACGACGAAACGGTGGTAGCAATGGCCACTGCCCAAATCCAAAGCGTTGAAATTTTCGTCATCTTCTGCTTTTTGCAGGTAGTTATGCAAAAGCTTTGCCGAAGACGCTCAAATGGAGATCAGGCAATTTTCAACCCTCCGTAATGCACTCTTTCTTACAGGGTTTACTTATTGCCTATTGATGATTATTTTTCTTAACTCACCCCTTCGGTCTGAACCGTCTTGTCAATTTTTGCAATCAGGCCCTGCAACACTTTGCCCGGACCGGCTTCTACAAACCGGGTGGCGCCATCGGCAATCATGGCCTGTACGCACTGCGTCCACCGTACCGCTCCGGTGAGTTGGTTAATGAGGTTTTGTTTTATTTCGTCGCGGTCAATGACGCCCTTAGCAGCCACGTTTTGGTACACAGGGCAGGCAGGCGTATGGAATGTAGTGGCCTCAATGGCTTCTTGCAGCTCCTTTTTAGCGGGCTCCATCAGCGGCGAATGAAAGGCACCGCCAACAGGCAGCACCAGCGCTCTTTTGGCGCCCGCTGCCCGTAAACTTTCGCAGGCCAGTTCTACTCCTTTGAGGCTGCCGCTGATCACCAATTGGCCCGGGCAGTTGTAGTTGGCCGGCACAACCACCTCGCCGCTCTCGGCCGCAATGCGGGCACAAATCTCTTCTACTTTTTCATCGGCCAGGCCCAACACGGCGGCCATGGTTGAGGGATTCAGGTCGCAGGCTTTTTGCATTGCCTGTGCCCGCAGCGTTACTAATTGCAGGCCGCTTTCAAAGCTAAGGGTGCCGTTGGCTACCAGCGCGGTGAACTCGCCGAGGGAATGACCGGCCACCATATCGGGACGGGCCGCGTCAATGCTCCTGAATGCAATAACAGAGTGGAGAAAAATAGCAGGCTGCGTGATCTTTGTTTGCTTCAGGTCTTCTTCGGTTCCGCCAAACATCACATCTGAGATACGGAAACCGAGTAGTTCATTGGCCTGCTCAAAAATCCGCTTTGCAAAACTGCTGTTCTCATAATACGATTTCCCCATTCCCGGATGCTGCGCCCCCTGTCCGGGAAATACTAATGCATTCTTCATAAGCGGCAAAAGTAAGCTACAACAAAGAAACTAACCTAAATTTGAAAGCAGAGATGAGTTTCAATTTGACCATACAGGATTACCCTCACTACACTTACAAAGACTACGAAAAGTGGGAAGGTGACTGGGAGTTGATGCGTGGCATTCCGTATGCCATGAGCCCGGCGCCGACATGGCAACACCAAGATTTCGGTGCATCTTTTATTCAGCATGCCAAAAATGCCTTACAACGAACAATCTGTAAAGGCAAAGTTTTGTATGAGAGCGACTGGGTTGTGAGTGACGACACAATTGTACGCCCCGACGTAATGATTGTTTGCGAAGAAATCAACGGCAACTTTGTGACCTCTCCACCCTCACTTATACTTGAGATCCTTTCGCCCTCAACCATCCTAAAAGACCGGAACACAAAATTCAATCTGTACCAGGCCTATGGTGTCAGGTATTATCTTATTGCCGATCTGGGCAAAAAGCTGATCGAAATTTTCGAATTAAGAAACAACTCCTATCAGCAAACAACTGAGCTGGCGGATTTTAACTTAACCAGTGGTTGCACCGTTTCGCTGTCGCTAAACACTTTATTCGATTAACTCAAATCCGCTGAAATCAGCTTTAGAAACTCATTGCGGGTAATGTGATTATTCAGGAATTCTCCGTCGTAAGACGAAGTGGTAGTTACCGAGTTTTGTTTTTGCACGCCGCGCACCATCATGCACAAATGTTTTGCTTCAATGACAACCGCCACACCCAGTGGGTTGAGGCTTTCTTTAATGGCGGCCAGTATCTGTGTGGTCAGCCGCTCCTGTACCTGCAGCCGACGGGCATAGACATCCACTACTCTTGCTATCTTACTCAGCCCTGTGATATAGCCGTTGGGAATATAGGCCACATGCGCCTTGCCGTAAAACGGGTGCAGGTGATGCTCGCACATAGAATAAAGCTCAATGTCTTTTACAATCACCATTTCGCTGATGTCTTCCTGAAAACGGGCCGAGTTAAGAATAGCCACCGCATCCTGCCCGTACCCCTGCGTGGCAAACTGAAAAGCTTTAGCCGCCCGTTCGGGTGTTTTCACCAAACCTTCGCGGTCTGGTGCTTCGCCGGTGGAGGAAATAATTGTTTTGTAACAATCGGACAACTGTTTGGTGATGTGCTCGTCGTATTGTTCAATTTTGCGGTAAGCCATGCGTGATAACAATTTTGGAATGTTGATTTAAATGGAAGCGGCCTTTATCCGGCAACCGGGTATTCCACGTAGTTGCGGGGCGTTTCAAAGAGGCGGATAAAAAGGTCGTGCTGCTGTTTGATGTGTGGCCGCAACAGGCCATAAATAACGATGGCGATGTTTTCGGCAGTTGGGTTAAGAGTGCGGAACTCCTCCACATCAATGTTGAGGTTTTTATGGTCGAAGCGCTCCAGCACCTGTGCCTCCACAAGGTCCGAAAGCTTTTTGATGTCCATCACGTACCCGGTGGCCTCGTCCACTTCGCCTATTACTTTTACCTCCAGCTCGTAATTATGCCCGTGAAAATTAGGCAGGCTGCATTTGCCAAAAGTGCCGGCGTTTTGTTCATCGGTCCAGTCTTTTCGGTAAAGGCGGTGGGCAGCATTAAAATGCTCCCTGCGCACCACGGCAACTCTTTGCTTCATATTGTTCGGGTTAACCAACAAAGAACAAAGGTAAAGGTTGCATACGCTGAAGAAATCCGAAATTTGCCTTATGCGGGTCCTTCTTTGCGCAGCTACCGAAATGGAGATTTCGCCCACCATCATGGCTCTTTCGCTGTTAGAAAATCATACGGTTGACCTGCTCATTACCGGTGTGGGCCTGATGGCCGCAACCTATGCACTCACCCGCGAGGTGCTTGTGAAGCGCCCCGACGCCATTGTGCAGGCGGGTGTGGCCGGATCGCTGCGGCATGACCTGCCGCTGGCAACCGTGGTAGCCATTAAAACCGATTGTGTGGGAGATGCCGGCGTAAACGATGCCGGTACCTTTCAATCGCTTTTCCAGCTAAAGCTGACAGTGGGCGACAGTGCTCCCTGGAAACAACGCCGGCTGGCAAACGAGGGCAGCCTGCTGACCGAAGCCGGCCTGCCGCTGGTGCAGGGTGTGACGGTGAACGAAATCACCACCTCCGGCGAACGCATTGCCTATTATCGTCGCCAACTGCAGGCAGAAGCCGAAAGCATGGAAGGGGCCGCCCTTCACTATGTGGCGCTGCAGGAAAAGATTCCGTTTTTGCAACTTCGCTCACTGTCTAATTTTATTGGCGAAAGAGACAAAACAAAATGGCAATTAGAAAAAGCCATTCAGAAATTAAATACCGAAGTACAAAATATCCTGACGAAACTCGACGCCATATGACGCTTACGCTTGGTTTTTCGCCTTGCCCTAACGATACCTTTTTGTTTGATGCGCTGGTGAATGGTAAAATAGATACCGGCGGCCTGACATTTGAACCGCATCTTGAAGACATTCAAACACTGAATGCCTGGGCACCAGAAAAAAAACTGGACATCACGAAACTTAGTTTTCCGGCCTTCTTTGCACAAACCAACCATTACACAGCCTTACATTCCGGTGCGGCGTTGGGGAAGGGTGTAGGCCCTTTGCTGGTGGCCAGGCAGCAGGTGTTGCCGGAGGCAATTGCCGGCAGCCGTATTGCCATACCCGGCGAGGCCACAACAGCCAACTTCCTGCTTTCCTACGCTTTTCCCCAAGCCCTTAACAAGGTATCGCTTGTTTTTTCGGCTATAGAAGATGCCGTGTGCAACGGCGAAGCCGACCTGGGGGTGATTATTCATGAAAACAGATTTACCTATGCGCAAAAGGGGCTGGTTAAAATTTGCGACCTGGGCGAAGTTTGGGAAAGCCGCGAACAGGTACCCATTCCGCTTGCCTGTATTGCTATCAAAAAAACGGTTCCTCACACCATCCGGCAACAGGTTGACCGGCTGATCCGTGAAAGCGTATTGTATGCATTTAACAACTACCCGGCGCTGCCGCCCTATGTGGCGCAACATGCGCAGGCTATGCAGGAAGACGTGATGCGTAAGCACATCAATCTTTATGTCAACGATTATACTGTTTCGCTGGGCGAAGAAGGCCAGTCAGCCATCAGAAAGCTGCATGGCGTTTACAGCCGGCGTAACACCGCAAGCAGCAGCGCAGATGACCTGTTTGCTTAACCCCGCTCCTTTTGCAGTGCAGCCTTGTAGGCTTTGATACAACGGTCTTTTGCATACGCATGCCCTACCACCGGCCGGGCATATTCCAGGCTGTCGAACTCCGGCACCCATCGGCGGATGTAGGCTGCCTGCGGATCGAATTTTTTTGCCTGGGCTTCCGGATTAAATACGCGGAAATAAGGCGCCGCATCGCAGCCGCAGCCGGCCACCCATTGCCAGTTGCCATTATTGGCGGCCAGCTCAAAATCGAGAAGGCGGCGGGCAAAATAAGCTTCGCCCCATCTCCAGTCAACCAGGAGATCTTTCACCAAAAAGCTGCCCACGATCATGCGTACCCGGTTGTGCATAAAACCGGTTTCGTTTAACTCCCGCATACCGGCATCCACAATGGGGTAGCCGGTTTGTCCGTTGCACCAGCGTTGAAATTCCTCTTCGGTGTTGCGCCAGCGGATTTTATCGTATTCTTTTTTGCAGGCTTCCTGCTCCACCCTTGGTTGGTGCCAAAGCACCTGCATAAAAAATTCCCGCCAAATCAGTTCGCTGAGATAAACCTCGTTCAGCTGACGGGCCGTTGCCACCAACCTGCGTATGCTCACTGTTCCAAACCGGAGGTGGACGCCCATGCGGGTGGTGCCATTAACAGAGGGTATGTCGCGGGTTTGATTGTAATGCCGAACGATGGTTTCATCAACGGCCGACAGGGACGGTATAGCAGGGTTGTATTGAAAACCGAAACGGGAAAGCGGAGGCAGTGCCGGACCTGGCTTTTTTAAAAAACGATGCAGCAAGTTTTCCGATGGAAAAAACGGTATTTCCTGCTGCTGAAACAGTGCCCGCCATTTCCGGGCATATGGTGTATAAACCATGTAGCCGCTTCCATCGTCTTTCACCACCTCGCTCTTTTCAAAAATTACCTGGTCTTTGAACGTTTGAAAGACAATTCCTTTCTTCTGCAGCCATTTCTTTATTTCATCGTCACGGCGACGGGCGTACGGTTCGTAGTCGTGGTTGGCATAAACGGCTTGTACCGGGTAGTCTTCCGCCAACTGGGCCAGCACGTCTTCCGGTCTTCCGTGCCGCACATCCAGTGCGCTGCCGGCGCCCGATAGCTGCGCCTGCAGCCGCTGCAGCGCCGCATAGATAAAACTCACCCGGCGGTCGTCTTTGTCCTCCAGGCGCGAAAGAATATCGGTGTCGAAAATAAAAATGGGCACTACCGGCAAACCGGCGCTGAGCGCAGCAAACAAACCGGCATTGTCGTCGAGGCGCAAGTCGCGGCGAAACCAGAATAGGGCAACTTTTTCCATGGCATTAGTAACAAGTTCAGTGAAAAATAGTTGCTGACACAGCTTGGAACAAGCGGCGTGTTTGCCCGCAGGTGTAGGTTTTGTTTTTGTAGGCTTTCACCCAACGAAGTAGCTGAATAGCGTTCGTTAAAAACACTTCGTCTGCGGCCAGCAGGTCGTCTTCCGAGACCTCCTCCTGCCGACACCGGAAGCCAAGTTGCTTCGCCTCTTCCAACACGATGCGGCGCATGACACCATTCACGCAGCCCTGGTGCAATGCCGGGGTATAGAGATTATTTCCGCGAAGGCAAAAAAGATTTGCCCGGGATGAATCGCACAAATAACCCGAAGCATTCAGCACCACGGCATCGTCCGCACCTCTTTCGTTTGCATAGAGCTGCGCCAGTACATAGGGCAAAAAATTGGCGGACTTTAAATTCGAAAACGCATCCATGCTTTTGCGGGCAAAGGGATAAAGCACTATCGTAAGGCCGTTTTCCTGCCATTGATTCACTCTCTCGTCCAGCGGAACAGCTTCTATGGAATAACCGGCGCTGTTGTCATCGCAGCGAAAAACGGCCAACCGGATGCGGGCACTTGACAGACAACCATTCCGCAGGCACAGTTCAAGCACCCTCTCCACCAAAATGCCGGGCGTCAAAAAAGTGCCACTGTCAATACCTACCACCTTTAGGCTGGTAAAGAGGCGTTCGAAATGCAGGGGCTGCAACAACAGGCGGCCATTCCAAACCTTCATCGTTTCAAACACCCCATCGCCCCATTTAAAGCTGCGGTTTTGAACGGTGAGCAAGGCGGCATCAGCCGGGTAAAAACTGCCGTTGTAGCAAACTTCCATCTCTCAAAATTGAATGAAAAAAGCCAATGCAGGGCACTGGCTTTTTCGCCTATTTTGCAAGGATGTCAGGCTTGTTCTACAATGCCCGCTTTTACAGCATACATAATCAGCCCTGCCAGAGACTTGGCACCGGTTTTTGTTTTTAGTTTATCGCGGATGGCTTCCACCGTACGGGGACTCAGGTCAACAGCAGCCGCAATTTCACGAGTGCTTTTTTCCTCGCACATAAGTTTTAAGATCGTCACTTCCTTATCGTTCAAAGCCACCTCGGGCAACTCCTGCTCCACTGGCCGCTTCATACGCAAGCCGTTCAAAAGCGCTTTGTTGGTAAGATCGTTGAAGTAAAACTCCTGTTCGTAACAGGTACGGATAGCCTGGTAAATCATTTCCGAATCGGAATCCTTTGTCAGGTAAGAATTGGCGCCGATTTCCATCATGCGGGTGATGACGGAATGATCATTGTGCATGGAAAGCATAATGACCTTGATATCCGGATACAAACGTTTTACCTCGGGCAATGCGGTAAGGCCATCCATAATCGGCATTTGAATGTCCAGCAACACCACATCGGGTTTTATATGCTTGAGCAGATTCAGCAATTGCATTCCGTTTTCGGCTTCGGCAATCATCTGAATGTCTTTGCGATTGGAGAGAGCGGTTTTCACGCCGGCACGAAATAGAGCGTGGTCGTCGGCAATGGCCACTTTAATCATAGTAGTTTCGGAATTTTTCATAAGAATTAATAATTGGTAGATGTACGGCTTTTCAGCGGTGCAAATTGGTAAAAAACATCCGAAGGCAGAATAGTAGTACTACACATTTTCAAAACACAGAAATTACGGGCAGCAAGATAGGGAGATTTACGCAGCAAGCACCGTAAAAATACGAATACCTTCCTGCGTAAATATACGCAAATGCCGCCAGGCAGTGCAGCGGCCATTTTCTAATGACTGGCTTGTAGTATGTTGAGCAGAAGCGGGTTGCGCAGCGTTTATGGCCACCGCTTTAAGGCAAACGCGGCAGGCCCGAAGGAAAGATAACGCGGCAAATGGCGCGGTGATGGGCCCTTAATCCACCAGGTTGTTTTTTACGGCAAAGAACACAAGCCCTGCCGTGTTTTTACTGCCAAAACGTTCCATCAGCCGATCTTTGATAGCCTCTACTGTGCGGGGACTGATATCCATTTTCTGGGCAATTTCCTGGGCTGTAAATTCCATACAGATAAACCGCAACACTTCCCGCTCTTTGTCGCTGATCGTGATTTCGTTGGTCAGCGAGGGAATTGTTTTTTGCTTGGAATGCGCTTTCTTAATGAGTATGCGGTTAACGAAGTTATTCAGGTAATAACCTTTTTCAAATACATCCATGATGGCTTTGCGAATATCCTGTGGTTCGGCGTTTTTAAGCAAATAGCCATTGGCACCGTTTTCCATCAGGTGCGATACAAACCGCTCGTCCTCGTACATGCTTAGCACCAGCACAAAAATATTGGGGTATTGCTTGCTGATAATCTTAGTGGTTTCAATGCCATCTTTCTGCGGCATACGCAGGTCCATCAGCACCACATCGGGCGCAGCTTCTTTCAGCCCCGCCAGCAGTTCATCGCCGTTTTCGGCCTCCAAAACAAATTTGATGTTGGTGTAAGGACGAAGCGACAGGATAACACCCTTGCGGAAAATTTTGTGGTCATCGGCAATCGCCACTTTAATCACGTTCATCGGAGGTTTGGTTTCACTTTAAAATTAGCTATTATAAAGTAACTCTTCGGGCACTTCGTCACGGGGTACTTCAATGGTTACTTTGTAATACGTTTGGGAGATGTCTTTCTCAAACAGAATTTTACCGTGTAACACACGCAGCCGGCTGGAGATGTTCTTCAACCCCAGGCCGCTTTTACTTTTATTAAGCTTTTCAAAATCACTCTGCACCAGTCCCCGGCCATCGTGATGGATACGGATATAGCAGTTATCGCCCTGGAAATTTTGCGTAAGATGAATAAAGCTGGAGGCGCTGTGCTTTAAAATATTATTCACCAGTTCCTGCACCATGCGAAAGATGATGAGTTCTTTATCGGCCTTTAACCGGTCTTTATAATCGTGAAAGCGGCTGCTGGCATTGATGGTGCCTGCCCCGCTGATTTTTTGAAAAAGGTCGTTGACTGCCGACTCCAGGCCAAAATTCTTCAGCGTTGGCGGCATCAGGCTGTGGCTGATGTTGCGGATAAGATGGATGGTGTCGTCAAGTATTTGGCGTGCCTGAAATATGTTCTGTAACTGCGAAGCCTTATCGAGGTTCACCAGGTTTTCGCTCATATACAGCCGGGCGGTAGCCAGCAGGGGGCCGGCATCGTCGTGCAAGTCGGCGGCAAGCCGTTGTCTTTCTTCTTCCTGAAGCCGGATAGAGGCATTCAGGAGAATCTTCTGCTGCTTTTTTTCCACCTCCTGCAACTGAAGCTGAAACCGAATGACTTTGCGTTGATGAAAGATAATGAACAAAATAAGCCCAATAGTGAGGATCAGCATCCCAAGCGTGCCGAAAAAAACCATGACTGAAATAGAACTATTGGATTGAAGTAGGAACATCGCTCAAATCAATTTATACCACTGAAACGTAAATCAGACGAAATCATACGCTTGACCGGCTTTGAATTAATAATGATAGCAACCGTGAATAAAATATTTTTAATGATCCCAAAAACATTCGTGATGTCCCACCAGCGTTGTTGTTCATCTAAAGGAATTGATCCCACAAAGAGGTAAACGAAAAATGAGCAGGAGAGGGAAATGACCATCCCGATGACAATCCAAAAATCAAACGTTGAATAGATGTAGAGTGTAGAGGTATCATTTGTTCGCTCGTAGAGATAGTAATAGGAGTAAACAATAATGATAATCGTTTCCACGCCCACTGGTATGGAAAGGAAGTCAGTGATTTTTGGATGTACGGTGAAGTGGAGGTAAAGGGCATTGAATACAACAAAAGCAATGGCAATCATTACCGAACTCCTTTTTACCACCCTGTTTTTTATTTGTACATATAAAAAACCCAGGAAGGCAACTCCCTCCGCAACTGTAAAAAGTGTATAAAATTCCTGGCTATTCGGTTTTATTTCCAACATGAGGTTGATGATACTACCAACCAGCCAAAAGAAAAAAAGCACCCTTAATCCAATGGATGAATAAGAACTTTTCCAATAAAAAATGAAGAAGGATATTGGAAGAAGAACGGAGAAGACGTCGGTTAAATAAAAAAGGTTTTCTATAGTTTTGGTTTTTGGCCAAATATAGAAAACCTTCTGAAACTTTTACAGGGAATCAAAAAATTAATCTTCCCACCATTCGATCGTTTCACCGCCGATTGTTCCGGGAGGTTTTGATCTGAGGTTTTTTGTTGTCGGTACCATATCAGTAAGTTTTTGTACTGTAAATATGTACCGCCTTCCTTTCGAAACCAAGTGCGTTGAAACTGGATGAAATAACGATTTTTTATTATAATATAGCAGGAGTAGGAGTTTCCGCGTTTTTTAAAAGAAAGGGTACGAAAAAGATTGCGTAATTCCGCGCTGCCATCTTAGTAATTTTACCATGCAACAGGCCCGCTTTTTTGTGATACCGGCGCGGCGTTGTCAACTGATACCTTTCGGCCCAAGTGCGCTGCTGGCCTGCGTTTCAACAAACACAACGATAGGTAGAAACTCTTAAAAACAGAAAGTACAAACAATTAGCTGATAAAAAAAGGGGTGTTGTAAAAAAACCCGTTTTCGTTTTTGCAGCAGCGGCAGGCCGAATGTTTACGAACGTAGATTTTCCTCTTTTGGCAAAATAGGGCTACGTAAAAGCCACTAGCCGGCCACAAAAAATTCCGAACGGCCTATGACGTAGCCGAAAAATCGTTTAGATTTGTCGCCGACTGCAAAAACTAACTAAACCAATCTCCATGAATGCCCAACAAATTAAAGTGGCCATTGCCGATGACCACAAAATCTTTCGCGACGGAATTAAAATGGCGCTGAGCGGCCGCGATCACATTAAATTTTTATGGGAGGCTGAAGACGGAAAGGATCTGCTGCATAAGATCAAATTGAAGCTGCCTGATGTACTGCTGATGGACCTCCGCATGCCGGAAATGGATGGCATGAATGCGATTTCCTTACTGCGGAAAGAATATGAAGAGTTGAAGATCATCGTACTCACCATGTACGACGACCAGGAGATGATCACCAAGATGATGGAAATGGGTGCCAACGCCTACCTTACCAAAACGTCTGATCCGGATGAGATTTACCAGGCCATTCTTACCTGCATGAACGATGATTTTTACTTCAATGACCTGGTGAATAAAGCGGTATTAATGCGCCTGCAGCACAAAAAAAATGTGCGCCAGTACTACCCTGCGCCGGTTAAGTTTTCCGATAAGGAACTGCGCATTCTGAAAAGTATTGCTGAAGACAAAACCACCGAAGAAATTTCCAAAGATGTTTTTTTAAGCCCCCGCACTATTGAAACCATCCGCCAGAATATGAAGCAGAAGGTGGGTGCCAAAACCATAGCCGGGCTGGTGATGTACGCCATGCGCAACCGCTTAATTGAATAGCAGTGGAAAAAACGAAGAACATCAACGACACGTTTTTTGAAGGAATCTATCAGGAAGTCTGGCGCAAGCTTAATCCGCCAGGCCTGTCGGAGGCCGAATGTTCTTTTATCGAAGAGGTAGGCTCGCTGCGGCCTGGCAGCCGGGTACTTGACCTCATGTGCGGCTATGGCCGCCATGCGCTGCCTCTGGCCCGCCGCGGTTATGCTGTTACCGCCGTTGACAACTTACCGGCTTACATTGCTGAGATCAGCAACATTGCCAAAACAGAACAATTACCGGTTGACGCCCTCGAAGCCGGCGCTTTAGACCTCAATCTTTCCGGTACTTACCGGGCTGCCCTGTGCATGGGTAACAGCTTTGCTTTTTTCCAACGAGAAGACGCATTGAAGCTGCTGCATAAGGTGGCCGCCTGGCTGGAGCCAGGAGGCATCTTTATCATTAATACCTGGATGATTGCCGAAATTGCCATCCGCCATTTCCAGGAGCGTGAATGGTTTCAGGTTGACGACTACAAATACCTGCTGCACTACCGTTTTCTTTTTCAGCCAAACCGCATCGAATCGGAACACACCTTAGTGGCGGCCGATGGTTCGGCCGAAGTAATACAGGGAGTTGATTATATTTTATCGCTCGATGAATTACAACAACTGCTTGAGCAAGCAGGTCTGCACCTGACGAATGTGTACAGCACGCCCAAAAAACGCCTTTTTAAAATGGGCGATAACAAAGCCTATCTAATAGCGGAAAAAAAGGCGTAAAGTTTACGGTGATTTTACTACCAAAGAAGATGACGCGTCGTGAGCACTGCTCTCCGGGCCAGGCCAGACATTGGCTGGAGCAGTTTTTCAATCAAACAGGTATCTATTGGGGCGCTTATTGGGCCACCGGCCGTTTGTTTTTGTGGGCCGTAGTGTCGGTGACCTTTTTCTGAAGCGCCTCCAGCACTTCTTTCAACAGGTCGGGCCGGCCCTGGTAAAACCGCAGGCTGTTTTGAAACGTTTCTTTTTTTACCTTGTGTAGCTGAAAAATGCTGTCATACAAGTCGGTTCTCCTTGAAAATGGCTGCCAGGTTGAGTCGGAGAGCTTCAAAAAATCAACCATCTCGTCGGCCCTGATCACATCGTATAGAACAACTTCCATTTTTTCCGGCGGCAGCACATTATCCGGCACCGAAGATCCCGAACAAGCGGCCAGCAAACAGCAAAGGAGAGGTAAGCAGCGCATTTATTTCAGTTCCCTGTAAGCATTGGCGTTAGAAAGGTCAATCCGGGAAAGGATGTTTCTGGCCTGTGTTTTCATTTCACCGTCGGCGCGGCTAAAGATGCGCACCAGTTCGTTGCTTTTGCCCTGAAAAAAGAACTGAATGGCCATGGAGTTTGGGTTTTCCTGGTTCACGGTGTTCAGGTAGTTCAAAGCATTCAGTACGCCAATGCGGGCCTCCTTTTCCTTTTCCGCAAAATTGTCAAGCCCGGTACGATAATAAGAATAAATGGCATCGTGCATCAGGGCAAAGCGGTTGTCAACAAAACCCTCTACCAGCTTAAAGCGGTTGCGCAGGCCGTCAAACGGCTTCCATCCGCTGATCTGCCCGCCTTCAGGCGCATTGTTTACGATGTTCTGAGCTTTTAGAAAATAGGGATCGCCGCCGCGGAGCGAAAACGATGCGTAATCCATACCAATGATGAGGTTGACATAATAGGCGATAATTGCCGGCAGGTTAGCGGCCGCCGGGTCGGAACCCTGCACCCGGTTTTCATTGAATTCTACCGGCTGAAATTCAACGTATTTAAAGGTCACTTCGTTATCCTGAAAATTAATCAGTGGCGACTCGTAGCTGGTTCCAAAGGCCGGCCGGGCCGATTGCACGGTGAGTGTAGCCTTGTAAAGGTTATTGCCCAGCTCCTGGTCAATATTGAGCAGGAAATTGCACCGGATTTTTTCCTGTGCCTGGAACGCATCGCTTGTCCATTTGCGGTTATTGACAAAGTTGGTCAGGGCGGTTTGCAGCGTGGTGAATGTTTTTTTATCTACCTGTGTGCTTACACGGTTTGCCACTACGCTAAACCGGGCCTGTAATTCCTGTGCATTACCTTTTTTGAGCAGAAACAGCCACATGGCTGCCAATATCCATCGCGTCATAATAAAGTAGTTATCGTATCTGCAATATCTTTTGCCAGCGCTTCCTTTGACTTTAAAGGCAGGGCCAGCTCGCCGCCGCCCTGCAGAAAAAAAGTCGCTTTATTGGTGTCGTGGCCAAACCCGGCCCCCTCGTCTTGCAGCGTGTTTAAAATAATCATATCCGCCCCTTTTTCCCGCAGCTTTTTTTGGGCATTTTCGGCTCCTTTTTCGGTTTCCAAGGCAAAACCCACCAGCACCTGTCCCGACCGTTTTTTCCGGCCCAATGCCGCTAAGATATCGGCTGTTCGTTTTAAGCGTACCTCCAACTCCTCACCGCTCTTTTTTATTTTTTGGCCCGCCGGCTCCACCGGTGTGTAATCGGCTACAGCCGCCGCCATCACCGCAATGTCGTACTCCACTGCCATGCAGGCGTCATACATCTCTGCGGCCGATGTGACATTGATCCGCTCAAGGCCATTCGTGGACAGCGTAGCCGGACCGGCCACCAGCGTCACATCGGCTCCGCGCCGCTTTAGTTCAGCGGCAATGGCAATGCCCATCTTTCCCGACGAATGATTGCCGATAAAACGAACCGGGTCTATCGCTTCGTATGTGGGCCCGGCGGTGACAAGCGCCTTTTTACCAGCAAGGCGCTGGCTGTTACCGAAAAATGCCACTAGCCAGGCAACAATATCCACCGGTTCGGCCATCCTTCCTTCGCCCACCAGGCCGCTCGCCAGCTCGCCATGTGCCACTGGAATAATCCGGCAGCCGTGATTCTCTACGAGTGAAAGATTCTTTTTCGTGGCCGGGTGTTTCCACATGTCCTCATCCATTGCCGGAGCCACCACCACCGGTGTAGTAGCCGACAGATAGGTTGCCAACAGCAGGTTATCGCAGGCACCGTTTGCCATTTTGCTCAGGGTGTTGCAGCTTAGCGGCGCTATCAGCATCACATCGGCCCAGCGGCCAAGGTGAACATGGTCGGCCCATGTCTCCTCGTCGAAAAGGTTGGCGAGCACCGGCGCCCGGCTAACGGTAGACAGCGTTAGTTTTGACACAAAATCTGCAGCCGCCGGGGTCATCACCACCTTTACCTCGGCGCCTTTTTTTCGTAGTTGCCGCACCAGTTCGGGCGTTTTATAGGCAGCAATGCTACCGGTGATGCCCAAAAGAATTTTCTTTCCGGTTAACATAAGCTGAACATTGACTTAGAAAAATAAGGACGAAAGGGCATTTCAGCAACAAGATTGAGGTAACCTACGAAGCACAGGTAAAAGAAAGAAGGAGAAAAAGAGCAAACTGCCGTTCGTCTTTTTCTCCTTCCCTCCTGAAATCTGTCGATTATTAATGAAACAGATCAGTCTCTTCGTTCTTGCGGTAGTAGATTTTTGATTCGAGAAACTCCGACGTGGCCAGAATGGCCGGATTCGGCATTTTTTCGTAGGCCCGCGAAATTTCAATCTGCTCTTTATTCTCATGAATTTCTTCCAGCGAATCGGTATGGCTGGCAAATTCATCAAGCTTGCTATGAAGCTCTTCCTTTACCGTGATGTTGATCTGGTTGGCCCGTTTTGCAATGATGGCAATAGATTCGTAAATATTGCCCGTTTTGCTCTTCAGCTCGTTTACGTCGCGGGTTTCAATATTGTTGGTGATATTGGTATTAAGTTGTCGTCTTAACAGGCTCATTCGCGTATATTTTTAAGTTGTTTTTCGATTTGTTGACAAAATCCTGCACATCTTTCGCTAGCGGGCTTTCCGGAAAACGGTCCATAAAATCTTCCGCCTCTTCAATTACCTTCTCAAAACGCTCGGCCTTCTTTTCCTCCACGCTTAACTCGGCAAAGCGAAAGTACGATTTTATCGCCATCAGCTTGTAATCCGGCGCCCGTTCACTTTCGGCAAAGTCATTCAGCATGGTGTTAAAGGCCACCGCGGCTGCCCTGAACTGCCCAATATCGAAGTAAAGCTGCGCCGATTTACGGTCTTTTGTTTCCAACTTCTGGCGCAACTGGTCAATGATATCATTCGCTTCCTTGTTCTTAGCCGAACCCGGATGGGTATTGATAAAGGTCTGGAACATACCAATCGCCTTCCGGGTGGAAGTTTGGTCCAGTTCGGCTTTCGGCGACTGCTTAAAAAAGGTGTAAGCCCGCATAAAATCCACCTCTTCGGCCCGCGGACTGGTGGAAAATATTTCCAGATAACCTTTGAACAGGTTTTCCGCGTTCATATAATCCCGCTGGTTAAAGGCCGTGTAAGCGTACTTATAATAGATGTCCTCAAACTCGGGCTGGCCCCGGAACGCCGGCATAATGTCTTCGTAAACCTGCTGGGCAAGGTTGTATTTCTTGTTGGCATAGTATTGCTCCGCCATACGCAATTTGTACCGCGGGTCGGGGCTTTTCAATACTTTATTGATAGACTGGCAGCCAGTCAAAAGAAAAAATCCAAGAAAAAGGAGGCCGCAAAACTTCATAAAACCGGCAAAATTAAGATGCCAACGGCAAATATTCTTTAAAAATCGGGAACGGTGGAGTCGCCGCCGTTAAGATTTGTCTAAAACAGGAACAAAAAAAATCCTGCTTTCGCAGGATTTTTAAAGTTATTCAACCAGTGGCTTATTCGCCTCTGAGATCAATTGTGTTGCAATCACCACCTTGCTGTCCGGTCAGTACGGTCAGGCGGTCGTTAGAGATGCCTTCGCTTTCCACCAGGTACCTTCTTACCGACTCTGCTCTTGCATTGCCAGATTGCTGCTTCGACTTGCTGTCGGTGCAATAGCTAACAATGGTCAGGCGGCAGGTTGGGCTGTTGCGGAGACGGGCGGCCACGCCAGCCAGCAACGACCGGGTTTCAGATGTCAGTGAAGAGCCGCTTGTGAAGGCGATGCTTGGCATAGCACCCAGGGCTGTAGCGCAATCATCCACTCTTCTCAAACCTTCCAGGCAAGCAGAATCAGGGCATGGAACTTTACCAACACCATCGGCGTCAACAGGCTGCCATTTTGTGGGGGTAACTTTTTCTTTATCGCGGCAATCCGGTACACCGTCACCGTCTGTGTCAAGGCTCACACCGTGAGAGTCAACCGGGCAACCGGCAGGTGTTTGCTCCTGGTCGAACTGGTCGGTAACACCATCGCCGTCTGTATCAGGCAGTACCGGCTTCGGCAGAATCATCAGGCGCGGCTTGCGGATTTCCTGGTAAGCATAATCCAGTGGGTTCAGCCACCACAATGGTTCAACCGATTTTGCACCAAGGTTGATGTTTAAACCAACAGAAAGATAGTTGTAGTTGTCGTAGTCGGGTGTCAGAACCGGGGCGCCGTTCACCTGCTCTGCCCAGCGCTGGCCGTCGAGGAGGTCAGAACGAGTGATGGTGTAACGGTCTTCGATAGCGATGTTCAGACGACGATTGAGGCGGAAAGCGATACCGGCACCAACGTGACCAACGGGCGCCAGTGTGCTGCCAAACAATTGCGGACGACGGCGGCTTTCGGATTCGCCAGGTGTTTCATACGAATCATCCAGCAAGTTTTTCAACTGGTCCCTGACATTTTTTCTTTGCTTATAATCGCCAAAACCAGTAACAGAAGCAAAATTGTAACGCTGGTTGCTGGCATTCAGGGCATTGATGCGGGCATCGTACCAGGTAGCACCGATACCAAGCAATCCATAGATGCTAAAGCCGGAACGTGACTTATGAAAACGGACATTATTCAGCGTGATGATGCCTTCGAGGGCCAGATCCTGAACATTTGTTTTATAGTTATAGAAGATGGGATCCGTATTGGCACGATAGCCATTGCTGGTCCAGGCGGTGTTGTTGCCATAGTTGCTCGAGCGGTTCCAGTTAAGGCCTTTGCCATTAGCGTACATGTAGCTCAAACGCATCGAGAAGACATAACCCAGCGCCTTTCTGATATGAGCGCCAAAACCAATACCGGGAAATTGCGCCGGAACGTCGCCGGCGATCATGAATGAACCAGCCTTCAAACCCAACTCCCACATGCTACGGGGCTTCGCCGGATAGTTGTAAGTGCCTTGCATAAACTCTGTTTGCTGGGGCATTCTTCTGGTCGGGACAACGGAGGAATCTGCTACATCGTAACCGGTCGTGCTCGTGGTCGTCTGAGCAAAACCGGCCGAGGCCAACAGGCACAATGCACCTGCTAAAAAAGAGTACTTTTTGCTTGCCATAACTATGAATTAAAATTTAAAAACAATGTCCTAATCAGCCGCAAAAATATGACTTGACCGACAATTACCAAACTTTTCAATTTATTTTTGAGGCGTTTGGCGGTCACTATAATTTGCCAGCACAAATCTGCAATTCTTATACCACGAAGACGGGATTTGTATATTTTGCCGCGGCCATCTTTTCAATTACGAATGAAGTTACCCGTTAATCTGATAGAACCTGAATTGGCGCTTTTTGAAAAGAAGTTCAAGGAAGCCGTACGCAGCAACGCCTTTATGCTCGACCGCATCATGCGGTATGTCGTGAAGCGAAAAGGAAAGCAAATCCGGCCGATGTTTGTTTTTCTGGCGGCCAAGCTTTGCGGGCAGGTGACGGAAAGCACCTACCGGGCTGCCTCGCTGGTGGAGTTGCTGCATACGGCCACGCTGGTGCACGACGACGTAGTGGATGATTCGGCCGAGCGTAGAGGTTTTTTCTCAGTTTACGCCCTTTGGAAAAACAAGATATCCGTTTTGGTTGGCGACTACCTGCTGGCGAAAGGTTTGCTGCTTTCGCTCGATAACGATGATTTCGAAATCCTGAAATACCTCTCCGAGGCGGTGCGCAAGATGAGTGAAGGCGAACTGCTGCAGATGGAAAAATCAAGGTCGCTGAACCTCGACGAGGAAGTGTACCTCGAAATCATTAAAAACAAGACAGCCTCGCTGCTGGCTTCGGCCTGTGCCGCCGGTGCCTGGTCGGCCACCGGCAACCGGGAACTAAGTGATCAAATGCGGCTGTTTGGTGAAAAAGTGGGTATTGCTTTTCAAATTAAAGACGACCTTTTCGACTACACCTCGCAGGATATCGGCAAGCCTACCGGCAACGACATCAAAGAAAAAAAACTTACTCTTCCACTGATTTACACACTCAACAACACCGACCGTAAAAAGCGCCGCGAACTCATTTACCTGATCCGCAATGAAAATACCCGCAAGGACAAAATTGCCTATATTGTGGATGAGGTCATCAAATGCGGTGGCATTGATTACACCATTGAAAAAATGGATGCTTACAAACAGGAAGCGCTGGCCATTCTCCATACCTTTCCCCCCTCCCAAATCCGGGATGGATTTGAAGAGCTGGTAAACTTCGTAACCGATCGAAAATATTAGGCAATGCTTGAGAAACGGTGGCGGCTAAACGCCTACAACAAAGAAAAGGCGGCGGCGCTGTTCTCTGCGTTGAAGATTCATCCTGTGCTTTGCTCCATTCTGGTACAACGCGGCATTGACTCCTTTGACGAAGCCCGCCGTTATTTCAGGCCCCAGCTCTCCGAACTGCACGACCCGTTTTTAATGAAAGACATGCAAAAAGCGGTTGACCGCATTTTGCAGGCATTTGCCACCGGTGAAAAAGTGCTGGTGTTCGGCGACTATGATGTGGACGGCACCACCGCCGTTTCGTGCATGTACCAGTTTTTGAAGAAGTACCATGCGCAAACAGAGTTTTACATACCGCACCGCTATCGCGAAGGCTACGGCATCAGCCGCAAAGGAATTGACTTTGCCGCAGAAAACAACTATACTCTTATTATCTCTCTCGACTGCGGCATTAAGTCAGTAGATCTGATTGGCTATGCAAAAGATTTGGGGATTGACTTTGTGGTGTGCGACCACCACTTGCCCGACGACGACCTGCCGCCGGCCGTGGCCATCCTCAACCCAAAACAAAAAGATTGCGCCTACCCCTACAAAGAGCTCTGCGGATGCGGTGTGGGTTTTAAGCTGATCACCGCCCTTTGCCGCGCCATGCACCTTCCCGATGAAACGGCTTTCACCTATCTCGACCTCGTGGCCACTGCCATTGCCGCCGATATTGTTTCCATCACCGGCGAAAACCGGGTGCTGGCATATTATGGCTTACAAAAAGCCAACAACAACCCCAACTTCGGCATCAAAGCACTCAGTTACCTGAGTGGATTTCAAAAACAGTTTCACATCAACAACCTCGTGTTCATCATTGCGCCGCGGGTAAATGCGGCCGGCCGCATGGACGATGCCCGCAAGGCAGTGCAACTGTTTATTGCCACCAGCTATGAGGAGGCCCTTCACTGGGCCGAACAACTGAACGCCGACAACACGACCCGGAAAGAAGCCGACACCAGTATTACGGAGGAAGCCCTGGCGCTGATCCATGGCGATGACCTGCTGCTGGAACGCAAAAGCACGGTGCTGTACCAGCCACACTGGCACAAAGGCGTAGTGGGCATTGTGGCCTCGCGGCTGATTGACTACTTCTACCGGCCAACGATTGTGCTGACGCAAAGCGGCGATTATGTGGCAGGCTCGGCCCGCAGCGTCACCGGCTTTAATGTGTACGAAGCCATTCACCAATGCAAAGACCTGCTGTTGGGATACGGCGGTCATTTTTATGCCGCCGGCATGACCATGGAAACCGATAAGGTGGACGCTTTTTGTCAGCGTTTTGAACAAGTGGTGCAGGCCACCATTCACCCCGACCTGCTGATACCGGAAATAGTGATTGATGCCGAAGTGCGTTTCAGCGATATCAAACGCTCCTTCTACGATATTGTTTGCCAGATGGAACCCTTTGGTCCCGATAACCTATCGCCCACCTTTGTAGCCCGCCAGGTGCAGAACACCGGCTGGAGCAAAGTGGTAAAAGACCTGCACCTGCGCTTTGTGGTAAAGCAGGGCCAGCATACCTTAACCGGCATTGGCTTTAACATGGCAGACAAGATGCCCCTGCTGCTCCAAAACCGGCCGTTCGACCTTGTTTTCAAGATTGAAGAAAATGAGTGGAACGGTGAAAAAAGCCTGCAGTTGAAAGTGATAGATGTTCGCTTAAGCGAAGCGTGATAGAAAAGGACTGGCAGTTCTACCCAAAAAACGAACCGCCTATCACCCCTCCTCCTTGCTGCCAGGCCTGCCCCGCACTTCTTTTCTTTGTTGCCCACATTTGCTGGTATCGTCATTCAGCTACCGGCACACGCTTTATCAATTGTACCCGGCGCATCATCTCGCCGCTTTAAAAAAGGTCCGGACAGGCGAAGGTTATTTGTGTCGTGGGCTATGTTCCCATTCGTAGTAGCGGATTTCGCCCTATGCCACCGGAGCAACCGACCAATTATAGCTATCAACTGAAATACAATAGCCTTGCCCCATCCGGAACGGGCTCTGCAAGGCCGTTATTCGAAGGTTCTTCAAAATTTACACCCACGTTGATTTACCAATATAATAGGTTCGGCTTCTCCCGATACCGGCGGCTACCGTTTCGGTGCAGCCAACGGCACAGACGATGCTATTTGGTGCAGCCCCGGCAACAAATGCAAATGAGATGAAATGTGAATTAAGTTTTTTCAACCGCGTTGGTTATTCAGCACCCCCGGTCTAATATTGCCCTCTGATACCTATTTGAGGAACCTTAGTATCTGTATTCTGTTGACTCTAACATTAACTACTAAGGCATGAAAAAACTCTACGCAGCTTTATTGTTTCCGGCCGTGTTCACTTTTGCCCAGCGCACCGTGGCGCAAATCAATTTGGATGTGCCGAACGGCACCTACAAGCAAAATTTCGACGGCATGGAGGGCGGCACCACGCTGCCCACCGGCTGGACAGCCATTCGTTTTGCCGGCAGCGGTGCCGCCAATGCAACACTAGTGCCCACCGTGTCGGACGGCAGCGGCAACTCCGGCAACATTTATAATGTGGGTACCACGGGCGAACCCGACCGGGCCCTGGGCACCCTGGCCTCTGGCTCTACCGTCCCCGCCTTCGGCGCTTCGTTTAGAAACAACACCGGCTCTGTGCTGGGCAGCCTGTCGGTGAGCGGAAATTCGGAGCAATGGCGTGGTGCCAGCAACAGCGGAATCAACGAAGTAGTTGTGTTCGAATACAGCCTCGACGCTACCTCGCTCAACACCGGTACCTGGACAGCTGTGCCCAGCCTGGACCTTCAGGAATTGCTCACGGGCAGCACGGCGGCCGCCGCCGTTAATGGCAACTTAAACCGCATGGCAATTTCCGCCACCATCAACTCCCTTAATCTGCCGAACCTGGCTACCATTTGGTTCCGTTGGCGGGATGCCGATAATACCGGCTCCGATGGCCTCTACGCCCTGGATGATTTTAGCCTGGATTGGACCAATGTGGCCGTTGCCAATACGGTTTCGGTAACAGCGGGCAATGGCGCCGCCGAGCCTTCTACCAACGGCAGCTTTCTCGTCAGCCTCAATAACCCCGCCCCGGCCGGTGGCGTGATGGTCAACTATAGTTTTGGCGGATCGGCCACACCGGGGGCCGATTATACGGATCCACAGGGCGGAAGCGTGACAATTGCTGAGGGCAACACTTCCGCCACCATTGCGGTGACGGTGGCGGATGATGCGCTGGCGGAGCCCAACGAAACAATTACTATAACGCTGACCAGCGTAACGGGCGGTTATTCCATCAGTGCCGGCAGCGCCTCCATATCGCTGGCCGATAATGAATCGTCAACGCTTTATTCATTTGGTTTTGCTGCCTGCACCGCCGCGCTGAGCGACGGCTTCACGCAGCAATCGGTAACGGGTGCGCAAACCTGGGCCTGCACTACCTTTGGCCGCTCCGGCAACGGTGTGCAGATGAACGGCTTTGCCACGACAGCGCAGGAAAATGTGGACTGGCTTATTTCACCGGCGCTGGACCTGTCGGGTACCAACATACCGCTGTTGCAGTTTTGGAGCCGGTCGGCCTTTAGCGGCGCTCCGCTGCAGTTGTTTATCACCACCAACTTTACCGGCGATGCCGCCACCACTACCTGGACCGAGCTGGCTGGTGCCTTTCCCGCTACCGGGTCAGATGTATGGAAGCTGTCGGAAAACATCAACCTCAGCGCCTACAAACAGGCCAATGTGCACCTGGCCTTTCGTTATACTTCCACCACATCGGCCGCATCGCGGTGGACACTCGATGACATCAGCATTGTGAACAGCGCTACGCTGCCGGTGCCCGAACTGTTGCTGAAAAACGGCATCATTGATTTTCGCTATATCAGCACCACCGATATTGCCATTGGCAAACCCTTTACGTTTGCGGTGAGCAATGCATCGGCGCCCCTCACGATCACTGCTCCTGAAAACTTCCTTCTTTCGAAGAATAACTTCACCTATAGCCAAACGCTGACCTACACGGCAGCCGAACTGAACGCCGGCCAAAGAACGGCTTTTGTTGGCTTCCGGCCCACGGTCATGAATACTGTGTATGCCGGCCTGCTCCGGTTCAACTCCACGGGCATAGACACGACACTGGTTTTGGCAAAAGGAAACACCTGGCCACTGCCGGCCACGCTGAATGTGGTGAACTGGAATATTGAATGGTTTGGCGGCACCCAGGCGCCAGCCGACGACAACCTGCAGGAGCAAAATGTGCGCAAGGCCATGAACGCCATCAATGCCGATGTGTACGCCCTGAGCGAGATTGTGGATACGGCAAGGCTGGGCAACCTGGTTCGGTCGCTCGACAGCAGCTACCGTTACGTAGTATCGGATTACGCCAGCCTGGCGCCAACCCCAGCGGACCCGGCCTATGCTACCGGTCAAAAGCTGGCATTGGTGTACAAAACATCCGTGGTATCAAACGTATCGTCGAGGGGACTGCTGAAAAGCAGCGCATCGGCCAACGGCAACTGGGCCAGCGGGCGGGTGCCCTTCCTGGTAAATACCCGTGTATCGAAAGCGGGTGCCACCAAGGACATCTCATTTCTTGTTTTGCACGGGAAAGCCGGCAGCACACAAAGCGACTACCAGAGCCGCGTGGCGGCCGTAGCCGAACTGAAAGACACCCTGGACGCCTTTTTCAACAACCGCAACCTGATTATCCTCGGCGACTTTAACGATGACCTCGACCAGTCAATTTATACGGGAGGCGGCCCGGTGCCTTCGTCTTACGATTTGCTGGTGAAAGACTCAATAGACGCCGATCACTACAAATCGCCAACGCTGCTGTTCAGCCAGTATGGAATGAACTCCACGGCTGATTTTCCGGATGTGATAGACCATGTGGTGGTGTCGAATGAAGTATTCCCCAGTTATCTCCGCCTGTCGGCAAGCCTCTACAACGATCTTGACATGCTGACCGACATTACTGATTTTGCCAACACCACCTCCGACCATTACCCGGTACTGACCCGATACTTCCTGGCCGGCGTGGCACAATCGCCGCTGCCCGTGAAGCTGCTGGAATTTACCGGCACCAAACAGGGCGATGCCGTACGGCTGTCGTGGAAGACGGCCCAGGAGCAAAACAGCAAAGAGTTTGTGGTGGAACGCTCGGCGAATGGTGTGAGCTATGCCGCTATTGGAAAGGTGGCGGCGGCCGGAAATTCGTCGGCAGAACGGGCCTACCAACTAATAGATGCCCGCCCGCAAACAGGGGCTAATTTTTACCGGCTGGTCAGTGTTGACCAGGACGGTAAAAAAGGAACATCGAAAGTGGTAAGAGTGGATTTTGGCCGCAACACGGTTGTAACGCTGTGGCCCAATCCGGCCAGAACCCACTTTACCGTGACCACAGACGGCAACCCTGCGCAAATGCAGCTAATGGATATGGCCGGCAGACTGGTTCGCTCTGCTGTGCTGGTAAATCCGGTGGAGATCATTTCTACGCAGGGGTTGAGCAAAGGCACCTATGTGGTGCGGGTGGTTAACCATGAAAAAGTATTTGTGGAGAAGCTTGTAATTGAGTAAATTTTATCATTTGAAAACAAAGAAGGCAGCCAAGTGCTGCCTTCTTTGTTTATCGAGTCGCTTTATTTTTGATAAAGCATATTTCCTGCTCTATTGCCGAGTCATTTCTCGTGCAGTGTTGTTGTTCTGTCCCAAGGCGGGAGAGATGTGCAGGTTGTGTTGTAGGGTAATTATGACCTGTCGCACTGGTTTTGGACTTTCGGCTTACACTTGTCACAGATTGCTGCTTCGTTTCAAAGACAAATAAGACGCTATTTGAATGTAAGCAGACGTAAGTCCAGGCATACCATCGGTCATCGTTTTTATCACTTCAAATTAGGTCGCTGCTGCTCCGAAAAATGTCCAACAAAGATCAGACCCCTGAACGTAGCGTCGCAACGGAAGTTCAATGGATGTTTTACTGCCGGTTTACAACAAACCATTCCACACACAACTCTCTTTATTTTTTAGGATTTCAAACATCAGCTAAAACCTGATTAGCCTTATACTATGCTTACTACTGTGCTTCTGCCGCCGCCGGTTCCCAATTATCGGTCCGAAAAATATTCACCGGTAACCCTTCTTTGCTGAAAAGGTTTGGCATGGCCGTATTGCTGAAACCAAACCGTACCGCCGCCGGGTTTTTCACGGCATCGCTCCACACCACCACTGCGCTGCCATCTACTTTCGCTTTTGCCGGAACAAATTTTTTATCCTCGCCGGCAATCCAAAAATCAGTGGCTTCTTTTCCTTTCACCATTAGTCCGCCATCGGCATTGGTAAAGCGTATCCGCACTTTATTCTTTTCCACCAGCATACCCTGGTACTGCGGGTAAGCGGCAGCGTAACCCGTTTTTCCATATGTTTTCGCCAACGCCATCGCGGCCAGGCGTTGCCCCACTTCTTTCTTCAATTTTGGATGAATGTCCTTGATATTGTCCACCAGGTCATGAATTACGATCATGCCGGTATTGGGATGTGCAGCCACTTTTGTTTGTTGCTCGCGAAGCAGGGCGCCGGAGGGATAGTTGCCATAGCCCGCATACGGTGCAATCTGCACCAGGTAAAACGGGAATTCTTTGCTCCATCCGCGCCGCCACGACTGGATCATATCCAGTAGCAGGGACTGGTAAGTGGAAGCCGTGCCCACATTGCTTTCGCCCTGGTACCAGATACTGCCCGCAATGGAAAAATTGTGCAGCGGGTAAATCATGGCGTTATAAGTCATACCCGGCTTTACCGGCCAGCCACCGGCCGGCTTCAGCTTTGCGGCGGCATCGGCCAGCTCGCTCTTGCTTTTCACCACCGAGTCAGGCGTCCACACCTCGGCCGGCGTACCGCCCCAGCTGGCGCCAATCAGGCCAACAGGAAGCTCCAGTTTTTCGGTCAGTTGTTGCCCGAAGAAATAACCAACGGCGCTAAATTTTTTCATCTCGTCCGGCGTGCAAACCACCCAGCGGGCCCGCACATCATTTTGCGGATAAAGTGCCGTGGTGCGAGGCACATGAAAAAAACGGATGTTTTTGTTGGTGGCTTCGCCGGTTTCCTTTTCATAGGGCAAGCCCCAGGCAGGCGCCCACTCCATATTGCTTTGGCCACTGCAAAGCCACACCTCGCCCACCATCACATCATCAAGGGTAACAGCATTGTTGCCTTTGATATAAATTACAAACGGCCCGCCGGCCTTCGGGGTTTTGATAGACAATTGCCAGGTGGCGTCCGACAGGCCCCGGGTAGTATAAGCGGCCGTATCCCAGGTCGTCCGCACTTCAATTTTTTCATTCGGGTCGCACCAGCCCCACAGTTTCGCTTCAGTGTTTTGCTGCAGCACCATGTGTGAGCCAATGATAGCCGGCAGCCGAACATCCGCCAGGGCCATAAACCAGCACAGTTGGAGAGTAAAATAGACGAATGATTTTTTCATAACAGGCAAATAGGTGTGCTGCAATTTAAGCGTACGGCTGTTGTCAGCAGTGGCTTTCTTTCGCTCATGCCGCCAGTTTTCCGCAGGCAAGGAAACGTAACAAACGTAAACGCAACCAACTTTTTTTGCATTAGCCGGCCGCTGGTATCAGCCAGCCAATGCCCAAAGACCAAATCGGCAGACAGCGACCGTCTTTATTCAGGTGGATTGTTGCCATAAAGCATCAAACAGTATCTCGGCCGTGTGCTGACTCTTCCGGCCGGTGCCGTCTTTGATCTGGTGGCGGCAACTGGTGCCCGAAGCTGCAATGATCGTTTCGTGGCCCAGCCGTTCGATGGCGGGAAACAAGACCAGGCTGCCAATCTTCATCGAAACATCGTAATGTTCTTTTTCGTAACCGAAAGAGCCGGCCATACCGCAGCAACCGGACGGAATTTCCTCGATGCGAAATCCAGGTACGACAGCCAGGCTTTCTTTAATAAATTTTGTTGACGACAGCGACTTTTGATGGCAGTGCCCGTGGATGTACACCGGCACAACTTTTTCAGCAAACTGCCCAGGTTTTATCTCGCCTTTGGATATTTCTGCGGCTATCCATTCTTCAAACAAAAAGGTGGCCTGCGCAATGGCTTTTGCCGCCGGTACCAGCTCCGCAGCCACCAGCTCGGGATATTCATCCCGCAGGGTAAGAATGGCCGATGGCTCTATGCCGATGATCGGTGTTTCGGCTGTCACCAACCCTTGCAATTGCCGGACGTTCCGGTTGGCGAGGTCTTTTGCTTTTCGCACCAGCCCCTTCGATAGCCAGGTACGGCCGCTTTCGTCATGGGGGGGCAGCACGACCTCATACCCCAGGGCCTCCAGCAACAGCACGGCTTTGCGGCCTACCTCCACATCGTTGTAATTGGTAAACTCATCGCAAAACAGATAGACCCGTTTTGTTGACGCAGGCTGGGTTGCTGCCCCGTTGGGCTTTTTGCTGTGGCCCTCCCCTTTGGCCTTTTGATGCTTTGCAAACCATTTGCGTAAGGTCTCTTTGTGCAAAAGAGGCATGGTTCGTTCGGGATGAAAGCCAACGAACCGGTTGACCGTACGGCGAAGCGCCGCGGTTTTAAACAGGAGGTTGTAAGCCCAGGGAAGGGTGGCTGCCAGAGCCATTTGTGAAGAAAAGCTGCCGATCAGTTTCGAACGAAACGGAACGCCCGTTTTATCATAATTCTGCTGCAGAAATTCTGCTTTCATTTTACCTACATCCACGCTCGACGGACATTCGGATTTGCAGGCCTTGCAGGATAAACAAAGGTCCAGCACATTCAGCACCTCCTCGTCGCCCACTTCGGCGGCAGTGCCATACGATTTGTTGGTATAAAAATGCCGGAGCATATTGGCCCTTGCCCGTGTGGTATCCTGTTCGCTACGGGTGGCCATATAGCTTGGGCACATGGTGCCGCCGGTGACGTGGGTTTTGCGGCAGTCGCCGGAGCCGCTGCATTTTTCGGCCAGGCGCAAAATGTTTTCCTGCCCGCTGAAATCAAACAAGGTTTTTACCTCCTTCTTTTCCACGTCCTGCTGGTAACGGAGGGCTTCGTTCATGGGCGGCGTGTCCACAATTTTTCCCTGGTTAAACACGCAGTGCGGATCGAAGAGTTTTTTCACCTGCCGAAACAGGTCGTAATTGCGTTCGCCCATCATAAACGGAATAAACTCGCCCCGCAGCCGGCCGTCGCCGTGCTCGCCGCTGAGCGACCCGTTGTATTTTTTTACGATGGCTGCTGTTTCGGCCAGGATGGTGCGGAACAGGTGTTTGCCCGATGAGGTTTTCAGGTTGACCATTGGCTCCACATGCAGCTCGCCGGCGCCTGCATGGGCGTACATCGAATATTTTACCGAATACTTTTTCAGCAGCGCCTCTACTTCGTCTATGTAATCGGGCAGATCCTCGGCATCTACCGCACAGTCTTCAATCAGGTTCACCGGCTGTATGTCGCCCGGCTCGTTGCGCAGCAAGCCCAAACCGGCCTTTCGCAGGTCCCAGGCTTTTGTTGTTTCATCGCCGTACAAAATGGGCCAGGCGTAGCCATAGCCGGCACGTTGCAACTCTTCGATAAAGGCCGTGGCTTTTGCCGTCAGGGTATCCAGCGTAGCGGCAAAGAACTCCACCATCAAAATGGCCCTTGGCGAACCTTCCACAAAAAAGCGGTTCTTCGACTGGTCAATGTTTGTTTTGGTGTATTCAAGAATAATATCATCTACCAACTCCGACGCCGCACAGCCATGGCGCAAGGCAACAATGTTGGCCCTGAGCGAGGCGTTGATGGTATCGGTATGCACTGCCACAATACACTTTTCCTTTGGCGGCAATGGCTGCAGCTTCAGCCTGGCTTCGGTGATAAAACAAAGCGTGCCTTCCGAGCCGGCGATCAGTTGGCAAAGGTTAAACGTGCCGTTGGATTGAAAAGCATTCAGCAACGCATCCAGGGCGTAGCCGGTGTTGCGGCGGGTGATGGAAGCTTTCGGGAAACCCGTGGTTATGGCCTCGCGGTTCTCCCTGTTCTGCAGTAGCGATTGTAGCGAACGGTAAATCTCGCCTTCCAGCGATTCCAAAGCGCATTTGGCCCGGAAACCTTCTTCTGTCAGCTCGTGAAAAACGGCTTCGCTGCCATCGGACAAAAGCGCTTTTACTTCCAGCAGGTTTTGCCTTGTATCGCCCCATGAAATAGAATGAAGGCCGCTCGAATTGTTACCGATCATTCCGCCGATCATGGCGCGGCTCGAGGTTGACGTCTCCGGCCCAAACATCCAGCCCAGCGGCTTCAGGCGGGCATTCAGATCGTCGCGGATGACGCCGGGCTGCACCCGGGCCCAGCCTTCTTTTTCGTTTACCTCCAGCACGCCGGTGAGGTATTTTGAAATATCAACCACCAAGCCGGCACCCACCACCTGGCCGGCCAGTGATGTACCGGCGGCGCGGGGTATCAGCGTTACTTTTTGTTTCCGGGCGAAATGAATAAGAGTCCTGATGTCGTTAACTGTCGTGGGAAGCGCTACGGCCAGCGGCGTCTCCTGGTACACCGAAGCGTCGGAGGCATAGCTCATGCGGATGGCCTTGTGCGCCGGTGATTCGTTGTAATAAAGCTCACCGGCAAACCGGCTGGCGAAGGCGTGTATCATGGTGCGGCAATTTACACGAAAGATGGGAATGGAGATTTTTGCCGGAACACGATGCCGCCGGTTTCGCTTTTCTATTCCGAAGGTGTTGGTGCAGGAATCTATCTTTAAAAAAAGGTTCCGATTGAAGCCTTTTTCTGATTGAACTTTTTTCGAAAAACAAAATATTGGTTCAGCAAAAATCCTGGCAAGTTGCGCACAACCGGAAGATGCCTTTCCTGCCGCCTTTATTTTATTTCGGCCAGCGACCGGCGCACACCCAATTCCAATCCCCGCAACTCGGCCAGCCCACGCAACCGGCCAATAGCACTATACCCCGGGTAAGTTTTTTTCTTCAGGTCATCAAGCATCTGGTGGCCGTGATCGGGACGCATAGGTATGGAAACGCCGCGGCGCTGCATTACCTGTACAATCTCTTTTACCACGGCATACATATCCGTATCACCGGCCAGGTGATCGGCTTCGTAAAAATTTCCCTGCGCATCGCGTTTGGTATTGCGCAGGTGCAAAAAATGAATGTGGTTGCCAAAACGCCGCACCATGGCCGGCAGGTCATTGTCTTCGCGGGCACCATAAGAGCCGGTGCAAAAGCAAAGCCCATTTGCCGGTGATGGAGCCGCCGCCAACAGTTGCGCCGCATCTTCTTCGGTGCTTACGATCCGCGGCAGGCCCAGGATCGGGTAAGGAGGATCATCGGGATGAACGGCCATCTGCAGGCCAACTTCCTCAGCCACGGGCACTACCTGTTGCAGAAAGTAAAACAGGTGCTCTTTCAGCTTTTGCGCATCAATGCCTTCGTACGTTTTTAAGGCAGCCAGTATTTGTTCTTCGGTAAAGCGTTCTTCACTGCCGGGCAGGCCCAACAGCGCATTGCGGTACAGTGTTTCCTTTTCTTCTGCCGTCATGGCGGCAAAGCGCTGCCGGGCTTTTTCCACCTGTTCGGGCGTGTAATCCTGTTCGGCACCGGGGCGCTTCAGAATAAAAAGATCAAAGGCCACAAAAGCGGCTTTTTCAAAATAAAGCGCCTTGCTGCCGTCGGGCATCTCATAGTTGATTTCCGTGCGCATCCAGTCCAGGATGGGCATAAAATTATAGGTCACCACCTTCAATCCGCAGGCGGCTACATGGCGCAGGCTTTGTTTATAGTTTTCAATGTGCTGTTCAAAAGCACCGGATTGTTTTTTAATGTCTTCGCTTACCGGCAGCGACTCAATCACCGTCCAGGTAAGGCCGGCCGCTTCTACCTGCTGCCGGCGTTTTTCAATTTCCTCCAAGGTCCACACGTTGCCTACCGGAACATGATGAAGGGCCGTGACCACACCCGTGCAACCGGCTTGTTTTATATCGGAAAGACTCACCGGGTCGTTGGGCCCAAACCAGCGCATGGTGTGCTCCATGGCAAAACCGCCGTTTCCCGCTAGGGCGGTTTGTGTTGTTGTGTCTGTTGTATTGTTTGCTTGCATTGTTTGTCGTTTTTACCGGCCTAAAATTATTGCCCCGAAAAGAAAAACCGGCTCCTTGTTTTGCCATTGCAGCAAAAAGAGCCGGTTGTTGATTTTTTTAATTCAAGACTGGCTTACCAATAAAGGCTGTACAGGGCCACCAGAATACCGCACACCAGCAGGGCGCCAACGGCAAAACCCGGCGACATGCGGAACATGTTTTTCTCCACAATCATTGCCTTTGGCCGAACGCCTCTTTTGTGTTCGATGTTGCTGATCAGGATCATGCCCAGCACTGCTATCACAAATACAAAACCCATGCGGTCGAGGAAAGGAATTTCGTAAACCGTGCTGCCGTTTTCCTGTACCACCGGCACGGCGAAGCCAAGCGGCGCCAGCCAGGAAAGGTTCATGATCAGGGGCAAAAATTTAAAGATGATGGATAAAGCAAAACCGCCCACGGTAGCAAAAATCGCCGCATTGGAGGTTGTTTTTTTCCAGAAGAACCCAAGGATAAACATGGCAAAAATGCCGGGGCTTACAAAGCCGGTGTATTCCTGGATAAATTCAAAGCCACCTTTTTTGTCAATGCCCAAAAACGGTGCAATGGCTACTGCAATAATCATGGCCGCAATAACCGAAATACGTCCCACCGACACCATCTTGTCTTCCCCCGCATCCACGTTGATTTTTTTCTTGTAAATGTCCAGCGTAAAGATGGTAGCAATACTGTTGGCCTTACCGGCAAGCGATGCTACAATAGCCGCTGTGAGGGCCGCAAAGGCCAAACCTTTCAAACCGGGAGGAAGAAGATTGAGCAACACGGGATAAGCTTTGTCCTGTACCAGCTCATTTCCCACACCAATGGCCGACTGCATGTTGGTGCCACCCACAGACACACCTTCCTGGTAAAGCAGGTAAGCGGCAATACCCGGCAGCACCACAATCACCGGCATCAGCAGCTTCAGGAAAGCGGCAAACAGGATACCGCTGCGGGCTGTTTTCAGATCGGCGCCCAGGGCCCGCTGCGTAATGTACTGGTTACAGCCCCAGTAGTTCAGGTTTACGATCCACATACCGCCCACCAGCACCGTTAAGCCAGGCAGCGAAATATAGTTGGGATTGTCTTTTTCAAAGATCATGTGAAAGTGCTCACCGGCGTTTTTCGTCAGTTGCTTGTAGCCTTCCAGCATGCCGCTGCCGCCGTAGTGCTGCGCCACCAGGTCAAGTGCCAGATAGGTGGTCACAAGGCCTCCGAGAATGAGGAAGAAAACCTGAATCACATCCGTATAACCGATCACCTTCATGCCGCCCAGCGTAATGATGATGGCAAATACCGCCAGGAAGATCATGCAGGCCCAAAGCGAAATGCCGGAAATGCTGCTGATGGCCAGGGCACCCAAAAACAAAATAGAGGTAAGGTTCACCACCACGTACAGCAACAGCCAAAACACCGCCATGATCATGGCCACCGTGCCGTTGTACCGTTCGCTCAGAAACTGCGGCATGGTGTAAATCTTGTTGCGGAGGTAGATGGGAATAAAGAAGATGGCCACAACCATCAGTGTGGCGGCCGCCATCCATTCGTAAGTCGAAATGGCAAGGCCCATTTTAAAGCCATTGCCACTCATGCCAATCATCTGTTCGGCCGAAATATTGGAGGCGATCAGCGAGGCGCCGATGGCCCACCAGGTAAGAGAGCCTTCGGCCAGAAAATAATCGTGGGAGGCCGAAACGGTGGCTTTTTTCTTGCGGTTATACACATAATAACCGTAGCCGGCCACCACAATAAAATACACCACAAAAACGAGGTAATCGTTCAGATGCAGTTGGGACATAAGTATGCTTTAGAAATGAAACAGGAGGTTTGGCTAAAAATAAGGTTTGCTGAAGATTTGCTTATAAAAACTTACTGCCCCGTTGCCGGAGCAGTAAGCTGTATCACAATTAAATATAGCGGTTGATGATGTTCTCGAGCCATTCCTGCCGGCCGCTGCGCACCTGCGGTTCGCCGTTTTCGATGGCGTACTGGCGAAGGTCTTCAAGGCTTAGCTTGCCGTCTTCAAAGGCTTTGCCTTCGCCGCTGTCGAACGAGGCATACCGTTCCTGCCGGAACTTCCTGTACTCGGATTTGTTCAGCACGGCATCGGCCACAACCAGCGAACGGGCAAACGTATCAATGCCGCCGATGTGGGCAAAAAACAGGTCTTCGGGATCAGTGGAGTTGCGCCGGATCTTGGCGTCGAAGTTGACACCCCCACCCTGCAGGCCGCCGGCTTCCAGGATAATGAGCATAGCCTCGGTCAGCTCGTTGAGGTTATTTGGAAACTGGTCGGTGTCCCAACCGTTTTGGTAGTCGCCGCGGTTGGCATCAATAGACCCCAGTACGCCGGTGTCGGCCGCTGCCTGCAGCTCGTGCTGAAAGGTGTGGCCGGCCAGGGTGGCATGGTTCACTTCAATATTAATTTTGAAATCATTCAGCAAATCATACTGACGCAAGAAGCCTACTACGGTTTCCACATCATAATCGTACTGATGCTTCGACGGCTCGGCCGGCTTCGGCTCAATAAAGAAGGTGCCGGTAAACCCGTTTTTCCGTGCATAGTCTTTTGCAGCGTGAAGGAAGCGGGCCATGTGTTCTTTTTCCCGCTTCATGTTTGTGTTGAGGAGCGACATATAGCCTTCCCTTCCACCCCAAAAAACATAGTTCTCTCCACCCAGGGCAATGGTGGCGTCCAGGGCTGCCTTCACCTGCGCGGCTCCGTGCGTCAGCACATGAAAATCAGGATTGGTGGAGGCACCGTTCATGTACCGCTTATGCGAAAACAGGTTGGCGGTGCCCCACAGCAGCTTAATGCCCGTTTCGTTTTGTTTTTGCTGCAGGTAGTCCACCATGCTTTGCAGGCGGCGGTCGTTGTCGGCAATGTCATCGGTATATTCCACTACGTCCACATCGTGAAAGCAGTAGTAGGGCAGTCCCAGCTTCGAGATAAACTCAAACGCGGCATCGGCCTTGGCCCGGGCCCTTTCCAGCGGGTCGCCGGCGTCGTCCCAGGGAAAAAGATGCGTGGGCCCGCCAAAGGGGTCGGAACCGGTGCCATTGAACGAATGCCAGTAGGCGCAGGCAAACTTGAAATGCTCTTTCATTGTTTTGCCACCCACCACCTTGTTTTCGTCGTACCACCGAAAGGCAAAAGGATTATCGCTTTCCGGTCCCTCATATTTTATCTGGGGGATATTTTTAAAAAATGTTCTTGACGCTACTGCTTCCATGATTGATTGGTTTTATACTGATTAGAAGTTGACAGGTTGAGGTAAAGGGGCGGACTGCTGCAATTGTGCGGACAGCAAGGCCTTCCACTGCTGGTAAAGCGGCTCATAACGTTCGCTTTGCGAGGGCTCTATCAGCTTCAGTGGTTTTCTGCCGGCAAAGGCTTCTGCCGGCCCGTTAAAAATGCCGGCACCCAGGCCAGCGCCCAAAGCCGCGCCTACGCTGCCATCGGTCTGGTACAATTCCACCGGCACACCGGTGGCGTTGACAAACGACTGCGTAAACACATCGCTCAAGAACATATTGGCCTTACCGGCACGGATGATCGTGGGCGACATGCCATTCTCTCGCATAATATCCAGTCCGTAGCGCAACGAAAACGCAATGCCTTCCTGTGCGGCTCTTACCAGATGAGCAGCGGTATGCAGGTTAAAATCAAGATGGTGAAGGTGTGCGCCAATGGTTTTGTTCGAAAGCATGCGTTCGGCGCCATTGCCAAACGGCAGGGCCATCAGGCCATCGGATCCCGCAGGCACCTGTGCCGCTTCTGTGTTAAGGCTTTCGTAGCTGTGCTGTGCACCCACCATGTTGCGGATCCAGCGGTTGAAGATGCCGGTGCCGTTAATGCAAAGCAGAATACCAATGCGGGTGGCCTCCTCGCTGTAATTGACGTGGGCAAAAGAGTTGATGCGGGACTGCGGGTCATACCGCAGGTTATCGCTCACGCCGTAGATCACACCCGATGTGCCGGCGGTAGCCGCCACTTCACCCGGGTTCAGCACATTCAGCGAAAAAGCATTGTTGGGCTGATCGCCGGCTTTATAAGTCACGGGAATGCCCGGTGTCAACGACAGCCGTTCGGCCACCTCCTCTTTTACCTCGCCGTGCGGTGCAAACAGGGGCTGAATTGATGGGATAAGCGCCTCGTCGAATCCGAAATAGCGCATCACATCCTTCGACACTTCATTGTTACGGAAGTCCCAAAAAATGCCTTCGGATAAAGCGGAGGTGGTGGTGGTAATGCCGCCGGTTAGCTTCATCGCGATAAAATCGCCGGGCAGCATAATCTTATCAATGCGCCTGTAAATCTCCGGCTCGGCCTCTTTTACCCAGGCCAGCTTGGCGGCGGTAAAATTTCCGGGAGAGTTAAGCAGGTGCGACAACGACCGTTCTTCGCCAATGGCTTCAAAAGCCGCATCGCCATAAGGAATGGCCCGGCCATCGCACCAGATGATGGCATTGCGCAGCACCTGCTGCTCTTTATCCACCAGCACCAGACCGTGCATCTGGTAGGCGATACCAATGGCGGCAATGTCTTTGGCCTGATAAGCGCCGGTGGCGTTGCATTTTAAGATCGCCTGTTTTGTATGCTCCCACCAAAGGTCGGGGCTTTGTTCGGCCCAGCCAGGCTGCGGAGCAATGATGTCGGCTTCGGTTTCGGGGTAAGAAGCCGAAGCCAGAATGGTTTTTGTGGCGGCATCAACCGCCGAAACCTTTATCGAAGAAGTTCCAATATCAATTCCAAGTAGTATCATAACAGATGGCGGCTAAGCTACGAAAGATGAAGGGATAACAGTTGTACAAAACCATCCATCTTTTTGCCGTTTTTACCGGTTTATTTTTTTCAAAAGGCGGCGCAAACCGCCGATTCGGGTTGCTTATATGCTAAGTATCCATTAGCCGGAAAGCCATTCGTCTGCTGATGCACGACAGCTTATTTGCCTGTTGCCGTGGCCATTGGTACCTGACAACTGCATGGCCTTTATTTCGTTTTCAAACCCTGTAAAAAAGCTGCAAAGGCAGGCTTTTTTTGGTAGCTGTTATCGTAGAGCAAGGGATAGTCACGGCCATTGTTATACAGCCAACTGTTGTTGTCGGCCACGCCCCACATGGTAATGCCGTAGCGTTGTGCCGCCGGCACCAGCCGGATATACGATTCGGCAACATACTTGTACATGGCAGCCTGGCTGGCGAGCAACTCAGGCGTTGGCGCAAACGGTGTGGTGTTGGCCCCGTTCATGCGCACATCCAGTTCGGTCACTTTTACTTTCAGCCCGGTGGCCGCCAGTTTGCGGAACATGTTATCAATGCCCGTTTGCGATGTATTGATCCCAATGTGCATTTGGGTGCCAATGCCATCAATAGCGGCGCCTTTTCCTTTCAGTTCGGCCACGTAGGCCAGCAACGAATCAAGTTTACGGTTATCCGACTCAAGGTTGTAATCATTGATAAAAAGCAAAGCGGAGGCATCCGCTGCTTTGGCGTACTGAAAGGCTTTCAGCGCAAAATCGCGGCCGAGATATTGGCCCCAGTAAAACGTGTTGGGTGCATTGGCCGGCTGCGCCGTGCGAACGGATCCGCTCCCATCGAAGATGGCTTCATTCACCACATCCCAGGCCCTGATGCGGCCCGCGTAACGGCTCACGGTGCTGCGGATAAAACGGCTCATGGCCGTGTCCACATCTTTTGCTACTTGTGCCGGCGGCGGAGTTGTTACAGCTGATGCATCAGCAATGCGGATATTGTCAATGGTATAAACGCCGGCTGCGGGAAAATGCAGGCGAAGCTGCGGCGATCCTTCCAAAGCGGTCAGCGTCCAGGTGTAGGTCGCCCAGGTCGTTGTTGGCGTTACTTCAAATTGTTGGTATTGCGCATTTTGGTTAACGAGGCGCACCCTGCCATTTGCTGCGGCAGCTTTTACATCCACTGTTACGATGTATTGTTTGCCAACAGCGGCCGTCCACGAAGGCCCAAGGGCTTGCATGTCCCAGGGGTTAGCACCGGCAGTAGTCACTGTCGCTTCCAGCGCCCGGGTACTGTTGCGGCCTGCAACGGCGGCAAAGGTGCCAATGGCCGAGCCACCGGTCAGCAGGCTCCAGCCGGTAAAATTCGTGGCACTTGTTCCGTTCTCAAAGCCGCCTTCGGGCAAAAGGTTTTCGGCAGCCGGATCGGCGCCGCCCACCGTCAGCGAACGGAGGTAGTTGTTGTTCTGGCCTTCGTGCCACACAAGGGTATGGCCATACACCGACAACCCCGCATTGGTGGCTAACTGCAGCAATTCATCGGCACGCGAATAATTGATGGAGCCATCATCGGCCACCAGCAGGCCGTGCTTTAAATGATTTTCAAAGGTCATTACATCGGCCTCACGGGCCACGATGCCGGCATAGGCTGCATTGTTTTTAAACAGGGTATAATCAACCGCGAAACCGATGGGAAAATCAACCGCATTTTTGAGGATGGTGACGGTATCGGCAGCCGGTGCCGGCGGTGTGGGGGTGGTTGTATTGTCCACTTCTTTTTTGCAGGAACCAAAGGCTGCTACGAAAACGAGGCTGGTTAGCGGAAGATATTTTTTCATCTGATGAATGCTGGTAGCAAAGAGAAGGGGTATTAGCGAAAAACAGAAAAAAGGCAGGAAGAACACCGGAGCGTCCCTCCCGCCGGCTGCTATGAGAAAAGGTATTTCCGGCCCGCCTTCCGAAGACCGCACGGTGCCGGCGGATCGTTCCAAAAGTTCGCCGAACCCGGCCGGGTGCTGTTCATCCTCTGGCGTTTTATTTTTTAAAAAACAGGAGAGAGTGTGACCCCTCCCCTGTTGGCTGCTTTGTAAGAAAAAATGTTCTGCTTTACTGATAGTTTGGATTTTGATAAGCCGCTTTCTCATCGGCCGACAAATCCATGGCATCTATCTGCCCACGCGGAATGGGCCGCAGGTAATGAAACGGCTGAATGGTACGGGTAAAGGTTTGCGGCGTATGATCGCCATAGTTGGCGCCGGCAATTTCGTAAGTCCCGGCCAACTCGTTCCATTTCTGCGTGCGCACCAGGTCGAACCAGCGAAGGCCTTCGCCGAAATATTCGCGGGAGCGCTCCGCCAGAATGTAGTTGATGTCTATCGTAGCCGGCGTGGCGGCAACCATAGCTGCGCTGTTGTCGGCTGCAAAGGCCGCATTGTTCTTGTTTGAAAAACGCCATTTGCCTGCTCTTGCACGAATGACATTGATCAGGTCGCGGGCCGATTTACCGGCAGCCGTGGTGGCGCCTTTTACAGCCGCTTCGGCGGCAATAAAATACAGCTCCGAAAATTTGGCAATCTTGAATGGGCGGGTGCTGGTGGCATTTGGTGAGCCCAGCCCGGTTCCATTATCCGTACGGTAAACACCCATCTTCCAAAGACCGGGGAAAACAACACGGCTGATACCGCGGGGATTGATCACAAAATCGGAGCGGCCGGGCAGGCGACCGGCACCCACACCGTTGTACGATTTACCGGCAAAGTTTGCACCGGTAGGATACACGATATTGGCGGTTTGTGATTCATCTTCCAGGAAGCTCAGGATGGCATCGCCGGGCCTTACCGGCAGATCGTTGGCATTGTACAAAACCGCAGGGGCGCTGGAGGGCGGATTATAGCCTTTGGGCCAGTTGCCCCGGTAAACGGTGGTGAAGGTGCCGTCGTAACGGGAGTCCAGTGTTTTTTCAGCAAAGGTGTTGGTAAACACGCTGATCACCGGCGCCATCCGGGTGTACGGACGTCCCAGCGATTGTGCGGCTTCGCGTTGCACCGACGAAATGGCCGTACCGGTGCCATCAGGATTCGAAGCACTCCGAATAACGGTATAGTTCCAGGTAACCATCCATACGGCACCGTTTCTGCCATTGCCTGACTCCGAGTCAAAGCCGGTGTTGATCGGTGCTCCGTTATACAGTTCGTTTTCCTGCGTATGATCGGCCCACAGCAGCATTTCCTTGTTGCGGTCGTTGCCACCCACGTGCAGGTCATAGAACGTGTTCTCTAACCCGAATGGTCCGGGATTGTCAATGCCCTGCACCGCTACGTCATAGGCTTTTTGAAAATATTGCTGCGCACTCTGGCCATCCGGATCGGTGCGGGGCGTGGCCGGGTAAGTGGGGATGTTGTTCGGGTTCTGCAGCCACCAGCCGTAGGTCAGGTACGCTTTCGACAAGTACAGGCGGGCTACTGTTTTGGTGGCTCCACCAACAACCCGTGGATTTGTCGGCAGGTCATTGATAGCTGCCAGAAGATCGGGGAAAATGGCTTTGGTGTACACCTGCGGTACTGTGTTACGTACCGATCCGCGGAAGGCTGTTGTATTAAATTTCAATTCGCCTGAGCCGAGGTCCAGCGGTACGCCACCAAACGTTTGCACTAACTGGAAATAATAGAAAGCACGAAAAAAACGGGCCTCGGCCACCAGCGAAGCAGGAACGGTGCCCACAGCCGATGCATTCTCGATGATTCCGTTGGCCGTATTGATGGTTTGAAATGAAATCGCCCAGATGGCATCCGAACGGCTACTGTTTGAGTTCAGGTTCGACACGCTGGTATAATCCATATCCCGGAAGTTGCCGTCGGCGCTCTGGCCGTAGGTATATTCATCGGTACCGGTTTCAAGCGTGTTGTAATAGTAGGGCTGGCCATACAAAAACCGCAGGTTGGCATAGAGGGCGGTGATGCCACCCTGCACTCCTCTTTCGCTTTTAAAAAACTCAGGCGTGTAAATGCTGCGGGGCTCTTCTTCGAGGATTTTTTTACATCCCGGCGACACCAGCACCAACAGCGACGCAATGATGAATGATTTTATTGGTAAATGTTTCATGTTTAGCTTTTTTTAGAATGACAGGTTAATGCCAAGAATATAGTTGCGGGTGGCCGGTGTGTTGAAGCCCACCGTCAGAATGCGGCCCGGTATGTTCACACCCTGCGAAGCGGTGTTTTCGTTGCCGGTAGAGTTAGCTTCCGGATCCAGGCCCGACTCGCTGTGGAAGGGCGAGAAAAACACAAAAGGGTTCTGTGCCGTAAAGTACATCCGCAGCCGGAGTGCCTGGCTTTTGATCAGGCTCCGGTTGAAATCGTATCCCAGGGTAATGGTGCGGATCTTCGTGAACGAGCCGTCGAAATAGCCAAGCGTGGTGGCATATTTCGGGTTGTCGCCACTCAGCGGGCCCGCTGGGTTGGGATATTTTGCATCCGTATTTTGTGGGGTCCAATAATCAACATTGATATTGTTGCGGCGACCGGTCAGCAAATTCAGGTAGCCATTAGGGCCATGAATAGTGCTGACGAGAAGACCGCCACCGCGGAATATCCCCACCACACCCAGATCAAAGCCTTTGTAAGCAACGCGGGTATTAAAGCCGCCCTGGAAATCAGGGTCCGTGTTCATGATCTGCCGGTCGGCAGGCCCGATGGCTCTTTTTGGCGTACCGTCGGCATTGTATTCGCCGGTGTATTGCACTTTAATCATACCCACCTTGCCACCCGGCTCCAGGATATTCAGGTAGGGATCTCTTTCCTGCCATAACCCTACCCGCTTGTAATCGAAAATGGCGTTGATGTTGTAGCCCACAAACCACAGGTTGCCTTCGTCGCGGGTTGATCCCGAAGCCAGCGAAACCAGACGGTTGCGGTTGGTATAAAAATTCACACCGGCATCCCAGGTCCAGCCATTTACGTTATTAAGGATGGTACCGTTGAGCGCCAGCTCAAAACCCTTGTTTTCGGTAGCGCCGATATTTTGGGTAATGCTCGGCACACCCGATGTGGGCGGCAGGCCAAGGCCCAGCAGGATATCTTCCGTTTTGGTAACATAATATTCCACCGTACCCGACAGGCGGTTTTTCAACAGGGAAAAGTCCAGGCCCACGTTGTAGGTTTTGGAATACTCCCAGCCCAGGCCGGGGTTAGGCAATTGGTTCACAAAATAGCCGGTGGCATAACCCGTGGGGCCGAAGTTATACGGCCTTGTGTCCAGGCGTCCGAGGGTGGAATAAGGCGCCACCGCCTGGTTGGAGGTTTGGCCATAACCAGCCCGAAGCTTCAGGCTATTGATGGCTGTGAGATCCGTCATGAACGATTCCCGGAAAATATTCCAGCCTACCGAAACCGCCGGGTAGGTGTGCCATTTGTAACCCGGCGCCAGCCGCGACGAACCATCGGAACGAAGGGTAGCGGAGATCATGTAACGGTTGTCGTACGAATACATCACCCGGCCCATGACCGACATAAGGCCGGTCAGTGTGTAGTTCTGATTGGCCGGATTGATCTGGATTTGCCCGGCAGCCTGTCCCAGGTTATAAAACTGGAAAGCATCGGCCGGAATATCCTGTGCCGACATATTGGAACGGGTAAACCGGTTCTGCTCCATCGAATAAAGACCTACGGCATTAATGGTGTGCTTGCCGCCAAAGGTGCGGTCGTAGGTCAGCAGGTTTTCAAACGTCCAGTGGTGAGTGTACTGGTTATCCACCGAAGCGGAGGACAGCGTCGTGGCAACCAGGGCATCACCTACGCCAGGGCCGGTGTAGGCGCCGTTGTTCGCCTGGCGATAGTTCAGGCCAAGGTTTGCCCGGTATTTCAACCCGGTAACATACGGCAGCGACACTTCGCCGTAAATAGAATTGTAGGAAGCAAAACCACGGGTTTCGTTTAACCATTGATTGTTATCCTGCAGCCTTTCAATCACGTCTCTTGTAAAAATGAACTGGTTGTCCAACTGCATGCGTACACCCCTTCTTGGTGTGCCGTCGGCATTGAACGGCCTTGCCAGCGGCGACATGCTCAGTGAACTGTACAAGCCTACCTGATTGCCCTGGCTTTCGTTGTAATTGTTATTGGAGGTAAAGCCAAACCGGAACGCCTTTCCTACCTGCTGGTCGAACGAAGCCCGCAGCGAATAACGTTTGAAAAGCTGTGTGGGAACCACGCCCTGGTTGAGGTGATAACCGCCGCCAAAATTGTAGTTGCCGCCATCGGTGCTGCCCGATACGCTGATGTTGTGATCGGAAATAAAGCCCGTGCGGTAAAACAGGTCCTGCCAGTCGGTATCGGCATTGTCCAGTTCATCGGGACCCGGCGTATATACCGGTACGCCGTTATTGTTGTTGGCAGCCCGCAGGGCCACCAGTTGGGCGGCATTCATCATCGGGTATTTGGCAAACACATTTTGCATACCATGAAAGCCGTTGTAGCTGATTCGTGGCTTCCGGCCCCTTGCGCCTTTATCGGTGGTGACGAGAATAACGCCGTTGGCGCCGCGGGAACCGTAGATGGCGGTGGCCGACGCATCTTTCAGCACGTCAATGCTTTTTATATCATTGGGGTTAAGGTCGGCGAGTGAGCCAACAAAAGGAATACCGTCCAATACAATCAGCGGATTGTTGTCGGCCGACAGCGACCTTGTACCCCGAACCCGGATTTGCATGTTAGCGCCGGGGCGGGTGGATGTTTGTGAAATGTCCACACCGGCTAAACGCCCTTGTAAAGCCTGCGTAATGTTTGAGGAAGGCACTTCACGCAGCCGGTCGCCACCAATAGAGGCAACCGATCCCGTTACAGCCTCGCGACGCTGCGTGCCGTAACCCACCACCACCACTTGCTCCATGCTGGCGGCCGACGAAGTCAGTTGCACATTGTGCAGAGCCTGCCGGTTCACCTTTACCTCCATGGCCGGATAGCCCACTGACGAAATAACGAGCGAGCCCGTGGCCGGGGCATTAATTGTGTACTCTCCGTTTTCATTTGTGGTGGTACCCTGGCTGGTTCCTTTCACCACCACCGAAACGCCTGCAACCGGTTGCGCTGTTTCGTTTGTTATGCGCCCTTTCACCGTGATGGTTTGTTGCGCCAGCGCCGGTAAAAAGGCAATGGCCGCCAGGATGAAAAAAAGAAGCAGGCTTTTTCTTTTCTCCCGGTGCTGCCGGACGTGGACCGCCCGGTTAAATTGATTTTGTAAAGCCGGAATGATCATATTCTGAGTTTTTATTCGCTTGTTAAATCGGGTTGGCTTTTCATACGGACAGCGGAATCTTTCGCGGCAAAGCGGCCTCCGCAAAGGATTATACGAGGACGGACAAATTCGTTTCAAGGGACGCAATCAATCGTTTTCAGAAATAAAAGAAGACGCCTGGGGTGTGATGGGGCAGCAGTGAGATCATTCGCAAGAGGCCACTTCCACAAACAAGCAATCTTTTTTAAGCCGTTTTTTCTCTCTTACAACAGGCAGCAAGCACCAGTTGAGGCAACTAAATTAGGGAGATTTTAAATTAATGCAACCGATTACATAATTTTTTTTACAAAAAACTTTACCTTAGCCCTATCAAGCACCACGAAAACGATTGTATGCGGGCTGCCAAAGAAGTAACCATCTACGACATTGCCAGGAAGCTGAACATTTCCCCAGCCACCGTGAGCCGCGGACTGAAAGACCATCCCGGCATTTCGAAAAAAACAAAGAAAAAGATCTTTGATACGGTAGAGGCCATGGGTTACCGCTCCAATCATTTTGCCCGCAACCTGCGGCAAAAACAAACCAATACCATTGGTGTGCTGGTGCACGAACTGAACAGCAGCTTTATGACGTCGGTGCTGGCCGGTATCGAAAAAGTGACCACCGAGGCGGGGTATGATATTATCATCACCCACTCGTCGGAGAAGGCCGATAAAGAAGCCGCCAACGCCCGCAACCTGTTTGAAAAACGGGTGGACGGCCTGATTGCCTCGCTGTCGTTCGACACCACGGACCTAAGCCATTTCCAGGCGTTTTTCGACAAGGGTGTGCCGGTGATCTTTTTTGACCGCGTGGAGCAGGACGGACAAAAAACCGTGGTGGTGATTGATAACCAGAAATGCGGCTACCTGGCCACCGATCACCTGATTAAACAAGGCTGCCGGCGGATTGTGCACCTGACCTCGAGCCTGAAGCGAAATGTGTATGCACAGCGCTACCAGGGCTACCGCGATGCACTATATGATCATTCCATTGCCTTTGACGAAAACCTTTTGCTGGTGAACGACCTGAGCGAAGAGGCGGGTATCGCCGCCGCCGGTGCCATCCTGAAAATGAAACCGCTGCCCGACGGCCTTTTTTGCACCAATGATTTTGTAACCGCCGTCTGTATGCGCACATTAAAGGAACAGGGCATCCGGATTCCGCAGGACATTGCCGTGGTTGGCTTTAACAACGATGCGGTGAGCAAACTGGTGGAGCCCACACTCACCACGATCAATTACCCCGGAAAAGACATGGGCGAAATTGCCGCCCGCTACCTGATCAACCATTTAAAAGGCGAAAGCAAACTGGAACAAACGAACACCATCATTGTGCGGTCCGAACTGATTGTGCGCCAATCATCGTTAAAAAAAGCCGGTGTAAATTAAATGTCAAAGCAACGCCACCATGTCCAGCGAAAAAGAAATAACCATCTACGACATTGCGAAGAAGCTCAATATTTCGGCGGCTACGGTCAGCCGGGGCCTGCAGGATCATCCCGGCATTTCGAAAAAAACAAAGAAAAAGATCTTTGATACGGTAGAGGCCCTGGGCTACCGCTCCAATCATTTTGCCCGCAACCTGCGCAACCAGAAAACGCACACCATTGGTGTGATTGTGCCGCGGCTGAACAGCCTTTTTATGTCATCGGTCATTGCGGGCATGGAACACATTGCCAACCAGGAGGGCTATCACCTGATCATCTCGCAATCGTCGGAGCATACAGCGAAAGAAGGCGCCAGCGCCAAAACCATGTTCGACAACCGCGTGGATGGCCTGCTGGTGTCGCTTGCCTACGATACAAAAGACCTGCAGCATTTTGAGGCTTTTTTCAAAAAGAATGTGCCGGTGATCTTTTTCGACCGGGTGATGGAACACGAACGCTGCACCTCCATCCTGATTGATAACCGGAAGGCGGCCTACGAAATCACCCGGCACCTGATTGGGCAGGGATGCCGCCATATTGCCCACATCACGGCGCCGCTGCTGCAAAACGTGTATGTGGACCGGATGAACGGGTACAAGCAAGCGTTGTCGGAAGCAAAAATCAAATTCAGGGAAGAAGACATCATCATTGGCAACCTGAGCCTGGAAGCCGGTGCCGAAGCAGCAGAAAAGCTCTTAAAAATGAAAAACCGCCCCGATGGTGTTTTTGTGGCCAACGACAACTGCGCCGTCGGCTGCATGGTGGCCATTAAAAAAGCAGGGCTGATGATTCCGGAGGAGATGGCCTTTGCCGGCTTCAACAACGACCCGGTGTCGCAGGTGGTGGAACCCAACCTCACCACCATCAACTACCCCGGCTACGAGATGGGCGAACTGGCCGCACGCCACCTGATCTCGTCTTTAAACGGCGACACCCACAGCCATCGTACCAACACCATCATTCTCCGCTCTGAGCTGGTGGTGAGGGCATCTTCATTAATATCAAAAAACACGTAAACCCAATTGTATGTGGCAACGGGCAGCCTTCTTTTTTTTATTGCTTTTGACGGGTGTGGCAGGTTTGGCAGAAGATGGGTACCGGCTGTGGCTCCGGTACGATAAGATCGAAAATGCGGCTCTTTTGCAGCAATACCGCACCGGGATTTCGGCCGTTTATATAGAGGGTTCGTCGCCCACGCTAACCATTGCAAAGGAAGAATTACTGAAGGGGCTTTCCGCCCTGCTCGGCAAAAAAATAGTGGAAGCAAAAACGCCGGCGAACAATGCCCTTGTGATTTTCTTAAAGCCAAAAACCCGCCGCGATGATGTCAGGGTGAATTATGATGAGTTAGGGAAAGAAGGATTTGCCCTCTACCATCACCCGTCGAAACGGCCGGCCATCAGGCTCACGGCCAATACGGATATCGGAATCTTGTACGGTGCCTTTCACTTTCTGCGCCTGCTTCAAACCGGGCAAAACCTGCGGGACCTTTTTGTCATTAGCAAACCAAAAATTGAGCACCGTGTGCTGAACCACTGGGACAATCTCAATCGGCATGTAGAACGCGGCTATGCGGGCATCTCCATCTGGAACTGGCACACACTACCGGACTACATTGACCAGCGCTATATTGACTATGCAAGGGCCAACGCTTCCCTGGGCATCAACGGCACCGTGCTGACCAACGTAAACGCCAATGCGATGGTGCTGACAGCACCTTACCTGCAAAAAGTAAAAGCACTGGCCGATGTGTTTCGTCCCTACGGACTGAAGGTTTATCTCACGGCCCGCTTTAGCGCACCGATAGAGATAGGCCGGTTGAAAACAGCCGACCCGCTGAATGATTCAGTACAGCAGTGGTGGAAGGCCAAGGCAACTGAGATCTACCGCCTGATTCCGGATTTTGGCGGTTTTCTGGTGAAGGCCAATTCGGAAGGGCAACCCGGCCCACAGAATTACAACCGTACGCATGTTGACGGCGCTAACATGCTGGCCGATGCTGTGGCACCGCATGGTGGTATTGTGATGTGGCGGGCTTTTGTTTATACCAACGAAAGCCCGGAAGACCGTGTGAAGCAGGCTTATACCGAATTCAAACCCTTTGACGGAAAATTTCACAAGAACGTTTTGGTGCAGGTGAAAAACGGCCCGCTGGATTTTCAGCCCCGCGAACCGTTTTCGCCGCTCTTTGGCGCCATGCCGCAAACGCCGCTGATGATGGAGTTTCAGATTACACAAGAGTATCTGGGACAAGGTACGCACCTGGTGTATGAAGCACCAATGTTCAGAGAAGTGTTGCAGTCCGATACCTACCGCGGCGGCAAAGGTGCCACCGTAGCCAAAGTCATTGATGGTACCGTTCACAACTATCCGCTTACCGGCATCGCCGGCGTGGCCAATATCGGCAACGACATCAACTGGACCGGCCACCCGTTTGGCCAGGCCAACTGGTACGCCTTTGGCCGGCTGGCCTGGGACCACACGCTATCCGATACTGCCATCGCTCATGAATGGATTAAACAAAGCTTTGGCACCGGCGAAAAGCAAACCGCGGCCATCAGCAACATCATGCACCGTTCGTACGAAGCGATGGTCAACTACATGACGCCGCTGGGGCTTCATCATATCATGGGCACGGGGCATCATTACGGCCCGGCACCCTGGGTTAGCAATGCCGGCCGGGCCGACTGGAACCCGGTGTACTACCATCGGGCCGATGAAAAAGGTATCGGCTTCGATCGCACGGCTTCCGGTACCAATGCCCTGGCGCAATATGCGCCGGAAGTACAGCGGTTGTATGCCGATCCGGCCACCTGCCCCGATGAGTTATTGCTTTGGTTTCATCACCTGCCCTGGACATTCAAAATGAAGTCGGGAAAAACCTTGTGGGAGGAGCTTTGCCTGCGTTACCAACGTGGCGTTAACGAAGTCAGGGCCATGCAGCAGCAATGGAACAGCCTCAAAGGGGCGGTTGATGACGACCGTTTCCGGCAGGTGCAGATGCTGCTTTCGATTCAGGAGAAAGACGCGGTATGGTGGCGTAATGCCTGCCTGCTGTATTTCCAACAGTATTCGAAAATGCCACTCCCAGGCGGCGTGGAAGCACCCGACAAAAGCCTGGAATATTACCAGGCGCAACGCTTTCCTTACGCACCGGGCAATGGGTAGCTAAAAGAGGGCAAAAAGAGAAAGAGCGGATAAGAAGAGGACTCCTTAACTGGTGAAATAAACATCAGCAATCCAATTCACGCAATACGTGATAAAAAATTCGTGTTTAAATGAAGATAGCAATTGTAACAGGTGGCGGTTCGGGATTGGGGCTGGCTATTGCCGAAAAGTTCGTGCAGGCGGGCATTCGAACACTCATTGTTGGCCGCGACCCTCAAAAACTGGCGGCGGCACAGCAAAAACTGGGTGAGCTTTGCGTACCACTTGCAAATGACCTTAGCAACCTCGCCGGTATTCCGGCATTGGTGAATGGCATTATTGAAAAATGGGGTCGCATTGACATTCTTGTGAACAATGCCGGCATCAACCTGAAAAAAGAATTCACCGATGTTACGGACGCCGATTTTCAATCGGTATTGCAAACGAATGTAACAGCCGTTTTTGCCCTGTCGCGGGAGGTGGTGAAATGCATGATAGAAAAAGGGGTAAAAGGAAGCATCATCAACATTTCTTCCATGGCTTCACAATACGGCATTCCGAAAGTGATCGCCTACACGGCGTCGAAATCGGCCATAGAGGGCATGACCCGTGCCATGGCAACGGAACTCTCGCCAAAAGGCATTCGTGTCAATTGCATTGCACCGGGTTTTATCGCCACCGACATGTCGGCCAAGGCGCTCAACAACGATCCCGAACGCAAAGCAAAAGTGATGGGCCGTACGCCCATGGGCCATATGGGTGAGCCGACTGATGTCGGCGAGGCGGCACTTTTTCTTGCCTCCGATGCCTCGAAATATATTACCGGCGTTGTACTGCCGGTGGATGGAGGGAATTCGATTGGATTTTGATCCGCCTGTCCTCCTAAAAGGGAGACATAGGTTTGTCAGCCCGAGTTATCACCCAACCACCTTTTTAATAGAACCCTTGACGGTCATTTATGGCGATTATGAAACCTGATATAGCTTTAGCATCGCATCAACGAACAAAACATCAGAACCAGCAAAATGTCAAACTCTTTGCACTATCGGCAACCTCTCCCCTCTCCATTTGGAGAGTGGCTGGGGGTGAGGCCCAAAAGAAAGCGACAACCTTCATCTGTATTCTGTTCTTAACCCTCACCATCCACGCCCAATCAATCATCACTGATAAAGTCACAGCCGGTGCCTTTCCAATTGTCACCACCACCACAACAGCAACCATCGTGGTGGACAGCCGCGAAGATTCGCTGGTGCACATTGCCGCCCGTTTGCTGGCCGAAGACATTGAAAAAGTCACCGGCAGAAAACCTGACATACGGCCATCATTAGGGTTGTCGAAACACGCTATCATTATCGGCAACAGCAACAAATCAGCCTTTATCCGGCAACTGGTAAAAAACAAAAAGCTGGCCATAGCCGGCCTGCAAAACCAATGGGAAGGTTATCGCATCAACAACGTTAATGCACCGTTTAAAGGCGTGGCACAAGCTCTTGTGATTGCCGGCAGCGACCGCCGCGGCACTGCGTATGGGGTGATGGAACTGTCGAAGCAAATCGGCGTGTCGCCCTGGTGGTGGTGGGCCGATGTGCCGGTGAAAAAAGCGGAAACCATCCTGGTGAAACCCAACACGCTTTTGGCAGATGCACCCAGGGTAAAATACCGCGGCATTTTTATCAACGACGAAGCGCCGGCGCTGAGTAGCTGGAGCAAGGAGAAATTCGGTGGCTTCAATCACCGTTTTTACGAAAAAGTGTTTGAATTGATACTTCGCCAAAAAGGAAACTATCTCTGGCCCGCCATGTGGGGAAATGCGTTTTACGATGATGATCCGCTAAACTTGCAAACGGCCGATAACTGGGGCATTGTCATCGGCACCTCGCACCATGAGCCGCTGATGAGGGCACACGACGAATGGCGGCGGCACGGCAGCGGCAAATGGGATTACGGCATCAACGCCTCAGCGCTGCAGCAATTCTGGCGCCAGGGCATGCAGCGGGCCACCAATGAAAAAATTGTAACGGTTGGCATGCGGGGCGATGGCGATGAGCCGATGAGCCGCGAAACAGCCACCGCCCTGCTGGAAAAAATTGTCACCGATCAGCGCCAGATCATTGAAGACGTTACCGGCAAGCCGGCCCCGGAAACGCCGCAACTGTGGGCCCTGTACAAAGAGGTGCAGGATTATTACGACAAAGGCATGCGGGTGCCCGATGATGTTACGCTGCTCATCAGCGATGACAACTGGGGCAATATCCGGCGGCTGCCGGCGCTGAATGAGCCCAAACGAAAAGGCGGCTACGGCATCTACTATCACTTCGACTATGTGGGCGGCCCACGCAATTACAAATGGCTCAACACAAACAATATTCCACGGGTATGGGAGCAAATGAACCTGGCCTGGCGCTATGGCGCCGACCGCATTTGGATCGTGAACGTGGGTGATATCAAACCCATGGAGCTCCCCATCTCGTTTTTCCTTGACCATGCCTGGAACCCGGAAAAGTGGAACACGGACAACCTGCGGAATTATTACACAAAATGGGCTGCCGACCAATTCGGCAGTGAGCAGGCCGGGGCGATTGGCGATATTCTTCGCCGCTACGCACAATACAGTGCCCGGCGCAAACCGGAGCTGCTGGACGCCGCCACCTATCGCATATCGCCATTTGCCGATGACGACGAAGGTGGCCGTGTGCTGAACGAATGGAATGAGCTTTACGCCGATGCAGCAAAGGTCTCAGCCGCCCTGCCGGCCGCCGACAGAGATGCTTTTTTTCAGGTGGCGCTGCACCCTATCAAAGCCCTGCGAAACCTGCACCAGCTTTACAACGCCGTGGCCTGGAATCAGTATTACGCAAAGCAGAAAAACCCGGCTGCCAACGCTTTTGCCGATAGGGCAAAAGCGCATTACCACCAGGACTCGCTAATTACGATGGAATACCACCAAATGGCCGGTGGCAAATGGAATGGCATGATGAGTCAGACGCATACCGGCTACACCTACTGGCAGCAGCCACCCGTCAATAAAATGCCGGCTGTAACCTATGTTGAATCCGGCGAAGACAAGCCACTGGAAGAGCGAGCCACCCGCTCGGCAAAAGAAGCCGTGCCGGCTTCGATAAAGACGGCAGCTTTTTATGAAAAGGACGGGGTGGTTGCCATGGAAGCAGAACACTGGACGAAGGCGACCGGGCAAAAAAATGTGCAGTGGAAAGTGATTCCGGATATTGGCCGCACCGGTTCAGGCATCACCACCTTCCCGGTAACCGCATCAGTACCCTTATCGGCAACAAGCCCGAACGTAGCATATGATTTTTACACCTACAGCACCGGCCCGGTTACCGTGCATCTTTACTTCTCGCCCACATTGAATTTGCACAACCATCGCGAAGGTTTGCAATTTGCCATTTCTGTAGATGACGAAGCACCGCAGGTTTTCTCGCTCAACAACGAAGACAAAAACACTGGTGGTGGCGGAATCTGGAACAAATGGGTGGCAGAGAATATCATTATCCGTCCATCAAAACACACACTGGCCAAACCAGGCAAACACACCTTGCGGTACTGGATGATTTCACCGGCGGTGATTTTACAGAAAGCCGTTGTTGATCTGGGCGGATTAAAGCAGACCTATCTCGGCCCGGTTGAAACAAAAGCAAATTAATTTCATGCAACAGGGTACAGCGATAGCACGGATTAGATGGACTTACCCGCTTTTTCCATGCGTATCCGTTTTATCTGTGTTCACCATATTCAAAAACCATAACAAACGAAAAACAAATACAAAATGAAGCTTCCGATTGTCTCGCTTGCCAGCCTCTTTGCAGTAAGCATGCTAACATCTTGCAGCGACAGCAACAACTCCCAACCAGCCGATGTACCGGAAACCGCCAAAACCGATACGGGCGGAAAAAAGTATTTATCGCAACCGCTGGTGACACACATCTACACCGCCGACCCATCGGCGCATGTCTTTAACAACCGCATTTACGTTTATCCTTCGCACGACACTGCCACCGGCACCAAGGAAGATGACCTAGGTTCGCACTTTGACATGCGGGATTATCATGTGCTGTCCATGGATTCGGTTGGCGGCCCTGTCACCGATCATGGTGTAGCCCTCGATATCAAGGATATTCCCTGGGCCGGCCGCCAATTGTGGGCGCCCGATGCGACTTACGCCAATGGCACGTATTATCTATACTTCCCCGTAAAAGACAAGCAAGACGTCTTTCGCCTGGGGGTGGCCACCAGTACAAAACCCGAAGGACCATTCACTGCCGAAAAAGAACCGATCAAGGGCAGCTACAGCATTGACCCCTGCGTGTTTAAAGACGACAACGGCGCTCATTACCTATACTTCGGCGGTATCTGGGGCGGCCAGTTGCAACGCTGGAACAACAATCAGTACGATTCCACCAAAGGCAACCGCAACGGCGATGAAGCCGCCGTGCTTCCCCGCATAGCCAAACTGGGCGCCGATATGAAATCGTTGGCCGAGCCGGTAAAAGAACTTCAGATCCTGAACGCCGAAGGCAAACCTTTTTTTGAAAAAGACAACGACAAACGTTTCTTCGAAGGGCCCTGGGTGTTTAAAAAAGACGGCAAATACTATTTCACCTACTCTACCGGCGACACGCACAACCTGGTCTATGCCACCGGCACTACACCGTACGGTCCCTTCACTTACCAGGGTGTTATTCTTAACCCGGTAGAGGGCTGGACAACGCATCATTCCATTGTGCCATTCAACAACAGGTGGTACCTGTTTTACCACGACACGCAACTGAGCGGCAAAACCCACCTGCGCAACGTAAAAGTGACAGAGCTGAAGTTTAATGGCGATGGAACGATTCAAACAATCGCTCCAATGAACGGAACGAACTAAGGCTGAGCAGGACCATAGCTGCCGCTTATTGCAACAACTTCCCGACGTAAACCTACCAGGGTCATGATCCAATCAAACCTTCACCGCCGGCGATTTTTAAAAGAGGCTGCTACCGCGGCTGCCGGAATGGGCTTGCTTTCAGCCCTTCCTGAAAACGCTCTTGCGGCCGCTGATTCCCGTGTACAAAGCGCCGGCAAACCCGCGGTGCAATCCTGGGAGGCTCCGCGGATAAAATTTTCCGTCATTGGCATTAACCACGGACACATTTATTCGCAGGTAGATGCGGTGACGAGAGGCGGCGGACAGATGGTAGCGGTTTATGCCAAAGAGCCCGACCTGCTGGCTGCGTTTACAAAGCGGTACCCGCAGGTAACTGTTGCCCGCAGCGAAGCCGAGATACTGGAGGACAAATCCATTCAGCTTATCCTGAGTGCGGCGATTCCAGTGGAACGGGCGGGGATCGGCATCCGTGCCATGCAGCACGGAAAAGATTACATGGTGGACAAACCCGGCATCACCACCCTGGCGCAACTCGCCGATGTGCGCCGGGTGCAAGGCCAAACCGGCCGCATCTACTCCATCATGTACAGCGAGCGTCTGGAGAACAAAGCCACCGTAAAAGCCGGTGAGCTGGTAAAGGAAGGCGCTATTGGTAAAGTGATCCAAACGGTCATTACAGCCCCGCACCGGATGAACCCCACCGCCCGTCCGTCGTGGTTTTTCGACAAGAAATATTTCGGCGGTATTCTTACCGATATCGGCTCGCACCAGTTTGATCAGTTTCTTTTTTTCACCGGCTCGCACAAGGCCGACATTATTGCCGCACAGGCCGGCAATCTGGCCCATCCGCAGTACCCGGCGTTCGAAGATTTCGGCGATGTGATGCTTCGGGGCAACGGCGGCACCGGCTACATAAGGGTGGACTGGTTTACGCCCAACGGGTTAAAAACCTGGGGCGATGGCCGGCTCACCATTCTTGGCACGGAAGGCTACCTGGAAGTGCGCAAGAATATTGACATTGCCGGGCGGGAAGGCGGCAATCATCTTTTTTTGGTCAACGCAAAAGAAACGCAATACATCAATTGCAGCCAGGTGGACCTGCCATACGGCAAACAATTGGTGAATGATGTGGTGAATAGAACCGAAACGGCCATGACGCAGCAGCACTGTTTCCTTGCCACCGAACTAGCGCTGAAAGCGCAGAAACAGGCACAGAAAATCACGTTCGGCAAAGCCAAAAAAATGCAATAATGGAACCTCAGCAAAAGCCCGGTGTTTCCCGCCGCAAATTTTTGCAACAAACGGCAAAAGCCACACTCGGCACGGCTGTTGCCATCGGCTTTCCCACCATTGTTCCAGCTTCGGTGTCTGGAAAGAATGCGCCCAGCAACCGCATCAACGTGGCCTCCATCGGCTGTGGCCGTATTTCTATCGGTCACGATATGGCGGAGATTGCCCGGTATGCCGGCGCCCGCATCATGGCCGTTTGCGACCTGGACAGGGCCAGGGCCGATGCCGGTCCGCAAGCCGTTCGCGACAATTATAAAAAAGCGGCAGCGGTTAACGGCGGCCTTACCGGCGATTGGGACATTAAGGTTTACTACAACTACCTGGAGCTTTTGCAAAACAAAGACATTGATGCGGTACACATCAGCACCCCCGATCACCAGCACGCCGTGGTGGCCGTTCATGCCGTTACTGCGGGCAAAGATGTGTACCTGCAAAAGCCGGCATCGCTCACTATTGAAGAAGGACGCATCCTGAGCAACGCCGTTAAAAAAAGCGGCCGCCTTTTGCAAATGGGCAGCCAGCAGCGCTCCATCAATCCCTGGCCGCAGTTTAAACGAGCGTGTGAGCTGGTGCGCAACGGACGCATAGGCCAGCTAAAAACCATTGAAGTAGGATTGCCCGGCGACCCCGGTGGTGGCAATCCGCAACCAATGAACGTGCCGTCTACCCTGAACTACGATGCCTGGCTGGGCACTACACCCGAAGTTTATTATACGCAGGACCGGGTGCATTCGCAGGATGCATCGCTCAGGGGTGTTCAAAGCCGGCCGGGATGGCTGCGCTGCGAACAGTTTGGTGCCGGCATGATCACCGGCTGGGGCGCCCACCACATCGATACGGCCCATTGGGCCATGGGCACCGACTACAGCGGTCCTGTCGAAATTTGGGGCTCCGCCAAATTTCCCACCGACGACCCGGCGTACAAAGGTTTGTGGAATGTGCACGGCATCTTCCGCACCGAAGCCTTGTATCAAAACGGGGTGCACATGATCGTATCAAATGAGTTGCCCAACGGTGTAAAATTCATTGGCACCGATGGCTGGATTTGGGTAACACGTGGCGCTTACAGGGTCACCGACACCGACCCGGTGGCCGACAAGGACGGCGTGAAACCCATTGACGCCAGCAACCCGAAGATTCTGCAGTCGGTGATTGGCGCTAATGAAATTCACCTGTACGAAAGTCACGAGCAACATGCCGACTGGCTCGATTGCATCAAGTCGCGGAAAGAACCTGTGGCGCCTATCGAGGTGGGCCATCGGTCGTGCAGCGCCTGCTTGTTGCATCACATCGCCATGAAGCTCAACCGGCGGCTGTATTGGGACCCGGTGAAAGAAGTGTTCAAAAACGGGGATAAAGAAGCAACGGCTATGTTGTCGCGTCCGCGACGAAAATCGTATGATTTTAATGCCTGATTTTTTTATGTACCAAAAAACAGGATGCCGATTAAGCTTCCGTTGCGATCTGTGATTTGCTATTTTATTTTCTTCCAGTGGAAGAGAATAAAATAATCACTCCTGTACGTCCGGTAAGTCTATTCAGCTCTTTTTAAACCACAAAGACACGAAGTTCACAAAGCGGCACAAAAGACTCTTCGTGCACCACCGTGCCTTTGTGGCTTCGTGGTTCAATCAACAACCATTTAAAGACAGTCCCTGCATGAAATGGATAACAACAATGCTTCTTTTCGGTAGCCCATCGCTCTCCGCTCAAACCCAAAAACCTGTGCGCCTCATCACCCTCGACCCCGGCCATTTTCATGCGGCCCTGGTGCAAAAAACCATGTATGCCGACGTTGACCCAACCGTACACGTGTACGCACCGGCCGGGCCCGACCTGCCACTGCATCTCAACCGGATAAAAGCCTACAATAGCCGTCCGCAGTCGCCTACAACCTGGCAACAGGACGTGTACACCGGCCCTGATTTCTTTGAGAAAATGCTTTCTGAAAAAAAAGGCAACGTGGTGGTGCTTGCCGGAAATAATCAAAAGAAAACCGATTACATCCTGCAATCGCTCCAGGCAGGTTTTCATCTGCTGGCCGACAAACCAATGGCCATCACCACCAAAAATTTTGAAACCCTGAAGCAGGCCTTTGCCGTGGCAGAGAAAAAAAACCTGCTTCTCTACGACATCATGACGGAGCGGTATGAAATTACCACCATGCTGCAACGGGAACTTTCCCTGATGCCGCAACTCTTTGGCACGCTCGAAAAAGGAACGCCCGACAATCCTGCCATTACCAAAGAAAGTGTGCACCATTTTTACAAATACGTATCGGGATCGGTGCTGACGCGGCCAGCCTGGTTTATGGATGTGGAGCAGGAAGGCGAGGGCATTGTGGACGTAACCACCCACCTTGTGGACCTGGTGCAATGGGAATGTTTCCCGGGACAGATCATTGATTACAAAAAAGACATTGCGGTGTTATCGGCACGTCGCTGGCCAACGCCGATGACCGCTTCGCAGTTTACCGCCATCACCGGTCTTCAACGGTTTCCGGATTATCTTGCCAAAGCGGCGAGCAACGACACAACGTTGCAGGTGTACAGCAACGGAGAGATCATCTACCGCATCAGGGGCATTCATGCCAAAGTTTCTGTGATATGGAACTACAAAGCACCGGATGGCGCCGGCGACACGCACTATTCAATGATGCGGGGCACAAAGGCAAATCTTGTGATCCGGCAGGGTACTGAGCAGGCCTATAAACCAACCCTCTATATTGAGCCTGTTGCTGGCATTAAAGAAGCCGATGTACAGACCGCCATGCGCAGCCTGCAAAAAACTTTTCCGGGTGTGGCGGTGCAAAAAACACCGGCCGGATGGGAAGTGATGATTCCAGAAAAATACAAGGAAAACCACGAGGAGCATTTTGCAAGGGTTACACAAAATTTCCTGAATTACCTGAAGCATCGAAACATGCCGGCCTGGGAAGTGCCCAACATGCTGGCCAAATATTTCACCACCACAAAAGCGCTTGAATTAGCCCTGAAAAACAATCCATGAAAAAAATTCTGACAACTCTTTTGTTGAGTGCCGTCCTGTTTCAGTTATCGTTTGCGCAGGTGCGCCTTCCGCGGCTGATACGCGACAGCATGGTGCTGCAACGCGATGCCAAACTAAAGCTTTGGGGCTGGGCATCGGCCGGCGAAAAAGTCACGGTATCATTCCGGGCAAAAAACTACCGCACCACCACCGGAGCCGATGGCAGATGGATGCTTTTGCTGCCTCCGCAAAAAGCCGGCGGACCCTACAGCCTGCAGGTGAAAGGAAAAAATGAAATCACACTGAACAATGTGCTGGTAGGCGATGTATGGGTTTGCGCCGGACAGTCGAACATGGTGCACCAGATGAGCCTGCACAGCGAACGGTATGCAGAAGATATCGCCACTGCCGACAATCCGCAGATACGGCATTTCTGGATAGCGACGATGACCGATCTCCAAAAGCCGCACGATGACCTGCCCACCGGTTATTGGAAGTCGGCCAACCCGCAGGATATTTTGCAGTTCTCCGCAGTGGCTTACTTCTTTGCCAGAAAGATCTATGAAAAATACGGTGTGCCGATTGGCCTCATCAACGCTTCCGTAGGCGGCACACCCATTGAAGCCTGGACAAGCGAAGAAGGGCTGAAAGAATTTCCTTCGCTTCTCTCCACCATTCAAAAAAATAAAGACACGGCGTATGTCAACGGTGCCAACCGTGCCGCACGGGCCTGGGGCAACAGCTTGCCGAGGCCGCAGGATAAAGGCTTGCAAGGCACGCCCTGGTACAGCACGGCCTACTCACCCAAAAACTGGCGCACCATCACCGTTCCGGGTTATTGGGAAGACCAGGGCGCCCGCAATCTCGACGGCATCGTTTGGTATCGCAAAGAGATCACCGTTCCGGCATCAGTGACCGGCAAGGCGGCACGCATGGCCCTGGGCCGCATTGTTGATGCAGATGTCGTTTATATCAATGGGCAACAGGTGAGCATGACCACTTATCAATATCCGCAACGGCGTTACGCAATACCCGCAGCCTTGCTAAAAGCCGGCAAAAATGTGGTCGTGGTGAAGGTTACCAACAACAGCGGCAAGGGCGGTTTTGTGCCTGAAAAGCCCTATTACATCGCCGCCGGCAACGATACGCTCGACCTGAAAGGCGACTGGCAATATAAAGTGGGCGCAGCCTTTGAGCCACCAAAGGGTTTTGTGGCCGGCGTTTCGGAAGCCAACCAGCCAACCTCTCTGTACAACGCCATGCTGGCGCCGGCTACGAATCACACCATCAAAGGCATTTTGTGGTACCAGGGCGAAAGCAATATTCGCAATGCCGCCGAGTACGAAAAGCTATTGCCGGCGCTCATCCGCGACTGGCGGCGCCAATGGCAGCAGGGCGATGTTCCATTTTTGTTTGTGCAGCTACCGAACTTTGAGGATGTGCAGTACCTGCCTGCCGAAAGTTCCTGGGCCGTACTGCGGGAAGGCACCCGCAAAACACTGTCCGTTCCCAACACCGGCATGGCTGTGACGATTGACGTGGGCGAATGGAACGACATTCATCCCGACCGCAAAAAAGAAGTAGGCGAACGGCTGGCGCTGGCGGCCATGAAGGTAGCCTATGGCGAAAAGAACGTTGTTTACAGCGGCCCTACCCTGCAATCGCAGACAGTTGACGGCAACAAGGTCATTCTTACGTTCACCAATACCGGCAGCGGACTCACAACCGCCGATGGCGAAGCACTGAGCAGTTTTTCTATTGCCGGCGCCGATAAAAAATTTGTTTGGGCCAAGGCCTCTATCGAAGGCGATAAAGTGATTGTATGGAGCGACGCGGTAACAGCACCACGCTATGTACGTTATGCCTGGGCTGACAACCCAGATAATCCGAATCTATACAACAAAGAAGGGTTACCGGCTTCGCCGTTTGAATTGGTTGTTGATAAATGAGAATAAGTTGAACCACATAGCCACATAGAAAACACATAGGTTTCACATAGAAGTCTCTATGTGAAACCTATATTCCTATGATCCTATCCCGCCTAATGCGGGACAAGTTGTGGTGAAGAAAATAGTGTAAACAGAAAATGACGATGAAAAAACTTAGTCTGCTTCTTTTAATGGCGTGGGCCATTGTCCCATACCTCTCTGCCCAGCAGGTAAACACCTGGAATGGCAAACGTGCCGCTGTGGTGCTCACCTACGACGATGGGCTCAATGTGCATCTTTCCAACACGGTTCCGGCACTTGATTCGGCCGGGTTGAAGGGCACGTTTTACATTGCCGATTATGGCAATAACCTGCGCACTCAAATTAGCGGCTGGCGTAAAGCTGCGGCGAAGGGACACGAACTGGCCAATCATACCGTGTGGCATCCCTGCGAAGGCGGTCGTCCCGGCCGTGAGTTTGTTAAAGGCGATTACGACCTGCAACTTTATACCGTGCGCCGCATGGCCGATGAAATCCGCACCATGAACAACCTGCTCTACGCCATGGATGGAAAAATGAAACGCAGCTTTGCCTTTCCCTGCGGGGATACAAAGATCAGGGACACGGCTTACCTCGCCGGGCTGGAAAGCGAGTTTGTTGCGGCGAGAGGTGTACGCGGCGTGATGCCCACCATTGGCGAAGTGGATCGCTACGATTTTCCGGGCCTGATGGTGAATGGTCAAAGCGGTGATGAATTGATTCAGCTCGTAAAAAAAGCAGAAGAAAAAGGCGCCCTGCTGGTGTTTCTCTTCCACGGTGTAGGCGGCGAACACGGATTGAATGTTTCGCTGCCGGCGCACCGGCAGTTGCTGCAATACCTCCGGCAAAACCGGAAAAATATTTGGGTAGCACCACTGATTGAAGTGGCGGGCTATGTGAAAAATTATCAATTGAAAAAGAAAAAATGAAACGAACAATAACGGCATTCATGTTCTTGTCAGCCTTCAGCGGACAGGCGCAATTTCGTATGTCTCCTGCCGATAGCCTGCGTATGGACAGCATTCGCAAAGCCACGCAGGAAGACTACCAACAAACACTGCGGCGGTTGGGCATCACCTCCGTGCGGCCCGGTCCTTCTGGTAATCCGCAGGCACCCAATGCGGCCAATGCCGACGAAAGCAAAGCATCGCCCTACACAACCCTACCCGATGCGTTAGTGCTCAGCAACGGGCAGCCGGTGAAAGATGCAAAGACTTGGTGGCAAATCCGCCGTCCGCAGCTTGTACAAGCTTTTGATGCCGAGGTGTATGGCCGTGTACCAGCGAATGTGCCCGGCGTAAAATGGCAGGTGATCAGCACTACCAACGACACAGTTGGCGGCATTCTGGCGGTGACGAAACGGCTTTCCGGCCGCGTAGATAATTCGTCTTATCCGCAGATAGAAATAGCTATTCAACTTACCCTGACAACGCCAGCCACAGTCACAAGTCCGGTACCTGTCATGATTAATCTCGGCTTTCAGTTTCCGCCCGGCTTTCGGCCACCGGCCAACATGCAGCAGCCCGGGCCTACCTGGCAGCAACAGGTGCTGCAAAAAGGCTGGGGTTATGCGGTGTTGGTTCCAACTTCTTTTCAGCCTGACAATGGTGCAGGCCTGCGCCAGGGCATCATTGGCCTGGCAAACAAGGGCGGGCCACGTAAGGCCGACGACTGGGGCACCCTGCGGGCCTGGGCCTGGGGCGTGAGCCGGGCCCTTGATTACCTGGAAACCGACAAAGCGGTTGACGCAAAACGGATAGGCATTGAAGGCCTGTCGCGGTACGGCAAAGCAGCGCTGGTGGCCATGGCTTATGAGCCGCGGTTGGCGATTGGTTTTATCGGCTCGTCCGGTGCCGGCGGCGCCAAAATTTTGCGTCGTGTATATGGTGAGCAGGTGGAGAACCTTGCGTCATCGGGCGAGTACCATTGGTTTGCGCCGTCCTTCATCAAATACGCAGGGCCCTTAACGCCAAACGACCTGCCGGTAGATGCACATCAATTGATTGCGTTGTGTGCGCCACGGCCGGTGTTTATTTCTTCCGGTTCGCCCAACGTGGAGGGCCGGTGGATTGATGCGAAAGGTATGTTTTTGGGAGCCCTGCATGCGGGCCCGGTGTACCGGCTGTTGGGCAAAAAAGACCTTGGCACAACCGAAATGCCGCCAGAGGAAACTGGTTTATTAAACGGTGACATTGCCTGGCGACAGCACAGCGGTGGGCACACTACGGGTCCCAACTGGCCCTATTTTCTGCCCTTTGCCGAGCGGTATTTTAAGAAGTGAGAACAGTTCCTTTCCTTAAAACCTGAGATCGTTTTTGAACTACGAAGGCACAAAGGCGCGGAGGTCCACAAAAAATTCTTTGTGCCACGTTGTGTACATCGTGTCTTCGTGGTTCAAACGGGCCGAATAGCCTTACCGGACGTACAAGAGTGATTAATTTATTCTTTTCCACTGGAAGAAAATAAAATAACAAATCACAGATTGCAACGGAAGATCAATCGTTGCACTGCAGCTTCGCTCATAAAAAAGAAAAATATAAACCATGATAAAACATCTTATCAGCGCAGGAGCCCTGGCTTTTTTGCTCTCCTGCCACTCTACAAAAAGACTGGATTCCGCCACCGGGCACCAGGCGGCAGTGGATTCCACCAAAGGTCTGAAAGACTATTACAAAGATTATTTCCCCATCGGCGTGGCGGTTTCGCCTCGGGCCCTGAAGACCGATGAGGCAGGCCTGATTCTGCAGCATTTCAACAGCATGACGCCGGAGAATGCCATGAAGATGGGGCCTATCCACCCGCGGGAAAATGAATACGCCTGGCAGGACGCCGACAGCATTGCGGCCTTTGCGCAGCGCCACAACCTGCGCCTGCGGGGCCACACGCTTGTGTGGCATAATCAAACGCCCTCGTGGCTGTTTACCGATGCCAGCGGCAACACCGTTTCGAAAGAGGTTTTGCTGCAGCGGATAAAAGATCACATCGCGGCAGTAGTGGGCCGCTACAAGGGAAAAATTTACGCCTGGGATGTGGTGAACGAAGCCATCTCCGACAAACCGGATGAATACCTGCGGCCTTCCAGGTTCTTACAGATCATCGGCGAAGAATACATTGCCAAAGCCTTTCAGTGGGCACACGAAGCCGACCCCGGTGCACAGCTTTTTTATAACGATTACAACGAGATCAGCCCGGTGAAACGCGAGAAAATTTACCGGTTGGTAAAAAGCCTGAAAGATGCCGGTGTGCCCATTCATGGCGTGGGCCTGCAGGGGCATTGGGCGGTAAACGAACCCACCCGCGGACAACTGGACAGCACGCTGAAACGGTTTGCTGATCTGGGGCTGAAAATGCAGATCACCGAGCTGGATATTTCCGTTTACCCGAAAGAACATGACGCCCGGAGCCGCCGGCCGGAAGACAGCAATACCGCCTTTAATGCCGAACGCGAGCAACAGCAACGCGACGTGTATAAAATGAGCTTTGATCTTTTCCGGAAATACCGGCGCCACCTCACGGGAGTTACCTTCTGGAATATCTCGGACCGTACAAGCTGGCTGGATAATTTCCCGGTGCAGAACCGGAAAGACTACCCGCTGCTGTTTGATAAGGACCTGAAACCTAAAAAAGCATTTTGGGATATCGTGAAATGGTAAACCGCATCGGTTTGATTGGAAGCCGCCACAAACAAAAGTTCATAACCCTTTTTGTTGCGGCTCGTTTTTTTTAGCCTTTTTAGATCATATTCAGTTATTTAATAAGGTAGGGTTTACGTGTGCGCTATGACGGCTTCAGAGGCAAACTGCGGACTACAGTGGCGTAGAACACCAGGCTTCTCCGTAGCCTGGTACCGACACAATAGATGGCTTTTTATAAACACGGCGCTCCTTCCGGAGCGAAGGCCCGCCACTGCCAACCCGATTCACTAAAAACAGTATTAGACCGTAAAAAATGCATTGAACAGTGGCACTGTCGTTTCGTGAAACCCTTGCCCCGAAAGGATTTGAACGAAGCCGTTCTGTATTGAAGGTCGTAATCCGGCGCAAAACTTCGTTGTGGCCCGCCCGGCTGCCGCTCTACATTTGTTCTATCAGACGCAAATCTGATAAAAGAGACAGAAAGAAAAACACCAAACTTCTTTTCATATAGCAAGCAATCGTTAGCGTCCGCTGTTTCTACAGTGGACTTTTTTTTGCGCCTACGGCAAGGTGTGCAAGGCAAAAGTTATCGGGGAAAAAAGTGCAGGAGAAAAGCCCAAAATCAGGTCTGTTGCTCATGTTCGATTTTATTGATCTCTTACCGCAAGGCGTTTCGCCTGGAGCGACAAGAACAGGATCAATAAACTAAAGGCGCTCAGCAGCAAAAATGCTTTGTCCATTCCCCAATGCTGCGACACATTACCCACGAACAGCGGTCCAATTAAAAATCCGCCATAGCCAATCATCGTCACAGCCTGAAGGGCATAAGAAGAGGACATTTTTTTAGAATGCGAAGCCAGGGTATAGATCAGCGGTACCAGCATGGAATCGCCAAAGCCAATTAGCAAAAAGCCGATTGATGCCGTAAGCAGGTGCGGAAACAAGGCCGCCAGCAGCAATCCCGCTGCCATGCTCAGGCCATTGACCGATAACATGCGGTATGCCCCGTAACGGGCTATCAGCCTGTCGCCAAAGAGCCGGCCGGCCGCCATGGCGCCAATAAAACAGATATAACCGGTGGTGATCAATTGCCGGTCGGCCTTTACCACTTTGTCGAAATAATTCACGCTCCAGTCGAACATGGCACTTTCGGTGAGCATGGCACAAAGCGCCATCAGCCCCAGGAGAAAAAGCATTTTATCGGGCTTTACAATCAGCGGCCGGCGTTGGCCGCTATTGGTTGCTTTGTTTGTTTTGCGCAGCAACAGAAAGGCAAGGGCCACGGAAAGCGCGGCTACGCCGGTGAAATGCGCCCAGGGCTGTACCAAACCAATGATCATGATGGTACCGATGCCTGCTGCGGCTAAACAGGCCAGGCTCCAAATGCCATGAAAGCGGGAAACGATCGGTGTTTCGTATCGCTTTTGCAGATCTACCGCGCCGGTGTTAATGGAAAGGTTAAAGATGGTGCGGCAGGCACCAAACAGAAACAGGGCCGGCACTAATTGAAGGCTTGTGGCGGCCACAGAAATCAGCAATAAGGAAAGCGACAGTAAAACGCAGCCGGCCCGCATCATCGGCCGGGTACCGTAACGGGCCACCAACCGGCCGGCCAGCAGCAGCCCTGCCACCAACCCCACCGGAATGGCAAACAAAACATTGCCGAGGCTACGGTTGTCGAGTTGCAGTTTGTGTTGCAAATCAGGTATGCGGGAAGAAAAAGAGGCAGTCAGCAGACCGGAGAGAAGAAAGAAAACAGTAAGAATCCAGCGTTGTTGCCGGCGCTTCAGGAGGTCTTCGGGTTGCATGAATAAGTAAAAACCTCCGAGGTCTTTAGAAACCCCCGGAGGTCTGTTTGAATGTTGAAACCAGTTAAATTCTATTCAACACTTCCTGGCCAATGGCTTCTGTGCCCAGGATCTTTTCAGCAGGTGTGGCCGCATCGGCAATGTCCCTTGTGCGGAAACCGGCTTTCAGCACTGCATCTACCGCATTGATCACCGTTTCCGATTCTTCTTTCATACCAAAGGAAATATCCAGCAGCAAAGCAGCCGAAAGAATGGAGGCTAACGGATTTGCCACACCTTTACCGGTGATGTCGTGCGCCGAACCATGAATGGGTTCGTACACGCCGGTGCCATCGCCAATGGAAGCCGAAGCCAGCATGCCCATGGAGCCGGCAATCTGCGAGGCCTCATCGGTGAGGATATCGCCAAACAGGTTGGCGGTCACCACCACATCAAACCGCCGCGGTTCTTTGATTAGCAGCATGGCCGTGGCATCCACAAACTGGTGCTCTACTTCTACGTCGGGGTAATCTTGCGCAATCTTCTGCACCACTTCCCGCCATAGGCGGCTTGTTTCAATCACGTTGGCCTTATCCACCGAGCATAGTTTTTTACGGCGGGTACGGGCCGCCTCAAACGCTTTGCGGGCAATGCGTTCCACTTCAAACCGGCTGTACTCCGCCACGTCATAAGCGGTGTCGCCGTTATTCTTCCGGCCCTTTTCGCCAAAATAAATGTCGCCCGTCAGTTCGCGAAAAAACAGAATGTCGGCGCCACGCAAAATTTCGGGTTTGATGCTGGAAGCATCGAGTAATTCATTGAACAGTTTTATGGGCCGCAGGTTGGCGTACAGACCAAGCTCCTTCCGCATCTTGAGCAGGCCTTGTTCGGGACGCACTTTTGCCGAAGGGTCGTTGTCGTATTTCGGATGACCAACCGCGCCAAATAGTACCGCATCGGAAGCTTTCATTTTCTGCAGCGATTCGTCGGGCAATGGATGGCCGGTTGCTTCAATGGCCACATGGCCAATCAGCGCTTCGTCGTAGGTGAATTCGTGCCCAAATTTTCCGGCTATCTTATCCAATACTTTTTTTCCTACTGCGGTTACTTCCTGTCCAATGCCATCGCCAGGAACAATTAAAATGTGTTTCTTCATAATACGATTTGATTAAAAGGCAACAAGGCATCGAGGCAACAAGGCAATGAGTGAATTAGGATGATACACTAAGAAAATTCATTTTTGCTTGATGCCTTTGTGCCTCGATGCCGTGACACTTTTATTTGATTTTGTTTATTAATGACAAAAGCATTCGATCAAGCTCCTTGGTGCGCTCGAAGAACGCTTCAAATATATCTTTCGTGATGTACGTCAGATTATAAGCAATCTCAACCTGCGTTTGTAATTCAAACTGCGAACCGACAGCGATTTGTAAAAACCGCTTGTAACCGGCAGTCGAATGTCTTCCGCACCTTTCGGCAATGTTACTTGGGATAGATACTGCACAGCGTTGGATTTGGCTGGTTAATCCATATATCTCGGAGGAGGGAAATAATTGCGAAATAGAATAAACCTCTGTCACTAAACCCATTGCTTTTTGCCAGACCACCAAGTCTCTATAACTAGCTACCTGCCCCATCTTATGTTGGTGTCCATCCTTTGTGCCTTGTTGCCTAGATGCCTTCTCACAGCAAATTCAGCATCTTCTGCGTGGCCTTGATAGCCGATACCGTTTGGTCGCTGTCAAGACCTCTTGTCTTAAATTCTTTTTCATTCAGTGCCCACGTAATGATGGTTTCGCACAGGGCATCGGTTTTACCACCGGGCGGAATGCGAACGGCATAGTCGGTCAGCTGCGGCAGCTCGAAGCCTTTTTGCGCATACACTTTTTTCAGTGCATTCATAAAGGCATCGTACTGGCCGTCGCCCTGGGCATGCTCCTCAAAGCTTTCGCCCTCGATGGTGATGCGGATAGTGGCCGAAGGGCGCAGATCTTTTGAGTGCGTCAGTACATAATGATCCACCTGCACCTTCTCTTTAATGGCATCGCTGTCGAGCACATCGGAGATTATATAGGGAAGATCGGACTGGGTAACGACCTCCTTTTTATCGCCCAGCTCAATAATCCGCTGCGTAACCTTCTTCAGATCATCATCGGACAATTGAATACCCAGTTGGTGCAGGTTGTTTTCGATGTTGGCTTTGCCGCTTGTTTTGCCCAGGGCATAGCGGCGCTCCCGGCCAAACCGTTCCGGCATCAGCTCATTGTAGTAAAGCTTGTTCTTTTTGTCGCCATCGGCATGAATGCCGGCGGTTTGCGTAAATACATTTTCGCCTACCACCGGTTTGTTAGCCGGTATGCGAAAGCCTGAAAATGTTTCTACCAGCTTGCTCACGGAATACAGGGAGCCTTCCACCACCGAGGTTCGCACTTCCTTTACATAATCATTTAAAACGGCGATAGCACTGGCAAGCGGCGCATTTCCGGCCCGCTCTCCCATGCCGTTGATCGTCAGGTGCAGGCCATGCACACCGGCTTTTACGGCTTCCAGTACATTGGCCGTGCCCAGGTCGTAGTCGTTGTGTGCATGAAAATCGAAATGCAGTGCAGGGTAGCGCTGTATCAGTTGATGAAGAAAACTGTAGGTTTCGGAAGGTATCAACACGCCCAATGTATCGGGTAGCAAAACGCGTTTGATGGGTTGATCCCGGATAAAGTCTAAATATTGAAAGACATATTCCGGCGAGTGGCGCATGCCGTTGCTCCAGTCTTCGAGATATACGTTGGTTTCTATTCCTTTTTCTTTGGCATAGCGGATCACCGCGGCTATTTCGCTGAAATGCTGTTCGGGCTTTTTCTTTAGCTGGTGTGTCAAGTGATTGAGCGAACCTTTGGTGAGCAGGTTCATCACTTTTGCACCGGCTTCCACCATCCAATCTACCGATACCGTGCCGTCAACAAAGGTCAGCACCTCCACCCGGTCGAGCAAGCCATTGGCTTCCGCCCATTGCGTAATTTTTTTAACGGCTTTGAATTCACCATCCGACACACGGGCGGAGGCGATCTCGATCCGGTCAACCTTTACTTCCGTGAGAAGTAACTGCGCTATCGTTAGTTTTTCGGAAGCTGAAAAAGAAACCCCGCTGGTTTGTTCGCCATCACGCAGCGTGGTGTCCATAATCTCAATATGCCGTTTGCGGGTTTGCGGTTCTTTAACGGCAAGCGAGGGAGATTCCACGAGTTCTGTTTGCATGAGGAGGCGTTTGTAGCGAAGGAATAATGTTTAATAAAGACTTTTTTCCGCAAAGGTTTTGATGTCGCCTTTGATGTTCTGCAGAAAGTCAATGTCATCAAAGCCATTGAGCATGTTGTGCTTTTTATAGCCATTGATGTCAAAGTTTTCCTGCTCACCGGTGGCGAGGATGGTGATGGATTGCTCCGGCAGATCTACCTCGAGTTCGGTTTTGGGGTCTTTTTCAATAGCGGTATAAATCTTATCGAGAAATTGCGGGCTGACGGTGACCGGCAGAATACCGATGTTCAGTGAGTTGTTCTTGAAAATGTCGGCAAAAAACGACGATACCACGCAGCGAAAGCCATAGTCGTAAATGGCCCAGGCAGCATGCTCGCGGCTGCTGCCGCTGCCAAAATTTTTTCCTGCTACCAGTATTTTCCCGGAGTAGATGGGATTGTTCAGCACAAAGTCCTGCTTGGGTGTATTGTCGCTGTTGTAGCGCCAGTCGCGAAACAGGGCCTCGCCAAAGCCTTCCCGCTTGGTAGCTTTCAGGAAGCGGGCCGGTATGATCTGATCGGTGTCCACATTTTCTATCGGCATGGGAACAGCCGACGAGCGGAGAACGGTGAATTTATCGTAAGCCATGTTTTGAGTTTGTAGTTTATGGTTTGGGGTTTGTAGTTGTCTTGCCAGGCGACGTGGTCTTCTTGCATTTTACCTCTTTCACTTGGCAGTTGTTTGTGAGGAAAATGCTGATTGAGCATTGAAGAAACCACAAACCACCAACTACAAACGACAAACTGTTTAAATCAATTCTCTTGGATCGGTGACCACGCCGGTAACAGCGGCAGCGGCCGCCACCAGCGGGCTTGCCAGTAAGGTTCGGGCACCAGGCCCCTGCCTTCCTTCGAAGTTGCGGTTGCTGGTGCTGACAGCGTATTTGCCGGCCGGGATTTTATCGTCGTTCATCGCCAGGCAGGCAGAGCAGCCGGGTTGGCGCAGGCTAAAGCCAGCAGCGGTGAGGATATCATAAATGCCTTCTTTGCGAATCTGGTCTTCCACCACGTGCGACCCCGGAACGATCCAGGCCGTTACATTGTCGGCTTTTTTACGGCCTTTTACGATAGACGCAAAGGCCCGGAAATCTTCAATGCGGCCATTGGTACACGAGCCAATAAAAACATAATCCACTTTCTTGCCCAGCATTTCCTCGCCTTCGTTAAAACCCATATAAGCCAACGATTTTTCGAAGGAAGCCTTGCCGTCTTTTACTTCGGTGCTGGTTGGAATTTTCCTGGTGATGCCGATGCCCATTCCCGGATTGGTACCATAAGTGATCATGGGTTCAATATCTGTTGCGTCGAAGTTGTATTCGACATCGAAGACAGTGCCTTCATCCGTTTTTAATGTTTTCCAGTAAGCCAGGGCCGCTTCCCAGGCTTCGCCTTTCGGTGCTTTTTCCCTGCCTTTGATGAACGCAAACGTCGTTTCGTCGGGGGCAATCATTCCGCCACGGGCGCCCATTTCAATGCTCATGTTACACACCGTCATGCGGCCTTCCATGCTCATGTTCCGGAACACATCGCCGGCATATTCCACAAAATAACCGGTAGCGCCGGAGGCCGATACCTGGGCGATGATGTAGAGAATCACATCTTTTGGTGTCACACCTTTGTTGAGCCGGCCATCCACGTTGATGCGCATCTTTTTGGCCTTTTGCTGCATGATGCATTGCGAAGAAAGTACCATCTCGACCTCTGATGTGCCAATGCCGAACGCAATAGCGCCAAATGCGCCGTGCGTGGAGGTATGCGAGTCGCCGCACACGATCGTCATGCCCGGGAGAGTAATGCCGTTCTCCGGCCCTACTACGTGCACAATACCGTTTTTGTGGTGGCCCAGGCCCCAGTGCGAAATGCCCCATTTGGCCGAGTTCTGCTCAAGGGCTTTCAGCTGGTTGGCCGACAGCGGATCCTGCACCGGCAGGTGTTGATTGATGGTTGGTGTATTGTGGTCGGCCGTGGCAAAGGTGCGGTCCGGATAAAGCACGTTCAGGCCGCGGCTTTCAAGGCCCAGAAAGGCAACCGGGCTGGTGACCTCGTGGATAAAATGACGGTCAATAAACAAAACATCGGGACCGTCTTCTACTTTGCGGACCACATGGGCATCCCAAACTTTATCAAACAAGGCTGTCGGCGTGTTGGACATAACAGGATTTTTTGAATAAACGGCAGACGATTGGCAAAATCTGCCATAAGAGCTAAAAATACCGGACGAAAGAAATCCGGCAGCGGCAAAATTGCGGGCCTTATATGATGGCTAACGGTGCTTTCGCCCAAACCGGTAGTTGGCGGGCAGGTGCCGGTCGGATAACGGCCGGCATCGGCACGGCATTACAGAAGCCGGGAGGTGTCACGGCGCATCGGCAAGTTTGTATGCGTACCTTTTCGCCTCAAACTACCTCATGCCACTGCTCTCGAATCCTGTTTATGTTGCCACGGTTTTGCTCCTGCTCGTTTGTTTGGCTTTGTGGCTAAGCGAAAAAAGCTTTTTCCGTTACCTGGGCTCTTCCCTGATTGTTATTATTGCTGCGGCTATTTTGGCCAATACCGGACTGCTGCCGTCGTCCGGTGCGCCATCGCCGCTCTATGGCGGCATCTTTACCTACGTGGCACCACTGGCAATCTTTTACCTTTTGCTCGATGTGCGGCTGAAAGACCTGAAAACCGCCGGCCTGCCGGCCCTCCTGTTATTTTTTGCCGGCTCACTGTGCACCATCCTGGGTACGCTGGCAGGCTATTACTTGCTGGCGCCGCAGCAGCACGGCGTGGAAAAAGCCTTTGCGGTGGCCGGCATGTACACCGGCACTTATACCGGCGGCAGTGCCAATCTCAATGCCGTGGCCCTGCAATACCGGGTAACCGACAACGGAACACTGTTTGCCGCCATTAATGCTGCCGACAACATCGTGGGTACCATCTGGATTATGCTCACCATTGCCCTGCCCGTTCTTTTGCAGCGATGGCTGCCCCGGAAAAAAGCCATTCCACACCCGACGGCAGCGGCAACTGCCGGTACCGGAAGCAGCGCTCCGCCGGAAACAATGACGCTGAAAAGCCTTTCGGTTTTGCTGACACTGGGTTTAGGCTCGCTGCTGTTGTCGCAGCTGATTGGCGAATGGCTGCCGCAAATTCCGCCAGTACTTACGCTGACCACATTGGCTATTGTTTTGGCCCAGTTGCCCTTTGTAAACCGGTACAGGGGCGCTAATCTTTTGGGCTATTTTATGGTACTGGTGTTTCTGGCCGTAGTGGGTGCTTTTTGCGATGTGCAAGCCCTGGTGAGGAGCGGCGACCTGGCCCTGACGCTGTTAGTCTGGGTAACGATCATTGTTTTTCTTCACGGCTTGCTGCTGTTTGCTGTGGGCGGTTTGCTAAAACAGGACTGGGATGTGGTAGCGCTGGCGTCCAATGCCAATATTGGCGGAACGGCAACGGCTGCTGCCCTGGCGGCCAGCTTAAAACGGCCGGATCTACGCCTGCCCGGAATATTGATTGGCTCGGTGGGAAATGCGATAGGAACCTACCTTGGAATCATTGTGGCGGAGATGCTGAGATGAAACCAATACAGAACGTTGCCCCCTGTCTTCGCTATCCTGTTCTATTATTTTGCAAATGCCGCCGTCATCCGGTTCATTTCATCGGCCGTCAGTGTGCGGCCTTCGTGGATGACCATCCGGTAACGGAACGTCGTTTGCTGGCCCGGCTTCAGCGTAAAGTTCAACTCTTCTTTTCCGTTGCTGAATATTTTTCGCCCCAATGGATTGGCGGCAAATAAGCCATAGCCCCTCGCATGCCAATAGGTTGGATAACCCACGTTCAATGGATGATCAATGATACCGATGGTGATGTCTTTTCCGTCCTTCTTACCGGTCAGCATTGCCCATGGGCCCTGGCTGCCCCACACCGCATCACCCGTTAAGCCATTGCTGGCTACGTACAGCCCGGTAACGGTGGCATTGTCGGATCTGGCCACGGTGGTCACGTTACCTTTGTCGTCAACAAACCGGGTGGCGTCTTTGGAAGGCATCTCGAGTTCGCGGGCTACACGAATAGCGAACATGCCATCTTTCACATCTTTAAACACAACGGTTGTGTCATTAGCGGTTAACGTCGTCGTGCGGTCTATGAACACCGTTTGACCGCTTACACTGAAATGAAAGGTTGATTTTTCATTTAATAAAACCTTTTCATCGGGCCTTACCCAAACCGCTTCTGCCGTGAGCGAAGCCTGGTTGGCGGTGGTGGATTTGCCGCTGATTTTTTGGTGTTTGATGGTGCCGTATAAATGGCGTTTGGGGGGTGGAATGTCGGTGGAATGATTCCAAAAATCGAGCCCGTTCACCGACTCATAATTCAGCCAGATGCCCGTGTGGTGCGGATGGTCGGTGCGTTCGCCGGGAACGGTTTTGAACGGATAACCTCTGGTCACCGTAATGCCACCAACAGTATTCACCGGGAAAAGAACCGGCTTCCGGCTTGAATCGTACCAGGCATAGGCGGTGAGCAGCTGCTGGTTGTAAAGAATGTCCACCTGCTTTTCCGAGGGCTTTTCAACGATCTGAAATCCTTTTTTGTTTTGGGCTAAAGTTGTGAGGGAAAAACAAAGAACGGCAGCAAAGATTACGGTGCGTTTCATTGAACTGATGGAGTTTAATGGCGAGGCGGTTGTCGCCGTTTTAGGGCCCGATAGTTATCTGTTGCCAATGCTGGCGTGCCTTGCACGCAACGCTATTTATCGAGGTTCTTCAGGCCTTTGATTAGTCTTGCCGCTATTCTCACCGCGTGGCTACAAGCTGGGCTAGATTTTACAGCCTTTCACGGCTGTTGCCTGTATTCATCGCTACTCCAGGGTGCGCCAATAAACCATTTTCAAACGATTGGCCAACGACTACCCTCTCCTGAAAAAAACCATTTTTCTTTATCCTTTTCTTTTGAAGAAGGTAATGGCCGATGAACCGCTGTTCGACTCCTACCGAGTCGCCGGAAAAGATCGCCATAAACTATTCACCGGGTTTCACCTGCCGCTACAGACATCTAACTCCTACGGAGTCGGGATTACCAATGCGTTGTCTTTTTCTACAGATTTTGGACGCCTGACGGCGTCCCTTTTCTATCCCATCCCTCACTACCTTGATCAGTTTCTCACAAACCACAAACCACAAACCACAAACCACAAACCACAAACCACAAATTCAATACTTAAACACCTTCCCTCCCACCATCACTTCCTGCGTTTTTGGGTCGAAGGTTGCCTTTTGTCCCGTATGGGCGGCCGCCGTTGTCATAATGCAGGCCACCGAATGATTATAGCCTGCTTCCACCGGCGCATTTGGTTCTTTGCGGCTGCGTATGCATTCCATCCAGTTGCGAACGTGCGCAGAGGTCAGGGCATCGCCACCGGTGTTGGCCGAAGCCACCACTTTTGGTGCGTCTTTCACCAAATCAAATTCCTGCAACAGGTTTGCCTGCATACCCATGGCTTTTGCATGATTCTCCCGCAGGCCACCGGTTGGCGACACTTTGTTGGTAATGAGATTTAGCTCACCGCCGTTGGAATAATACAGTTCTGCCGGGCGTTCGTCGCCATTGTGCATGCGGGAGGCAAAGGTTACCTGGAAGCCCTGTGCAGGATCGTTCAACGGACCGTAGTCAAATACAGCGGTGATGGTATCCCAGTTGCGGCGCCCGTCTTTCCACATATAAATGCCGCCATTGGCGGTAACGCTGCGGGGATGCGGCAATCCGGTGAACCAGTGTACGGTATCAATCTGATGGCTCATCCACTGCCCTGGCAGGCCCGACGAATAAGGCCAGAACAAGCGATATTCGAGATATTTCCTTGGGTCCCATTGTTCAAACGGACGGTTCATGAGGTAACGTTTCCAGTCCACATCTTCGGGACGGATTTGCGCTACCAATTCCGGACGGCGCCAGCGGCCCGGTTGGTTGACATTCCAGGTCAGCTCCACCATGGTGATAGGCCCAAATTTGCCCGACCGGATAAACTGATTGGCCGCGTGATAATTGGCACCGCTCCGGCGCTGCGAACCAATCTGCACAATCCGGTTGGTTGCTTTTACGGCTTTCAGGGCAGCCCTGGCATCTTCCATTGTTTCCGCAAAGGGCTTTTCCACGTACGCATCGCAACCGGCTTTCATCGCCTCCACGGTATGCAGGGCGTGCTGAAAATCAGCCGTACCAATGAACACCGCATCCACCAGCTTTTTATCATACATTTCTTCGTTGTTGCGGCAGCCGGTGATCTGGTGCCCCATCTTTTCTTTCCAGGCCGCCACGCCTTCTTCGCGCCGCTTGCTCCAGATGTCGGACACCGCTACTACGTCGAAATTCAGCTCCTTGTAGTGATCCATAAAGCAGGGCATGTGCGAACTTCGGTGACGGTCTGAAAAACCAACCACGCCCACCCGTACACGGTCATTGGCGCCAAGAATACGGCCATAACTTTTGGCACTGAAGCCGAGCGATCCGAGGTAGATGCCGGCGGCAGTTTTTGTTGTCTTATTGATGAATTGCCTGCGGGAAGTCATAAGAAAGTAGTTTTATTTTTTGAAGTTCGAGGTTCAGGGTTCGAGGTTAGGAGGAAGATTCATTTGATTTGCGGCTTTGTCCTTTGTCATTAGACTGCTGCAGGTAACTGATGAACGATGCGATCTTGTTTCAAATCTGCTGTTTTTTTGATAGAGTTTTTCGAAGATGTCCTTGCTGATGTACTCCCTGTCGGAACAGCGGTAAAGCTGAGAACGAAATTCGCCATTAGCTCCCTTGGCAATTACCAAAAAATTTTTGAATTCGGAATTACCAGACTGTTCAACTCCTTCCGCAATATTATCCATCACCGACCCTGAAGAAGCATTCTTTTGATTGCGCAATGCATCACCTTTTTCAACGGGCGTGTTTAAAACCAACCAATCAAAATCATTGGTCTGCAATCTTGCTAACTGCCATACTTCCAACTCTCCGAATTTTGTGATTGTCGCCATAAGGAAAACTTGCCTCACCGAAAACATCGAACCTCAAACGTGGACCCTGAAACTACTTTAACTCCTGAATTTTTATACTCCGGAAAGACACAGCATCGCCATGATCCTGCAAAAGAATGCGCCCTTTCGGTGCCATGCCAAAGGCCGGCCATTGTGCATATTTGCTACGGGCCACTAACGCCTGGTAATAAGGCACACCCCGCTGGTACTCCAGCACCTTCCAGCCATTGAGCCAATGCTCCACGCGGTTATCGGGATACACCACGACCATTCCCCGGTTCCATTCGCCAACGGGCCGGCGGGCACGGGGCTCACGCAGTGAAGGAATTAGGTCGTAAAGCGAAGCCAGGGTGCGGTTACCTATCACCCCCATCTTTGCATCCGGATGTTTTTCATCGTCCAGTATCTGGTACTCCAGTCCGATGGCGGAGCCCTGGTTGCCTTCTTTTTCCGTAACGAAATATTTTACCCCGCTGTTGGCGCCCGGGCTCAGCTTAAACTCAAACTGTAAAACAAAAGCACCGAATTCTTTCTCTGTCACAATATCGCCCCCATTGGTTGATTCGGCACCACCCGAAGGCATTACGCTCAGTACGCCATCGTTGATAGCCCAGCCTTTCTCCGGAAATTTTTGTTTATAAGCACCGCGCCAGCCAGCGCTTGTTTTTGTATCCCACAGCAGCGCCACGCCGGCCTTTTTTTCGGGTTCCGAAAGATGGTTAGGAATAAGGTTCACCACAAAAATCCCGTTGAGCGGCGACGGCTTCAGCCCTTCGGTTTGCAGGCGAATGTTGCGCCAGCGGATCTGCCGGCCTTCGTCTTTTTTATCGCTAATGGAATGCACCTGCAAAGCGATGAATCCTTTGGTGGTGGCATCGTCAACGACATAAGCCGCCGGCGCTCCGTTAATCCAGGTACGAATGTGCTGGCCAATGCATTCGATGCGGGCTTTATTCCACTGGCCTTGTTTAAACGCCGGCTTCGTGGCCGGGTTCAGGTCCATGGTGTACAGCCAGTCGCGGCGGGCCTCATCATACACGCCGCCCGTCCAGCCACGCCTCGACGGATCAATTTCGTACTGGTAGCCGTGCACCCGGCCATTTTTAAATTCGGGCCTGCTAAGGCTGCGAAACTGTACGCCGGAATTCATGGTGCTGTCCACTTTAAAATCAAACTCCAGCACAAAATCGCCGTAATCTTTTTCGGTAGCCAAAAAGGAATTGGGTTCTCCAAACACCGTTGTGCCTACCACTTCGCCGTTTTCGATCGTGTATTTGGCCTTGCCGTTCAGTTGCTTCCAGCCGTCGAAATTTTTGCCGTTGAACAATGGCTTCCAGGCCTGGGAATAAGTGAATTGAGCAGAAAAAAGAACCGCCATTAGAAAAAAGCACAACTTCATAATAAGGCAAACGTTAAGGGGTTTAAGTTAGGCAATTTCATCAAAGCACACCCAAATTCATATCGAGCGAATACGACGCTGAAGATTTTACCGGTACCCACTTGCCGAAAGAATGTTTCGCACCCCAACGGTGCATGCAGCAACCGCCGGCGGTGCCTGGCGCTGGTACGAAATAACCAAAGAGTTTTAATGAAAAAAGCAGGTTGACGATAGCGCCCCTCCTACCAGCCGGCTTTCTTTTTCCTGCCTTCGCAAAAAAAAGGCCCCTGTAGAAACAGGAGCCGACACTTAAACTATCGAACACTCTTACGCCGGGCCAATGACTTCATCTTTTGCGACAAACGGCGTTCTATTCTTTCCCTACAGAAAAAACAGGCGCTGCCTGGTAATATGTTGTTGTATGCTTGCTGATGGATCCGCAGAGGCAGGTAAGGCGTTGGCTCCGGCGGGCAGAGGTTCGGGGCGTTTAGGACCAATGAGGATGTATAGTAAAAACGGTGATGGCGAAAACTTATTCCGGTGCCGGCAAATGACCGGCGAAAGCTGGGTACGAAATGTCATGGGCGTTTATTAAATCAATGTTTAGTAAACGGCAGTTCAACCAAATAGAGGATTCCTGACTTGTTGGCAACAAGACTGGCCAGTTCATGGGAATGGATAAGGCAATATCAAAAAATGAAAACGTTGACGGTCACGTTTGTCAAAGGGTCTTGTCTTTAAATAGGTTGGAATTTTGAGCAGTGTTTCCTGCAGACGAGTTCACAAATAAAGAACCTGTTTCCTGTTTTTGCAAGCATCGGGATACATATTTTTTCCCTTCATCCGTGAGGATGGTACATGTAGATGCAAAAAGAGCCTGTTGGCAATGGCCGGAAGCACCCAACGGAACGTCCGGTTTAAGGCGTGTCCGCAGGCAATAACAACACCTCATAAACCGGGCTGAAAAGATAAAGCCGTTTGGATGCCACCTCCACACAACGGTAGCGCTTGCGCACCCGTTCCCCTTTCTGAAAAATACGGCCATCGTGGGTTTGAAAAAGGCTACCGGGCGGCACGTCTTCTACCAATAATGCTCCTTCTTTTTTTGGATCGTAGCGGCGCAGCACCCTTAGCAAAGCCTCATCGGCGCAGCTTGAAGCGGCCGGGTTATGCAGCGATTGCAGCAGCACGTGGCGAATGTCATCGGGAAAAACAGACTGCTCCACAAACCGGGCCAGCAACTGGCCGAAAACGGCTTTCCACTCCCGGCCATGGGCCGCCACTTTATTCCCCCATTTTTCAAAGGTCAGCAGATGGGCCAGCTCGTGCAGCAGCGTTATTAAAAAAGCGTACGGATTCAGGTTGCCGTTGACGCTGATGCGGTGCGTTTGCTGGCCGTGGCGGTGGCGGTAATCGCCCAGGATGCTTTTACGTTCGCGGGCCACCGTTAGATGCACTTTATGCTGCTGCAGGTACTGCAGTACGGCATCGTAGGTGTTGGGCGGCAGGTACTGCTGCAGGGCCGAAATGGGTGCTTCTTTCTTACTCATTGGGCTTGTGGCGTAACAGGCGGGTGAGGATGCCGACCTCCAGGAATGTGTACACAAGGTAAAGCCCCATCAGCGAAAAAAAAGCCGGCTTGTTCAGCCCTTTTTTTTGAATGGCGATGTAAGTAAAAGCTGCGATAAGGCAAAGAAAAAGCTTAAACATGATGCTGCCGTAAACCGAGCGGACAAAGGCATTCGGGTTGGTGCTTTGCAGGCCTTTGCGGGCAATCAGAAAAGAAAAAAAAGTTACGGCAAAAAGAAAAAGATTGCCGGCGATCAGCAAGTCCTGGTCAACCTTCCAGGCCAGCCACCGGCTGCGCAGCGATAGCGCCAATGCGTTGACGAGCACAAACAAAAGAACCACCGGTACAAAATCCCGGAACCCATTTTGACGTATCATTTTTTCTTCGACGTTTCTTTTATCAGTTTATAAATCATTAGGCTTACCACCACCAGTGGCAGCAGCCATACAAGCATCGGAAAGCGCAGCTTCAGCCAGCCATCGAGCTTTAGGCCGGCAAACACCGCCAGGCCCAACGAAACCAGGATCTGGCCACCCAGCCCGGCATAACGCAGCAGGTCGTTGGCGGGCTTATTTTGCTTTTGCATGAATCGGCTCTCCTTCATTCATCTTTACCACATGGGTCAGCGGTGCCATTTGGCTTTGCCCGTTAAAAAAAGCCCCTGCATCAATCTGCAGGCTGGCTGCCGAAATATTGCCCTGCACGCTGCTGTTTGTGCGCAGTTGCACCATCTCCGTGGCCGTGATGTTTCCGGCCAGGCGGCCGGCGATATCGGCCTGCACACCTTCAATGTTCCCTTCTATAAAACCCGATGGGCCTACCACCACTTTGGCCTTGCTGTACACATTGCCGTGGATGGTACCATCAATTCGCAAATCGTTTTCGCTCGTCAGGTCGCCCTGCAGCACCCTTCCGGCACTGATAAGAGTGGCGCTGGCAAGAAAGGCTTTTTCAGTAGGCGGCCGTTTGTCTTTGCTAAACATAAAGCAGGCAGGGGTTTAATCGTTGAGCTCTTCACGGGGCACTTCAATTTGCGTGGTGTCGAGCTTTATTTCAGTATCGCCGCTAAAAACCTTGCGCAGCGAATTGATGTATTGTGTTTGAAACGACAACTGTTTATCCAGCGAGTCGGTAATGTACTTCAGTTGGCGATACTCCCGGTTAAGCTTTGCGCTGCCGTAGCCGGGAATATAGTATTTCACCGGCGTAAAAATAATCAGGGCAACGGTTAGCCCTACCAACAACACGAACATGCTCGACAACGCCACATACACACTAAACCGCGACAGCTTAAAAGTGACCACTTCCTCGTAAGTATCGTCGTTCATCACCACCAGGCGGTAGCGGTTTCGCAAGCGCCTGAGCGTAGTGCCTGCACCGATTTTTGCCATACAAAAATTTTGAGCGGTTAAAGATAGCGGAATTTCAACCCGGTACCCCCGCCCCCCTGGAGGCGGCCCAGGTATAAGTGGCCGTTCTGTTTTGCTGTCAACATTCACACAAACACTGTAGTGACACGCCGTGACGTGCCCGGTCGTTAACACACAGCCCTCTTTCTGCGTTTTTCACGCCAAGCCGCAAAGCGCAAAAACGCAAAAGCATTTATGCACCTGGCTTCACAACTATCGTCGCCTGATGCAGCCTGTCTAGCCACGGGCGAGATGGCACATTTGTACATCCCGACCCACATTGAGCAAGGCACTTCACCTTTACTCCCTCACCTCCAACCACCACCCCCCAAAAAAAAAATGCAACCAGTTCCGCATGCCCCACCTTCAGGGGGGCAGGGGGTTACCTATCTTTGCTGCCGCTTATGAGTTGGGAGCTTATTGTTTTTGCTGTATTTGTTCTGGCTACGGTTATTCAGGCTTTTTATTACCTCTGGTTCTTTGGTCGCGTGGCTTTTTACAAACCAAAAGAACCGGCCACCACGCACCGGCAGCCCGTGTCGGTTATCATTTGTGCAAGAGATGAAGATGCCAACCTGGCCCGGCACCTGCCGGCAGTGCTGGCACAGGCTTACGACGCCACTCACGAAGTGCTGGTGGTGAACGATAATTCGGTTGACGATAGCAGGTACCGGCTGGCCGACCTCCAGGCAAACCACAGCCAGCTACAGGTGGTGGAGTTGCGGCAGGAAGCCAAGCTGATTGCCGGAAAAAAATACCCGCTCTCTATTGGCATTAAAGAAGCCCGGCACGGGATTGTCCTGCTCACCGATGCCGACTGCCAGCCGGCTTCGGCCCATTGGGTACAGGAGATGCAGCAGGCATTTGACGAAGGCATTGATGTGGTGCTGGGCTATGGGGCTTATGAAAAAGCGCCGGGCCTGCTGAACAAGGTCATTCGCTTTGAAACCTTTCATACGGCGCTGCAGTATTTTGGCTATGCGCTGGCCGGAAAACCCTACATGGGTGTTGGCCGCAACCTGGCCTACCGCAAAAGCCTTTTTCTGCGCAACAAAGGCTTTTCTTCTATCAATCATATCCCCAGCGGCGACGATGACCTGTTTATTAACCAGGTGGCCACCGCCGGCAACACGGCCGTGGTGTTAGCAAAAGAAGCATTTACACTGTCGGCGCCGAAAACTACCTGGCGCGACTGGATGCGGCAGAAAAGCCGGCATTATTCTACGGGAAAGTTTTACAAACGGTCGCACCAGTTTTTGTTGGGATTGTACACCGCAAGCTTTTTTGTTTTTTATCCGCTGTTCGTACTGGCGCTGCTGTTTTATCACTGGCAATATGCCCTGGCGGTGTACGGTGTGCGGTGGCTGCTGCAGGCAGTCATCTGGCAGCGGGCCATGAAAAAGCTGGGCGAAGAAGACCTCTTTCCTTTTTTTATGCTTTGGGATTTGTGGCAGTTTTTTTATTACCTGCTGTTTGCCCGCTCGGTTTATAAAAAGCCGCGAAAAACCTGGAACTGACAGGCCGCTTCGGCAGTATTGGCGCCGGTACCAAAAACGGCGTCTCTATCGCCAATCAACGCTACCACCCCTCATCTTTCCAACCAATGCGCCCACCGCTACTCCCACCGGAAAAACTTTGCCGTTGCCGCGTACACAATCACGCCCCACACCACCATGACCAGCATTTGCGGCCAGCAACTCCATAGCGATGATCCTTCGAAAGCCACATTGCGCAGCGAATCGTTCAACGCCGTAAGCGGTAAGAACTTAAGCAGCGGCTGCATGCCGGCCGGCAGGGCCGATTTGGGAAAAAACGTGCCGCTGAGGAAATATTGCGGAAACATAAACAGGTTGGCATAGATCGGTATCACGTTTTGGTTTTTGGAAAGGCCGCTGATTAAAAAGCCGAAGCCCATAAACACCAGCAGGCCCAGAAAACAAAGCAGCAGCATATTGAAGAACGTGATGATGCCATTGGCCAGGTAAAAGCCATACATAAAATAGCCAAACAGGATCAGCACCACCACCGTCAGCAACTGGAACAACACTTTGGAAAAACTTTCGCCCAGGATAATATAGGCGCGGCGGATGGGGGTGGCGTACATCCGCTTCAACACAAGGGTTTCGCGAAGCGAATAAAACAAAAAGGCGATACCGAAAACGGCCGAGCCGATCAGTGAAAAACCAATCATGCCGGGGAGAAAAAAATCAATCATTTTGTACCGGCGACCGTCCACTACCGATTGCTCCACGGTAGCCACGGTGCGCCGGTCGGGATAAAAAAGGTTATCGGTTTCGTGAATGGTATTTCTTAAAACCGTTTGCAAGGTGGCAAACTCCCGCTGGCTGGCCGATGATGTGCGCAACTGAATCCGGTAAGGTGTGGCTCCGCTGTCGGTTTTTTGAATATCAATGATGGCCGCCAGCCGGCCCTTGCGCAACTCGTCTTCCACATCTTTTTTGGTGCGGTCGGCAAATTTCAAAAACGGATCGTGGGCCAGTTGCTGGTACAGCACCGAGGTAGAGTCAATGCCTTTTTCAAAGGCCACATCCACCGAAGGCGCACTGCCCCCGCCGGCCAGCGAGCCGAAAATCCAGATGAGTACAATGGGAAAAAACAGCGAAAAAAAAATGGATTGCGGGCTTCGAAACGTGGCCAGCAGACTGGCTTTACTAACGGCCATCATGGCCCGTAACTGACTGTATTGCGACATGCGGTGGTGAGTGTTGAGTGGTAAATGCGGAGCAGCCGACGTTGGTTCCGCCAACTGCCTTTCATCACCCCGGTTTTATCGGAAGATGATATCAAACGGCAACCTTGCCTGTACCGTGCCGGTCATGGCCTTTATTTTCTTTACCTGTTGAAAAATCTGGTAATTCTCTTCGCCCAGTTGCTCGCGAATGACGGCGGCCGGTTCTTCTTTTTTCCGGTTCAGAAGGCCTTCTAACCAGCTTTCGGCTTCGGGATATTCCCGCAGCCCATAATCCGAAAGCTTTGCCATGCGGGCCGCACAGGCAATGGCATCCTGCAGGGTGCCCAACCTGTCCACCAGGCCTATGCGCAGGGCATCGCTGCCACTCCACACCCGGCCCTGGGCAATGCTCTCCACATAGGCCGTGTCTTTCTTGCGCCCGTTAGCTACCCGCTGCTTAAACTGGGCATAGGTGCGGTCCACGCCGTTTTGCACCAGGCTGCGTTCTTTTTCGGTCAGCGGCCGCACTACCGTAGGCGATCCCGCATAGGGCGCTGTGCCCACACCGTCGAAGGTTATGCCCAGCTTATTGTTGAAAAAGCCTTCCATATTGGGTATCACCGTAAACACGCCGATAGAGCCGGTAATGGTTGTTGGATTGGCAAAAATACTGTCGGCGCCAGCGGCAATATAGTAACCACCCGATGCCGCCACATCGCCCATGCTCACTACCACCGGTTTTTTGTTTTCGTTGCGGGCCATCTGCAGTTCCCGCCAAATCACTTCGCTGGCCAGGGCGCTGCCGCCGCCCGAGTTTACCCGCAGCACAATAGCCCCCACATCTTTGTTCAGCCGGGCCTTGCGAATAAGCCCCCGGAACGTTTCACCACCAATTTGCATGTTGTCGCCGGCACCATCAACAATATCGCCCTCGGCGTAGATGACGGCAATTTTGCTGCGGCCGGTTTTGCGCACATTCACGGCATCGTTGTAAGTATTAAGCGAAACAAGATTTAACGGATCGGACGTCCCGATGCGCAAACGTTTTTTCAACTCTGCTTTCACTTCATCGTCGTAGCGCACGGCATCAATGAGGCGGGCATTCACGGCATCCTGCGGCGTTTGAATAGCGGCGGCCGTAGCCAGTTGTTGCAGGGTGGCCGTATCCACCTTTCGGGCCGCGGCCGTTTGCTGCAAAAAATAGCTGTACATATCCGAAAGCCACTCGGCCGTTTGCCGGCGGTTTTCGGGGGTCATCTTTTCGGTGCGAAAAATTTCGGTGGCGCTTTTGAATTTGCCGGCATAAAAAATCTGCATCTCGATGGCCGTTTTTTCCAGCAAACCTTTTACAAATGGGAGTGTTACCTCGAAGCCGTCCCACTCTACCAGGCCGGCAGGATTGACATAGATTTTGTCCGCCACATTGCCTACGAAATAAGCATCCTCGGTAACCGTATTGCCAAAGGCCAGCACAAATTTTCCGGAGCGTTTAAAATCCTGCAGGGCCAGCCGCAGCTCGTTGGAAGCCGCATAGCCGTTGGCATTGCCATCAAGCGAAAGGTAAATGCCAGAAATACTCTCGTTTTCCCTGGCGTGTGCTATCAACCGGATGGCTTCGTACAGCGTTGGGTTGGTGCCGTTTTGAAGGGCCGCCAGCGGGTCGGGGTCGGTGTGTTCGGTAAACGGACGGCTCAGGTCGAGCGTGAGCACCGATTTGGCCTCGATTTTTTCCTCGCCTTTTGCCGCAATACTCCCGGCCAGGCCAATCAGCACAAAAAATACCAGCACACTGAACAGGGCAAGGGCCAGCAGCGTGGCAAAAAAAATCTTGAAGAATCCTCTCATGTAGGTGATTTAAATTTTGACAGCAAGGCAGTGATCAAACCAATCGTGTCCGTTACAGTCACCGCCTGCATTCTGCGGCAAAAAATATCAATCGGCCAAAAATAAGAGATATTTGACGCCGTTTTTTACAATGGCGATGAACAAAGCGTATTTACTGATTGGCGGCAACATGGGCAACCGCACCGGCTTCCTGCAGGCCGCCAGAGTGGCTATTGGCGAGCAATGCGGGTGGCTGGCCGGCGTATCGTCGCTGTACCAAACGGCCGCCTGGGGCTTAAAAGAACAGGCGCCTTTTCTGAACCAGGCAATTGACCTGCAAACAGCACTGACACCAACGGAGCTGCTGCAGCAAATATTAGCCATCGAAACTGAATTGGGGCGGCAACGAGAGCAGACTTACGGCCCCCGCACGATTGATATTGACATCCTCCTGTTTGGGAGCCAGGTGGTGCGGCAGCCAAACCTGGTGATTCCGCATCCGCGGTTGCAGCACCGGCGTTTTGCGCTGACGCCGCTGGCCGAGCTGGCGCCCGGCCTGGTGCACCCGGTGTTGCAAAAAACCATTGCCCAACTGTTGCTCGACTGTGCCGATCCGCTGGGTGTGCAAAAAATTTCGGCAGCCGATGGGTGAATCCCGCTTATTTTGCCGCCCGCCACATGAAGTATTCGTTTATCACGGTAGAAGGGAACATAGGTGCCGGCAAAACCACACTTTCGAACCTGCTGGCAAAGCATTACAATGCCCGGCTTATCCTGGAGCAGTTTGCCGACAATCCCTTTCTGCCGAAATTTTATGAAAACCCGCAGCAGTATGCTTTTCCGCTGGAGCTGTTTTTTATGGCCGAACGGTTTAAGCAATTAAAAGAGCTGCTGCAGCAACGCGACCTGTTTCAGAGCGTCACCGTATCGGACTATCTTTTTACCAAATGCCTGCTGTTTGCCAAGGTCAATCTGCCGGCCGATGAATTTGGCCTTTACCAGCGCCTGTTCGATATTATTCACCAGCAACTGGTGCAGCCTGATATACTGATTTACCTGCATGCGCCGGTGACCAAATTGCAGCAAAACATCCGCAAGCGGGGCCGCAGCTACGAGCAAAGCATACCCGACGACTACCTGTTCAGCATCCAGGAAACATACACCCACTACATTCGTCAGCACAATCTGAAAACACTGGTGGTAGATGCCTCCAACGCCGATTTCCTGACGAATGAAACGCATTTACAGGTCATTATTGAGGCATTGGAAAAAGAGTATGAACAGGGACAGCATTTTTTAACATTGCCCTAAATGGAATGCCGGCTTTGCCTTCATGATGCGGAAAGCGACTTTAAGCAGGCCATTTTTTGAAAGAATCAGCCGCTAAAAACAAAAAAAGTTTGGCTTGTTTTTCTCTCTCCTTTATTTTTGCACTCCTTTCGGATTGAGCTATGGTGTAACGGTAGCACTACAG
>CBDUBQ010000018.1:0-110391 GCA_965365435.1 uncultured Flavisolibacter sp.
GCTATAATAAACATTAAAGAGGAAAAAACCACCAACTATTTTTCAGTACATTACCAATTTTTACGGTTCTTGCCGATAGTTGCCGGGATTTTCACCTTGGGAACATGTGAACGTTTTCCTGTTTGACATTTTACGTTTCACATATATCAGTGCAGGAAAAAGGTCACAATTCCTACCAATATAAGCACCACTCCGCTGATTTTTTTTTCGTTATGCTCGATAAAACTTGCCGGTAGAAAGTTTACGCCCCTGATGCCGAGGCTTACCAGCAGCCAAATGCCCAGGATGCTGATAACAGCATAGGCGGCCGCCATAGAGGCAACGGCGCCCATCCCAAACGCTCCGGCCGATAAAAACAGGCTTTCCACCTCCAGGCAGGGCGACAGAAACATCATTCCCACAAAAATCAGGATCCATTTTCGCTTCGACCGCTGGTAGTCCTGCACATCCTGCTGGGTGCTGTGGTGATGATGCGGAAGGTTCACCGTAAAATATATGAGCCCAAAAGCAATCAGCAAAACGGCAGTGGCTACATGAATGGTGTGGCCGTATTCTTCCTGCAGCTCTTTGCCAATGACGCCCAACACAAAGCCCAGGATCACCGTGCCGAAAACATGCGCCGCGGCCGCCAGCAGCGTAACCGTTGTAATTTCTTTTGGTTTCCACCGTTCTGCTTTGGCCACCGCCACCAGTGGCAACCAGTGATTGGGAATAAGGGCGTGCACAGCGGCCAGCAGAATGGTTCCGGTGAGAAGGCTTAGCATGGTGAATGGTGAATAGTCGGTGGTGAGAAAAAATCCGTCATGCGCAAACTGCTTTTGGCCATGTGGCCGGCAAGGTACTAACTGTGGCTGTTATGGCAGTGGTAAAAAGAACCGTTTGCATACCGCTCTTATGACCTGAGCAACAGTTCGCAAGGCTTCAGTCCGGTGTGCTTTTTAAACGCAGTAGAAAAATGTGAAATAGAAGAGTAGCCGAGTTGTAGCGAAACCTCGGTGACCGAAGCGCCTTTTTCGTACAGAAGATATTTGGCATGCTCCATTCGCTGGCTTTGGTAAAACTCGAAAATGGTGGTCCCGTACATTTCTTTAAAGCCTTTTTTCAAGTAACACTCATTCATGGCCACCTTGCGGCTGAGCTGCTTGATGGTGATGGGTTCGCCAATCTTTTGCAGCAAGATCTCCCGGGCTTTGGCCACCTTTACACGATCAGCTTCGTTGTGCAGAAACTTACACGTGAGCACCTCGGGCTCTTTATCTTCCACACTGGCAAGGCTGTAAAGCAGCAGCATCTGCGTTTGCGCATTCACAAAAATCGTCTCCAGGCTGTTGTGGTAATTGTGATTGAGCAAACCCTCCACCACCAGGCGGGTGCGGGGGCAAAAATCCAGCGTGCGGCTGAACGACGACGTATATTGGAATGACAGCAGCTTTTCGTAAAACGAATGGCCTTGCTGCTGCCATTTCACAAACTGCTCCAGTGGTTTGGCGGTAAAGGCAAAGGAAATAAAGTCCACGCTCTCCACCTTTTCCTCGCAGTTGGGCGACAGATGCGCCATGCACTGATTGCATTCATTGCGGTACTTTTTGCAGTACATGTTGCCAATAAGACAAAAACGCAGCTCCAGGTAACTACGGGCCGGCGTTGAGGCATCGTAGTGGTATCGCAATTGCGCTTTTTCCTGCCCTTTCCAGCCGGCGGGGCGGGCAAAGCGTTTGATCGTATAATGCGCCGAGCCGGGTATGTACCGGCTGCACTCAAACAACACATTGGTTGTAAGCGTGGCCGCTTCCGGCATAATCTCTGGCAGTCGTGCATTACTCATCGGTGGGCAAAAATACATCGGGCTGGTGAGGCAAAAAAAACCGCTGTCTCACCACATTGTCATTTTTGCGAACCGTTCACAAGTTCAATTGTCTATGTGTTCACCCGTTTATTCCCAATGAAGCAACGAATGAAAACAAAGGCTTTTAACGCATGAAGTTTTGAACGGCTGAAGTTGTGAACTGTCTGCCAAAGGAGACAAATTGTTTCATACTTTCGCCGCATGCAGCCGAATCTCTCCGATGTGCAGCAAACCCTTGCCGCTGAAGCTACTCTCAGCGGGGTTGGTATTCACTCGGGCCAAACTGTTGACATTGTATTAAAGCCGGCCGAACCAAATACAGGGATCGTTTTCAGGCGGGTGGACCTGCCTAATGCACCGACGGTGAAAGCCGATGTGGACAATGTAGTGGAAACCAACCGGAGCACCACTATTGAAGCCAACGGCGCCCGGGTTGGCACTATTGAGCACCTGATTGCCGCCCTGGTAGGCAATGGCGTGGACAATGTGCTGGTAGAGCTTAATGCAGAAGAAGTACCCATCCTCGATGGCAGCGCCGAACCATTCACGGAGGTCATCAGGCAGGTGGGGGTGAAAAAGCAGGAGGCGGCAAAACAATACTACACGCTTCAACACAACATTGTGTTTGTGGATGAAGACAAAAAAGTGGAGATGGTAGCCCTTCCTTACGACGGTTACCGCATCAACACGCTGATTGACTTTAACTCGCCCGTGCTGGGCACGCAGCATGCGGCGCTCAAAAACATAACCGATTTCAACAGCCAGGTGGCCTCGTGCCGCACCTTTTGCTTTTTCCACGAGCTGGAGTTTTTGCTGGACAATAACCTCATCAAGGGCGGCGATATCAACAATGCCATAGTGGTAGTTGACAAGCCGGTGACCGATGCGCAGGTGCAGCGTATTTCGAAGGTGTTTCAGAAAGAGGATGTGAAGATTGCCGAAGGCGGTATCCTCAACAACCTGGAGCTGCGTTTTCCCAACGAGCCTGCCCGCCACAAGCTGCTGGATGTGATTGGTGACCTGGCGCTGGTAGGCATGCCGTTTAAGGCACACATCATTGCCAACCGGCCAGGCCATGCCAGCAACGTGGCGTTTGCCCGAAAGATAAAAGAGCACCTGAAGAAGTTTAAGAACAAAGCAGCCGTTCCGCCTTACGATCCTAACCAGCCGCCTGTTTACGACATTCATGCCATTGAAAAAAAACTGCCCCACCGCTATCCCTTCCTGCTGATTGACAAGGTTATTCACCTGGACGAAAAAGTGGTGGTGGCCGTGAAAAACGTCACCTACAACGAACCATTTTTCCAGGGGCATTTTCCGGGCAACTGTGTGATGCCGGGTGTGCTGCAGGTGGAGGCGCTGGCGCAAACGGGTGGTATCCTGACCATCCCCGATGACCCCGATCATACCTACGACACCTATTTTTTGAAGATTGATAATTGCAAGTTCAAAAACAAAGTGGTACCCGGTGACACCCTGATTTTGAAAATGGAACTGATGAACCCTGTGCGCCGCGGCATTTGCGAAATGAGGGGCACCGTTTATGTGGGCGACAAGCTGGTGGCCGAAGCCGACATGGTGGCACAAATTGTAAAGAAACCCAAAGTCAGCGTATGATTTCTCCGCTTGCATTCATTCACCCCAATGCAAAACTCGGCAGCAATGTAGTGGTAGAGCCGTTTGCAATGGTGCACGACAACGTGGAGATTGGCGACGGTACGCATATCATGTCAAACGCCGTGATCATGCCGTTTAGCCGTATTGGAAAGGAATGCAGAATTTTTCCCGGTGCTGTCATTGGCGGTGTGCCGCAAGACCTGAAATTTGTAGGCGAAGAAACAACTGCCGAAATAGGGGACTATACTACCATCCGCGAATGCGTAACGGTAAACCGGGGCACAAAGGATAAGGTTAAAACGGTTATTGGTAAACACTGCCTGCTGATGGCCTACGCCCATGTGGCGCACGACTGCACGTTGGGCGATCATGTGATTCTGGCCAATGCCGTGCAACTGGCCGGGCACGTAGATGTAGGCGACTATGCCATCATTGGCGGCCTGGCGGGCGCCCACCAGTTTACCCGCATTGGCGCTCACACCTATATTGCCGGGCACACCGTTATTCGCAAAGATGTGCCGCCTTACGTAAAGGCTGCCCGGGAGCCCATGAGCTACGCGGGCCTCAACATAGTAGGCTTGCAGCGCCGGCGCTTTTCGCAGGAGAAAATAGACGCCATCTCACAAATCTATCACCTGATGTTTGTGGGCAACCACAGCATGAGCAGCGCTATTGAACGCATAAAAGCCGAAGTGCCCGACGGCGAGGTGAAAGACGAGATCCTGCAATTTGTACAGTCTTCCAAGGCCGGGTTGATAAAGCGCTATGCAAAAAATGGCGTGGATGAAAATTAACCTGCTCAACGCCGGCAAACGCTTTAACCGGGAGTGGATATACCGGGGCCTCACTCAGGAACTTTCAGCAAAACATGCTTATGCTATCACCGGCCCGAACGGGTCGGGCAAATCAACCTTACTGCAGGCCATAGCGGGCATGCTGCAGTTGAGCGAGGGGAGCATACAGTATGAAATAGGCAACCGGTCGCTGGCCAACGAAGATGTGTACCGGCAAGTGACCTTTTGTGCGCCTTACATGGACGTGATTGAGGAAATGACTTTGCTGGAATTTCTGCAGTTTCACCATCAGTTTAAACCTTTCTTGCCTTCGCTCACCATCAAAAACATCATTGAAGAAATTGGCCTGGAGAGCGCCGCCGCCAAGCAAATCCGTTATTATTCGTCGGGCATGAAGCAACGGGTGAAGCTGGCACAGGCTATTTTTTCCGATACCGGGATGGTATTGCTGGACGAACCCTGCAGCAACCTCGATGCAACCGGCATTGCGCTGTATCATTCGCTGATAAAAAAATATTGCCAGGACCGGCTGGTCATTGTTTGCTCCAACGATATGACGGAGTACAGCTTTTGCAATCAAATCATCTCCATTCTCGATTACAAAGGCCCCGCGTACTGACGGCTTTCTTCTTCTAAAACCCCTGCTGCCGCCTAACGAAAAAGCCTCATCGTGTTACTGCTGATGAACGGAGCGTCGCCACTGCAGTTCCATCGGCATTCTGCTGCCGGTAACCAAAAAAAGCCCCGGTCAGCAGGCTGACCGGGGCGGAACGAATTGGCCGGAGGCTTAGCGTCTCGACGCCAGCTTCGATAGCAGCTTCAGGATTTCGAGATAGAGCCAGATGATGGTTACCATAAGGCCAAAAGCGCTGTACCACTCAAAGTATTTGGGGGCTCCCTGTGCGGCGCCCTGCTCAATGAGATCGTAGTTCAGAATCAGATTGAGGGCGGCAACAGCTACCACAAAAACAGAAATGGCAACGCCAACCGTGCCGTTGGAATGGAGGTAAGGCATCTGGGCGCCAAACAGATTCATGAGCATGGCCGCCAGATAAAACAGGGCAATGCCCATGGTGGCGCCAATAACCACTTTGCGGAACATGGCCGTGGCCTGCAATATGCGGAAATAGTACAGGGCAAACATGCCAATGGCCACGCCAAACGTGAGCATAACGGCCTGCATGACAATGCCGGGGTATTTATCATGAAAAGCCGCTTCGAACACAGCGGAAATGGCGCCAAGAAAAAGGCCTTGCAGCAGGGCATAGGCCAGCGCCAGGTAGGGTGCCCAGGTTTTTTTGAAGATAATGATCATGGCCACGATAAAGCCACCAATTGCACCGCCGATGGCCCAGGGCATTACGTTGGCGCCCTGGTAAAAAGCGCCCCAGGTAAAGGAGGCGGCACCCAGCAACATCACCAGCATCAGCCCGAATTTGCGCATGGCGCCGCCAACCGTCATCACTTCCTGGCCGGCTTCAATAGTAAGGTTCTGAAGGGTTTTTTCGTTAAAGGCGGGATTGCTTGAATTAAAAAGTCCCATAGTTTATACGTGTTTAGGTTATTTAAATACTAATGTAACAGGAAAACCGGCAAAAGAAAAGTAAAATCAACGCTGGCTGGCGATCAGCAAATTCAGGTCGGTGTATTTCAGGTTAAACCGCTCACTGAGGTAAAAATTCGTCAGGGCTCCCTTGAACATATAAATGCCGCTGCGCAAGTGCACCCGGTGCCAAACCATGTGCTCAAAACCGCCGTCGTCGCCGGCTTCCAGCAGCAGGGGCATCAGCACATTGGAGATGGCCTGCGAGGCCGTACGGGCAAAGCCGGAGGGAATATTGGGCACGCAGTAATGAATAACGCCGTACTTGGTATAAACCGGCGCCTGGTGCGTGGTTATTTCGGCAGTTTCAAAACAACCGCCGCGGTCTATGCTCACGTCAATGATCACCGAACCGTGACGCATGCTGCTCACCATTTCTTCCGTAACGACAATGGGGGTGCGGCCGGTTTCGTTGTTCAGCGCACCCACAGCCACTTCGCAGGTTTTCAACTGTTTTGCCAGCAGGCGTGGTTCAATTACCGAGGTCCAGAGGCGGTGGCCAATATTATTCTGCAGCCGCTTAAGCCGATAGACACTGTTGTCGAAAACTTTTACCGAAGCGCCTAAGGCCAGCGCCGCCCTGGCTGCGTTTTCGCCCACTATGCCGGCGCCGATAATGATTACCTTGGTGGGCGCAATGCCCGATATGCCGCCCAGCAGCACACCCTTGCCGTGGTTGGCCGACGAAAGGTATTGCGCCGCAATGAGCATGACCGCACTACCGGCAATTTCGCTCATGCTGCGTACAATGGGATAAGAGCCGCTGTCGTCTTTCAGGTTTTCAAACGAAATGGCCGTTACCCGCTTCTCCATCATTTTTTGCAGCAGTTCGGCTTTCAGTACGCTCAGGTGAATGGGCGAAATGATCATTTGGTTATACTGCAGCAGGGGCAGGTCTTCGTCTATCACCGGGGCGCTCTTTACCAGAATGGGCGCCTTAAAAATGTCTTCGCGGTTGTACACAATATTGGCGCCTGCTTCGCTGTAATCACGGTCGGCAAAATGCGCACCTTCGCCGGCATTGTGCTCAATGGTAACCTGGTGGCCGTTGCTCACCAGCACGCCCACGGCATCGGGCGTTAGCGCCACCCGGTTTTCCTGAAAGGCAATTTCCTTTGGAATGCCAATGTGCAGTTGCGCCCCTTTTGGCTTGATATCGAGCGTTTCCTCTAAGGTTTCGTAGCTGAAAGATGTGCTGATTAACGGTTTTGACGACATGCGACGTTGGTCTGTTCAGAATGAAGGCTCAAATTACAATTGTTCTGCCATACTGCGGCCGGGCAGCGCCAGTTTTACAAGCCGGTGAGTAGCATCTGCCGGTTCAAGAAAAACACGAACGGCTTCTTCATCGAACAGGCCCGGGGCCTTCTGCGGCCATTCCACCAGGCAGAGCGAACCGCTGTACACGCAGTCTTCCACACCCGCCTGGATGATTTCCTCCTCGTCATTCAGCCGGTAGAGATCTATGTGGTAGATGAATTTTTCGGTACCGTTTTCGATATAAGCATACTGGTTAATGATCGAAAATGTTGGTGAACTCATGTGATCCTTTACCCCTTTGGCAGCACAAAGCGCCTCAATCAGCGTGGTTTTTCCGGCGCCCATTTCGCCTTCAAAAAGAAAGACCCTGGCCAGGCCCGCCATGGCCCAGAAACGTTGAGCAAAAGCCGGTAATTCGGAGAGAGAAATCGCAACGGTCATGCACAAATTTAACGCCTGTTTGCAACGGCGTTGAAAAGATACAAACCGGGGTCATTTAGAACCGCCGAACCGGTGGGTAAATTTGCCAAATGAACGGTTTGCAAGTTTACTTGTTCACCTGTTCACGGGTTAAAGCCACCGTTTTGCCAACTTGTGAACAAGTAAATTGGTAAGCCGGCGAACTCTTATCATCATGGAAAAAATTCAATGGAAAATAGATGGAATGCATTGCGCCAACTGCGCACTCACCATCAACAAATACCTGCAAAAAAGCGGCGCTAAAAACGTGGCGGTGAACGTTATTGACGGCAACGTATCGTTTGAGGTGGTGGCCAACGAAAAGCCAACCGAACTGGCCAGAGGAGTGGAGGCACTGGGTTATAAAGTGGAAGCTGAAGGGAGGGTAAAAACGGAAGGCAAAAAGCCGTTTTTGCAAAACCACCTCCAGCGCTTTCTTTTCTGCCTGCCCTTTACGCTGATACTGATGCTGCACATGATACCCGGCATTCACATTCATGTGCTCATGAATCCCTGGGTGCAACTGGGACTGACGCTGCCGGTTTTTTATGTGGGCATGTCGGTTTTTGGCCGCTCGGCCATCAAAAGCCTGCGCAACGGCATTCCTAATATGAATGTACTGATCACGACCGGTGCCCTGGCCGCTTTTGTTTACAGCCTTATTGGCGCCCTGATGGGATTGGGCGATGACTACCTGTTTTTTGAAACGGCCGCCACCATCATCACCCTGGTTTTTTTGGGCGAATACCTGGAGCATGCTTCGGTGCAACGCACCCAGCGTTCGCTGACGGCCCTGGTAAAATCGCAGAAGGTGATTGCCAATATGATTGCGTTTGACGACCAGCATCAGGAGATTATTTTCCCTATTGAAAACACGCAATTAAGAACCGGCGATCTGGTGCAGATCAACACCGGCGAACAGGTGCCGGCCGACTGTAAAATTTTATGGGGCGAAGCGCAGGTGAACGAGGCGCTGCTGACCGGCGAAAGCCTGCCGGTGGCAAAAGGAAAAAAAGATTTTATCATTGGCGGAAGCATTGTGGCAGAAGGAACCCTGAAGGCGCAGGTAACAGCTGTGGGTGGCGACACAGTGCTTTCCAACATCATCAACCTGGTAAAAAAGGCGCAGGGCGAAAAACCGCCTGTGCAGCAAATGGCCGACCGCATCTCCGCGATATTTGTGCCGGCGGTTATCGGTATCGCTCTTCTTACGCTGGCCGTAAACTGGATTGTGCTGAAGGAGTTCACTCCCTCGCTGCTACGCAGTATTGCCGTGCTGGTTATTGCCTGTCCCTGTGCCATGGGCCTGGCCACGCCGGCCGCCATTGCAGTGGGCCTGGGCCGGGCGGCCCGCAACGGCATACTCTTCCGCAATGCCCGCAGCCTTGAGCTGTTCAAAGACATCAGGCAGGTAGTGTTTGACAAAACCGGCACGCTGACCACCGGGCAATTTGCCATAAGCAACTGGCAGTTGACAAATAGTGATATTTCGGAAGAAGAGTTCAGGCGGATTGTTTTTTCGCTGGAAAAATACTCGGCGCACCCGCTGGCAAAAAGCATTGCCGCTGCCTGGAAAGAGGGCAACGAAATTCGCTGGAAAAAGATTGAAGAAATAAAGGGGCTGGGGCTGAAAGCAACCGATATGCAGGGCAATGCGTACACAATCGGTTCGTACAAGGTGGCCGAAAACCTTACCCAAGATGGCGTGCATAATGTGTATGTGGTAAGAAATGGGAGCCTGCTGGGTTGGATTGACCTGGGCGATGAAATAAGGCCCGAAGCAAAAGAGGTGGTTAGTTACCTGCAGGCAAGAGGCATAAAAACTATTTTGCTCAGCGGCGACTTAGATGCCAAATGCCGCCAACTGGCCGGTGTGCTGGGTATTGAGGAAGTGATTGCCGAACAAACGCCGGAGCAAAAGCTCAACAAGATTGCAGAGCTGACGGCTGCTGCGCCCACGGTCATGATCGGCGATGGCATCAACGATGCACCGGCGCTGGCCAAAGCCACCATCGGCATTTCCATGAGCGAGGCTTCGCAAATGGCCATGCAAAGCGCCCATGTGGTGCTGATGGGCAGCGATCTTTCCAAATTGCCCACGGCCTTGGGGCTGGGAAGGCATACTTACCTCACCATCAAACAAAATCTTTTCTGGGCTTTTGCTTACAATATTGTAGCCATTCCCATTGCCGCATTGGGCTTTCTCAGTCCTACGTTTGCGGCATTGGTCATGGGCGTTAGCGATGTAGTGCTAGGCGTTAATTCGGTGCGGCTGTACACAAAGAAGGTGTTGTAAAGCGGTGAAGTGTAAGGCCGGGAGAAAGAAACAAGAAGGCTATTTTTTCTCTGGCCGAAACCTGATTTTTCAGTTGTTCCGGGTACGGATGGCTTTATAAATTTTGATGGCGCTCATCAGCACTATCAAAAAGCCAATCAGTCCAATTAACCCCCAAAGCCAGCTCAGGCTTGATTTTACGGTGGCCAGCATCACAATCGGCACCAAAAAAATAGTGGCCACTTCATTCCACACCCGCAGCTTTTGCGAAGAATAGCGGAAGTTGCCTGCCAACTGTTGTTTGTAAATGGCATGAAGCGAAAAGTGATAAACGTAGAGCAATACCACAAAACCAAGTTTTACCTCCAGCCAGCGGCCGCTGGCACTGCCCAGTGTTTCTAACCAGGGGCCGTTTAGCAAAACCCAGGGGCCAAACACCAGCGTAAGGATGGCCGATGGCCACGTAATGCCCAGCCACAGCCGCTTGATCATAATTGCAAATTGCCGTTGCAAAATGCTCCTTTCCGGCTCTTCTTTTCCGGCTGCCTCGGTGTTGTAAATAAACAGGCGTACGATGTAGAACATACCCGCAAACCAGGTAACGATGAAGATGATATGGAGCGCTTTTAAGTAGGCGTACATGGCTGGTGAAGTGCAAACAAAAAAGGTCTTACGGCTTTAGTCCTTCCAACACCATTCCGGTGTTTCCGGCAGCATATTCTTTTATCCATTTTGCCAGGGCGTTTACCCACAGCGGGTGCACATTCAGGCAGGGAATCATGTCAAAGCTTTCGCCGCCGGCATGAAGAAACGTTTCTTTTCCTTCTTCGGCAATTTCTTCCAGCGTTTCCAGGCAATCGCTCACAAAGGCCGGACAAACCACCAGCAATTTTTTAATGCCCTGCTTTGGCAGTTCTTCAAACTTGGCAGCGGTGTAAGGCTGCAGCCAGGGATCGCGGCCAAGGCGCGACTGAAACGAAAAGGTCAGTTTTTCCATCGGTATGCCGAGGCGTTCGGCTATTTTTTTTGTCGTTACCCAACACTGATGGCGGTAGCAATACGGATGCGCTGCCGACGGTACATCGCAGCAGGCCGCCACCTTCAGGCAATGCTGCCCGGTGACATCGCCTTTGCGGATATGCCGTTCCGGCACGCCGTGGTACGAGAAAAGAATATGGTCCCAGTCGCCATCCAAATGGGGGCGGATGCTTTCGCTCAGGGCTTGCAGATAGTCTTCGTTGTCGTAATAGGGTTTGATGGTGGTAAGCTTAAAGCGATAGCCGCCTTTTTTGTGTTGTTCTTCGGCGTAAGCCACTGCTGTTTCGTACGAGCTCATGGCATAATGCGGGTACATGGGAATGGCAATCACCTCTTCCAAATCAGGGTTTTCGGCCACCAGCTTGTCAAAAGCTGCCGTTGGCGATGGGTTGCCATAGCGCATGGCAATTGCCACGGGTTCCTCCACTTCTTTGTCCAGGGCATTCATCAATTGCTTTGAGATAACAATCAGCGGCGAACCTTTATCGGTCCAGATGGACTGATAGGCCCTGGCCGATTTGGGTGCCCGGAACGGTACAATAATACCCTTTACCAACAGGGCCCTTACCAGCCAGGGTGAATCTATCACCCGTTCGTCCATCAGAAACTCATCGAGGTAACGTTTTACATCTTTTACGGCCGTGCTGTCGGGCGAACCAAGGTTCATCAAAACAATTGCTCTCTTCATACGAAGGGTCAAAAGTAAAGCAGGAACCTTCAAACGGGAGACGCCAATCGCCAAACACAAGAGGCTTTCCAGGCGGCAGTTCACTCCTGTTTCACCTCTCCCATTCGACGTCGCACGGGTGCTTCACAATTCAACCACAATTTCTTTCAATTGATGTCCGTCACTTGGCAAACTGATGAAAATCAGGTGTGCAAATGACACTATAATGACAAAGATTTTAGGCTGCGGGGGCTTCCGAAATTACTTTTGTGCCGTCGCTGTTGACTAACACAAAGAATGGACAATCAGTACTTCAAAAACATTCCCAACTTTTACGTAGCAGGCATCAACTACAAAAAGTCAGACGCATCGGTTCGCGGGCAGTTTGCCATCGGGCAGGAGCAATATGCCGCCGTTCTGGCTCTTGCGGCCAGTCAGGGGCTCAATGAGATTTTCATTCTTTCTACCTGCAACCGCACGGAAATTTATGGCTTTGCCCACAGCAGCCAACAACTGGTTGACCTGCTTTGTTCACAAACGGTTGGCAGCGCCGAAACATTTACAAAAGCAGCGTACATCAAAAACGGCCTTTGTGCCATTGAACATGCCTTTAACGTAGGCGCCGGACTGGATAGCCAGATACTTGGTGATTATGAAATTGTGGGGCAGTTGAAGAGCGCCGTGAAGTTTGCCAAAGAAGCCGGCTTTGTCGGTGCTTTTACCGAACGGCTGATCAACTGCGTGCTGCAGTCTTCCAAAATCATCAAGAACTCTACTTCTTTAAGCGGCGGCACCGTATCGGTGGCCTTTGCCGCGGTACAATATATTCTAAACCGGGTGGTGAATCCCGGCAGTAAAAAGATATTGCTGCTGGGCGTTGGCAAAATTGGCCGCAACACCTGCAAGAATCTTGTGGATTATCTTGGCACTACCAACATTACACTGATCAACCGGTCGCCGGAAAAAGCGCAGGCACTGGCCGGTGAACTTGGCTTGCACTGCGCCTCGCTCGATAGCCTGGAGGAAGAGGTAGCCGTTGCGGATATCATTTTGGTGGCAACCAACTCGGCCCAACCTGTATTGCAAAAGCACCATCTCGAAGGCAGGGGCGAAAAGCTGATCCTTGATCTTTCCATTCCATACAATGTGGCCGACGAGGCACAGTCGCTGCCAAACGTGCGCATGATCAATGTTGACATGCTTTCGAAGCTAAAAGACGAAACGCTGAAAATGCGCCTGGCCGAGGTGCCAAAGGCAAAAGGCATTATTTTGGAGCTGATGATTGAGTTTCAGGACTGGTGCGAAATGCGCCGCCATGTTCCGCTGCTGAAGCAACTGAAAGTGACGCTTAAGGAACTGTATGGCCACCCGCAGTATATACAAACCACCACCTGCCCCAAAAAAATTGATACGCATATTCAGCGTGTACTGAACGAAACCGCCGGCAAGATAAAAGTGCAGAACCAACGCGGTTGCCAATACCTTTCGGCCCTCAACGAGTTTATCAACGTCACCAATTAATGAACCTCCTACGCATAGGTACAAGAGACAGCCAGTTGGCTGTGTGGCAGGCTACATTGGTACAGGGCCTGCTGCGTAAAGCCGGTGTTGTATCTGAGCTGGTGTACATGAAAAGCGAAGGCGACACAGACCTGGTGACGCCGCTGTATGCCATGGGCGTTACCGGGGTTTTTACCAAAACACTCGATGCCGCCCTGCTAAACCACCGCATTGATATTGCGGTGCATTCCATGAAGGACGTGCCGACACAATTGGCGCAGGGTATTCAACAAGCGGCTGTCTTGACGCGGGCATCGCACAAAGACATTTTTGTGGCCCATCCCGACCTTCCCGGTGGGAAAGCCATTCTTGCACAAGCTTCGCTTTCCGACGCCCCGACATCTGCATTTGAAAATGCGCTTGTGGCAACGGGCTCCGTTCGCCGCATTGCCCAATGGCTCAACCAGTTTCCATCACACAAAATGGAGAACCTTCGCGGAAACGTGAACACCCGTTTGCGGAAGCTGCAAGAAAGTAATTGGCTAGGCGCCATTTTTGCCGCTGCCGGTTTGGAACGGATAAACCTTCGTCCTCAAAATTCGGTTGACCTGGATTGGATGCTGCCGGCGCCGGCGCAGGGCGCTATTATGGTGGTATGCCGGGAGGATGACAACATTGCCTTCGATGCTTGCCGGTCGTTCAATGACGAAGCCACAGCTTTGTGCACCAAAATTGAGCGGGACTTTTTAAGTGCGCTGATGGGTGGTTGTTCTACCCCCATTTCCGGGTTTGCCGAAGTAGCGAACGGCAACATTCGTTTTCGGGGAAATGTAGTGAGTCCGGATGGTGTGCAGAAGGTAGAAATAGAAAAGTCGGCGGCTTATGCCGAAGCCGGTTATCTGGGATGGCAGGCGGCCGAAGAAATTCTGGCAAACGGCGCTACGGAGATTGTAAAACGCATCCGGGCCAAAGGCTTAACCAATGAAGGCGAAGCATAAAGTTTTAAGCACAAAAAAACTGGAACGTTCACTCGTGGCGGAAGCGGGCGAAAACGGTGTTGAAATCGTGGAGCAGGAGTTCATTTCTATAAAGCCCGTTTGGAGTAAAGAAACCGGCGAGCGCATACTCGATTTTGCCTTTAGCGGAAAGACAGCCATTGTGCTCACGAGTGCTAACGCTGCAGATATGCTGGACCGGTATATGCACCAGGGCGATACGTTTTATGTTATAGACTGGAATATCTTCTGTTTGTCCGGTAAAACGAAAGCCGCTGTTCTTTCGGCCCGATTTCTTGAAAAAAACATCGTTGGCGAAGCGCAAAACGCTGCTGCTTTAGCGAACGAAATCATTCGGCAGGCCGCAACAGAAATCGTTTTCTTTTGCGGAAACAAACGCCGGGATGAGCTTCCCGAATTGTTAAGGCAAGCCGGGATCATAGTTCACGAATTGGTGTTGTACGAAACCGTAGAAACTCCGGAACTAGCTACGGAGAATATTGATGCCGTGTTGTTCTTCAGCCCCAGCGCCGTACAAAGTTTTTTTTCGGTCAATCAACTGAAGAAGGAAACCGTTTGTTTTGCCATCGGCCAAACCACGGCAGACTGTATCGCCGACTTTACCGACAACCGGCTTATCGTCAGTGAATACCCGAGCCAGGAAATGATGCTGGCTTCGGTGAAATTTTATTTTCAGAACAAAGACTGCTATCCTGCCGATGCCGGCGAAAACCCGTGAGGTTTTGGCAGCGGCTTTCAGATGTAATGCGTCTTGCAAAACTTTATGGGTTGTTTTATGAGCGAACTAAAAAATGATTTACTGCTACGGGCCTTACGACAGGAAAAAGTAGAACGTCCACCGGTGTGGATGATGCGCCAGGCCGGAAGATATCTGCCCGATTACATTAAATTAAGGGAGAAGTATGATTTTTTCACCCGCTGTCAAACACCCGAACTGGCCACGGAAATTACCCTGCAACCGGTAGATCAGGTGGGCGTGGACGCGGCCATTATCTTCTCCGACATATTGGTGATTCCGCAGGCGATGGGCGTTGAAGTATTAATGGAAGAAGGCAAGGGCCCCTCGCTGCCAAAGACGATTAAAACTGCGGCAGATATTGAGGCGTTGAACACCGCCGACGCCGGGCATCATTTGAAATATGTGATGGATGCTTTGTCGCTGACAAAGCGGGAACTGGCCGGCCGCGTGCCGCTGATTGGTTTTGCCGGCGCCCCGTGGACTATCCTTTGTTATATGGTGGAGGGCAAGGGCAGCAAAACGTGGGATAAAGCCAAACAATTTGCTTACACTCAACCGGAGCTGGCTCATGCCCTGCTGCAAAAAATTACCAACATCACTATTGACTATTTGAAGGCGCAGGCAAAGGCCGGCGCCGATACGGTGCAGGTATTTGATAGCTGGGCGGGCTCACTATCGCCCGAAGATTTTAAGACCTATGCGCAGCCTTACCTGCTGCAGATTGCCGATGCGGTAAAAGACAGTGTGCCGGTGATCTTATTTCCAAAAGGCACCTGGTATGCCCTGAAAGAACTGAGTGAAAGCAGTGCTTCGGGTATCGGCATTGACTGGACAGTGGCACCACAGGTGGCAAGAGAAATGACCGGCAACAACATCACCTTGCAGGGAAATTTCGACCCTGCCCGTTTATTGGCGCCCATTCCGCAGATAAAGAAGTGGGTAAAGGAAATGATTGACGGTTTTGGCGCACAGCGTTACATTGCCAATCTGGGTCACGGCATTACCCCGAACGTACCGGTAGATCATGCCAAAGCATTTGTAGAAGCGGTGAAAGAATACGGCCCCCTGTCACCCGGTGGGGGAATGTAGGCCGGGCACTCAACGTGGCTGGCACCGCTTCAATGCACGAAATTTTTTTGGTACCCGGCAACAGAATAACGATGAAGCGTCCGTTGCGTCGCACTCTTGTACGTTCGGTAATTCTATTGAGCAAAAAAAGCAGAACCCCAGGTATGACGGAAGAAAAAAGCAGCAGCAACAACCCTAATTCCCCCACCGGGGCACCGGGGGCAAAGCAAGCCTGGACAGACTATATCCACGACCTGCAAAACCGCATCTGTGCCGCATTGGAGCAGGTGGATGGCGGGGCAAAATTTGTGGAGGATAAATGGGAGCGGCCCGAAGGCGGCGGTGGCAAAACCCGTGTAATTGCAAACGGTCATGTGTTTGAAAAAGGCGGCGTGAATACCTCTGTTGTTTTTGGCGAGGTGACCGACGCCATGCGAACGGGATTGAAGATTGACGGTGCAAAATGGTTTGCTTGCGGCCTTTCGCTCGTCCTTCATCCGCTCAATCCGTTTGTACCAACGGTGCATTGCAACTACCGCATGTTTGAGCTGTACAACGAAAACGGCGAAGTGACAGACCGCTGGTTTGGCGGCGGTACCGATCTGACGCCGTATTACCTGTTTGAAGAAGATGCCAGACATTTTCATCAGACCTATAAAGATGTTTGCGACCGGTTCGATCCGGCTTTTTATCCGAAGTTCAAGGCAGTTTGCGACAACTACTTCGTCAACTTTCACCGCCATAACGAACGCCGTGGCATCGGAGGCATTTTCTACGACTACCAGCGGCCGGATGAAAATAAGGATGTTGGCTATTGGCTGTCGTTTGGCAAAGCCTGCGGCGATGCTTTTGTACCCGCTTACGTTCCTATTGTGGAAAAGCGGAAGGACACGCCCTACACGGCGGAAAACAAACACTGGCAGGAGATTCGCCGCGGCCGCTATGTCGAGTTTAACCTGGTGCACGACAGGGGCACTTTATTTGGGCTGAAAACCAATGGCCGTATTGAAAGTATTTTAATGAGCTTGCCGCCAACAGTGCGGTTCGAGTACAATTTTCAGCCGGCACCCGGTAGCGAGGAAGACAAGTTATGGCAGGCATGTTTGTATCCGCAGGAGTGGATATCAACTGAGCCTACCAATGAGGAAAAAGCCGATTGGGAAAGAAAGGTCAATAGTTGCTAATGGCAAACAAAAGCGAAAGAATAGATTTAATTTTGAAAAAAAGGTGTATGGGACCGAAGAAATAAAGGCGTTGCTGGATGACATCATTCAAAGCAGTGATAAAAAGCTTATTCCTATTTTGTAGAGTGTTGCAATGGAACACAACCACCAGCATGCCGGCGAAAAGACAGAGTGGCTTGAGGAAGTACATCGTCGGCGCAACCGTCATTTGGCTGGTGAAAGCAAATCGTTTACCTGGGAGGAAACACTGGAAATCATTCGCAACAGGATAGCTAAATGACTTATAGCCTGCTGATAAAAGAAGAAGCTGTCGCCGATATAGAGGAGGCATTCGACTTTTATAACATAATCTCAACTGCTCTTGGACAGCGTTTTCTGACAGACCTTGATCAGCATTTTGAAGGTATCAAACATCGCCCCTTTTCTTTTTTCTTTTGGCTTGACCAGAACCGATACAGGAGTTTCAGCTTAAATCGTTTCCCTTTTTCAACCATTGTTGAGATCGTGGGGAATGAAAACAATGTTTTTGCGGTACACGACCATCGCAAACATCCGGATAAATCAAGAAAACGTTTTTAATCAAATGATCTTACACCAACGTCCGCGTATTCTTCGCGCCACACCCGCTATCCGCAGCCTTGTAGCGGAAACCCTGCTCACACCAAATGATTTTATCGTTCCGCTGTTTATAGACGAAGGTGAAAACCTGGCAACAGAAATTGCTTCGATGCCCAACTACTACCGCCGCTCCCTTGACCTTACTGTGAAGGAGGTAAAAGAATTATGGAGCATGGGTTTGAAAAGTGTGCTGCTGTTCATTAAGTGCAAAGACGAATTAAAAGACAACACCGGCAAAGAAGCCTGGAATCCCGATGGCCTTATGCAACGCAGCATCAAAGCAATAAAAGACGCAGTGCCGGAAATGTATGTGATGACGGATATTGCCCTGGATCCTTACTCTTCGTTTGGCCACGATGGCATTGTGGAAAACGGCGAGATCGTAAACGACCCCACCGTGGACGCATTGGTGAAAATGAGCATTTCACACGCGGCGGCCGGTGCCGACATGGTGGCGCCCAGCGATATGATGGATGGCCGCATCGGTGCCATCCGCCAGGGGCTGGAGCAAAACGGATTTATCAAAACCGGCATTATGGCCTACAGCGCCAAATACGCTTCCTGCTTTTACGGTCCCTTTCGGGATGCACTGGACAGTGCACCGGGCTTTGGCGATAAAAAAACCTACCAGATGGATTATGCCAACCGCACCGAAGCCGTAAAAGAAGCACTGCTGGATGTGGAAGAAGGCGCCGACATTGTGATGGTAAAACCCGGCCTGCCCTACCTCGACATTGTAAGGGAAGTGAAGAATGCCGTAGCTGTTCCGGTGAGTGTGTACAACATCAGCGGCGAATACGCCATGATAAAAGCCGCCGCAAAAATGGGCTGGGTGAACGAAGACAAAGCCATTCTGGAAACGCTGACATCAATTAAACGGGCGGGAGCAGACCTGATTGCTACTTATTTTGCAAAAGATGCCGTAAGGCTGCTGCGTTGAATTTGCCTGATACAAAAGCTACGATCGTTTTTTTTATTCTCCTACTTTGCTGCCCTTTTCCAGCGCTGAAAAATTGTGGTTTTCCAGGGGCAACCAAGCCTGTGCTCACCCCGGCATAAAGGCAAAGCGCAGCCGTAAAGATTGGCATTGACAGCCTGCAAAATATTTCGTAATATGTAAGCTGCATCGGCAGCGCTAGCCGGTGTATATCCAAACGCTGGTTATGCAAAAAATTTTCTTCCTCATTGCCGGTCTGTTTGTGCTGAACGAACTGAATGGCCAAAAGATCAACAACCGCATTCTGGTGGTTAGCGGGGGCGGCGCCCGGGGCGCCTGGGGTGCCGGGTTTGCCAAAAAGCTCAGCGACTCGTTTGGGGTGTACAACGTGGCCTTTGGCACCAGCACCGGCAGCTTAATGAACCCGCTGATTCTGCTTGGCGAATTCGACCGCCTGCAAAAAGCTTATACCACCGTCACGCCCGAAAAAATTTTTGACATTAATCCTTTCACAGCGAAAGGAGAGCTGCGCACCCTGAATTCGTTGATGCGGGTACTGGCCGGAAAAAAAACACTGGGCGAAAGCAACAGCCTGCGCCGGCTGATCGATTTTTTTTTAAAGGACGAAGATTATTACAAAATCCGGCAGTCGAAAGTAATGGGCGTGGCCACGGTGGAGCTCTCTACCGGCGAAAGTTTCATGAAGCTTTCCACCGAGATTGCCGCCGCCGCCGACATGAAGGACTGGATTTGGGCTTCGTCGAACCAGCCGGTGCTGATGTCCTATTTTCGGCAGCAAAAGGTAAAAGGCAATGCCGGCTATTATGTGGATGCGGGAATACAGGAAACAGTGCCGGTAACAGAGTCGCTGGAGTTTGCGCTTGGCCACAGCCACATTAAAAATATTGATGTCGTGGTAAACCGGCCCAAATTCCCGGCCTTCGAAACGGAGCATCCGCCCACCACCATTTTGAAAGGAATGCTGCGTATTATGGACATCTGGCGTACAAAAACCGAGGTGGTCCCGTACGATGTGCTGCTGGCGGTGCAGGCCACCGAAGCCGACCGGTTGAAAGGCGATACCATTCACATCAGCTTCCATCATTTTCCGTCCGAACTTTTTCTGGCCAATAAACACAGCTTGCTGTTTGACCCGGTAAAGATGACCAACCTTTGGCAGCAAGGCCTGGCAGGCCACGAAGACCTTATGTTTCTGCCCAATAAGCCCGATGAAATCACGGTCAGCCGGGCGGCTGCGGCCCACTACTTCCGGCAGTTGCAGGCTTGCAAAAGCAGGCTGCGCTTACTGGCCGCAGAGGAAAAAAGCGGCCATTGAAGAGTCATAAAAAGGCAACAAATATCCGGGCAAAATGAAATTTTTCCGGACAGGGTTCAGGAGACTTTAAGCGACTGTTCAAACAACAATATTTAGCTGAGCAAATCACCGCTTCAGGCGTTTTTTTCGCACGGCAATGCGTTTTTGCAAATCATGGAAGAATGTGCCTCTTTCCCGTTCGCCCACTTCGCTTAGCAGTGTTGCTTTTTGCATGAGGTTTTGGTAGTAGTGCCACAGGTTGTTGCAAAAGTCAGCATCTCTCGTCACCATAAGGTTGATGCCCGAATGGGCAAGCAGAGAAAAGCTGCCGCCATCTGCCAGGGCCAGGATGGAATTATCGCCGGTTATGATTTCGTTGAGGTAAAGAAGAAAACGGCCCTGCCAGTGGTTGCTGCTATCGGTGCCACCTGATTGATAGCCCGATTCAGCTTGTTTTTCCAAATGAACAATCAGCGCCTCCAAATCTTCATACACCTGGTATAAATCATCGGTGTGTTGAAAGGCCGCCGTATCCTGGTAAAACTCCACCTGCCGCAAAATGCTGTTCAGCGTTTCTGCATTCCAGATTTCAACGGCATTTAGCTGGCGGTAAGCTTGCAGCGCCGTTTGGCCCAGGTCAAATACATCGGCAGGATAATCGGCCAATCGAAGTTTGCCATCAAACCCCGGCCAACCCAGGATTGTTTTTTGCCAGAAAAAATAATGGAGGGCTGCCAGTGGCTTTGAAAAGTAGTGGTAAAAAAGCGGTATATCCTTACACAGGTAGTATAGGTTGCCCGGCCCGGCCGAAGCCAGGTACAGCAGTTTTTGCGCAACAGCGGCCAGGTGGTCTTTGTAATGAAATGCCGGCGGCTGCACATACCTTCCTTCAAATGCAACAACACCGTTGTCCAATTGTAGCAAACCATCTACCGAAAGGTGGTAATGATGGCAGAGGGTGTGCAGCTCGTCCAGCGAAAGACCTTTTTCGCCCCGTATGCGCCGGTAGGCACTGTGGGTGCTGATCTGCAATAAGCGGGCAACTTCCTCCGGCATGGATACCCCGGTGCCAAGCTTCGTTTTAAGAGCCTGAAAAAGCTGCGCCTGCAAGGCTGCCGAACTCATTGTGGGTCCTTTTCAGTTGCGGAATCGTGCGGGGGCAGCTTTGCCAGCAGGCTTTGAAAAAACTGGGTACGTTGTTTTTCGCCTACACTGCTGATAAGCGTGCTGCGCCGGCGCACTGCCTCCAGTTTCTTATTCATTTTGTCGCAATAAACTTCGTCGCGGCAGGTAAGGTAGTCAAGTGCATCGTTGTTTACGTAGAGGGTTTTGTTTCCGTCGTAGGTGGTCAGAATAATGTCGTTGCCGAGGTTCAGGCGGTTATAAAACAATTCAAAATTGTCTTTCCGGCTGGCGGGGTTTTCGGCCGGCGCAAATTTACGTCCCCACTTTGCCTGTTCCTGCAGATGATGCAGCATCTGCCGCAGGCTTGCGGTTACGGCAGCCGCCTGTGCCTCCGTCATCTGTCCGGTATCGCGGCAATAGTCAATTTGCATCAACGTGCTGTTAACGCTTTCGGCGCTCCAGATTTCTACCGATGGCAGCCGGTTATAAAGGAGGTGAATGTCCCTGGCAATTGCTTCCGTAGCAGCCGGCAGGGCATCAATCGAAAATTTTTGCTGGGCAATTTCAGGCACCTCAAATGTGGTGCGCATCCAGAAGTAATAACGAAAAGCCAGCAACGGCCTGAAGGCAAGAATATGAAACAGGGGAATTCCTTTTGTTAGGTAAAGAATGCTTTTCTTGCTGTAGCTGTCCAACTGTTGCAGCAGCAAAAGAATGCCTCTCAGGTAGGAGGTGAAATCATAGGCTGTGGAATCTATCTCGGTGCGTTGAAAGACAACCGCATTTTCGTGCAGGTGAAAAAGCCCGTCAAGCGAAATGCCGTAGTGAAGGCAAAGTTCCCGGGCCTCTTCCAACACCAGCAGTTTTTCGCCACGTATGCGGCGATAGACACTGTCGGGGCTCAGGTGCAAAATGTCGCCAACCGCATCGGCAAGCGTTTGTCCTGGTGGCAGGGTTTCTTTTATACGTTGAAAAAGATAGTCCTGAAGCGATTTTTGTTTTGGTTGCAGCATACGTTATTTACGGATTTCTGCAACAAATTAGGGAAAATGCAGCAGCATACATATCGAATTTTTAAAACCTGTTGCAAAAAATGCAACAACATCCCGGCCGGGCAAAAAATTCAGTTTTTAACCGCTTTTCATCCAATTTATTTTCGGGTTGTTCCTGATGCGAAAAAGGTAAAAAGGTGACCATTTTCCGGAGTGGCAGGTCTTTTCAAAACGCTTCACCGGTTTCGGCCGGCATTTGGCATAGAAGGCTGTAAGACGGAACGGTTAACTGCCAGTTGTACCAAAAAGCAATCGCCCCCTTCGGCTGAAGCGCCATCTGTTATAACGCTAACGCCACCGGATAGGCTGCTTTTGTTGTCGCCTTTTGTTTGTGGCTGTGGCACACAGCGGCAAAGTTTATCCGGCACTGCCGGTGGGTAACCTTTTGCGCCGTCCGGAGCAGGTATAAAATGCAGTTATGAAAACAATCAAAAAATTGGTTCACACCATTCTGTCTATTTCCGGATTTGTGCCGGGGCATATGACCCCGGTGCGGTTTGTTTTTATGGCCGGTTCGTTGCTGGCCTCGCTTTTAATTCTGCCGGCGTATCAAAGCCTGGATGTTGCCATCAGCTATTTCATCTGCAGCACCCTTGCTTACATTGGACTGATCTCTTTTGTGCTTCCCGAACGGGGCTTTCGCCTGAACCTGATGGAGCGCTTTGGTGAAGAAAAGGCTTACCGCTACTTCGAGGCCTTTCTTGCCTTCGCTTTTTTTCACAACGGCGTCAGCCTGACCTTCATCAGCCAAAGCACTGCCGGCAGCGAATTTTTCAAACAGTTTCCGCCCGGCATGACCCTGGCTTTTTTTGCGGTATTCTTTGCTATTGGAATGGTTGTAAAGGTGTGGTCGGCCTATGTGGTGGGCACGCCGGTGTATTATTGGAAAGACATGTTCCTGTGTAGAAAAGTGTGCGATTTTGTTGTGACGGGACCTTACAAGCTTTTGAAAAATCCTATGTATGGTGTGGGTCAGCTACAGGTTTACGCCATCGCCATCCATTACCAATCGGGATATGGTTTGCTCTTTGGGGCAATCAACCAGGGCCTTGTGTTTCTTTTTTATTTCGTCTTTGAAAAGCCGTTCATCCAACGGACGTACTTTCAAAAGGAAGTGCCGGTATTTGCACATCCGCCGGAGCGAACGAAGTTTTAAACCAAGACTCTCATGAAACTTTGGCTGTTCTTGCACACGATGATTTTTTGTATTCTTTTCGGCAAGTCTTATAAAGGTGCCACCGGCTTTGCTAACGCTAACTAAAAGGCGCCAAAACTAACTGCTGTATTAAATTTAATGATGATGAAAAGAGCAAACTGTATCGTTGGTTTAGTGCTGCTATCTCTGCTGTCAGTTGCGCAGGTGCCGGCAAGAAGCGTTTATGCCGAGTTGAGTGGTCCCGGAGGCTTTCTTTCCCTCAATTACGATGCACGGTTAGCCAAATCGGATAAAGGGTTAGGCGTCCGCGGCGGCATTGGGCTCGTTTATGATCTCTATACATTCGGGTTTGCCATTCCGGTTGGGTTGAACTATCTGGCCGGGGAAGAAAACCATTTTTTTGAAGGCGGCGCCGGTGTAAGTTTCTTTCACAAAAAAGAAAAAAACCAGGATAGTTGGATTCGTTTCAACAAAGAAAGTTTTCTGACGCCTTACCTCACGGCCGGGTACCGGTACCAGCCGGTTGCAAAGAAATTTATGTTTCGGGCCGGGCTTTGTTTGTTTTTAAACAACCAGGGCTTTCCTACACTGGGAGGTGTGCCACCGCTTTATCCCGGTTTTTCTTTTGGGTATTCTATCCGTTGAATTTGTCAAAGCCAACAGCCCCGTCTTTGAAAGCAAAACAGTATCTCTTCAAAGTAAATGATTCCATTAGCACGACAATTCTTCGATACGACAAACTGCGGCAGAGAATGTAAATTTGTTTTACAAACAAATTTCTATGGCATCGCCGGCATTAAAATATATTTCGGTAGAAGAATATCTGCAGATGGAATTAACGGCCGAAACAAAGCATGAGTATATTGGTGGCGATATGGTGGCGATGGCCGGCGCTTCCCATGAGCATAATCAAATCGTTTCAAATCTTGTCCGGGAAATAGGTTCTTTTTTAAAAGGAAAAAGCTGCGATATTTTTCCGTCTGATTTTCGGGTCACAACGCAGGCCAGTGAAAACTATTTTTATCCCGATGCCACCATCGTCTGTGGCGATGTAGAGCTGAAAGAAGGCGTTTTTGACAGTCTGCTAAACCCGGTCGTGATTATCGAGGTCATGAGTGAAGGCACCGAAAACATAGACCGTGGTTATAAGTTTTTTTATTATCAGCAAATCCGTTCTTTACAGGAATACATCTTAATTGATTCAAGGCAGAAAGCGGTTGAGGTTATCCGGCGCCAGGATGATGATACCTGGAAGTTTGAAAAGCTTTTAGAACCTGACGGAAGCCTCATCCTGCAAAGCATCGGGTGTGCTGTTTCGTTCAACGATATTTACTACCGCGTTGTTCTTCCTTCCCTTGGCTGATTTTCTTTTTCACAACCGACTTTCCTGCTATCGGCGTTTACCTTTGCGGCCATCCAATTCATTACGATGACGATTTCAAAGAGTGAACAATTATTCGCAAGGGCACAGAACAGTATTCCGGGCGGTGTCAATTCTCCGGTAAGGGCGTTTAAAAGCGTTGGTGGCAACCCTATTTTTTTTAAGCGGGCCAAAGGCGCTTACCTCTACGATGCAGACGGTAACCAGTACATTGACTATATCAACTCCTGGGGTCCAATGATCCTCGGCCATGCTTTTGAACCGGTGGTGGAAGCCATACAGAAAAAGGCAATGGACTCTACCTCATTTGGTGCGCCAACCGAACTGGAAGTGGAGATGGCCGAACTGGTAAAAAGCATGGTGCCCAATGTTGACCTTATCCGCATGGTGAGCAGCGGTACCGAAGCCTGCATGAGTGCCTTGCGCCTTGCCAGGGGCTACACAGGCCGCAATAAATTTATCAAGTTCGAAGGTTGCTATCATGGCCATGCCGATAGTTTTCTGGTGAAGGCCGGCAGTGGCGTGGCTACGTTCAATATACAAACAGTGCCCGGCGTTACCGCCGGTGTGTCGGCCGATACGCTGACGGCACCGTACAATGACTTTGACGCCGTGCAACAGCTTGTGGCAGAAAACAAGGGCGAAATTGCGGCCATTATCATTGAGCCGGTGGCCGGCAACATGGGTTGTATTTTGCCGCAACCCGGCTTTCTCGAAGGCCTCCGGAAGCTTTGCACCAACGAAGGCATTGTTTTCATTTTTGATGAAGTGATGACAGGCTTTCGCCTGGCGCAGGGTGGCGCACAGGAACGCCTGGGCATTGATGCCGATCTGGTGACGTATGGCAAAGTGATTGGCGCCGGTATGCCGGTTGGCGCCTTTGGCGGTAAGCTGGAAATTATGAAGCAAATTGCTCCGCTGGGCAACGTCTATCAGGCCGGTACGCTGAGCGGCAACCCATTGGCCATGATTGCCGGGTTTACCCTGCTTTCGCACCTGAAGGGCAATCCCTCTATTTACGCCGAACTGGAAGAAAAAGGCAGTTACCTTAAGAATGGGTTGCAACAGGTTTTGGAAGCCTGGGGCCATCCCTTTGTCATTAATCACATGGGCAGCATGATTTCGGTGCATTTTAGTGAGAAGCCAGTCATTGACTTTGCTTCAGCAGCTTCTGCCAACAATGCATTCTTCAATAAATATTTTCATGCTATGCTCGATCGCGGCATTTACCTGCCGCCATCGGCATACGAAAGCTGGTTTATGAGCAATGCGCTGAGCAAAGTGGATTTGGATAGCACAATTGAGGCTACAAAAGAGTTCCTGTCTGAACTATGATTGGGGCAGATTAAAGAGATTTGGAAGATATCATAAAGGCGTTCTCATTAGAACGCCTTTATGATATAAGAATTTTAATAGGTAACACTATCCTGAAAATCCAGTCAATCTCTCACAATCATGGTTCAGACAAACAAATCCGCTGCAATACCATCCGCCCGTAACATGCCTTCATCGGTCAATTGAGCGTGCCCGCCATCCAACCCAACAAGTCCGGTGCGAATGTATTTTCCCAGCTCTTTTTCCAATCGTTGTTTTTCCTTTTCTCCAAACTCGTTTTCAATCCGGGCAAGATCAATCCCCTCCATCGTGCGCAGCGAAATCATAATGGTTTCGTTCAATTGCTGCACGGTGGTAAGCTCTTCCAATTCTCTTTCTGCGGCCCCCTCGGTGACCGTTTTGGTATAAATAAGATTGTTTGCCAAATTCCATCGCCGTTGCCTGTTATTATACGAATGGGCCGATGGCCCCAGTCCCAGATAGGGCACACCCTGCCAGTAGGCTGAATTATGCCGGCTGCGAAAACCCGGCCGCGCAAAATTGGAAACCTCGTAATGTTCGTAGCCCGCATTCCGCAGCCATTGCATCAGTTGCAAAAACTGCCTTGCCTGCTTATCGCTGTCCACGTCTATGGTTTTTTTTTGCGAGATGTTTTTCTGCAAGGGCGTTTTCTCTTCTACCGTCAGGGCATAGCAGGAGAGGTGTTTGATGCCATAACCAACAGCCGTTTGTACGTTTTGCTCCCACATTTCGTCGGTTAGCAGGGGAGAGCCGTAGATCAGGTCAATGCTTAAATTTTCGATCCCGGCAGCATAGCTGTTTTCAATGCACGCCCTTGCCTGCTCAGCGTTGTGGGCCCGGTTCATCCACTGCAGCTCCGCGGCAAAAAAAGACTGAATGCCGATGCTGAGCCGGTTAATGCCGAGGTTCTTCCAGGCGTTGACATTTTCCGGTACCACATCGTCGGGGTTGGCCTCCAGCGTTATTTCTGCATCAGGCGCCACAGGATAGTGCTGATGCAAAGCCGAAAGCAAAAAAGAAAGGTCCGGAGTGCCAAGCAGGCTGGGCGTACCACCGCCAAAATAGATGGTGTTTACCGCTTCGCCGCCCAAATAGTCTTTTTCGGCTTCGGCTTCTTTTGCCAACGCCTTCACCAAAGCATCTTTGTAGCGCAGCGACGTAGTAAAATGAAAATTGCAATAGGTGCAGGCTTGCTTGCAAAAAGGTATGTGCAAATAAATTCCGGCCAACTTCGTTGTTCTTTTTTCGGTCTTTTATTCAGAAATATTGATGGCTAAGGTAAAACACAGAATCGCGGCGCTTGCCGTTTTAACACTCCTGTGGTGCGGTGCAGTGGGGCAGGCATACCCTGTGCGGTACAGCGTCGGCGCAGCCGATTCTGCCTCTTTTGCCCGTCTTTCTTTACCGGCTTCTTTTGCTACCCGGTTCGAGGCCACCAACTTTTTGTCTGGTTTGTTGCCGCTGTTGCAACGCCAGGGTTTTGTTACCGCTTCGCTCGACAGGCTGCAACTGGATTCCTCCGCAGCCAACGTTTCGCTTTTCCTGGGGCAGGCCTACCGGTGGGCTAGTCTGCGAACGGCCCCGAAAGATGCAGCTGTACTCGAAGCCATCCGTTTTCCGGCTACCCGGGGTCAAATGGATTTGGCGGCACTGAATGCCTGGCAAAAAAAGATTCTCGATTACCTGGAAGACGAAGGCTATCCGTTTGGCAAGACCTGGCTCGACAGCATCGGCATCAGCGATGGCGGTGTGTCGGCGTTTTTGAAAATAGACCGCGGTCCGCAATACAAAATTGACAGCATCCGGGTGGTTGGCGATGGCAAGGTGAATGCGCTCTTCCTGCAAAAATTTTTGCAGCTACCCAACGGCACGCTGTACAGCAAAACAAAACTGGAGTCTGTGGGCAAAAAGCTGTTGCAACTGACTTATGTGGAAGAAGAAAAGCCATCGGACCTGACGATGATGGCCACCGGTTCGGTACTGAACCTATACCTGAAAGCAAAGCGCAGCAGCCAGATTAATGCCCTGGTGGGCTTTTTGCCCAACAGCGATCCGCTGGGCATAAACCGGAAACTGCTGCTGACAGTGGATGCCAACGTTCTTCTGCGCAACCAGTTTGGCGCCGGCGAAACGATTGGCCTTTTGTGGCAGCAATTGCAGCGGGGATCGCCACGCCTGAATCTTTTATACGAGCAGCCCTACATTTTCCGCTCGGCGGTGGGTGCCCGGTTTTCCATGGACATGTACAAGCTCGACAGCCTTTTTTTGAATATCAACATGAACCTGGGCGTCAATTATGCGGTTGGTGAAAAAAGGACGGCATCGGTTTTTTTGCAGCGCCGGTCCACCATTGTCAGCGGCATCAATGCGGCCGCCATTATACAATCGCGGCAACTGCCGCAGGAGGGTGATGTTAGTTCGCTCAACCTCGGCATTGGCTACGAATACAATAGCACCGATTACCGGCTCAACCCGCGAAAAGGCCTGCAGTGGGCCGTTACCGCCACCGCCGGCACCAAAAAGCTCAAGAAAAATAACCTGATTCTGGAACTGAAAGACCCTTCGGACCCCTCGTTTAATTTCGACCGGCTATACGATACCGTTAAGTTGGGTGCCTACCAGTTTAGGGTAAATCTGGCCGGTGCCCATTTTGTGCAGCTTGGCCGGCAAACGGCGGTGAAGCTGGGGATCAATGCCGGCGTGTTCCAAAGTCCTTCCATTTTCCGCAACGAACTTTTCCAGATCGGCGGCAACCGGCTGTTGCGTGGCTTCAACGAGGAAAGCCAGTTTGTGTCGCAATATGCGGTGGGCACAATAGAATTCCGCCTGCTGACTGGTCTTAATTCCAATTTTTTTGGCTTTGTTGACGGTGGCTTGGGTCAGTACCCTTTTGAGCGGGCCGGCCAGCACACCTACGTCAGCACGGGCGCCGGTTTATCATTTCAGCCAAAGGCAGGGCTCATCAACGTTACCTGGGCTGTGGGCAAGCGGGACGATACAGACCTGAACCTTCGCCAGTCGAAGATCCACATTGGCTTTGTTTCGTTTTTCTAAAAAACACCAGGCCAAAACCATTCTGTAACAATTAAAACCACCACTCTATTTTTGCGGGCTGTGAAAATTCTGCTGTTAATAGGAGCAATCTTTTGGGCCATGGCCGCCGGGGCACAAACGAGCGCCGACTCGTTGCAACGGGCAGTTGATTCCCTGCGGCTGACCGACTCGCTCCGCCGGGTGGATTCGCTGCAGCGGCTCGATTCGCTGGTGGCGGATTCACTGGCAAAAGTGACGCCGCCCATTCGCGACACAATGCGGCCGGTTTTGCAGTACAGCTTCGCCTCCGATTCGTTCCGTTTTCTTCGTTCCCGGCCATTCTTTTCGTTTACCAACCCGGTGCGTTACACTATCTCCTTTCGTGAATGGCGGGGAAAAGAGGCTGTTTTTTACGGCGTAATCGGTATTTTATTACTGTTTGCGCTAATCAAGAACAGCTTTCGCCGTTACCTGTCCGACCTTTTCAGCTCTTATTTCCGCACCACGGTGCGGCAGCGGCAGGTAAAGGAGCAACTATTGCAAAATCCGCTGCCCTCCCTTTTGTTCAATGCCTTTTTTGTCGTCAGCGCTGCCTTATTCGTCAGCTTGTTATTTACCCATTTCAATTCCGCCGAAAGCATTCCGTTTTGGATGGCATTGGCCTATTGTGCCTTGGCCCTGGCTGTGATTTATGGGGGTAAGTACCTTGTACTAAAGTTTTTTGGGTGGGTATTTCAGCTTTCCGCCGCCACTGAAACCTACATTTTTGTGGTTTTCTCCACCAACAAAGTGATGGGCATTCTGCTCTTGCCTTTCAACATTTTACTGGCCTTTACGTCGGGAACATTGAAGGAGGCGGCTGTTACCTTGTCGCTGATTGTGGTGGTTTGCCTGTTTATTTACCGCTTTTTTCTGGCCTGGATTTCGGTTAACCGCAGTATGCCGGTCAACCTGTTTCACTTTGTGATGTACCTGGCCGCTTTTGAAATTCTGCCGCTGCTGCTGATTAACAAACTGTTGTTCCTCTTTCTACACGGAATATCTTAATTTTGCTTAACGTTAGTCGAGCCACACTATGGTAAAACACACAGGGTCGAAGGCCGCCGCGGAGGCCAAAAGCGCAAAAAAAGTACTCATTACCCAACCCAGACCGGAAAGCGACAAATCACCTTATTTCGATCTGGAACGGAAATACGGCGTGCAAATGGATTTCCACCCTTTCATTCGACTGGAGGCGATTCCTGCCAAAGAATTCCGCAAACAAAAAATTGACATCGCAGCCCATTCGGCGGTGATCCTTACCAGCCGTAACGCCATAGACCATTTTTTTCGCGTTTGTGAGGAAATGAAGGTGGCCGTGTCGCAGGATACCAAGTATTTCTGCATAACCGAGGCCGTGGCGCTTTACCTTCAAAAGTTTATCCTGTATCGCAAACGCAAGGTTTTTTATGGTGCCGATGGCAGCAACAAAAGCCTGTTCGACGTTATTAACAAGCACAAAGCGTCGGAAAAGTTCCTGTATGTGTGTTCCGAAAATCAGCAGGACAGTGAGATTACCGGCTGGCTGAAGAGCAACAACTGCGCTTTTTCGCTCGCTTTTATGTACCGCACCGTCAGCAACGACGTAAAGGATATCCTGGACAAAACCGAATACGACGTCATCTGTTTTTTCACGCCAAGCGGGGTGCGCAGCCTTTTCGACAACCAGCCGCAGTTTCAGCAAAATGGAACCATCATCGGCGCTTTTGGCAGCAATACGTCGCGGGCCGTGGAAGAGGCCGGGCTGAAACTGGAAATCAAAGCGCCGCAGCCGCAGGCCCCCTCGATGGTGGCTGCGTTGGAAAAGTACCTTTCAGCTCATTTGGTAAAAAAGTAAAGCTGTCCCGGAAAACCAAAGTCCTGCTGCACCGGCGGGATTTCCCTTGGCCGCTAACTGCCGTTTTAAGCCCCTGATTCAGAAGGTTAAGGCGGGAAAATCACCCCTTTTTACGAGAGATCTCCGTAGGTAAACTACCCGTGGATTTATAAAGCACTGCTGTTAAAGGCATACCGATCAAATAATTTAAGATTTGAACAATATTCAACACTCTCGTCCGTTTCTGTTTTTACGTCAAGACTACATTATTTGACTATTGGAAATGAGAAAAATAATAATTAACCTTGCCATGTCCTTTAAAGCAAAAAGTTATATTTGTCCTTTACCCACGTCTATGAATATGAAAAACCATTACTACACCCTGATTGCCCTATCAGCACTCTCCCTCGCTAGCTGCGGTATCATCGGAAAAAAAGACAAAGGTGGTGGCTTGCCCAACGATGGTCAGGTTCACGGTATTGCCCCGGGCAGCCGTTACATCCTCCCCAAGCCTCCGGGCATGGTCTATATTCCGCAGGGCACCTTTCACATGGGACCCAGCGACGAAGATCCGGCCTATGCCTTCAGTGCCCGCAACCGGTCGGTTTCTATCAGCGGCTTTTGGATGGATGCCACCGAAATCACCAACAACGAGTACCGCCAGTTTATTTACTGGGTGCGTGACTCTGTGGCGGCTAAAAAGCTGGGCGCTCCGTACGTGAAACAAGCTGCCGATGGCACCGAAACCGTTGACTATGCCAAAATGCGTACGCTGAAGTGGAACGACCCCAAGGTGATAGAGCAACTGAACGACATGATCATTCCCGAGCCCGACCGCCTGCGCGGCCGCAAGGAGCTCGATCCTTCTAAAATTGTTTACCAGGTAGAGCGTTTCGACCTGAAAGAGGCGGCCCGCCGCGAAAATGCCGGCAAGCCCCGTTCGCAGTTTATCGAGCGTTTCCCGGTTTCGGTTTACCCCGACACCCTTGTTTGGATGCGGGACTTCTCGTACTCGTACAACGAGCCCATGACGAAGCGCTATTTTTCGCACCCGGCCTTTGGCAACTACCCGGTGGTAGGCGTAAACTGGAAAATGGCCGAGGCTTTCTGTAACTGGCGCACCACCTACCTCAATTCTTTCCTCGAGTCAAAAAACCGCGTACAGGAATCAGACTTCCGTTTGCCAACCGAAGCGCAGTGGGAATATGCAGCCCGTGGCGGTCGCTCACAGTCTATGTTTCCCTGGGGTAACTATTATCTCCGCAACAAAAAAGGCTGTTTGCTGGCTAACTTCAAGCCCGGCCGTGGCAATTATCCCGAAGACGGCGGCTTTTACACCGTGCGTGCCGATGCTTACTGGCCTAACGATTTCGGCCTTTATAATATGTCCGGTAACGTAGCGGAGTGGACGTCTTCTATCTATTATGAAGGATCGTACACCTTTCAGCACGATATGAACCCGGATGTACGGTTCAACGCCAAGGACACTGATCCGCCAAAAATGAAGCGGAAAGTGCTGCGCGGCGGAAGCTGGAAAGACGTAGGCTATTACCTGCAAACCGGCACCCGTACTTACGAATACCAGGATTCCACCAAATCTTACATCGGATTCCGTACCGTAATTGACTTGCCGGCACAGTCAACCGGCCGTCGTAAATAAATTATTACCCGACAAACAGTTTATGCGATCAGTAGGCTAACCGGCCTTCCCCATCATTCTATCAAACGAAACGTTTTAAAATCTAAATATCAAACCACAAAAAACAAACACTCATTATGGCAGCTGCTATTCCTCCCAAAATCAGTAAATACGTTGACGTAGCCGTATCCTTTGGCGCCGCCCTGGTAATCTGGGGTGCCCTTCGAAAAATTACCCACGCTCCCGATGCCGAAACATGGCTCTGGATCGGTTTGACAACAGAAGCCGCCATCTTTGCTTTGTACGGCGTGCTTTACCTCATTTTTCCGGCAGTGAAAGAAAATTCGCATAGAGAAGAAACCGTGGTGGAAGCCGTAACGCCGCAAGGCCGGGTGCTGGGCCAGATGGACAAAGCCCTGCTGGAGGCCGACATTACACCGGCCAACCTCAACCGCCTGAGCGAAGGGTTTAAAAAGCTGAACACGACCATCTCTAACATGAATGATATTACCGACGTGGTAGCTGCCACCGGTGATTATACAAAAAAGACAAAGGAAGTAACCTCTGCATTGACACAAGTAAAAGATGCGTATGTAAACGCTGCCAACTCAGTTGGCGCCTTCAACGCAGCTTCGGATGGTGCCCGTCTTTTTCACGATCAGATCCAGGTGCTGACGAAAAACCTGTCTTCGCTGAACACTATCTACGAACTGGAATTGCAGGAAAGCAATAACCACCTGAAGGCCATGAACGGTTTTTACGGCAAACTGGCCGAAACTGCCAAGATCATGACCAACAGCGCCGACGATGCCAAAAAAGTGCAGGAACAAATTGGCTCGCTGGCAAACAACCTTGGCCGCCTGAATGGCATCTATGGTAACATGCTTACCGCCATGCAGGGCCGTTAAGTGCCGTTGATCCTATTGAAAAACAAATCATAATCGAAAACCGAAAAAATCCAAACTAAGTTATGGCACTCCCCAAAGAGCCACGGCAGAAGATGATCAACCTGATGTACCTGGTGCTGACAGCCCTGTTGGCCCTGAACGTCTCGGCTGAGATTCTGAATGCGTTTAAAACCGTGGACAATAGCCTCAACAAGACCAACAGTACAATCAATATCTCAACGGCCAATATCATGGAGTCGTTTAAATTGAAATTGGCTGATGAAAAAACAAAAGAAAAAGCATCGCTGTGGTATCCGAAGGCCGAGCAGGCGCAAAGGCTAACCAATGAAATGTATGCTTACATCGAAAACCTCCGAAATGAAATTCTAAAAGCTGCTGACTTTGATCCTGCCAGGAAAAAAGACTCCACCTACAAAGAGGATAACCAGGATATCGCTACCCGCATTATGGTGAAAGACGGTAAGGGTAAAGAGCTGCAGGCAAAACTGGCTAAGTACAGGGCCGACATGGTGGCCCTCATTGGGCCTGATAAAAAAACGGAGTTTGAAAATTCGCTGCAGGTTGACCCGACTTTGCCGACCGGTTTGAAAGGTGGCAACAAAACCTGGGAAGATGCGTATTTCAACATGGTTCCTACCGTGGCTGCCATGACCATCCTGCGCAAATTTCAGAACGACGTAAAGACCTCCGAAAACCGCGTAGTGACCTACCTGCATGAGCAGGTTGGTAAGGTAGAAGTGATTTTTGATGCCTTCGATGCCATTGTAGGGCAGAACGCCAAATACCTGATGCCGGGTCAGGAACTGGAAATCACCGCCGGCTTGGGTGCATTCAGCAAAAAGAACCTGCCCACCATCTCCATTGGCGGAAGCAATGTTTCCGTGAACGAAAATGGAAAGGCCGTTTGGAAAAATGTGGTGACAAACCTTGGTTCGAACAAGATTCCGGTAAAAGTTTCGTTTTTAGATCAGGATGGCAAACAACAGGTGCGCACTTTCGATGTGGAGTACACGGTTGGCCAGGCCAACGCGTCCATTGCCCTTGATAAGATGAACGTGCTTTACATTGGTGTGGACAACCCCATTTCCGTGGCAGCCTCTGGTGGCGGCGACGATAAAGTGCAGGTATCTATCAGCGGCGGCGGCGGTTCGTTGCAAAAAGTGGCGGCCGGCAAGTATAATGTCAGAGTGGGTTCGCCCACCGAAGATTGCATTATTACCGTAAGTGTTGATGGCAAAGTGGCTGGCTCGTCCCGCTTCCGTGTACGCAACATTCCGGCGCCAACAGGCACCATCGGTGGCCAGCCATCCGGTGCCAACATGAATGCCGGTGCGTTGCGGGCACAGTCGGGTGTGGGTGCTTACATTAAAGACTTTCCGTTCGACATCCAGTACGATGTGGTGAGCTACAGCATCAGCATTGACAACGACGAAGGCGATATCGTTACCGAAAACGTACAGGGTGTTTATTTCAGCCCCCGCGTGAAGCAAATGCTCAATGCCAACGCAAAACAGGGAAGAACGCTAACGGTTGACGAATTAAGGGCCAGAGGTCCGGACGGCCGTGTGTTCAAGATACCTTCTTTGGTTTACTATATTCAATAATATACACGCATGAAACGACTACTGATAAAAGGCTGTTTCTTTTCGCTGCTGCTGGTTTTAGCCGCTTCGTCGGCCGATGCGCAACGGGGCAGAAGAACGAGGAACCAGAACAATCCGCCGGCAACCACCGGTGGCGAGGAGCAGACGCAACAGCAAAACAACAACAACCGGCCTCCTTCGGGCTATAACCCCTACGGCAATATTCCCATTGAAGTGGATACCGGTTCGGGCCCGAACGTAGTGAAGAAATCGTTGCGAAACGACGGCATTGTTGACAAAAGCTTCATCAACGAACGCACACCGCTGGCCTACGAGCACCTGCGCTGGGATGACGCCTTGTTCTCGGAAAAAATCTGGCGGGAGCTTGACCTGCGGGAAAAGCTGAACCAGTCGTTCCGTTACGAAGCCGAAGACGACAACGGCAGCCAGATGTTCATCAACATTCTGCTGGATGCGCTGAAGCGTGACTCGGTAGTGGCGTTTGCCGACGACCGTTTCACCACGCCTTATACGGCGGCCGATCTGGCATCGAAAACCGAAGGCGGACCGGCCGATACGAGTGCCGTGGTGGACCCCACTAATCCCAACCGTATTGTGAAATACACCGTTACACGGGCTTCTTTCGATGCAAAGTCTATCACAAAGCTGCGGATGAAAGAAGAGTGGGTGTTCGACCGTGAATCGAGCCGGATGATTTGCCGTATTATTGGTATCGCACCAGTAAGGGAAGTGCCAAGGCCCGGTACCAAGCAAATGGCTTCCGAGGTGCTTTTCTGGGTGTATTACCCCGACCTGCGCAAAACCCTGGCCCGCTACGAGGTGTACAATCCTAAAAACATGGGCTACGGCCGTATGACCTGGGAAGAGCTGTTTGAGGCCAGAATGTTTGCTTCCTACATTACCAAGTCCACACTTGATAATCCGGGTAATAAAACCATCCGCCAGATGATCAAAGATCCGATCCTTGCCCTGCTGGAAGGCGAAAACCTGAAAGAGCGCATTTTCAACTACGAGCAAGACCTTTGGTCGTATTAAACTCTGTCCATTCAATTGTAAGAATCCTGCCGGCTACGGCAGGATTTTTTTTGCCTCAGCAATGATGGAGTCAAGCCGGGATTCTTGCTACAAAGTTTTCGACTCATTGGCCGTTTGGCCCAACCACAGCGAATCGCTTGTGGCACTGCCAGAAACTTCGTGCCCGGCTAATGTGGCTAAGCAAACGATTGTCTGGTCAAAATGGGTGCTATTACCCTCCCATTCCGGACGAAACCATGCTTTTTCTTTTGCCGTTAAAGGCAACGGTTGGCTTTTTTGCGTGGCACAGCAAGAGGGGTCATTTTCACGGCCATCGAAAAAATTGCCCGGTTGCCAGGCGTTGCACGGCGCTTCATCTGCGCCTTATCATACCCTTGTTGAACAATAGATTACAGCCAAAAAGCCTTGGATCAACGGCAGCGGTTTCTTAAAAAATGTGGAAACTACGTATAGGAAATGTAAATCTAAACTGTACTTTTACCTCGGTTTTTCATAGGATATTGGATTTTAAAACGGGGCAGGATTTCTATCCAGCCCTTTTTCTTTTCTATACCGGCTGCGTTTTATCAACCCGTTTTCGTTTCGTTTTTATCACTGTTGCCTTCTTCAAATTCTGCTTGCATTCTGTTGCTCATTACCGATAGCCCTTTCCTTCGGCCTTACTTCTTTTATTCGACCGCTATCTTTGCGCCATGGCAATTGTGGTAAAAAATCTGACCAAGATTTACGGTGAACAAAAGGCGGTGACCGATATCTCCTTTTCGGTAAACAAAGGCGAGATTGTTGGGTTTCTTGGTCCGAACGGCGCAGGGAAAAGCACTACCATGAAGATGATCACCGGGTATCTTTCGCCCGATGCCGGCACTGTTTCTGTGGGCGGCGTTGATGTTATCCGCTATCCGCGGGAGGCCAAAAAAAAGACCGGCTACCTGCCCGAATCGAATGCGCTTTATTACGACATGTATGTGAAAGAGTATCTTGATTTTATTGCCGATGTGCATGGTATTGGCAACAAACGCCAGGCCGTTAGCGGGGTAGTGGAGCAGGTAGGCCTTACAAGAGAAAAAGCCAAAAAAATAGGGCAGCTTTCCAAAGGATACAAGCAACGGGTGGGGCTGGCGGCCGCACTTCTGCACAATCCTGAAGTGCTGATTCTCGACGAGCCTACCAGCGGCCTCGATCCCAACCAGATCATTGAAATACGCAACGTAATAAAAGAGCAGGGCAAGGACAAACTGGTGCTTTTTTCCTCGCACATTCTGCAGGAAGTAGAAGCCATTTGCGACCGGGTGATCATCATCAACCGGGGCACTATTGTAGCCGATGATCAACTGGTGAATCTGCAGCAGCGCTCCGCTGCCAATATTGTTCAGGTGCAATTTAAAGAAGAGCTGGAGGCCGAATGGCTGCGCCGACTGGCTGGCGTACTTTCGGTAAATAAAACCGGCGCCACCGGCTGGGCTATCGAAACAAACGATCCGGAGGTGGTGCGTCGGCAGTTACTTCAGTTGTCGGTTGACCAGAACCTGAACATTGTTTCCCTGCAAAGCCAAAGCCAGTCATTGGAAGAAATCTTCCGGAGTTTAACAGGAGGCAGCACGCCGTAAACGGCCGGTAGGTCACTGCGTTGGCAGACAGGATCAAGAATACATTGACGCTGTTTCCGGCGTTTACGACAATGTTATTCCTGCCCACCGGTTTTTTCGTATTCGCCTTTCCAGGCATACCAGCCAAAGATGGATAAGCCAACGGCGATGGGGGCAAAAATGGCAATGACAATGATCCAGGGAAGCGGTTTGTTAATGTCGCCCTGTCCGGCCGCATCAATATTATTAATGGCGCCCCATAGCAGAATGATGATGGCCGCCGGGCCCAGCAACATCCAGACAAGGCCAAGAGTGCGTTTCAGTTGTTTCATACAAATTCGTTGGTTCTTATTTTAATCGGTCACGTCCTCGTCAGTTTTATTGGATAGATAAAGGCTACCGATAACAAAGCTGAGAGCTGCCACGCCAATGGGGTACCAAAGGCCCGATAAATGATCGGTGCCTTTGATAGTGGTGATAAGCGTAGCCAGAAAAGGTACAAGGCCACCAAACACGCCGTTACCAATGTGGTAAGGCAACGACATGGAGGTGTACCGGATTCGGGTTGGAAACAGCTCTACCAAAAACGCGGCCACCGGCCCGTAAACCATTGTCACAAACAATACCATCAGCGCAATAAAGCCGATGATCTTCCATTGGTCGCTGCTGTTGAGTGTTACTTCGTTTTTAATTACCGGTTCGCCAACCAGGCGGGTTGCGGTAGTTTTTAGCCGGCTGCTATCGCTAAATACTTTCAATACAGTGGTGGTGCTACCGGTGGCCCCTTCGCCGGCCGTGGACGAGGAGGTATCGGCAATCGCTTTTTCCGACACATCGGCCGCCTTGTAGATTTCGTTGAAAATAGGGCGATAGAGCAGCACGCCCAGCAGGATGCCCGCCATCATAATGTTCTTGCGTCCCCATTTATCCGACAGGCTGCCAAACACCACAAAAAACGGCGTGGCGATGGCCAGCGCAATCAGGATAATGGTATTGGCCTGTTCGTATTCTATAAAACATTTGCTTAGTAGAAAAGTTTGTGCATAAAACTGCCCGGTGTACCAAATAACGCCCTGGCCCATGGTAACACCAAACAACGCCAGCAGCACCATCTTGAAATTAGTCTTGTTGCCAAAGCTTTCTTTCAGCGGATTTTTCGAGGTTTTGCCCTCGCCTTTAAGCTTGGCAAACAGCGGTGACTCCTCCATCCGGAGACGGATGAAAATAGACACGCCTACCAGCACAATCGAAAGCAAAAAGGGGTAGCGCCAGCCATCGCCATTAGTAAATTCATCTACCCCTACTGCCCGCCGGATGGAAAGAATAACGCCAAGCGACAGAAAAAGGCCCAGGGTGGCCGTGGTTTGGATCCAGCTTGTATAAAACCCCCGCCGGTTGGAAGGCGCATGTTCGGCCACATAAGTAGCGGCGCCTCCGTATTCGCCGCCAAGGGCAAGGCCCTGCAGCAAACGAAGCAGCAGCACCAGGAAAGGCGCCCAGGCACCAATGGTGGCATACGAGGGTACGCAGCCAATGAGAAAAGTGGAGAGGCCCATCAGTACCAGCGTTAGCAGAAAGGTGTACTTGCGGCCAATAAGGTCGCCGAGCCGGCCAAACACCAGGGCGCCAAACGGCCGCACAATAAAGCCGGCAGCAAAAGTGGCCAGTGTGGACAAGAGGGCGGCCGTTGGGTTTTCGGCCGGAAAGAATTTAGCTGCAATGATGGTTGACAGGCTGCCGAAAATGTAAAAGTCGTACCATTCGATGAGGGTGCCAACAGACGAAGCCGTAATGACTTTCCAGATACCTTGGGGAGATGCCATTGAGAGAGTTGGTTCTTTTGGTGTTGAAACGTGAGGGAGGAAGATAGGATGGTTTTCCGTAATCGGTTGCAGTAATTTTTTTGGTGCAGGGGCTGCAGTTGACCGGTTGCGGATGTCCGCTTTTTGCATCCGTTTTGCCGGTAGGGAAATACGCTCGGTTGCTATCCGCTCTTAGCCATATAAAAAAATCCCCGCTAGCAGCGGGGATCAATCATTAATCGAAATCGAAAAAATCGCCTAAAAAGCCTTTTTTCTTTTTATGCCGGTACCGCGGATCATGGTAGTGATCATCGCCTTTGGGGTAAAACTTTTTCGCCTCGTCATCTGAATAATACCGGTCTTTTGTGGATTCGGGTGCTGTGTAAAACTCGGTTGAACGTTCGATGATTTTATCCAGCTCGCCCCGGTCGAGCCATACTCCCCGGCACTTCGGGCAGTAGTCAATTTCCACGCCCTGCCTATCGGCCATCACCAGCGTTTCCTCGCAATTGGGACATTTCATTTTTCCTGTTTTTTAATCATTCAACAAAAACATGCCAGCCGTGCGGCTAATTACAGGTCAAACTCGTAAATGGAGTTGATGTGGGTGCCCGCCTTCATATCATACACCTGCTTTATCAGGCCGTCTTTCAGGCTGTACACCCAGCCGTGCAGGTCGGGCCTTTGCTCCTTGCGCCAGCTTCGCTGAATGATAGTGGTTTTGGCAAGGTTATACACCTGCTCCCGCACATTGAGCTCCACCAGCCGGTTGGTACGTTCTTCTTCATCGGTAATGCTGTACAGCTCATCCTGGTGATGCCGGATCACGTCTTTAATGTTCCGCAGCCACATGTTCAGCACCGGTTTAAAGTCTTGCTTGGATGCGGCTGCTTTTATACCACCACAACCATAGTGCCCGCAAACGATGATGTGCTTTACTTTCAGGTGCGACACCGCATAGTCCAGCACCGCCAGCAGATTGACATCGGTGTTTACCACCATATTGGCAATATTGCGGTGAACGAAGATCTCCCCCGGCTGCGTGCCGGTGATTTCATTGGCCGGCACCCGGCTGTCGCTGCAGCCGATCCAAAGAAACTCGGGCGACTGAATCTGTGCCAGGCGATTGAAGTAATTCGGGTCGTCGGCCACTTTTTCGGCTGCCCAGGCCTTATTCTCCAATAGTAATTTTTCGTACGAATGCATGTTTATTTGTTTTACAGCTTTTGCGCTGGTTCAGCTTCTGTTTCTACTACGGTCTTGTCGTGCCGGCGAACAATGCCGGTGTTATCTTCCTCTGCCTTCAACACATTCGGATTGAAGCCCTGGTTGCGAAAGGGGCTCACTTTTACCTCGGCATCAATGTTTTTAAGCGGGGCGTGAATCAGAAAATCCTCGATCACTTCAATCACATCCTTGTCAATAAAATCGGCACGGCTGGCGTCAATCAGCACCTTTGAATTTTCGGGTATCTCTTCCAGCTTGTTTTTAATGATCGGTTTGTTCAGGAACGATACATCTTTCCGCAAGCGGAAAAGATATTTATTGTCATCGTGAACGATAAAAACCGACGACCGGAAATTACTTCTCATCACAAAAAAGATGCCCACGCAAATGCCAATTACAACGCCGATCAGCAGATCGGTGAGCAATATGGCGATGATGGTAATGACAAAAGGCAAAAACTGGTCGAGGCCTTTTTTCCAATGCGCAATGAACAGGGCCGGCTTGGCAAGCTTGTAGCCGGTGAAGATAAGGATGGCTGCCAGCGCCGCCTTTGGTATCAGGTTTAAAATGGCTGGGATAAGCGCCACACAAACCAGCAACAGCAGACCGTGCAGAATGGCCGACATTTTTGTTTTGGCACCGGCATTGACATTGGCCGACGAGCGGACGATCACCGAAGTAATGGGCAGGCCGCCGATCATGCCGGAAATAAAATTGCCTACCCCCTGTGCCCTCAGCTCGCGGTCTTTGTTGGTAACGCGTTGGTAAGGATCCAGGTCATCAATGGCTTCAATGCTCAGCAGGGTTTCGAGGCTGGCTACCAGTGCCAGCGTAACACCGGCAATCCACACGTCTTTATTGGCAAAAGCGCCAAAGTCGGGGGAGGTGAAGAACGAGATAAACTCGCCGGGCGTGGAGGCGATAGGAATGGTGACCATGTGCTTTGAATCAATGGCATAAGAGGAGCCCTGCAACTTGAAGTATTCGTTAATGGCAACGCCGATCAGCACAATGATCAGCGGCGCCGGCAACAATTTCAGGAAGCCTTTTTTATTGGCGGTAAATTTCTCCCAGAAAAAATGAAAAGCAAGACCTACCACGCCAATGAGCACAGCCGCCGGCGTAATAAATTTCAGAGAAGCGGCAATGGCCGAAAACGTATTCTCGTTATTGACCTGCATAAATGATTCGTCGCCCTCTGGGTCGGCATCGTAACCAATCAGGTGCGGAAACTGCTTCAGGATAAGAATCACACCAATGGCTGCCAGCATGCCTTTAATGACGGCATTGGGCACATAGTCGCCAATAACGCCGGCTTTAATAATGCCTAAAACCATCTGCAATGCGCCGCAGATAACCACTGATAAAAGGAAAGCTTCAAATGTCGGCAGCTTAAGGATAGCGGCCGACACAATAGCGGTTAATCCCGCAGCCGGGCCGCTGACACTCAACTGCGAGCCGCTTAATGAGCCAATAACGATACCACCGACAAAGCCGGCAATCAGCCCACTAAACAAGGGCGCATTCGACGCCAGGGCAATACCCAAACACAGCGGCAGCGCCACCAGAAATACAACAATAGACGAGGGGATGTCGGATCCCAGATTTTTCAAAAAGCCTTCACGCTTCATTACAAACGATTTAAACAAGAGAAAGAAAGAATAGCCGAGCAGGCAGCTGTCAGCAACAAAAAAACAGAAAAAGAAAAAGGGGAAATCGTTAGGCTTCGGGAGGCGGAATGATCATCTCCGGGTGAAAGGCAATGTATAAATCAGAAGGGTGATACTTATGCAGCGAAACGGTATGTGAAAAGCGGTGCTCCAATACAAAACCATGATGCAGGTATTCCGATGGCAGCGAACTGCCGCTTTCCGACTTTTCTTCGTTGGTGTTGTTAAGCGGGTTGCTGTCGTCGTTTAGCAGGCGGTTGTCTTCAGTTTCGGGAACTTCTTCGCTTGACAGGACCACCTGTGCTTTTACCGCAGACCGGCTTTCATTGACATAAGGGAGGCAAACGGTCAGCCATGCCAGCAGGAACAGCATCAACAGGCTGGACAATAAATGTTTAATGGTGTACTGTTCCTTGCTTTTCATGCGGTGACAAAAGTAAACGATACGGATTAGAATTTCTAATACCGCTTTTCAAATATGGCGATTTCAAAAACCTGATGCGGGAGTGTTTAACATTTTTGCCGGCAGAACACCGGTAGTTCTGCGGTTTTTTCAGCAAATTTGCATGGCAGGTTTTTAACACACACGAAAAAATTGCCGTTGCTCCGAATCGTCTTAATTATACTGTTGTTGCTTTCTTCCGTGGCTGTGATGGCACATGGCGTATTGGTGTACCGGTTGGCCGTGGCTGCCACGCTTATAGCCGAGGAAGAAGGTACCGATCAAAAGCCGGCCGAAAAAGAAGCAAAAGAGATCAATGGTGAGCAAACCGCCTTGGCTGGCAACTGGCCTGGGCAAGGGCGGCAAACGGTGGCTTTTAAAGCACTGCTTGGCAAAACACTGTGCTTCTCCAAAGGATTTTACGATAAACCCTATAATCCTCCCGACCACGAATAACCGTTCTGCCTTTTTTTCTGCGGCAACCAATTTTGCAAACCATTGTTAACCGGAGTTGGCGGTGCTTTGCGGCCATCCGGGCCCGCAATAGCCGCTAAAGCAGGGCGGGCAAAAAGACAGGAACCGTCGCCCGGCGCAACGAATTACAGAATCACTAAACAAATAAAAATGAGAACCTTAAACAAAGAAATCCAGGACCGTATTTCGCCCAGCCAGGCGTTAGATATTTTAAAAGAAGGAAACAAACGTTTTGTCAATAACCTGAAGGTAAACCGCAACCTGCTGGAGCAGGTGAACGATACCCGCGACGGCCAGTGGCCATTTGCCGTGGTGCTGAGCTGTATAGATAGCCGCACATCGGCCGAGCTGATTTTTGACCAGGGATTAGGCGATATCTTCAGTGTACGCATTGCCGGTAATATTGTGAACGAAGACATCCTGGGCAGCATGGAGTTTGCCTGTAAAGTAGCCGGCTCCAAACTGGTGGTGGTGCTGGGCCACACCAAATGCGGCGCCATCAAAGGCGCCTGCGACGGCGTGGAGCTGGGCAACCTCACCACCCTGCTCTCGAAGATTGAGCCGGCGGTGAAAGACGAAAAAGAGACAACAGCCGACCGCTCGGCAAAAAATCCGGTATTTGTAGAGAATGTGGCCGCCATCAATGTCCGGCGCAATGTGGAGCTGGTTTTGGCCAAGAGCCCGATATTGGAAGAGATGGTGCAAAACGGTGAGATCGCTATCGTTGGCGCCATGTATGATGTGGGCACAGGCGAAGTAAGTTTTTATCAGGATACGCTGCAATTGAACGAGCCGAAGAAAGCGCAGATGGCGGTGTAAAGGAGTAAGCAAGCGGCAATCGCCAACAACCACCTGGCAATGTGGTTGCACAGCGGTTCTCCTTCCTGTTAATCCTAAATCAAGGTTCAATTACAAAAGGAAAGGCTACGCTCACGGGAGCGTAGCCTTTTTCTTTAGCGCCTGATCCTCATTGTGTTTGAGGCTACACCAATCGCTCATATTTCCAACACCTTATTGTAACGCACCCGCTGCCCACAGCACACTGGCCCTTGCTTTTTGTTCTTTGCCCTGCAGCTCTATCAGCTTTTGCCTGGCTTCCAGGGTCTTTTGTTCGCGGCTGTTGATGAGAAACAAGGAACTTTCGCCATTGCTAAAGCGAATTTCTTCGCCCCTTTGCAGTTGTGCATAAGAGGCCACCGCCTGCTGCTGCAGTTGTATCTGCCGGTTCAGTTGCTGCCATTCATTGTAGTACTGCCGCAGCTTTGTTTCCAGCGAAATGCGCTTGTTAAGCTGCTGCAATTCTGTTTGTTCTATTTTCAGTTTTGCTTTGCGGTACCCGCCCCGCCCTTCCGACAAACGCAGCGGCACGCCAACGGTGAGGCCGTACCGGTAGTTGTTCTCCATCCAGGGTGTGCTGAACGACTTGGTAAGGTCATGCGATTTGACCAGTTGGTTATATTTTAAGTAAACCGACGGCAACAGGGATTGAAACTTCAGCCGCTTTTCCACCTGCAGGGCTTCCAGCTTAAACCGGTACTGCTGCAGCTCGGGGTGCTGCTGCACCTGCTGCAACAGCCGGTCGGGTTGCATGGCTTCCAACACCGCCGGCGAAGCGCCCTGCGGCACCACCGATTGTGGAAGCGTGTAGGCCTCGCCGCTTTGCTGCCACAAAAACACCGACACGTCCAACTGGTTATTGGCCACGCCCAGGTTAATTTCCTGCTCCATCAGTTGAAATGACTGTAGCTGCGCCAGCGCCTCCACCGTATCAATGGCCGGCCGCTCACCGATTTGAAAACCGGTTTTTACCAGGCGAAACCGATCCTGGGCATTGCGGATGGCCTGTTGAAAAAGCGCCTGCACCTGGTACAGTTGCCACCAGCTCCAGTAGGCCTTTGCCGCATCGTACAGCAGGTCGTTGAGAATAGCCCGCTGTTCCTGCACCGACAGGTCCTGAAATATTTTTGCCTGCTGCAAATCGGCCCGGCGCCGGTCTATCAGCAGGCCCTTGGCCACCGGCACGCTAAACCCAAAATAGCTGCTATTGCCTTTGGTATCGGGGGTGGAGGTGCGCTGCCCGGTGAGGCTTTCAATACCGGCCACCAGGTCCACTCCATACCAGGTGGGTATCTTCAGCTCGCTGATCTGGTGGTCGTAATAAAGAAGCCCGCCAAATTCTTTGCGGCTGATGCTGTTTTGCAGCACCGGGTCAAACGATCCCCGTGCTTCGGTCACTTCGGCCCTGGCTATTTCTACACCAATGGCCGCCTGGCGTGCTACAGGATGATAAGCTTTTACCGCACTCAAAAACTCCTCCAGCGAAAGTGATTGCTGGGCCTGCAGCCACAGGCTGCTCAAAACCAACAGCATCGCCGTTATAACTCGCTTCATTTTTTTGCTTTTGGTTCTTCTCCCTCCAGGGAATAATAGTCGGGCGGAAAAGAATTGACGTTCCGCCAGATTTCGTACCACACCGGCACATCGTTGAGCAGTGCCAGTCCGTTGGCGCCGGTGCCCATTTTCAGCTCTTTCGGCCAGGGTTTTTGCTTTGGATCTTCGGCTACCAGCACCCGGAACCGGCCGTTGGGGCTTACATTTTTTTCCACAGCTACCACCTTGCCCCGAAAGGTGCCCGACGATGCCTGCGGCCACCCGCTGAAAACAATGGCGGGGAATCCATCGAAAAGAAACATTACCCGTTGGCCCTGCTGCACCAGCGGAAGATCTACCGGCCGCACAAACATTTCTACGGCATACTGAATGTTGTCGGGCACAATGTTCACCAGCATTTCGCCTTCCTTTACAATTTCACCAATGCCGGCTTTTTTGGCCTGCACAATCTGCCCGTCCTGCGGGGCCATAATAAAATACATGCCGTTACGGATGCTGTAGCTGCTGTACTGGTTTTGCAGCTTGGCCACCTCTCCTTCGCCAGTGGCAATCTCCGACATGGCCTGGAAGCGGTCGCCTTCGGCTTTGGCCATTTTTTCGGCGTACTCCTGCCGGGTGGCGCTCATTTCAAGCCGTACAATACCCAATTCCTGCCGGGTGGCGATGTATTTGTTTTCGGCGCTGATGCGCTTGGCCATGCTGTTCTGGTACGTTTGGTTGCGCTGCTCCAGTTGCGTGAGCGACACGAGGCCGCTGTCGAACATTTGCCGCTGCCGGTTGTATTGCTGCAGCGAAATTCGGAAGTCGTTGTTGGCTGCAACCGCCTCCATGCTGTCGGCCTCCAACTTTACCTGTAGCTGCCTTACCTTGTTTTCCAACTGCGAAAGCTTCAGTTGCAGGCCGCTTTCCAGCGCCGTGATCTGCGTACCGGTGGCGCCAGCCTTGCTGCGATAGTAATCCATGCCCTGCTGCTTGGCCTCAATCTGCTCCTGCGTACGGGCCAGCAGTTCCGGATCAAGATAGCTGTCTTTAATTTCGGTTAGTTGCACCAGCGTATCGCCGGCCTTTACAAAATCGCCTTCCTTCACATGCCATTTGGCAATGCGGCCACCAATGATGGTGTTGATCTCCTGCGGCCGTTGTTCCTGCCGCAGCGAAATCACCGAACCCTTGGCCCGGATGGTTTGCGTCCATGGCAAAAACAAAAAAACGAGCAGGGCAATCAGGATGGTGTAGGTCCAGAAGCGGACCTTGCTTTTTTTGCCGTGCAGATAAATATGTTCGTAGGCTGTTGCCGTGTGTTTCATAAATTGCTTTTTTCAACTGTTTGGATTCAAATAGCAACCACCTCATCGGCCTGGCGGATAAAATGCGAATCATTGGTGGCAATGATGATCGTGGCATCTACCTCGTTCAGTAACAGATGCTGTATCTGCAGCCGCGGCGCTTCGTCGAGGCCCGACCACGGTTCCTCCAGCAGCAGCAGTTTTGGCTTGTGCGCCAGTGCCCTTGTCAGCAGTATTTTTTGCACCACATTTCTCGGAAGGCGTTTGCCCGTTGGGTCCAGCACCGTATCGTAACCTTCTTTCAGGTTCGAAATGTAAGTGGAAAGGGAAATGGAATTAACCAGCTTTGAAATATAAGCCTTATCAATGTTTTCGTTGCCCAGTGTAATGTTTTCCCACACGGTTCCGGCAAACAAATCCTGTTGGCTTAGCACGATGCCGGTATTGGACCGCAGGTACTCAAGGTTGTAATTGCCAATTGGTACTTCGTTCACCAGTACCGATCCGCGGAAGTCAACATACGCCCCGGTGAGCAACTTCAGAATGGTGCTTTTGCCACTGCCGTCTTTGCCGGTAACCGCTATTTTCTGCCCTGGTTTTACCCGAAAGCTGACATTGGACAGGATGGGCCGGTCTTCCTGATATGCAAACGAAACGTTCCGGAACTCCACCGAAAAGGCCTCGTTTTGCTCTACGGTAAAGGTGCCTTCTTTCTCGGCGGGCTTGTCCAGAAGTTTATTGATCTTTTCCACCGACGTTAGCGTGCTGTACACGCTATCAAGGTTTACAATCAGCTTTTCCACGGAGTTAATGACGATGATGATCACAATTTCGGCCGCCACAAACTGGCCAATGTTGATTTGCTGGTCAAGCAGCAGCATACAGCCTACGATCAGCATGGCCGCCGTTACAATCACCTTCAGGGCAATGAGCACCTTGTATTGCAGCAGCAAAATGGAAAAGTGAGCCTTGCGGGCCACCACGTATTTCACCACTTTTTCATCGGCCTTTTTTTCGTGCAGGGAGTGGTGGGCCGAAAACTTAAACTGTTTTATCACCCGGGCCATTTCTTCCAGCCAGCCAGCCACTTCGTATTTGTAGTTGCTTTTTTCAAGGCTGGTTTGAAAGCCCTTATCGCCGGTAATGTAAAAGATGAGCGTGAGCAATAAAATCAGCAACACACCAAAAAAGATAAAGGCGGGGTGGTAAAAGCTTAGCAGCAAAAGGCCAAGAAGGATTTGCGTGACGGATATGGGAAAATCCAGCAAAATTTTCGACAGGCTTTTTTGCAGCACCGGGATATCAAAAAAACGGTTTACCAGTTCTGGGAGGTAAAACGAATCTATCTTTTGCAGGTCCAAGCGGGGAATGTGAGCGGTAAAGGCAAAAGAATACCGCACAAATATCTTTTGCTGAATGCGCTCAATGATCTTCATCTGGTTCATTTGCAAAAGGCCGTTGGTAAGCACACCGGCTACTACCAGCACAATTAAAATGACCAGTGAGGTGGACATGGCGCCACCAAGAATAAAGCCGATGATGGCCTGAAGGCCAAGCGGCAGCGAAAGTTGAATAAGGCTGCTGAGGATGGCGTAGAAATAGACCGAACTGATCTCGGACTTTTCTTCGCGAACCAGGCGGGCAATCCGGACAAGCGGGTTTGTTTGCGCCATAAAAATAGATGCAGTTTTAATGAACAAATAAGACTAAGGCCGGGCGGAGCGATCGTCAGCAGGCATCGGGGGGCGGGGTGGTGTATTCCAGCAGCGGCGAAGAGGGTTTGGCGGCAGCAAACAGCACAAATGCTGATGGGCTTTCTTCTTCCAGGAAAAGATTTTCAGTTACCGATAAATAGCAAACCTGGTCTGTTTTTTCAATCTTCGATTTTTGCTCAGGTTTTTCTTCGTCCACGTAAGCGTAAAAAATGGCTTTATGAGAAGAGAAGAAATGCAGCACCGGAATAGCCTGCAGCAGCATAAGGAAAAGAAACAATATCGAAACGGCTCTTCTCATAAGAAGTCAGCAAAATTAGCTTCACACGCTTAACACCGCAATAGAGCTATTGTTTAATTTTCTTAAAAGTTTTTCTGGCTTAAATTCATCCGCTCAAAAGCCAACGAAAGAAGAACCATGGACAAGCAGCCTTATTCTTACCAAATCAACTCCCTGGAGCAATACCACCACGACTACCGGCAAAGCGTTGAAGAACCGGAAGCTTTTTGGGCCGGCGTGGCGGAAAATTTTTTATGGCGAAAAAAATGGGACAAGGTGCTCGAATGGAATTTTCAGGATCCGGACGTGAAGTGGTTCATCAATGGCAAACTAAACATTACCGAAAACTGTATTGACCGCCACCTCGAAACGATGGGCGAAAAACCGGCCATCATCTGGGAGCCCAACGACCCCGCCGACCGGGTGCGGATTGTGACCTACAATCGCCTTCACAAACGGGTATGCCAGGTGGCGCAAATGCTGAAGAACAACGGGGTAAAAAAAGGCGACCGCGTTTGCATTTATATGGGTATGGTGCCCGAGCTGGCCTATGCCGTGCTGGGTTGTGCCCGCATTGGCGCCATTCACAGCGTTGTGTTTGGCGGCTTCTCGGCCCAAAGCATTGCCGACCGGCTGGAAGATGCCGGCGCGGAGTATATTATTACCGCCGACGGCGCCTACCGCGGCGAAAAGGTGATTCCGCTGAAGAATGTCATTGACGATGCGCTCATCGGCAACCGCACCGTAAAAAAAGTGATCGTGTACACCCGCACCCGCACGCCGGTGTCCATGATCAAGGGCCGTGATGTGTGGTGGGAAGATGAAATGGACCATGCCGAAGGGCAGGTGGAGCGAGGGGGTGTGGTGTCGTTCGCGGCCGAAGAAATGGACGCCGAAGACCCCCTGTTTATTCTATATACTTCCGGCAGCACCGGAAAGCCAAAAGGCGTGGTACATACCTGCGCCGGCTACATGATTTGGACAGCCTACACGTTTGTCAATGTTTTTCAATACAAACCCGGCGATATTCATTTTTGTACGGCCGATATCGGTTGGATAACCGGCCACAGCTACATAGTTTACGGTCCGCTGGCCGCCGGCGGCACATCGGTAATGTTTGAAGGCATACCCACCTGGCCCGATGCCGGCCGCTTGTGGGAGATCGTGGACCGCCATAAAGTAAACATTTTATACACGGCTCCTACGGCCATTCGTTCGCTAATGGGTTTTGGCCTGAAGCCGCTGGAGGGTAAAGAACTTTCCACCCTTAAAATATTGGGAACGGTGGGTGAACCCATCAACGAAGAAGCCTGGTATTGGTACGATGAGCATATTGGCAAAAAACGCTGCCCTATTGTGGACACCTGGTGGCAGACCGAGACAGGTGGCACACTCATTTCGAACCTCGCTGGCGTTACGCCGGCAAAACCCAGTTGGGCCACGCTGCCCATGCCGGGTGTGCAGCCAATTCTTGTAGATGAGAATGGGAAGGAAATAGAAGGCAATCCGGCCTCTGGCAATCTTTGCATTAAGGCGCCTTGGCCGGCCATTTTAAGAACGACATACGGCAACCACGAACGCTGCAGGCAAACTTATTTTTCTACCTACGAAAATTTATATTTCACCGGCGATGGCGCCCTGCGGGATGAGCAAGGCAACTACCGCATTACCGGCCGCGTAGATGACGTGCTGAACGTAAGCGGCCACCGCATTGGCACCGCCGAAGTAGAAAACGCCATCAACATGCACAGCGATGTGGTGGAAAGCGCCGTGGTAGGCTACCCGCACGATATTAAAGGGCAAGGTATTTATGCTTATGTTATTTGCGGCCATTTGCACGGTTCCGAAGACGACATGCGAAAAAATATTCTGCAAACGGTTTCCCGCATCATTGGCCCTATTGCCAAGCCCGATAAAATTCAGTTTGTGCCCGGCCTGCCCAAAACCCGCAGCGGCAAGATCATGCGGCGCATTTTGCGAAAAATAGCCGAAGGCGAAAGCAGCAATTTCGGCGATACAACGACACTGCTGGACCCGGGCGTAGTGGAGGAGATAGCGAAAGGGAAACTGTGAGGACGAGAAAGGGCAAACGTCAAGCGTCAAACCGGAACAGGCGCTGTTAGGAGCCTTTCTTTTGTTGATAAAAATTCAAATGAAAAAAAGCAGCCTGTCGAGAGACAGGCTGCTTTTTTATCTACAGGTTTTTCACTCTTAATTTCAGGCTTTCGCTATCAGTAGAAAAACAAATACAGCGGTGGCCGCAGTTTCACGTCTGGCGTCTCACGTCTCACTTTCGAATAGTCACCGGCGTACCTACCGGGATATAGCTGTACAGGTCCTGCACATCGCGGTTTTTTAAGGAGATGCACCCTTCTGTCCAGTTCTTGTATTTGTCCACCACAAAATCATCGTTGGGCCAGGTGCCGTGAATGCCGATGGCGCCGCCGGGTTTGGCCGAGGCGGGAATTTCGCCCCGTTGTTTACGGGTATTGAATTTTACGAGGCTTTGTTCGTTGGGATAATCGAGGCTCATAAAACGGTTCCACTTGGGGTGCGGCCGTTTGGCGTTGATCTTAAAGCTGCCTTCCGGTGTGTTGCGGTCGCCTTCCATTTTTTTGTCGTCGAGGGTATTGTTGCCAAACACAACGGGATAAGTGGCAAACCAACCCTGCGCATCGTACACACTCAACTCATATTTGCGCTTGTCAACTACAATATACATAGGCGCAACCGGGCCGGACGAAACCCGTTTGGCTGCGGACATTGTTTTTGTTGTGCGATTGGTTGCGCTGACAAAGCCACTGCTCTTTTCAGCAGTGCTGTTTTTCAGCATCAGCCCTCCGGCCGAAAGCATCATAGTGGTGAAAAGGATGGTGGTTTTCATGCCCAGTAAAGGATTTGTCGGTTAGCTTTCCTGAAAACGGCAGGGAGGCCGAAAATATTTTTGTCCCTTAAAAAAATTCTTCGATAAATGTCCTGAAAATCAGGTCATCCGGCCGACAACAAAATGCTGTATTCGGCAAATGCCGGTAAACGGCGGTTGAATGAAGGTGTTGCCGGAATGACGGTGTTTCCTGCATGAGAAAACCCGTTCAGTTGTGAACGGGTTTTTTTGACACGGCCGAAACGAACGTTTAGAAATGCGAGAACCGGATGCCGACGTTATAGGGCGTTTGGTCAAGTCCTCTTTCCCACATGTTGCGGGTAGCCAGGGAACCATAGAGGCGGATGGGGCCCAGCGTCAGTTCGCCGATGTAAGAGATCTTCCATTTTTCCAGGTTGAAATCGTCGCGGAGCTTTGTTTTGTCGCCGTCCTGCTTGATCTTTTGCCGAGCCGAGTACAGGTAGCCCACGCTCATGCCGGCGCTAAAGCCAAAGCCGTTGCGGCGGCCGGGGGTAAAGTTGAAGTTCAGCATCATGGGAACGGTGGCGTAATCGGCGGCCAGCTTATTTTTTCCGGCATTGGCAAGGTTTTGATCCAGCGAAATGCGGGTGGGATTTTTGCTGAAGCGCACCTTTTCATCAGAAAAGCGGTAATTGTTCAGTTCCACACCCAACCCGTATTTCAGGTTCACCACATTGGAAATAAGGTTTAGCCGCTGCTGAAACACCCAGATGTTGACATTGACAGATTTTCCGTTGCGCAGCTTCAGGTTGTCTTCGCCGGCAATATCTGCCGACACAAATCCGGTTTGCCTGGCTGCCGCGTAATTGGTTTCGTCGTTGTAGTTGGCAAAGCCCAGGTCCAGGATCCACCAGTTGGTAGAAACCCGGGAGCGGCTTGTGCGTTTGTTGCTGATAATCACCTCGCGGCGCTCGCCGTTGTTGCGGCCGGGCTTTTTAATGATGATCATGCCCCCGATCTTGATGGTGTCGGATTTTTGTTGGGCAGCGGAGTCTGTTTGGGCAAAGGAGGACAAAGCAAAGCCGATTGCAAGGAGTGCAAGTACATTTCGTTTCATAAAATTCGTTTGATTGATTAGTTAAGTTTCAGGGCTACCGCACCTACCCATAATTCATTGTCTGCATTAACGGTGCCGATGCCGGTACGCCTTTCAATAAACCGGGAGACTTTGCGAAAGAAGCCTTTGGCCGGTGTTCTTTTTGGTTTGTCGTCCCCGTCGGTTACGATCGCTACGTCCGGGTCGTCTGTTATGTTCAACGGCGCACTGTGCGCAGATGTTACAGGCAAATTTGCAACAGAATTGTTAAGGGCAGCAGACTGCAACAACAGCTTGCTAATTTCCACCTGGATAGCACCGGCTTTTTCTATCGTGCTGTTTTCTTTTTCCGGCTCAACGGAAACCATCCTGTCCAAAACGCCTTCTTTCACCGGAGGCATGTTCAGCTTTTGTTCTTTTTTCGGACCCGGGGTTTTCGGGGCTGGCTGTTTAGCCGTTATATCCGCAGTTGCCGGTAGCACTTCATCTAGTAGCGGCTTTACCGGTGGCGCCGCTGTTTCGGTCACCGGTATCGGTGTTTTCACCGGCCTTTGCTCAATGGCCACAGAACGGCCGGCATCCGGCTTACTCTCTTTATTAAAAACAATAAAATAAGAGCCGAACAGGAGCAGTAGCAACACAGCGACAATGCGCATCCATAACGGGAAAAGCACCACCCTTTCGGTGCGGCGGTACAGCTCATTTTTATCCGGATAAGGAATTTCTTCGGCAGCATCCACTTTTGTCTTTTGCAAAAGCCCGTACTGCAGGCGGTAGTCCTGATCGGCAGCAAGCCTTTGCTCCATCTTCTTTTTGTCCGCCGCCGGCAATTCATTATCTATATAAAGCAGCAGGGCTTCGTCCACCGCATTCAGTTTCATAGCAGCCGACAGCAGCTCTTCCTTGCCACTAAAAACAACCTCGCTGACAGGGAGTTTAGTGCCGAGCAACAGGTTCAGCTCTTCTGCCAAATGCGGGTGCAGCAGCAGAAAGTCTTCTACCATCGTTTTTTGTTCCGCGGTCAACTCATTGTCCATATACAGAACAAACCACTCCTCGTAGTTGCTCAAGCTGATGATATGGGTCGGGTTAAATGACATTTTCCACTTTTACTAAATAATCTTTTAATTGCAGCCGGGCACGGTGCAGGTACACTTTTACCTGGCTTTCGCTCAGGTTCATGATCTGGCCTATTTCCTCATAGCTATAGCCTTCGTAGTCTTTTAGCAGCACCAGCGATCGTTGGGTTTCGCTTAGCCGTGCCAGGGCTTTTTCCAATATGGCCCTGGTATTATTGTGCGGCCGGTCCTGGATGCGGCTCTCTTCTTTGAACTCCTCTTTCAGCGACACCCGTTTTACTTTCCGCAAATGGTCTATCATGCAATTGTAAGCCACGGTAAAAAGGTAGGACTTGCATTTGGCCGGCTCTACCTCTGCCCGGGTCCGCCACAATTTTTCAAATGCGGTTTGCACCACATCACGGGCATCTTCCTCGTGACGCAGGTTTTTTACAATAAACCGGTACACGTTGTCGGCATACAGGTTCACACAGTCATTGTACTCTTTTTCGGTCATAATCAGTCGGCGATACAGGATCGGTCAGTTGTAATACGCCGCAGTAAAAGAAAGGTTACAGCAAAGGAAAACTTTTTTTTAAAAAGACATCAGGGAGAGGAAAGGGCGGAACAGCATTTCCCAGAGCATTTCGCTGTTTTGCGAGGGGGTGGCGTATTTCAGGCAGGTTTTTGCGCCATCGTACACCTGTTCGGTTTCGCGGAAGGCTGCAAAAGAGGCGGCTGCCAGCACAATAAACAAAAGCGTGAAAAAGAGCAGTGCTTTTTGCGTATCGGTCTTTTGCATGTTCGTCGGTTTGGTAGGTTTGACGAAGTTAAAAGGCCAGATGTTACAGGTAGTTTAAAAAAATGTTAGCATTCGTTCAGGATTTGCTCCAACTGGTCTTTTAGCAGAGGCAGGTGGTCTTGAATGATTTCCCAGACTATATCATAGTCAATACCAAAATAATCGTGAATGAGTTTGTCTCTCGTCCCGCTCATTTTCTTTCACTCAATTTGCGGGTGGGCGGCTCTAAAATCCAGATCGGTTTTATTTCTTGCTTCGCCGATAATCTCTATGCTTCTGACCACCGCTCGTGACAGTACTTCACCTTCAATGACCTGTTCTTTCTTTATGCCTTTTATGTGTTTCAGTGTGAAAGCCACCTCGTCGAGTAGATGCCCTACCGGTTCTATATTACCGTAGGACATCTTCCACTTCTTTTAGGATGGCTGGTCCTATATAGGGGCTGAGAGATTGTGGTGTCACAAGTTCCACTTTCCGTCTCAAAAGGTTTTCAAGGTAGAAAGAAAGCTCCATGAAGTTGTTAAAGGTTTTTTTACTTGGTGCAAATTCAACAAGGAAATCAACATCGCTGTTCAAATGAACTTGCTTTTCCCTGACAAATGAACCAAAAAGACCGAGGCGGCGAACACCAAATGATTCTATTTCCGTACGGTGGTTCAGCACCCGCTGCAGCAAACTTTTCTTATTCTGAACCATAGCCTCCATGACTCAAATTTACTCCATTTACGAAAGCAAGCATTAGTTCTCATCCTGGTAATAGATCTTATAATACTTGCGCCCATCCATATCCACGCCCTTCTCAATCAGGTCGGTACGGCCATGGACATAGATATGAAAGTTCCGGTCGAGCTTAATCACGCTTTTAAAAATGCGGCTTTGTTTTTTTACCGCCTCCGGCGAGATGTCGAACTGGGCGGCGAGGTCGAAATCATTGCTTTGGATATACCGGGAACCAAAACTGCGAAAAGCTTCTATACGGTCGTCGCTGGCAAACACCTCGGTTTGAAATTCATCAATGTCAAAGCTGTCGTGGCTTTTAAAATAATCAATGGATTTGTGCAGCAATTCCACCTGCTCGTTTCTCGGCACTTTCAATTTCTCTTCCAGCGGACCGGTAATAAACTGTTTGGTAAGGTTTAAAAAATGTTGTGTGTTATGAAACTCATTTTTCTGGGGCGCCACCGACAAAAACTTTTCTTTCCAATACTGCGCTTCTTCGCCCCTCGACTGGTTGTCGAAGAGCAGCACATCGTACCCTTCTTCTTCGTTTAGGCCAATGATCAAGCAGCCTTTGTCCACTTTGGATACTTCCACGCCTTCTTTCATCTGGAGCTGAATGCCGTTGCCCGACTGTTCTGCATCGAGAAAAAAAGCTTTGTTTTCGGTTTTAAAGAGCCCGATGGCTTTGCACACTTTGCTGTCCACCGGCAGCCCGTTGAAATAGGCAATATAAAATTCGCCGCCTTTTACTTTCGGGTGTGTTGACTGGTTGTAGAGATGCCGGGCAATTTGGCCCGATACGTCTTCGAATGTTGCGGCATCGGCAAACAATTCTTTGCAGTATTGGTACAGCTCGTTGTATTGCAGCGACGAATCGTGGTGAAAAGAAAAATGCTCGTGGTTGTTTTTGAACCGGCCAAGAAAACTGTCCTGGATAATATAAAGGCTTTCATCTGAAAGCTCCGGTGCCTGCGGCGAGAGGTGAATGGGGTCGCCGTTGTTTTTATTGCCAACATAGTGTACAATCAGTTTCTCCAGGATCGTGTTCGGCAGGTTCATAAAAACGGCGAAAATACCCCCTGTCGCTCTAAAGGGGAGACTTAGGCGCATTTTTCTTTTCCTGGATCAGCGGCATTAAGCGCCACAGGTTGAAAAATAATTCTGGTGTCAATAGCGGTAACCCAGTCTTAGCGGAGCAGATCGAAAAAGTAAATTTTGTTCGACCTAAGTCTTTCCTTTAGGGGCACCGGGGGATTATCTTTGCCCACTTAAATAAAGCTGTATGAACGAAAAATTTGTTGCGCGGCTACGCAATGAGATCGAAGAAATAAAAGCATCCGGCCTTTACAAAAACGAACGGGTGATTGCCTCGGCGCAAGGAGCGGAAATCGTTGTGGGCGGCCAAAAAGTGCTGAACTTTTGCGCTAATAACTACCTCGGTCTTTCCTCGCATCCAAAAACGATTGAAGCGGCACATAAATACATAGACGACCGCGGCTTTGGCCTGAGCTCCGTACGGTTCATCTGCGGCACGCAGGACATTCACAAAGAACTGGAGCAAAAGCTGGCTACTTTTCTGGGCACCGAAGACACCATTCTGTATGCCGCTGCCTTTGATGCCAACGGCGGGGTGTTTGAGCCGCTGTTCAACGAGCAGGATGCCATCATCTCCGATGCCCTGAATCATGCTTCGATCATTGACGGTGTGCGCCTTTGCAAAGCGCAGCGTTTCCGTTATGAGCACAACAACATGCAAGACCTGGAAGCAAAGCTGCAGGAGAGTGCCCAGTTGCGCAGCCGGGTAATTGTTACCGACGGTGTGTTCAGCATGGATGGTACCATTGCACAATTGGACAAAATTTGTGATTTGGCCGACCGCTATGATGCCATTGTGATGGTGGACGAATGCCACGCTTCGGGCTTTGTAGGGAAAACCGGCCGCGGCACCCACGAACACCGTGGCGTGATGGGCCGCATTGATATCATTACCGGCACCCTCGGCAAGGCCTTGGGCGGCGCCAGCGGCGGCTTTACCAGTGGCCGCAAAGAAATCATTGAAATTTTGCGCCAGCGCAGCCGGCCTTATCTTTTTTCCAACACCCTGGCGCCTTCTATCACCGGCGCCTCCATTGCGGTGCTGGACCTGCTGAGCCAAACCACCGAGCTGCGGGATAAGCTGGAACGAAATACTAGCTACTTCCGTAGTAAGATGACCGAAGCAGGCTTCGACATCAAGCCCGGCGAACATCCCATTGTGCCCATTATGTTGTACGATTCGGTGCTGGCCGCCAAATTTGCCGATGCCTTGCTTAAGGAAGGCATTTACGTCATTGGTTTTTTCTTTCCGGTGGTGCCCAAAGGGCAGGCACGTATCCGCGTACAAATCAGTGCGGCCCACGAGCAGGCACACCTCGACCGGGCCATCGAAGCGTTCAGCCGCATTGGAAAACAATTGGGTGTGTTGGGCGTAACGGCGTGAACAATAAAAAAGTAACCCGGCCGTTTAAGGTAAAACACATTCGTACCATGAGAAAATGCCTGTTGGCCGGCTCTTTGGCGATCATCACCGTTGTGGGTTTCAGTTCGTGCAGTTCCATGCGTGACTGTCATGGTGTTAAACACACCACACTCTCCAACGGCGTCAGGATATAACACCATTTCCACCTTAGATTAGCAGCATGAAAAGAAGCTTTCTTTCCTGCTGCTTTTTTCTTTTTATCTTTTCCTGCATGGCGCAGGGCCAGTTTCCGCAGTCTTTCGTAGGCCATTGGCAGGGCGACCTGCTTTGGTACAAAACAGGAAAACGGGCGCCGGAAAAAGTAAAAATGCAACTGATTATTCTGCCCGCCGCCACCGCAAACACCTTTACCTGGCAACTTATTTACGGGGAAAAAGGCGAGGACAACCGGCCTTACCTCCTGAAGCCGGTGGACACGGCCAAAGGCCACTGGCAGGTAGATGAACAAAACGGGATTGTGCTGGATCAGTACCTGGTGGGCAACCGCTTTACATCGGCCTTTACGGTGCAAACCACCACTATCGTTGATTCTTACTGGCGGGAAGGCAGGAACCTGATTGCCGAATTTCACAGCCTTACGTCGAAGCCTGTTGCCACAACCGGGCAAGGCACCGTTGAAAGCCCGAAAGTGGACAGTTACGGTGTAAGGGGCTACCAACGGGCCGTACTGCAAAAGGTGGCGGCACCGTTGCGCCAGCGGGGGCGTTGATGCCCTACTGAATTTTTGGGATCATGCCCCGGATGCCCATGTTCACCACCTGCTCGCCTTTGCCTGGCTCCCACAATCCATCAGCCACTACCTCTTTCCATTCGAAGCTTTTATTGGTGGACAGGCTCACTTCAATCACCACATCTTTTTTCTCGGTGCCGGTAATCTGAAAAGCTCCTGGCGAAAAGGCCGCTGTTACCACACAGGAACCTTGCGGAATAGGCGAGGTGGCAAACAATGGATTAACCACTGTGGTAGCGCCCTCCGGCGACTGGCCGGTGACGATCTGGGTGGCGGCGCCCGGCACCGAAGTTTCAAAACCCCAGTACCCCTGCTTTTTGTTGCTGTTGACCGTTACCGGTTGGGTTTTGATGGAATAATTTTTCAGGTAGGTGTTGTAGCCAATAAAGGAAGCCACCGTGCCGGTGAACTGCTGCCGGAAGGGGGTGCCGGCCACTACGGTGTCAAACAAATAACGCACATCGTAGTTCTGGTAAGCCAGCGATACCCGCAACCATTCGTATTTGCCCGGAGCAACATCTTTAAGCGGCACCGAAAAAAACGTTTCGCCATTGCCGGTACCGGTGCTTTTTTCAAAATCAATGGCGCGGCTGCCGCCAACTGTTGTTTCGGGAGCCAGGTAAAGAACCGCACCGCCACCCAGCGGCGTGACAGCGATGGGCGCCAGCTCAATGTAATGGGCACTCATTTTGTTGAAGCGTGGGCTTTGCCCGGCATGGCCGGCTGGCAGCGCCTCCGGCAGGCCAGTGTTGCTCAGGCGGGCCTGGGTGCTGTCGAACCGGAACTTGAAAATGAGGCGGGCTTCAGGGGCTGTGGTTCCTTCTTTGGTGCAGGCGGTAAACCCGGCAACGATAATGAGGCCGAGCAGGTACGGAGCAGTTTTTTTCATGGGTTACTTGTTTTGTCCTGGAAGTTTCAAAACGGTTAAACTCCGGAAAAATTGCCCCGTTCCACCAGCACCTGCGGTTACCTTTGCCGCAAAATTCCTGTTTTCACCATGCGTTTTTTCTTTTTTGCGCTTTTGGCCTTGGCGTTTTTTGGCTGCTCACAAAACAATGTCACCACCGACGATTCGCTGAAAAAGTATTTCGATGAGCAAAAAGCCGAAGGCACCTTTGGCCTTTTTAACAATGGCAACGGCCAGTTTACCATCTATAACCTTTCCCGCTACCGCGACAGTGCTTACCTGCCGGCTTCCACCTTTAAAATCGTCAACTCGCTTATTGGCCTGCAAACCGGCATTATTTCCAGCGACAGCATGGTGATTAAATGGGATGGCGTACAACGCAGCAATGCCGAATGGAACCGCGACCTGACGATGTACCAGGCCTTCCGCGTATCGGCTGTTCCGTATTACCAGGAAGTGGCCCGCCGCATTGGCAAAGACACCCTGCAGTTTTGGCTCGACAGCATTGCCTACGGCACCAAAAAAATCCTGGGGCCGGTTGATTCGTTTTGGCTCGACAACTCCATCAAAATTTCGCCCGATGAGCAACTGGGTTTGGTAAAACGCCTGTACTTCAACCAGCTTCCGTTTTTTACGCCCTACCAGGCGATGGTAAAAAGCGCTATGCTGTTTGAAGACAAACCCACCCACACTCTCAGTTATAAAACCGGCCTGGGACGGAAAGAAGACGGCACCCCTGTGGCCTGGGTGGTAGGCTGGATAGAGGAAAACCGCCACCCTTATTTTTTTGTGCTCAACATGGAATCAAAAGATCCGTCTGCTGATTTGATCAACGGCCGCATGACGGCCCTGCGAGGCATCCTCACGCAGTTGAACTTTTTTAAGGGAGAACGATAGAAAGTTTACTGGTTCACGAGTTACTTCCACCAATCTTAACTTGTGAACTCGTGAACTTGTAAACTCGTGAACTCGTGAACTGATAAACTTGTGAACCCTTTAATTGCCTTTAGCACAGCTTTTGCCTACGCTCCCGAAACCTGATTGATTGAATATACAGTTTCAATATCCCGAAGCATTTTGGTTGCTGGCACTGGCACCGGTTATCCTGCTTTTTTATTGGCTGTATCAGCGCTGGCGCAAAAAAACAGCCACAAAGCTGGGCGATCCGCTGCTGGTTGCCGAACTCACCAAAAATCATTCGGCCCGCAACGCCTTTCTGAAGTTCTTGCTGCCGGCCCTGGCCTTTGTCCTTGGTTGTATTACGCTGGCCAATCCGCGCCGGCCCGATGATGCATCGGCCGAGGTGCGCAAGGGAATTGACGTTATGATAGCGCTGGATGTCAGCAACAGCATGCTGGCCACCGACGTGGCGCCCACGCGGCTGGCGCAGGCCCAAAAGCTGCTGGCAAACCTGATAGACGGTATGCCCAACGATCGCATTGGGCTGGTGGTGTTTGCCGGCAATGCCTATACGCAAATGCCCCTGAGCACCGATCATGAGGCGGCTAAATTGTTTGTGGGTACGGCCGGTCCAAATATGGTTCCGGAGCAAGGCACCGCCGTAGCCGACGCCCTGTTGCAAAGTGGTGCCGCCTTTGAAGAAACCGCCCAGCGGTTTAAAACCATTGTTTTGGTAACCGATGGCGAAACCCACGACGAGGAAGCGCTGACAACGGCACAAGCCTTGTCAAAAAAGGGCGTGATGGTCAACACGGTGGGGCTGGGCTCGCCGGGCGGCGCTTCCATCATTGAGCCCGAAACCGGCCAGCCGAAAAAAGACGAGAATGGCGAGGTGGTGGTATCGAAGCTGAATGAGGAACTGCTGCGGGGCCTGGCGGAGCGTACCAATGGCGCTTATATCCATCTGACAGATATGAATGCCGCCCTTGCCACCCTGCAGGACCAATACCGGAACGTGGAAAAGAAGGCCCTGGTGGACACTACCGCGTTAAGCTACGAGTCGTTTTACACCTGGCTGCTGCTGCCCATGTTTTTGCTGCTGCTGGCCGAAACTTTTTTGCCCGACCGTGAAAAGCTAGCCGAATGAAAAAACTGCCTGTCATCTTGCTGTTGGTTACGCTCAAGGTATCGGCGCAAACGGCGCTGACCCACATCAGCAAAGGCAACGAGCATTACCTGAAGCTGGATTTTGCACTGGCAGAGGCGCAGTATCGGCAGGCATTAAATGCAGCGCCCAAAAATGCAGAAGCAAAATACAACCTGGCAAACGCCCTGATGCAACAAAAAAAATACGGCGAGGCCACTGAGCTATACGCCGAAGTGGCCACGGCCGAAAATAAGAACCTGCGGGCAGCGGCGCATTATAACCAGGGCGTCAGCTACAGCAAACAAAAAGACCTGCCGGCCAGCATTGATGCCTACAAAGCGGCGCTCCGCATCAACCCTACCGACAAAGAAGCCAGGGAAAACCTGCAAAAAGCGCTGAGCGAGCAGAAAAAGCAGCAGGAGCAGCAGAACAGAGGCGGTGGTGGCGGAGGCGGCATGAGCCAGAAGCAGGCCGAAGAAAAGCTAAAGCAGTTGCAGCAAAAAGAACGTGACCTTCAAAAGCGGCTGCAAAACGCCGGCAAAGGCGAAGGCAATGGCGGCCGCAAGGACTGGTAGGTTTGAAGCAATACGATTTCCTCTTTTTTTCTCTATTTGCGCAGGCTGGCCGGTGGCTGGTCTTTAGCCCACGAAAGCTTAAATTTCGGCGGGCTGCAGGCAACCGTTTTTTCCGGGGCCCTTTCTTAGATACTTTTGCCGTTGAAGTTTATCATATGTCTGCGCCAAATAAAAGCTCCACCGACCTGCATTTTGCCTTCGGCTCTACAGGGTCATTTGCTCCCACCGAATACCATCGCCTGCTGACCAAAGAAGTAAAAATCGGCGACCTTTTGCTGGGCAACCGCCACCCTATTCGGGTGCAAACGATGACCACCACCGACACCATGGACACCCTGGGTACGGTGGAGCAAAGCATCCGGTGTATAGAGGCGGGCGCAGAGCTGGTACGCATCACCGCCCCATCCAAAAAAGAAGCGGAAAATCTTCGGGCGATAAAAGATGAATTGCGCCGGCGGGGCTACCATACGCCGCTGGTGGCCGATATTCACTTCACCCCGAATGCTGCCGAAATAGCGGCCCGCATTGTGGAGAAGGTAAGGGTGAACCCCGGCAACTACGTGGACAAAAAGAAGTTTGAAACACTGGCTTACACCGACGCCGAATATGCCGAAGAAATTGACCGTATTCGCGAACGGTTTACACCGCTGGTGAGCATTTGTAAAGAATATGGCACCGCCATGCGCATTGGCACCAACCATGGTTCGCTGAGCGACCGCATTATGAGCCGCTATGGCGACACGCCCATGGGCATGGTGGAAAGTGCCATGGAGTTTTTGCGCATTGCCCGTGCCGGAAGTTATCACAACATTGTGCTGAGCATGAAAAGCTCTAACCCACAGGTGATGGTGCAGGCCTACCGCCTGCTGGTAAAAACCATGCAGGAAGAATTTGGCGAAATCTATCCCCTGCACCTTGGTGTTACCGAAGCCGGTGATGGCGAAGACGGCCGCATTAAAAGCGCTGTTGGTATTGGCACCCTGCTCGAAGACGGCATTGGCGATACCATCCGCGTGTCGCTGACGGAAGATCCGGAACTGGAAATTCCGGTGTGTAAGGACATTGTAAAACGGTATACCCCCAAACCCCCTGAAGGGGGCTTTGCTACCGCACAGCCTTCCAATAGCAGAGATGAAGAGAGTTGGGTTGTAGCTGTTCCGGCGGTAGAGCGGCTGCCGTATAATCCCTTTGAATACAAACGCAGAGAAAGCTTTGCGGTGAATAATATCGGTGGCAGCCAGGTGCCGGTAGTCATCGCTGATCTGAGCAAGTTGCAGCAGATCGCACCAAAAGACCTGGAGAGCATCGGCTATCAGTACGACGAAGCGCTGGACAAATGGAACATTGGCGACACGGCGGCCGATTATGTTTTTACCGGCCACCACATTCTGGATTTTGCGCTGCCGGGTACCCTGAAAGTGATTGTGTATCCGGCGGCCTGGGCGCAGGCGGGTGATAAGGAAAAATACGTTTCCATCTTTGACCAACGGGCCTATGCGCAAGGAGGAACGAAAAGCGGCACACTGAACTTTGTGATGGTGGACTGCTATCCGGCCAACATTCCTTATCTCTCCGATATGGAATATCTCGATGTCATCGGCAACGACCCGACGGTCGTTCTTTGCCTTAGCAGCACCAACAAAAATGCTATGCAATCGGTGAGGCGCATGTTTATTGAATTAATGCACCGGGCGATAAAAAACCCCGTGGTGGTGATTGTGGACAGCGCCTGGCAAACCACCGACGAACACCTTATTCACTATGCCACCGAAGCCGGTGCGTTACTGCTCGACGGCATGGGCGATGGGGTTTGCTTTGGCATGACCAACGAAAGTTACCAGTTGGCAAAAGGCGATGGGCAATCGGCAAGCGTGGCCACCGGCGGCCGCACGTATCAGCAGTCCGGCAGTGTGGAGCAGTTTATCAACAACACTGCTTTCAGCATTTTGCAGGCAACGCGTACCCGCATTTCCAAAACAGAATACATCAGTTGCCCATCGTGCGGACGAACCCTGTTTGAACTACAGGAAACCACCGCCCGGATCCGGGCGGTCACGAATCATTTGAAGGGCGTCAAAATTGCCATCATGGGTTGCATTGTAAACGGTCCCGGCGAAATGGCCGACGCTGATTTTGGCTACGTAGGCAGCGGCGTGGGCAAGATTACACTTTACAAAGGCAAAGAGATTGTGAAACGAAACGTGCCAAGCGAAGTGGCGGTGGAGGAGCTGATTAATCTGCTAAAGGAAAGCGATGTTTGGGTGGAACGGCCGGTGATGGTATAAAGTAATATGATTGAAAGCGCAAACTGGAAACCCGGCTTTGTAAAATTATCATCATCGCTACAGGTATGCATTTTGCCGGGACTTCAACGAGGTCCGGTTCATCACAATCATTGATTCTGCCTGACAAATCGCACCCTTTTTATTCTATCGCCATGAAGAAAGATTTCTGTAATGGCAGAACTTAACGCTTCAAATTCCATCGAGTAATTGTTCACTAGTAACTTGCCTGGCGAAACGAGCAGCCCTTTCGTTGCGTCATTCGTTCCCATTTTTACATTGTATGTTTTATCCGATGCATGACGAATCGTTAAGCTAACGTCAGTCTCCGCGTTTAAATAAATTCCATTGAGACTTTCGAAATCAACGCCAGTAAAGCTGGCATTTTGCTTTGTTAATGTGTAAGGTGCATGCGTGGTGTAATAGGCGGTTACTTCTAAATTCCCGTCGGTGGTTCTCGCAAATTCCTGCTTAAACGCCGGGTCAAACTTCTGATGAAAAATATTGTCCGCCTCCCGTTCCAGTTCCACATCATTTCGCCCGTTTCTCCGCAGAAAAAATTTTCCGTCACGCTTTAAAAATTGAAAGCTGAAATCCGATTCGGTCAGGTAGATTCCGGTTGCTTCATCCTCGCTCACAAATGGGCCAACCGCTGCCGGTTTCGTTACCTGGTACGCAGCGTCTTCTTTTAAATTGAAAACAACATCGGCCATCTGTCTTGTCTGCATCGCCGGGATCGCCTTGCCGGTGTTTGCCAGCGTAATCATTGACGTTTTTTGGCTGGGAAACCGCAGAACGGTCGCTTTCCAGGCGCCGGTTGCGCCTTCATGAAAACGGTAAGCAAGTTCTTTATACCGGCCAAACTCCAGGCCGAAGCCGTATTGGCGGTTGGCCGGTTCGTCAGAAGGTTGCTGGCTTTTGCGGATCAGTTCTCTTTTTTACAGATGTACGGCCTTTACCCTGAATGATCTTCTCCCATTGAATCTGGTCCTGCAATGTGGAAAAAAGGTTGCCATCGCCGCACACATTCCAGATCCAATCGTAGGTTGTCCAGCTGCCAAAGTTGAAATACGAACGTGCAATAGGTCCCCGGATTTTGGAAAAATTATCTTCAAAAGAAGTGTTTGGCATACCCAGCTTTTGAAAGAGGTCGTTCGTGTAGCGAACAAATGATTTGCCCGAAACTTTTTCTACAATAAGAGCCAGCAGGATAAAATTGGTATTACTGTAAAGGTACCGGGTGCCGGGTTTGAAGTTGAGTTCACGTTGTTGTTCTATCAAGCGCAGCACATCCGCGTTGGCAAAGGATTTTTTCCACCAGGTATAGCCCTGCAGCGACCAGAGATCATAACAATCCCTGATGCCGCTGGTATGATTAAGCAATTGCTGCACGGTTATCTTTTCTGCTTTCGCAGGATATAATTGCGGAAAAAATTTTCTGATGTCGTCGGTGGGCGAAAGCTTGCCTTCTTCGGCCAGCGTCAATATGGCTAAAGCGGTAAACTGTTTACCGTTGGAGGCAATATTAAACCGGGTGTGTGCACTGATAAAAGTGCTGTCGGTGAGGTCGGCATAGCCGGCCAGCTTTTGATAAATCAGCTCACCATTTTGTACAATGGCCGTTGCTATACCCGGCGCTTTTGGCGCCACATCCTGGATGGCAATGCTGTCGAGGCGTGCCCGTTGAACCGCTTCGATGGCAGGCTGCCCGGCCGCTGACAGCCAAAAATGAGCAAATACCGTCAGGAGGATTTCGCCTTTCATAAACAATCTGTTTTCGGGTTTTTTAAAAAATAGAAACAGACTTATCGAAAAGTGGTTCGGTCATCGGGCCTTTTCGTTTTCGGCAGGCATCTATCTTGCCGCACCCGAAGCTGGGTGCCGCTTGCTTTTACCGGGCGCCATTGCTAAGGAAGGGCAGCAAAAGCTTTTTCGCTTTTTACCCGTTCGATGCAAAAAAAGCTATTGGCGGCTTTTTTCTACGCTTCAAACAAGCTGGCTGCACCGGCCATTTCACCAGTTTTGAAAGAAATACAAAGCCACCGCCGGACGACCACCGGTCAATCAGCGGTTGAGCATATAACCCAGGCTTAGCCGAAAGCTTGACAATTGGGGCATATAAAACATAAAATTGCCAATATTGGCGGGTAGCAGGTAAGCGGCAGAAACCCGTATTTGTTTATTCAGTTCTGCGCCGGCCGATGCTTCCACAGCATACGTCAGTGCCGGGAGTTTGATGGTTGTGGCATCCGCATAGGGCGTACGATCGGGCGAATACCGTTGCCGTACCTGGCGGGCACCTACCTGCCCCATCATGCCAACGCCGGCCGATACAAATACCCGGCGGCCTTCGCGGTTTACTACGTACAGGCCGCCATTTACCTGTAGCATCGCTGCAAAATCGCTCCGGAACGTTACCGAATTGATCAGCGTACCCTGGGTTTCTTCGCCGGTATTGCGGTAGCGAAACAGCGTTAGCTGCGGTTGAAAAAAGTAGCGGCCAAAGTTGCGGCTTATCGGAACGATAAGTCCGGCACTCAGCAGCGGTGAAAAATCGGAGCCATACTTTCGGGGAACCGCCGTAAACGATTTGGCGGCTTTAATACCTACCCTGTTTAGCGAAGCGCCGGCACCTATGACCAATACCGTTGGCTGCCGCTGGCGCCAGCTTTTTTGCCCCGTTGCCGGAAAAAGGCTTTGCAGAAATCCAGACAAGGCATCTTCGGTGTAGGGCAGTAGCTCAAGCCTTCGAAACAGGCCTTTGGCTTCAATTGGTTCGGCAAATAGCGCATGCAGTTGCTGCCTGAAGGCAGCTATCTCTCTGACCTGCCCCTGATAAATAACTTTTTTGTACCGTAGCTCGGTGATGGGCTGGCCCAGCGGCTGATAAAAAAAGTTGGCCCGTTTGCCATCGTTTAGCAGGTATAATACGCCGGCCGTTGTTCGGGTTACCAGGCGCAGAAATGCCTGTACCTCCTGGCTGGAGTCGGCATCGGTGACAAAACCGGTTTCGTTCATCAGAACATAGTCGTCAACCGGGTTCAACAGGCGGCGGCCTTTGTAAGTGGCATACTCGTCGTAGTCGTGCACCACAAACCGGTGAGTGTTTTGCGGGGTCAGCCGCATGGTGGCGCCCGATCCCTCTGTCACGAATTCCACTTCACCGGGATTTTTATTCCATTGGCTGTAACCGGGAAACCGGCCCCTGACAGTATCGTTCTGCAGGGTGAGATAATAGCCGGTAAAGAGCTTTTTTTGGGCAAACGATAAATGGCAGAAAAACAGGCAAGCAGTTAGGCAGGTTAGCAAACAAAAAGTTTTCATGTGCAGTTAGTCTTGTTGAAAAACGATAAAGATAAGAAAGGCCAGGGGAAGGAAACAGGGCATATTGGCACTACTGCTTATGAAGGCCAGCGGTATTTATAGATGGTTAAAAATGGCACTGTGCATCGTTGCCGGGCAGCTTGTTTCTTCATTATCGCCGGTCGTTCAAAAGAAAGAAAGCGTCTGGTTCGACGCTTTCTGCAGGTTATCCATAGACAAAAAAGTTAGCCTGCTACTTCTTTTGGGCACTGTCTTTTACCAGCTCGAAATACGTGGCCTTAAACCGCTCACCTACCACCTCGCCCTGCACTTTCGCCTTCCGCACCTTGTTGCAAAAGCCATCGTCGGCATGCGCATCGCCATGCGAGTCAATATCGCTTCCCTCCACAAAATACGCCTTGCCATCCAGGCGCACGGCTAACGTGCAGCCTTTCCCTTTCAGGCCAAATTTGCACTGTCCGCAAGAGGCTTCCACTTCCTGTACCTTTTTGCCCGGGTCCGGGCTGTTTTTCGGTTCTTTTTGCTGGGCAAAACCAAGGCTTGCACACAGCAGCAGGAGAAAAGAAAAAATCAGTTGTTTCATCGGCTTTGTTTGTAAAGAAGGTATAAAAATAACGGCTATTGGTTTGCCGCCGGCAGCGGATCGCCGGCTACTGATTGGGCCGGGTCGTACACCGCCACGCCCACTTTGGAATCGGCGCAGCCATAATATAAAAACCATTTGTTTTGGAAATACACCAGCCCTTCTATAAACACTGTTCCGTTAACATACTGCCCGCTTTTTTCAAACGGCTCCATCGGCCGGAGAAAGGGAGCATCCAGCCGGCCAATGGCCTTTGTTGGATCGGCTTTGCTGAACAACACCTGGCCGGCACAATAAGCATTTCCGGTAAAACGCTTGTCGCCTTTCTGCGGATTGTTCTTGCCATTGTACAGCAGCAAAATGCCGTTTTCGGTGATCACCGCCGGCGGTCCGCACTCCGTCAGGTCGCTGTCGAAAAAGCCCTCTCTCGGCGAGATCAGCGGCTTTGGTTTGCCTTGTTCATCCAACAGCGGTTGCCAGTTTACGAGGTCATCCGATGTGGCCATAAACACGCCCAATTCGCCCCAATACAAGGTGTACTTGCCGTTGATCCGGGCAATCACCTGGCGCCCGTTTTTCACTTCCGTTACGATCGAGGCCGACTTGTGCGGTTCGTTAAACACCCCGCCTGTTGCTTTCTGAAATATAGGTCCGTGCTTGGTCCAGCTTTGCAGGTCTCTGGAGGTGGCCACGCCCAGCCGCGGCACCTTGCGGTTCCATTGTGTGTAAAACACCACGTAAGTGCCGTCTTCGGTTACTGCTACCCGTGGATCCTCGCAACCTCCCGGCCATTCAAATTCCCGCTGGCTGTCAGCCGCCGGAAAAAGCACCGGCGCGGCCTTGCGATCGAATTTTAGGCCATTACTGCTTTCGGCATAACCCAGCCGCGAGGTGCGTTCGCCAATGCCAATACCGCTGCTGTCTTCGGCCCGGTACAGCAAAACCACCTTCCCATCTTTTACCGCAGCACCGGGGTTAAACGTGTCGTTCGATTCCCAGGCCACCAGGCGGCCGGTCATGGGGTCCTGAAAACGGGAGGCCGGCGCCGGCGAAAGAATAGGATTGATACCGGCCGGGCGCACAAAACCGCCAAAAGCCCAGGACGGAAGCGGGTTGTGACTGCCGGCGGCGGCCTGCCGGGTGGATGTACAGGACAGCAAAGACAAAACAAAGGCAAACAGAAACGCAGAAAGCAATCGGCTCATGGCAAGAAATTGTTTAAAGGGTGTTCTGCCTAAAAATAGCCACATTCCACGGCATTGAAGCCGGCCATGCCTGGCAATGTTGTTTTGGCAAAAGCGGCGCCGATGCCGTGGGTAAAGCCAAACATTTCCTATCTTACTTATCCAATCAAAACAAGATGCGTTACCACCTTTTTTTCCTGTCAGTTTTGCCCTTGTTGTTTTCGTGCCAGGGTAACCCGAAAGCCGATGTGGTAGTAAAGGGCCAGTCGGTGGTGAGCCTGCCGGTGGAGCCGGCAAAAATAGCGGGCATGTACATTGGCGATTTCCGGGGTTCGCCGCTGTCCATTGTCCTTGGCCAGGTCACCAGCCAGCAGGCCAACGGCTACGATCTGCATCGCGGCATCAGGCGTACGCTGTCGGGTATCGTAGATTTCAGCGACAACCGCCTGCATCTTTATTTAGTGGAGCCGGGCGACAGCCGCTTCGATGGCCAGTTTCACCTTTCTATTGATACAGCCGGCTGGCGCGGCGAAGGCACCTGGAAGTCTTTTGTGACGGGCAAGGAAATACCCTTCCGTTTTCAGAAGCGGGATATCAGCAACGACACCGGCGGGCGGGTTTTTGTAGATGAAGCGGCCAATTATTTGGTGCTGAACAATGACGGCACCTGCCTTTTCCGTTTTCAGAAAGACACGGCGGCAGCGGCCCCGATGCTAGCGGTGAACGGCCGCTATACCCAGGAAAAAGGCAAGGTTATGGTGCGGTGGGAAAACAAGTCGGTATTCCCGTCCGGGCGATCGGTGTACCAACTCATGAGCGAAAAAGCAATGAAGGATGAAGGCTTTACGCAACAAACGCTGCGCGGCGAGGGGCGCATTTTTCACCAGTTGATGTTTTGATTGGTAAGGTCCCCGGTGGATTTATGAATGAAGGTTTCGATAAAATGCCTGAGCTTTCGATTTTCCCTAAACCTGTGAATTTTTAAATGATTAACAAATCCATATTTTTATTTACATGTCTTCTATCAACGGAGAAGAATATAAGCGCAAATATGGGATAGACCATGAAAAAGCCGCCAATGACTGGGGTGCTACAAAAATTTATGTTTACAGGGCATTATTGAGTTCTGAATTGCCAGAGACTTATAAAATAATCAATTCTGATCAAGAAGAGTCCTTGTTTTTAAATAGTCCTTTCGTTTACGAACCGAAATTGATATGGGTTCGGAGAAGGGAAGAATGATCAGAAAATGTAAGCGTTTCGAGGTTGCTTTTTTCTACGCAAAACCGATTGCCATATGGCAGATCCGGTTCATCCATATGGTAATCGGTTTTGTCATAGGCGTGACTGAATTCTAATATCCTGCCAATACTTATACAGATTACTTCTTCGGTTGAATAGAGACCTATTCACCACACCGCCACACCTGCCGCACCAGTTTGGCTTCGGTGCTGAAGCGGTTGAAAGAAATGCCGGATGCGGGTTCAAACGCTTCTCCTTTTTCGTTGTAATAGATCGCCCCACAAAGGCACAGCGGCCCGCGGCAGCTATACACATAAACCAGCTGGCCCTTCCACCGGTAAAGATCCACATAAGGTTCGCAATCGCAGGCGGTTGGTGTTTTTGTAAGCGCCACAATGGAGGCCGGCAGGGATTCTTCTTCTCGCTGGCACGAAGAAACACATAGCGTCAGCAGCAGCAGTACAAAAAAGCGGAAAGCTGTTTTTTTCATTGGTGTTCGTTTTAATGGCGACCTGCGCCGGCCGCCAATGTTCGGCTACTGCGGGTTTGACAAGCAACGGAAGGAAAACGTTGCACCGCCGGCCGTTTGGCCCGGCAGCAACATAAAAAGCAGGCAGACCGGCCGCCGTATTGAAAAATGCAGGCCGGCGTTTCTCCCTAACTTCACCGTTCAAAAAAGTTTTCAGGCTGCATGCAAACTGATTTTCTTGTGATTGGCTCCGGCATTGCCGGCCTCACCTACGCCCTGAAGGTGGCGCACCGTTTCCCCGAAAAACAAATTATTATCATCACAAAAGCCTCGCCCGACGAAACCAACACCAAATATGCACAGGGCGGTGTGGCGGTGGTAAACGATCTTGAGAACGACTCGTTTGAAAAACACATCGAAGACACCCTGATTGCCGGCGATGGCCTCTGCAACCGCGATGTGGTGGAGATTGTGGTAAAAGAAGGGCCTGCCCGCATTCAGGAGATCATTGACTGGGGCGCACAGTTTGATAAAGATGCCGAAGGCGACTATAAGCTGGGCCGCGAAGGCGGCCATTCCGAATACCGCATCCTGCATCACAAAGACGTTACCGGAAAAGAAATGGAAAGGGCCCTGCTGGATGCCGTTCACAAGGCTGCCAACATCACGCTGCTCAACCATCTTTTTGTGATTGATGTCATTACCCAGCACCATCTTGGTTGCCTGGTCACCAAGTCCACACCCGACATCTGCTGCTATGGCGTGTATGTGCTCAACTCCAAAACCAACCGCATTGAAAAAGTGCTGGCAAAAGTGACCCTGCTGGCCACGGGCGGCAACGGACAGGTCTATCGCACCACTACCAATCCTTACATTGCCACCGGCGATGGTGTGGCCATGGTTTACAGGGCCAAAGGCCGCATCGAAAACATGGAGTTTATCCAGTTTCACCCAACAGCGCTTTACGAAGCCGGCAAACGCGGGCAGGCCTTTTTAATTACTGAAGCGGTGCGGGGCGATGGTGGCATTTTGCGTAACAGCCGTGGCGAAGCCTTTATGGAACGCTACGACGAGCGCAGGGACCTGGCGCCGCGGGACATTGTGGCCCGTGCCATTGACAATGAAATGAAAATTACCGGTACCGAACATGTGTACCTCGATTGCCGCCACATGGATGGCGAAAAGTTTCGGGAGCACTTTCCCAACATTTACGAAAAATGCCTGTCCATTGGCATTGATGTGGCCCGGCACATGATACCCGTGGCGCCGGCGGCGCATTACAGTTGCGGCGGCATCAAAACCGACGAATGGGGCCGCAGCTCCATCAAACATTTATACGCCTGCGGCGAATGTGCATCCACCGGCTTGCACGGCGCCAACCGGCTTGCCTCCAATTCACTGCTGGAAGCAATGGTGTTTGCGCACCGTTGTTTTGTAGATGCCGTGGCGGCCATCAACGATATAGCGGCGCTGCCGCCCATTCCTGATTGGAACGCCGAAGGCACGCAGGAGCCCAAGGAAATGATCCTGATTACGCAAAGCCTGAAAGAGCTGCAGCAGGTAATGAGCGATTATGTAGGCATTGTACGCAACAATGTGCGCCTGGAGCGTGCCCTTAAGCGCATTGACCTGCTTTTCGATGAAACCGAAGACCTTTACCGCACAACCACGGTTTCGCATCACCTGCTGGAGCTGCGCAATATGATCACGGTTGGCTACCTGGTGGTAAAAGGTGCTGCTTTCCGCAAAGAAAGCCGCGGCCTGCATTACAACACCGATTATCCGGAAAAGTCGGCGCTGGTGCAGAATATTGTGCTATAGAACGCCTGTTTACACAAGGATAAATAAGGCATAACCCATTCGTGCCTTTTCTTTGCAGGGCAAAGATTTTTATGAAACCGGCATACGTGTGGCTATTCGACTTTCGTTGCGTTGCACTCTTGTACGGCTGGTAATTCTATTGAGCAAAAAGCACCGGAGACAGAACCGATATGGTGGAGGAAAAGAGCAGCAAGGAAAGTCCTGGTTCCGCTTCTGGCGGATCAGGCGGTTTTATATACGGTTTATTGTACCTGTTGTCTTTGCTTCCGCTGCCCGTGCTATTTATTTTGTCCGATCTGGCTTATGTGATTTTGTACTACCTGGCAGGCTATCGAAAAAAAGTTGTTTTCTCCAACCTGGCCCTGGCCTTCCCCAACAAAACAGAAGCGGAGCGCCGGCAGATTGCCAAACGTTTCTACCGCAACTTTACCGATAACTTCATGGAAACGGTAAAGCTGTTAAGCGCCGATACGGCTTATCTCAACAAACATTTTACCGGCGACTACTCGGTATTTGAAAAGGTGTACCGGCAGGGTAAAAAAAGCCAGGTCCACCTGGGCCATATTTTTAATTGGGAGATGGCCAACAATACCGTGGCCGCCAACATCCCCCAAAAGCTCTTGACTTTGTATATGCCTATTGAGGCAAAAACGTTCGACCGGTTGTTTTTGAAGCTTCGCACCCGTACCGGCGCAGTGATGCTGCCGGCTACCAGCATCCGCTCGGCGCTGCTGCCGTGGCGCAATACCCTTTATTCATTGGTGCTGGTAGCCGACCAAAGTCCGGCGGTTCCGGGCAATGCCTACTGGGTGCCTTTTTTTGGCCGGCCTACGCCGTTTTTGAAGGCGCCGGAAAATGGCGCAAGGGTGGGCAACGTGCCGGTTATCTTCAGCTATTTTGTAAAACAAAAGCGTGGCCATTACCGGGTGTTTTTCGACCTCGTGGAAGAGTCGCCGGCATTGCTGCCGAAGGGCGAGCTCACGAAACGATTTGCCCAATATCTCGAAGAATTTATCAGCCGTTACCCGGACATGTGGCTGTGGAGCCACCGTCGCTGGAAGTGGGAGTGGAAGGAAGAGTACGGGCCGGTGGTGCAATAGGCAAAGGCATTCATTCCGGTATTTTTTTCTCGCCTACTATTTTTTACTTACAGATAGCCGGCCTTTTTCAGGGCCTGCACTTTATTGTGAACATCGAGTTTTCGGTAAACATTTTGAAGGTGCTTTTTCACTGTGCCGGGACTCATGGTCAGCACAGCGGCAATCTGGCGTTGTTGCAGCCCTCTGGCACAAAGGCTCAGTACATCTCTTTCACGGGTGGTCAACGGACTGTGATTCATAACGCCATTGGCGAGTACAACAAGGGGCATAAACAGTAGTTTTTACAAAATTCAGCCTTCCGGCCTTCTTAAAAATACCAAAAATGGGGTAGTTATTGGAGTAATATAGGAGCAAAAAATAATAACTACTCCTTCTTGGTAAGATATTTCGGAAAAGGCGCATATGGCTGGCTTTTACCACTATAAAATGAAAAAGGAGCATAGACATGCTCCCGTTTTCGTACAACTAAGAATAAAAAACTTTTTGTGATATGGTTAAGACACAAAATTGATGGACTGCAAATTTGCCTCTTTCCCACACGGCAAACAATACCCATTTAGGGGGAAATACTAAGTGAAGGGGTTAGTTCAGCACACTTTTTTCTTTTTCGATTTTGATCTTTTCTTCTTCTTTCAACTTGTTCCACCCGCCGGCCACGTTGCGCAGGTTGTGAATGCCCTGCCGCTTCAGCAGCGAGGCCGCAATAATGCTGCGGTAGCCACCGGCGCAATGCAGGTAAAGGTTTTGGTTTTCGTCAAACATGCTCAGGTTGGCCAGGTCGGTCATTTCGTTCAGCGGCAGGTTCACCGCTCCTTTTACGTGGCCGTCGGCATATTCGGCCGGGCGCCGAACGTCCACCACAACCAGGTTTTCGTCAAACGGTATATCCATGGCCAGCTCGTCGGGCTCCACGTCTATCAGCATGTCGGTTTCTTCGCCGGCTGCTTTCCAGGCTTCCAAACCGCCATTCAGGTAGCCAATGATTTGGCTGAAACCCACCCGGGCCAGGCGGGTTACCGTTTCCTTTTCTTTTCCGGCCTCGGTTACCAGCGCAATTGGTTTGTCGAAAGGCAGCAGGCTGCCGGCCCATTCGGCAAAGCGCCCTTCGAGGCCAATGAAGATAGCGCCGGGAACAAAGCCGGCGCCAAACGCGGCGGCCGGACGGGTATCCAGCAAAATGCCACCGGCCTGCACGTGTCCCTTTACAGCAGCCACGCTCAGCGGCGTTTCGCCTTTTTCCAGCACCTCGCTGATGCTGTCGTATCCTTCGCGGTTGATTTTTGCGTTGATGGGAAAATACTGCGGCGGGGTGGTAAGGCCTTCGGTTACGGCGGCAATAAATTCTTCTTTCGACGATGCCTTAACGGCGTAATTACTGCTCTTTTCGCTGCCGATGGTGCTATTGGTGCCACCAAAGCTTTTGCCGCAGGCGCTGCCCGGGCCGTGGGCCGGATACACAATAACGTCGTCTGCCAGCGGCACCAGCTTTTTGCGGATGCTTTCGTAGAGCATTCCGGCCAGGTCTTCGGTGGTGAGGTCGGCACCTTTCTGCGCCAGGTCGGGGCGGCCAACATCGCCCACAAAAAGCGTATCGCCGGTAAATACGCAGTGGTCTTTGCCTTCCTCATCTTTCAGCAGGTAGCACGACGATTCAAGGGTATGGCCCGGCGTGTGCAACACTTCCAGGGTAAGCTTTCCCACGGCAAACACGTCGCCGTCTTTGGCAATATGCACCGACAGGGGAGTTTTTGTGTCGGGCCCGAATACGATCGTGGCGCCGGTGGCTTTTGCCAGGTCAAGATGGCCGCTTACAAAATCGGCGTGAAAGTGAGTTTCGAAAATGTATTTGATGGTGGCACCGCGGTCGGCCGCCAGTTTCAGGTAAACATCTATATCCCGCAGCGGATCAATTACTGCCGCCTCGCCGCCGCTTTCAATAAAATAGGCCGCCTCGCTGAGGCAGGACGTGTACAGTTGTTGTACAAACATAAAAAAACCTTTAGCTGCAAAAGTAAACTCTTACAACTAAAGGAAACGTGAAGAGCCACCGGGCTCATTTCAGGAGCTCAGAGGCAACTTTGTGGATTTCAGTGATGCGGTCGTGATTTACCGAATAGTAAATAAACTTTCCATCCCTCTCGGTGCTCACAAAACCGGCTTTGCGCAAAATGGCCAGGTGCTGCGAAGCCACTGACTGCTCAAGGCGCAACTTAACGTAAATCTGAGTTACGGTAATCTTACCGTTCTGGTTGATGAACTTAATAATCTGCTGACGCAGCTTGTGATTAATGGCCCGGAAGATAAGCGCCGCTTTCTTCAATTGCAGGGGATCAATCTTTAGTTCATCTTTTGCAGATGCAACTTTTTCCATCATCATAGATACTGTTTCTTAAAATTAGTTGTTTATGCAACGCAAGGTAAACATATATGTTTCTATACAATACATTTTGCCCCGAGGGAAAAATGAGTTTTAATATTTCTTTTTAGAAACCGGTGAGTGAAAATCCTTACCATAGTACGGCTCCGTGTACGCCAGATCGGCTACTTGATCTGCCTCAAACTTTTTTACCGCCAAAGGCACCATATCCCGTGCTGTTGCTGTAACAGGAACAAAAAAAGCATTGAAATGTTTTATTATATTTTCAGCTTTTTCGCTGCCATTTCCAAAAAAGGTTACCGTATTGTTTTGAAGCCAGTCGGCAAAGGAGCTTTCGGAGAGAATCATATTTGTTGGCGGCAGCACCTCGTGCAGCGAAGCGTTGTACAAGGCGGTAAAAACTTCCATACGGCGGGCATCAATCATGGGGCACAACAAGCCCTCCGGCGGCTCTTTCACCGCGGCTGCCATTAACTGCAACGTATTGATACTGATCAAGGGTATGGACAGCGCATAGCACAATCCTTTGGCTGCCGACATGCCCACCCGAAGACCGGTATAGGAGCCCGGCCCTGCGCTGACGGCCACCGCCTGCAAAGCGGCCGGTGTCAGGTGGTGGCGCTGCAAAAGAGTTTGTATGGCGGGGTGAAGCCATGCGGCTGATTCTTTCTCCGATGGGTTTACGGCGGTGTCAATCACAGTTTCGCCATCGCTGAGGCATACCGAGGCCGATTGCACGGCGGTTTCGATATGGAGAATCAGGCACACGGCGGCAAGTTAGCAACAACCATTTTTTGGATACATTAAAAAAAGATTAGGAAAACCGGCGGCGGTAACAAAAAACGCTGTAGCCGTTAGACTTATGAAGGCCGGATGCCTTTTTGCAACGCCGCCAGTGTTTCTTCTTCCAATACGCTTCGCAACGCCGCCTGGCCTTTCATAGACCATTTCACCAGCCGCAGGCAGCCTTCGCTGATTTCGATGCCGGTAATTTCGCCATCGGCATAGCAACAGCAACCGGCATTAAAGTAAGTCGGCTTCATGGTAAGATAGTCTGGACTAACATGCGTGTATTCAAACTTGCGTTTTCGTATTTCGGCTTCAGCCTCTTTTATGGCGTCGGCCCTGCCGGCTGCTTTTGCCGCCAGCAACTGGCGGTACAGCCGCTCAATGTGTGTAAGCGATTCGAACACGGGCTGATGGGTGTGCCCGGTAATGAGCAACAAGGCCTGCTGGGCAACGCTCCATTCATACATCAATTGATTGTGGAGGGTTTTTAACTGGGCATCGTAAGCCGGTGTGTTCGGATTGATCTTGAGCCAGGTTTGCAGGGGCGCCCAGATCTTCGCCACAAAAAATTTACTGAACCAGTTGCCGTCGCTGGCCTTGTCGCCCTGGTGGCCGTGGGTGCAAAGAATCTCCAGCGGCGCATTCTCCAGCGATGTTTGCAGCACCACGCCATCGTAAATGGAAAGGTCGGCGTCGAAGATGGTTTTTATCTGTGCCATCACCAGCGGATCGTTTTTCCAGTCGAGGTCATGATTGCCAATGATTTTGTAGAAGGCATTGCGGGCAAGAAATTTTTTGTAGCGGTTAAAGCTTTCGGCCTGCTGGCGCAGTACGTTCGATAGCGAATTTTCCCAAAGTTCCTCACAGTCGCCAAGAACGATCAGTTGAAAATTTTGTTGGTTGTAATGATCAAGCGCCGCCAGGTAAGCCGGCTCGCAGAGCATAAAATCATCGGCGCCGTTGCGGGCGCCTTTGTGCTGATCGGAAAAAATGATAAAGCGGCCGGTGGCGGTGTCAAACGGAATCACAGTGCCTTTGCTTTCTTTTCCGTTGCGTATGCCACGCAGTATTTTGTCAAGTGCTTCAAACACCCTTGGCTTTTCGGGCCGGGACGAAAACTTATTGGAGGCCCATAGTACCAGCTTAAAGATTTGTCTGCGCAGCCACATAGTTTAGTTTGCCGTTGTCAATGTATAGAAAAATAGCTCCGCCGCCGGAGCCATCTTACAATTACCGGGTAGCCGTCATTTACCCGCAGGAATATTCTTTGCCGGTTGTCACAGGGCGGCAATCATGCTGATTTCGATATTGACAAACTTTGGCAGGGCCGACACCTGCACTGTTTCCCGTGCGGGGAAATCGCCGCTGAAATATTTGCCATAGACTTCGTTGATTTCGCTGAACTGATTCATGTCGGTGATAAAGATTGTGGTTTTTACCACATTGCCGAAGCTCATGCCCGCTTCGGCCAGGATGGCTTTCAGGTTTTGCATCACCTGGTGGGTTTCGTCCTGGATGTCGCGGTTTTTCAGCGTGCCGGTTTGCGGGTCGAGGCAGATTTGGCCGGAAATATAAAGTGTGTTATTAACAAGAACAGCCTGGTTGTAAGGTCCGATGGGGGCGGGTGCACTTTGCGTGATAATGATCTTTTTTTCCATAATACGAATTACACCATTTTGCCTCAATCCTGCCAAATATATTTTAGCCATTGCCGGTGGCAACTTTGCTGATTGATACAAATTCCTGTATTTCGTGGCCATGCAATTGATTGTTTTGGCCAGCGACCAGCAGAAAGCCGAATGGGGCGAAACGGAAAATATCCGGTGGATCAGCGAGCCGGCGCAGTTTGGCAACTACCCGGAGGCAGATGGCTTTATTGATCTGCTTTACGAAAACACACACGAACGAAATGCTGTGCTGCAAAAACTGCTTCCTGCGCCGGTTTTGATTAACAGTACGACTGACACGCTGGCCGAAACAAATGCCTCGTTTATCCGCATCAACGGATGGCCAACGTTTTTATCGTCGCCAGTAACTGAAGCCGCTTGCCTGAATGAAAAAATGAAGGCCGCCGGCGCCTCTGTTTTTTCCGGCCTGGGCAAACAACCGGAGTGGCTGCCCGATAACCCGGGTTTTGTTACCGCCCGTGTGGTCAGTGCCATCATTAACGAAGCTTACCTGGCGCTGGCCGAAGGGGTGAGTACAAAAGAAGAAATCAATACGGCTATGAAGTTGGGAACCGCTTATCCGTATGGGCCATTTGAATGGGCAGCGAAAATCGGTTTAAAGAATATTGTGTTGCTGTTACAAAAAATGAGCCTCTCGCAGGCACGGTACGCCCCTGCGCCGCTACTACTACAGGAAGCAGCCGGCGAACGATGAAGATGTTTTGCCGTTTTCCAGGTTGTAGCGACAGACGGATGCACAAGCTGCACAATTGCAGGTTCGACGCTGAAAACACCAGCAATTAAGACACTATTTTTTCGGTTAAGACTGAGGCCGTTTAATGAGCGGGAAGCTTTGATTTCAATGTGCACCCAAAGGACTAGTTAGGGCCGGTAAGTGTCGCCGGCCTGCTTTTTTTAAACATTGTGAATCACATACGTCACCACGCCCCATACCACCAGCCCGGCCTCTGTCACATCAATTGGCGACAGCTTTTGGGTGGCTGGCACCAGCCTTTTTTTGCCGCCGTTTATCTCCAGTCGCCGAATCAGCAACTCACCATCCACCACGGCAATCACAATCCTTCCATTTTTCGGTTCCAGCGATCGGTCCACGATGATCACATCTCCCACCTGCACCCCGGCGCCCGCCATAGCGTCGCTGTTCACCCGCAGAAAAAATGTGGCGGGTTTATTTTTCACTAATTGTTCATTCAGGTCAATGCCCCGTTCGGCACCACCATTATCGGCCGCGCCAAAGCCGGTGCCATTGGCCGCCGGTGCGCCTTTGCGGATAAATTCCTTCGGGCCATTGTGCGCTGTATAAAAAAAGTTATCCCCTTCCATCGTTTCTGGTTTTGATACGCTAAATTATTTAGTAGTTTCGTACTAAAGAAATTAGTTTATTCACACGTGTAAAACCAACCCATATGAGTAATGCTTTAGTGATGGCCGGCCACCGCATTTGCGAATACCGTTTGCTCATTCCTTTAAGTGAAGCATTGCAGCAGGCGGTGACGGCTATACGTAAAGAGCTGCACGAACGCTACCGCCTTCCGGTGCCCTTTGAGCTGAAGCCCTCGCTCACCATTTTGCACTGTTATGCTTACGAAGGCATGGAAGGCCGGTTGCTGGAGCGCATTCAGCAGGTGGCTACCCGCATGGCCGCTTTTAAAGTAGAGCTGGAGAACTTTGCCGCTTATCCCTCGCACACCATCTATATTCAGGTGCCCACCCGCAGCCCCTTCAATGAGTTGTGTAAAGAATTAAAAGTGTTGAAATCATTGACCAAGGTGCCCGATCACGACCCGCATTTTATCAACGAGCCGCACTTGTTGATTGCACAAAAGCTAAAGCCTTTCCAGTTTACCCGCATGTGGATGGATTGTGAGCATACGCAGTTTACCGGCCGCTTTATGGCCGGCACCCTGGTGCTCCTGAAGCGGTCGCCGGTAAGCAACCAATACGATGAAGTGCGGCGTTTTGAGTTGGCTAGCCAGGCGCATTCAGTCAAACAGGGAACCCTTTTCGGATAAAGCCAGTTCCGGGTAATGAAACGGCTCTTTGATAGCAGGAACATTCGTGTCGGCACCACGGGTGGTGATGAGTTTGGAGATGGGGTAAGCCTTCATCGTTTTGTCGTCGCAGGGAAACAGCAGGCTTTTCACCTGCTCCTCGGTCAGCGAAGGCTCCAGCCAGTGTTGCCATTGCTCTTTGGGCAGAATCACCGGCATGCGTTGTTTGGTGTTGTGAATGCGGGCCATCAATGGATTGGCGTCCGTAGTGATGATGGTGAAGGTGTGAAAAAGTTCGCCGGTTTCTTTATCGGTCCAGTGGGCATAGAGGCCGGCAAAGCCAAACACCTCGTTGCCTTCGAGGTGGACGTAGTGTGGATACTTTTTCTTTTTGTATTCCATCCACTCGTAAAAACCATCGGCCAGCACAATGCAACGGTTTTTGGTATAGGAGCGAAAGGCCGGTTTCTCGAAAATTGTTTCGCCACGGGCATTCAGCGTTTGCGTGCGCAGCTTGTCGGCATCAGCCAGCGACTTCACCCAATGCGGTATCAGGCCCCACATGTATTGCTGCACTTTGGTGGGTTTTTCCGACGTGATGACCGGCATTTGCGGAAACAAAAATCCCGATGAATGAAACACGGGCTCAAAAGGTTGTTCCCACTCGGCCTGGATCATCCGCATCACTTCTTCCTGCTTCTTGGTAAGGGAGTAATGGTAACACATGAGGTGAATTTGATAATGTGAAAGTAAGAAAATGAGCAAATGCGAATACCGTTAAATAGCAAACGATAAACCAGTTATTTGAGCACCCGCTGCGGCGTGTCTGATGTGCATGTTCATTCAACCAAACCAAAATCCTCCATGGCAAATAATATTTTAGGCACAAAGAAGAATCTTGGACATTTCGGCAGCGAGAACGCAAACGAGGAGGAATACAAAAGAGGGCGTGGAGCACAGTTTAACACCCGCAACTCGTTTGAGAAAACCGAACGAAGCAAAGATCATGTTGAAGCGATTGACGAATGGATAGACGAAGACGTGCAAACACAATACATTGATGTAGTAGCCAAAAGTATTGTGAACAAAGTTGAAAGCCCGGACGTGGGCATGTTTTACAGTATGAATCCCTACCAGGGCTGCGAGCACGGCTGTATTTACTGCTATGCCCGCAACTCGTTCGAGTACTGGGGCTACAGTGCCGGGCTGGATTTTGAAAGTAAGATTCTGGTGAAAAAGGACGCACCCAAACTGCTGCGGAAGTTCCTGCAACATCCAAAATGGGAATGCGTGCCCATCAGCATGAGCGGCAATACAGATTGCTACCAGCCGGCAGAGAAAAAATTTCGCTTGTCGAGAGCACTGCTGGAAGTGTGCAACGAATTCAACCAGCCGGTAGGCATCATCACCAAAAACGCCGGTATTCTGCGGGATGTGGACTTGTTGCAGGAGATGGGCCGTAAACGAATCGTATCGGTGCTGATGACCATCACCTCGTTCAATGAAGACCTGCGCCGGGCCATGGAGCCAAGAACCACCACAGCAGCACAGCGCTTGCGAACGCTGGAAGCCTTAAGCAAAGCCGGTGTGCAAACAGGACTGATGCTGGGGCCAGTTATCCCGGGTTTGAACGATAACGAAATGCACGACATCATCAAAGCCGCTGGCGAAGCCGGGGCCACCTTTTCGGCCTATACCATCATCCGGCTGAATGGCGCCATTAAATTCCTGTTTCATGATTGGCTTTACAAGAACTTTCCCGACCGTGCGGATAAGGTCTGGCACGGGATTGAACAAAGCCATGGCGGCAAGGTCAACGACAGCCAGTTTGGAAGACGCATGCGGGGTGAGGGTGCACTGGCAAAACTGGTGGCCGACCAGTACAACACTTACACCAAAAAGTATGGCTTGCGGCACGAACGGCTGGGATTGGATTGTACCCAGTTTAGAAAACCGGGTGAGCAAGGCCGTTTGTTTTAAAAAAAATTTTGTGAGCTGAAACCCTTGCTGCATCTGCCTTTTAGCAACCTTTGCAAACCTGCTGCAAAAATTTTTCAAACAAAAATTTTGTTCACATCAAAAAAATAATTTCATCTTTGCCACGCAAAATAAAACATTCAAACATGCTACGCAATCCATTACATACCGATTCAAAGGGATTTAGCCGGGAAGGCTTTTTCCTCTGCGGGGCATGTGTTGCTATAAAGTAGTTTTAAACCAAAACGAATAGGCAAAGCCCCGCATCTTGCGGGGCTTTTTGTTGTAAAAAGATTGGTTCAACATCCAAAAACAATCAGACAAACAATGAAAAAAGCGATACATAGTCTTCAAACAGGTTCGGGCAGGTGTTGGTTAGCACAACAGGAGCTAATGACCGGCCGGCAGGATAATCCTATCCTGTTTAGCAGCCGCATGGAGAAAGTGTATCCCTGTAAACGACCGAGGTGTCAGCAGACGTCGTCCGCCTAAGAGCGGAATGAACGAACAGCGAAAGCCCGGTCAAATGAGATGACCGGGCTTTTTGTTTTACAAACCCATCAATCAACATGAAATTTTTAGTCATCGTTCTGCTTATCCACTACCTCTTCAATTGGTGTGATGATGTGGTGACAAGACGCACCAGCAGCAGAACAGAAAATGAATAGGTGCAGAAAAGGAGGAACGCTCTCCCGCGGGTTGCAGCGGGGAGCACCCGGACGAATAGCTCCAATGGTAGAGCGCCGGTTTGAAGCACCGGGTGTGCTGGTTCGACTCCGGCTTCGTCCACATGTCGTAAAACAACAAACCATGGAACAGCAAAAGAGGTGGCGGAAACTGGACGGTACCCGCATCCGGACGCCCATCGAAGACGAAGTACGGCAGGCGATTGTGCGGGAGAAAAGCGCCGGCCACCAGTTAATGGTCTGCATCGGGACCGACAGCCAGCTAAGAGGCGCAGAAACAGAATTTGCTACCGTGATTGTGTTCATCCGGAAAGGCAAGGGCGGCTTCATGTACATCCAAAATGACACAACGCGAATGAAGATGAGTATTAAGCAACGGATGTTGGTAGAAGTGGCAAAGAGTATTGAAGTGTCGTACGCTTTGTGCAACCTGTTTACGCTGTACGGCGTGGACATGGAAGTGCATGCGGACATCAACACCGACCCAGCTTTTAAGAGCAATGATGCCTTGAAAGAAGCGATGGGTTATATCGAGGGAATGGGTTACGCTTTCAAAGCCAAGCCACATGCGTTTGCCAGCTCGAATTGTGCGAATAAAGTGGTTCAGTGAAGTTCTTAAATAACTAAATAGAATTTCTCACCCTAATCCGGAGGGGTAATATACTTCCCTTTAGGGGTTGGGGATAAAAGCTTGCCTAACGGCAAGAAGGGCATAGAACTGTTGACGGCAAACCGGATGTGTGTTTTTCGAAGCACCGTAGTGCAGGCGTTGTAACGTACTGTATGCTGTTGCAGCAATATGGCTATGTCCTCCATAACCTGTGGGTCAAGGGTTCGATTCCCTTTCACATCTCGCATGTGATAGCTCAATTGGTAGAGTAACAGACAATCCGTGGGTTCGAATCCCACTCTCGCCTCAGGCGAGATGGCAGAGTGGTTCAATGCAAAGCGCTAAGGACGCTTGATGAAGAAGTACACCGCTTCTCAAATGGTGACCAACAATAAAAAGCCGGGGCTCTGTTCCTGTTCTTTTTTTCGGTAAAAAGAATAAACCTGGCGAACACCTTGCAAACAGGTGCCGCCGGTAACAGAACGCTTCTCTTCAACAGTTGGCCGCTTTGGCAAAGGCAACAAATGCTTGCTGCTGCAATGGCTAAAGGCTGCTGAACAGTTGCCGGATGCTGCCCGAACGCTTGTTTCCGTGCTCGCCGGGTGGAGTGGAACGACGGCTTTTTCACATTTTTTGAACGATTAAAAAAGGATACAATGAAAAGGCTAAGAATTAGCGCCTACCAGGTTGGTTTGGTGTTTAAAAATGGCGTTTACCAGCGCCTGTTGACGGAGGGAAAGTATTGGTTTTGGGAGAATGTGCAAGTGTCTATCTACGACCTCACCAAGCCTTTCATAGCACCGGTGGAGCTCAACATCTTGTTGAAGGATGAAGCCCTGGCCGGCCTGCTGGATGTGATTGACGTAAAAGACAACGAACTGGTGCTAGTGTACGAAAATGGTTTGTTCCGGCAGGTGCTGACACCGGGTCGCTACACTTTTTGGAAGAGCGCCATCGAATACCGGTTTGTTCGGGCCGACGTGAGCAAGATTGAAATTACCGAAAACATCGACCGGACCGTATTACAGAACCGGTTGTTGCAGCCCTTTGTGCGGAGCAGCGAGGTGCAGAGTTACGAAAAGGCCTTGCTGTTTGTGGATGGCAAGTACGCCGGCGTGCTGGAGCCCGGTGTATATACCTGGTGGAAGAACGGTATTCCGGTGTACGTAGCCAAGGTGGATGTGCGGCAGCAGCAAATGGAAATTAACGGGCAGGAAATCCTGACAAAGGACAAAGCGGCCCTGCGGATAAACGCCTGGGCACAGTACAAGGTGGTGAACATTGAAAAGGCCGTGCTGGAAAACAAGGAATGGGAAAAGCAATTGTATGTGTCTTTCCAACTGGCCTTGCGGGAATACATCAGCGGTTTTTCGTTTGATGAATTGCTGGAGAAGAAGGAAAGCCTGGCGCCTTTCATCCTGCAACGGGTGATTGAAAAAGCGGGAGCCTTAGGTATTGAGGTGGCCGGTTTTGGTATCCGCGATATCATCCTGCCGGGTGATGTAAAGGAGATCATGAATGGGGTGTTGATTGCCGAAAAGAAGGCACAGGCCAACACCATCATGCGGCGTGAAGAAACCGCCAGCACCCGGAGCTTGCTCAACACCGCCAAACTGATGGAAGAAAACGCCATGCTGTGGAAGCTGAAGGAAATGGAGTATGTAGAGAAGATTGCAGACAAAATCAGCAACATTAGCGTGAGCGGTAATGGTGATCTGATTGGACAGTTGAAGCAGATTTTTGTATCGAAGTAAATGTATGTTTGGGGTGGAAGCTTTTACCCGCTCCAATCATTTTTTATTGGCTCGTAGCTCAATGGCAGAGTAGCCGGCTTTTAACCGGCAGGCTGTGGGTTCGAGTGCCACCGGGCCAACAAATTTTAACCGGCAAAAACAAAATAACATGCGTGTTCTTGTACTGAAATAGGGCAGTGCTTTCGGGAGAAGAAAGACAACTATTTATTGACGATTTCAACTTATTGTATGGACAACTTAAATCACCAGCGAACGATTGATGCAACGTCCCTGTTTGCACAACGTTTCCTGGACAGCAAAGCCTTGTATCTGTACCATTTCAACAGCCTGCCAAGCCTGCACTTCGTGAGCAATTTGGACGGCGAGAAAGCGTACAAGGCCTTCAAAGAAACTTTTTCGGAACTGATTGTTTCCGAATACCAATACCGCTGGTTTCGCAAGGAAAAAAAGAAATACGAGTTTGACGAAACCGTGTTTGTGCTTAGCAATAATTGTATTGTGGAAATGGACGGTTATTGCCAGATTCTGCACGATGGCAAGCAACCCGAATTCATTGAACGTTGCACGGCGCTGATGAAACGCTTTTTGGAAAGAAAAAAGAAGGAGCCGCTGGAGATAAATCTCATTGTAAGAAGCGGGACCGGACTGGAGTTAAAGGCAATGGAAATAAAGCGGACAAAGCTGGACCTTGACCTTTTTTATGAAGACGATTTCCGGGACGTGGACGCCATTGTTCAAAAGCGACTGAATCAAAAAAACGACAAAGGGATTGTGCTCTTGCATGGCTTGCCCGGAACAGGTAAAACAACCTATCTGCGCTACCTGGTAGGCCGGTTGAAAAAGCGGGTGCTGTTCCTTTCGCCCAATGTGGCCGGAAACCTGATGGATCCTGATTTTATTGACCTGCTGATTGATAATCCCAACACGGTGGTGATTATCGAAGATGCGGAGAACATTATCCTGGACCGCCGCACATCGGGCAGCTCATCGGTTTCTAACCTGCTGAACATTTCAGATGGTTTGCTGGCTGATTTTTTGAATGTACAAATCATCTGCACGTTCAACAGTTCGCTGACGATGGTGGACAGTGCGCTGATGCGCAAAGGACGGCTGATTGCCAAGTATGAGTTTGGAAAGTTGGGTGTGGAAAAGGCACAGCGGTTAAGCCGGCATTTAGGTTTTGAAAGAACCATTACCCGGCCCATGACTCTTGCTGAAATCAGCAACCAGCATGAAAAGGAGTTTGAAACAAAGACGGTGGAAGTGATTGGGTTTCGGAGAGCAGTGCTGGAAAATTGATAAACAGAATTACAGAACCATGAACGGATTGCAATAGGTCCGGTGCTCTACCTGAGCGTTGCAGTCTTTATCATCATCAGTGTTTATTTGCTGCCTCATTCAATTCTAAAAAAGCTTGTGCAAAACGAGCTTTAAGCGGATTGTTTTTATTGAGCAAAAGAGCTGTGTACACAATCATACCGCCTCCGTCAAAATGAGCAGTCAACTGAAAAATGTGTGCTGATTCGTGGGTGAAGAATTCAAACCAACCGGCAAATTTGCGCATGCGGGCTTCGCCTTTTCCATCCGAGGGGTCGCAGACATAAACAACCGCATCGGTTTCGGAAAGAAGAAATTCGGCAACAATTTGAACGATGGTCGGAGCCATTCTTTTGTCAATGCCGGCATGGCGGATTTCCTGGTTTCGGCGCTCAATGTTGAATCCAAACACCTTTGGAGCAAGATCCGGATAGGCAGTGAAATAGATGGCGTAAGAAATGAAATAGCAGATATAATTATCGCCTGCTTCTGTGGTAAAGGAATAATAATCGCGTTGTTGTGTGGTATAATTATACGGTTTTGAAAACGAAGCCATACTTTTCTCTTAGTTCCTGGAAAGAGGTTCCTTTTTGCAGTTCTTCCCGAATCAATTTTTGGTCGGCGATGATCTTCAGCCAGATATCTGCGTTGGTCAGCTTCTTTGGCGATGTGTTTGCATCATCTTTTTTCGGCTCCTGTACCACTTTCGAAGACATAAAAACGATTTGTTCAAATTTACAAAAGAAAATCTGCCGGGAGGCAGTATCACGTATGGCAAAGCTAAAATTAACAGGCAAAGAACTCCGCGCCATCGGTTACCCCGAAGGACCGGTTATTTCACTTGCCATGAACATCATGGAAAAGAACTTCAAGCACCTGCCGAAGGCAGATGCCCTGGAGATATTGAGCGCTGTGCTGCAGAGCCCCAATCAATATGCAGAAGACGGGAAGCTGGCCAAAATTGCCGAAGCGTTGGTTCCCAAACCGAAACTCGGCGGCGATGAATTGCCGCTGGCAGAAAAAGGCATTCACTTTAATGTGTTTGGTGCCGAAGGCATTGAACAAGGTGCCCTGCACCAGATGTACACCGCCGCTAAACTTCCGGTGGCGGTGGCGGGTGCGCTAATGCCCGATGCGCATCACGGTTATGGCTTGCCGATAGGTGGTGTGCTGGCGACAGAAAATGCGGTGATTCCATACGGTGTCGGCGTGGATATCGGTTGCCGGATGGCCCTGTCTATTTTCGACATCAACCCAAAAGAACTGGTTGACCGTGAACATTTTTACGTACGGGAGCTGAACGAAGCCACTTTATTTGGTAGCGGCTCCCTATTTCAGCGCCCTGCTAATCACGAGGTGATGGAGCGAAAGGAGTTTGATGAACTTGGCTTGCTGAAAGGTTTGCAGGCACGTGCCTGGAAGCAATTGGGTTCGTCCGGATCAGGCAACCATTTCGTTGAATGGGGCGTGGTGAATGTGGCGGAAAAGGACAATGTATTTGGCGTGGAACCCGGTTCGTATGTGGGGCTGTTGTCGCACTCCGGTTCACGGGCATTAGGTGCCAACGTGGCCAACCATTACACTAAGCTGGCCAAAGAAAAACGCCGCCTGCCCGGCGATGCCGTAAACCTTGCCTGGTTATCCCTTGACGAACAGGAAGGCATTGAATACTGGATGGCCATGAACCTGGCGGGTGATTATGCCTCGGCTTGTCACCAGGTTATTCATGACAAGATTACCAGGCAACTCGGCCGGCAGCCGCTGAAGAAGGTGGAGAACCATCACAACTTTGCCTGGAAAGAACAGTGGGAAGGAAAGGAGGTGGTTGTGCACCGCAAAGGCGCCACACCGGCGGCGAAAGACGTGCTGGGAATCATCCCCGGCTCCATGGCCGCACCGGGATTTATCGTAAAAGGAAAAGGAGAGATGGCTTCCGTCAACTCCGCTTCGCATGGCGCGGGACGTAAGATGAGCCGTACCGCTGCGCTGAAATCCGTGACTCACAAAGAGCTGAACGAAGCCTTGGCAAAGCAGGGTGTGAAACTACTGGGTGGTGGACTGGATGAAGCGCCATTTGCGTATAAAGACATCCATGAGGTGATGAGGGCGCAGAGTGCGCTGGTGGATACGGTCGGTGTGTTTTATCCGAAGATTGTAAAGATGGACGGCGCCCAGCCGAAACAGTGGAAAAAGGGAAAGAGCGATGCGATCCTGGGCGAATAAGAGCAAGCCGGAAGCCGAAAATTGCCGCGGAAAACAGAGTGCCTGGCAACATGTCGCCTTGCTCTAGTCTGCATTTTATGCTGTGTGAAACCGATGTGTTTTTCTGTGGCTATGGGGTTCAACGATTTTTCTTTTACTCCATAAGCAAGAAAGGAAACGCAAGTTACACCTGGGGTTGCCGGAAATAAGAAGGCACTGCAGAAAAGGGTAAATCTTTACGCCTGCATTTTGGCTTCCGGCTTTTTATCCTTTTATGCTGCAATCAACAAACAGCTTGCCGTCAAACTTTTTGTTGAGCGTATTCAGTTTGGTAAGGTAAGACTGCCGTACCGAAACCCGGTCCGTTTGAATAGCCGGCAGGATGGTACTACGGTCGCCGGCGAAGTACAGTTTACCCTTTGTTTTTTCAATGAGTCCGGCGCCCAGAAAATCGTTCGGCATGGTGTTTCGCCATCCCGATAAGATCTTCTTAAAATCAAGCGTCGCCATGGCCGTAAGGTCGCCGCTTGTCATCATGCCAAACCCCCGCCGGCTGGCGGTGCCGTTTTGCGACAGGTGATGGCTGACTTTATAGAAGACGGTTTTGTTCAGCAGGTATTCCGCCGTCACCACCTTCGGTTCTCCGTTTACCGGCACCGTCCATTTCAAGTGGTCGTGCCAGCTTAGCCAGCAGCCCATTTCCGAATCGCCGGGAAACAACAATACCTTTTCGCTTGCCACAAACTGAATGGCAAAGGCAAGGCTGGTGTTGTTGATGTTTTTGTAAAGTCGCAGGGCCAGGCTGCCGCTGCTGAACAGCCAGTCGTGGTCAATCTTTTGCCAGTCCTTTTCGTTGTACAGGGCTTCCATGTCATGGGGTTTTTCCTGCTGGCAAAAATGGTCGTTAAAGGGTTCGTTCAGCGAGGTGCTTGCCGTTTCGCTCATAAAAAGGTTCAAAAACGAAAAATCCACGCTGGGTTTTTCCCGCTTGTCAAATACTTCATCATGCCGGTCTTCCATCATCATATATTCCCGCTGGCGCGGCGGCCCTAAAATGTAAAAACGCAGGCCCAGTGCCCCTTCCAGATTTTCAATAAGATCGCCGGGCTGCAGGTACTCTACTTCGGTACCAGGTTTTATCACGTTCCAGCTTTCCAGCAGGTCACGCATGGTCGGAATGCCTGTATTCATTGTTCCGGTGGCGGCTTGCGGTTTGGCAGCAGCCTTGCCTTTGGGGCTGCTCTTTATACCTACGCTGTTCAGCATTGTCAGCTCCATCAGGCCGTTAACAAAATAGGCTTGTGCTTCGTATATGTTTCGGCCGTTCGAGGAACTGTTTAGGCTGGCACGGTAAGCCGGCTCCTGCATGGCTGCACGCAGGCGGTTGGCTGCAGTGTGCAGGGCCATTTTTATTCGCCCTTCGGTGCGGCGAAGTTCATTGGCCTGTGGGTCCTGATCGTCTTCCGTCCAGGCCAGCCATACTTTCTTTACCTGGATCGTTTTAAAACGTTCGGCTTCTTTCTCAAACCCGTTGAGGTGGTCGTCGTGCTGGTGTGTCACCACCAGCAGGTCCACAGTGCTCACGCCGGCACGTTTTGTAAAGGCCGCCAGGTCGTCAATCAGTGGTGGAAAGGTTTCTTTGCTGGCATTGATGCCGCCACAATCAATCATCATGGTAAAACTGTGGCGGGTACCGGCAAACAGTTTTAATACAAAAAAATCGCCGGTGCCGGCCCTGTACATTCGTACATCAATGCGGGTGATGGTTCGCGGTGTGGAGGATGCTTTTGCCATAGTGCTGAATGGTGTGTGGTGAATGTGGTTGAGGCTGGGCGCCGTTTCCTGAGAAAGTCAACAGCGATGCAAAACCGGCAGCGCCTTAGTGTTTATGTAAAAATGAAAACGGTTCGTTAAACGGGTTAAACTCCCGCTTGCTGAAATAAGCTTCGTACTCGCTTTCGGGCTGCCGGCCGCGATAGGCTTGATAAAGGTTGGCTACACGGTCGGCATTAATTTTCCGCACGCCGGTTTTTAACGCCTCCATGTCCAGCAAGGGTTTGGAGATGGCGTACTTCAGTTCAATATCGCTATCCAGATCAAATACCATGGCGCAGCCGCCGCGCAGTATAAAACTGTTGTCGGTTTCTTTCCCTGGCCCCGGCACAAATGTTTCAAATTGCAGCTCGCCGGCGATGTACTTTTTGATGTCCACACCCACTTTCTGCGTAATGAACACAATGACCTGATTGCTCTGCTGGTCGGTTGGGCCCACCCGCGATGCCAGTCGAAGGCTGTGCACTTCAAAAGTTGGTCCCTTTGGAAAAGCGGTTTTAATGCCAAGTTCTTCCCAGCCATTGGCGAAGATCAAACCGGTGATCTGTTCAAATTCGGCGGCGTTTTCAAAGTTCTCTACAATCTTCCGGTGGATGCCGTCAATGCGTTCGCCATTCCATTCGCCGCCGGTAATAAACAGTCGGGTGGTTTCATAAATATGCTGTCTTTCGCTTTCGGTTGACGATGGCTTGTACAGCAGTGCATGACGATAGTCGCGAAGGTATTTTTTGCAAATGCGAACAATCTTACCACCCAGCTTGCCGGTGTCAGGTGCGGCATAACAGAGGCTGTCAACCGACAGGTTACGAATACCCTGCGGGTAAATGCCCCGTTCGCGAAAAGCTTCAATAAAAGCCACCCGGTAGTTGCGGGTGTCGTCCACCACCAGGTCCGTATCGGCCGTGATGATAGCACGGAGGTAGTCGCCAAACGTAATATCAATAGGCGGGCAATAATCAATAGCCCGGATACACATCGTAAGAATATGGTTGGCGGTTTTGGCCGCTTCGGCCGCCAGTCGGTTCACCAGATCGGGATGAATTTCTCCCGGCGATAGCACACCGGTGCCGCCGGTGGCAATGCGCAACAGGTCGGTAATGCGGGTTTTATAAATCGTCAGGAAGGCATCGAACACAGCGGCTACCAAAATGGCGCCGCGGGCATGCGGTTCCATCACGGTGCGGTATTCATCTCCGTTAGGCTTCAGCGGAGTCCATTCGCCGGCTTGATTGGTATAGCCAATGGCACTGCGCAGGGCGCCATAGCTTCCTACGGCCGTACCAAATTGCTGTGCCAGTTCGCCCAGCAGGTTTTGGGCTTCCAGGTTGCCCTTTGTTTTGGCAATCTGGCTTTTCAGCACCTCGGGAAAGGTAAAGTGCTGAAAGAGGGCCACCACATCGGCAAAGGCTTCGTGAAAGGCCAGCACATCGGGATTGGTAGGTTCGGTAAAGCGGCGGTGCAAGCCATCCAAAATGGCATGGGTGGTTTCGTGAGCGATGATGTCGTGGCTCAGGCAGGTGAACACCATCTCGCCGGGCATTTGCAGTGTAATGTCGGCCGGCTTGGCGGCAAAATAGCCAAAGAGCAGGGCCTTTTTCTGCGGGCTGTAATAGGCATTGGCGTCCCGCAGGCCATGCGGATAAATGCGAAGCTTGTACACGGGCTCTTCTTCCAGCTTATCAGGTTCATCATCATTGACGGCCGATTGCACTTTCTTTAAATGAGGACTCCAGAGAATTTTGCGGCCCAGCGCTTTTTCAAAATTACGGATGGTGGTCATAACCACCGCATACACCATCTGCTGGTGAAATTGCGGATTGCTTTCGCTGGGCGAAAGGCCATCCTGCGCCAGCAGCTCCGGTTCGTTCAGGTTCACCGGCGTATAAAATTTGGCCAGCGTAGGATCGTAGTCCACAATCTCCACGTATTCGCCCACCGGGCCCGCCTTAAGGTTTTTTTCCCAGGGCACTTTGTACACCATGTCATTGATCAGCGACGTGTCCACCCGTGCAGAAAGCGAAGGGTCGAAAGCGTAACCTTTGATTTTGCGGAAAGGCGGCGTTTTTGGCTTGTTCATAATGGCGGTTTAATGGCGGCTTGTTTAACGGCTGGTGTCCTGAGGCAAGCGAAAAGAAAAGCCGGCACAATAAACATTGCGCAGATAAACCCATGCCGGCAGTTTTTCTTCAAAAAGAAAAATATTACTTTTTTGGCTTGTGTGTGCGTATTTCATCGGCCGTTGGTTCCCACCATTCGTAGCCGTGTTTTTCGGCCAGCTCTTTGCCTACAATCGCCAGCGGGTCGGCACGGTTCCAGGGCTGTACGGCAGCATGCGTGGTCAAAAAACGCAGCGATGGCACCTCGGCTTTCAGATGTGCCAGCAGCTCGTCGAGGGCCTTTAGTTGTCTGGCCGGATATTCCTCCGGATTTTTTTTGCGTTGAATATTGGCCAGCGAAATGCCAATAGACGACCGGTTGATGCTGCGGCCGCCCGGCGATGGTATAGGCGATGCTACATGGAAGGCCTGCCGGTGATTGGGGACGCATTGATGAACTACTGGCTCGCTGTTATCGCCGTTTTCCGATCTGGCGGTGTCGCGGCCGTCGCGGGTAATGACGTAATGATAGCTGAGGCCAATGCTGCGCAAGTGGTCAATGCTGCTGCGGGCGGTGCTGCCGGCGGTGGCGTGCAAAACGACTACTTCAGGCTTTGTGTCGCGTTCGCGGGAAGCGAGTGGGGAGGGGAGGGGTTTGAGGTTCATGGTATGAGGTTTTATGGCGTTAAGAAATCATTAGCTTCGACTTTTCGGATATTTTTTATTAATGACCAGGTGGACTGAAAGTGACCTCGCTTACCTAGAAAAGGTTGGGAAAATATTTGATTTCGAAAGATGTGTGGCTTTGTAGCAGGATCGCCAGTCTTCTGGCTTCTGCTTGACTGATTCAATGAATCGGTGCCAACTATGTTCGGTAGGCAGCACCAATTATTGCCATACATCACTAGTTTCTTTAGCGGCGGTTCTTACGCGGAACAATCACCTTATTTTTTCCCATCAGCAGTCCCAACACCTCTATCGAAAATTCGTAGCAGCAAAGGCACCAGTGTTGCCAGACCCGAAACAATAGCCAGTATTCGATTCGACACATCCTGCTGCGTTGCAAACAAAAAGATGAGAATAGCAAAAAATAAAACCAAAAAAACGTTTCTTAGGTTTTTCCATGTGCTGCCGGCGCTAAGTTCGTCTTGCAACTGCTCAATTTCGTCGGTGTCTGTTTTTCCCAAAAGATAGGCTCTGAAGCTGTGGTTCATCAGTTGCAGTTGCTGGTCATGTTTTACGATAAGACCTTTTCGGTATAAGCCGTAAAGCAGGTCTACGTTTTTGTAATTGGTGAAGCCATCCAGTGCAAAATCGTAAAGCAAAAACCGCTCGTTGGATTTTAATTCGTTCCACATAGCATCATAGGCCGGCGAGAGCAAATGCTGTAACTGTAGTATAACTTCTTCTTGTCCCTCCGGTGCCTCAAAGATTTTGTCTTCTTTCTGTAGAATTATTTTGCCGTTCAACTTGGCTTTTTTCGTTACAAAAAGAAACCGCCGGTCTTTTATACCTAAAAACCGCCTATCGTATTTGCTCAGCAAAAGGTTTTGGTAGAAGCGGTCGGTCCACGCCGAAGGTTGGTTATGGACAGCTGTTTGGATAGTGCTATTTCCTTTATAATTGAAAAAGTCAAGCAGGAAAATCTTTTTCGTTACAGCTCCCACCAGCGTAAAGTGAAAGATAAAAAAGGCGATGATGGCAAGAAGGAACAACAGGCCTGTAAAGCTATTAAATAGGTCAAATAAAATAAAATGGCCTTTATGAGTGCGGGACAGTGTAAGCAGGTTGGCGGCGGGGCTGAAATTTTCGGTGCGGTAGCCAAGATTAATTTCAGCGTCGTTAGCGCCAGTATGCCAAGCATATTCGTCGGTGTTGGTGTAAAAGTCAGTATGGTCTTTTGGCAAAAAAAGAAACTGGGTGATAGCTTGGTAATAGGACGAGTTTTTCATGCGTTTACCCTTTGCCAATCGGTGATTTTCGTAGAGTGGGCCATTTTCAATCTTTAATGTATCAGTGAGATGGTAAACGCCGTAAGACTGCTGCGTTTTCCTGTTTGCTATGTATAGGCTCTCCTTGTTCAGATCAAGTTTAGTGGCGGCAAAATAGCTATCAAGGTTGCGGCCACGCTCCAGTATTTGCCTGGCTGTTTGAAACTGGCTTCCTTTTACATGCATTTTGCTTTCCTCGTTGAGTGCAAAACTCATAATGCCTAGAGCGGGTAGCACCGCCAAAAAGAAGATAACAAATCGGATGGTCCGCAGGTAATTTGAGGCATAGTGCTTATGAAACAGCAGGTCAACAACGTTTTTGTGCAGCACAAGGTACCATGGCGTGGGGCCGACTGCTCTTTTTTGCATCAGCCAGTAATTGGCATTCTGCATCCATCCCTTGAAACGCTGGGCGCTGAAGAAAACAAACAGGGAAAGAAACAGGATAAAAAAGAGAGAAGCAGAGCGTATGCATGTCGCATCCCTATATTGCAGATAATTAATGCTTGCAATCAGCAAACCCAAAAAGGTGCCGTAAATGATACCAACATTTCTGTTGGCTTTTTTAAGACTTAAGGAATCGTTTGCCCATTTGTAGCTGTTTTTCAATAGATAATAGCCTGTTGCCGCATATAGCGGTAGTAGCAGGCTGGCCTGAAATACAAACCAATAGGCATGGCCTTCTAACAACCCAACCAGCGGCGCAAATACCAGAGCCAATAGCACAATCGAAAGCAGCTGCATTACGATCTTTTTGTACAAACCATTTTTGGCATCCACTGGCTGCATCCAGGCAGAGTCGTAGGTGTGGTACCCGTTCAGCTTTTTGGACGGCCCAGTCAGCGAGTAAAGCATCAGTAAAATCACCAAAAGGAAAAGTGACAGCGTGCCACAAAGCAAGGTAAAGGCTGCCGCATGATAGACAAACAGGTAACCATCGCGTTTGTTATAATAGGTGACAAGGTAGAGGGCGTCCATGTTGCGCAAAGGCGCTACGAGCATCTTGACATCACGGTCAAACAGGGACACTGTGTTCAACAGAGCTCTCTCTTTTTTTGCCACCGCATCCAACAGCGACATGTTGCTATTGCTTTCTTCAAAAAGATTTTCGTGCAGGCTGCGGGCTGCCTGTGAATGAAATTGTATCTGACCTTCTTCATTGATTATGCAAAATTGATAACCTTTAGGTAGCACCGGGTCGGTGACAGAATAAAGCCGGGCCGACAGACCGATCATTATTGCCTGCTCCCTGCTGCCGGTATCGCCTCTGTTGGAAAAAGAACTCTGGCTTGGTGTAACGATATTCACTGCATACGCCGCCGTGGACCATGATATTATTGGTTCAATAGAAAAGCTGTCGCCGGATCTTGAAACATAGCCTCGGCCATGAAGGAGGGTCTGAAAGTATTTTCGCTGTTCAACGTTCAGGTACTTCACTGGCAGCGTATCGTTATTATACCATTTGGCCACTTGGTCGCCCTGGCGGTTTATCCAATGCACATCGTCGAGATTTGGGTAAATGGTCGGGTAAAAGAGAATGTCTTTTATGTTTGGTACATTGTTGGCCTTCGGTGTTCTTTCGGTATAGTCATCGCAGATTTCTTCGGCTTTTTTTGGCGAAGCCAGAATTTTATCGTAGACTTTTAACTGCGCAAGGGCGGTATCTATTTCAGTATGAAGGTTTTGCTCTACACGATGGTGCAGTGTTGCCAGGTTTTCGTCGGTTTGTTCGTTTACATACCGATGCACCAGTAAGGTGCCGGTAATGATGATAAAGAAAAAAGGTGCTGCAGTCAGCGTTACCATCAACAGCCGCACATCGTTTGTGTTGAGGCGCTCCCGGCGGCTCGACAAATAGATTTTAACTAAGGGCAGACTTAGAATCAAAAAGATCAAAATGATAACAATGCTTAATACTACGGCTCTCGAGTATCGGGTTGCCCTGACCTGATAGGCATTTTCTTTTAAGAACCCAACTAGGACTAACTCCTGCTCATCCAATTGAAACGGAAAAGTGAAGGCTTTGTAATCACTTCCGCCAATGTGTACATCGTTAATGCCACTGAATTGCCCAAAATGTCTGTCTTTCAATAGCGAGTCAGCCGAAGGAATGAGACCCGCCGCCAACGCACCGTGTCGATAAAGCACGGCTTCCTCTACAACTGTTTTTGGTGTGTTTGACGCATTGTTTTTCCGGTCTGTTCTTTGCACCAACAGCACTAGATTAAAAAGGCCCTTGTGCAGCACTTCAATAGAAGGATTCATGATGGAACGTAATGGAATAAGAGTACTATCGCTATTGGAAGAGTCTTTTGTAGCGCTTGCTGAATAGCTTATCTTGATGCGGACGTTCGCTTTTTCAAAGGAATACTCTTTTTTAAATTTATTTACCGTTTGCCCCCCGGCAGGGCGGATAGTGTTTTTCAAAGATTGCTGCAAGGTGTCGCTGCAGCCTTTAATATATTGCGTATCGGCAGGCGGTTGCGACAAAGAGTTTTTCGCCAAATAATCGGCCTGGTCGTCGAGCCGTTTTTTACATCCTTCGGCCACTTCGGCCAACACCCGGCACACCCGACTGTTGTAAAGCCGCTGCTGGCGCGGAATCACAATAAAATGGTTGATGGTAAAGAACAAACCCACTAAGGCAATAAACGAAAGCACAATGAGGGTTTGCCGCAATACTGGATATTTTTTTGATGACGGCATAAAGAAATTTTTTTGGAGGGCCGTAATCATTTGGCGTCGGAAGCGGCAGCGGCAACCCGCGGCCAGTGTTAGTCATTCACACGGTGGGTAAATAAACAAAGTGGATCACAACATTTCTTGGGTGGGCAACGACGGCTTCTCTGTTGCTCATCCTGGCCGTTTTCTGAGAATCTGTTTTATCTTCCAGGTAAAGAAGCAACGCAAAAAACAGTTAGGCCGGTACCTGCGTCGAAACAACAGCGCAGTGAAATCTGTTAGCCTTTTGCTACCGCCGTTGCAGGTACAACAAGTGTGTTTTTAACTCACTTTTGCCTTTGTTATCGTCGCTGATGATCAAAAAACCGTTCCCGAATTTTGCCACGCCTTCCCAATTCCTCTTCGCCACAAACGGAATTTCATCAATTTCTTCGTTCCATTGCCAGGGGTTGCTGTTGGTATCAAGACGCAGGATGCGGCCAAACGTATAACTTTTCTTTTTGTGCTGATCGGTATTAAACTTACCGGCACGGGCTTTTATCTGCCACTCCGGCCTATTTAATCCGGGATGTTGGGCATAAATGTTCCATTCGTCGCCGTAATAAAAATTAAGGGCATAAAGTGTTCCGCCGCTGTTGGTCAAATCGGTGACCCGAAAATCAACCGGCTTAATAGCTGATAGGGTTGTAAGGGAATCGGCTCCATGGCTTATTTTAAATGCCTTCGTATTGCCTTCAAACGGATAATTGTACTCCAGCAAAACCAACAGGTGGCTGGCCGAATCCAATGGCGCCATTGCCTCCGGTCCAACTTGTTCAAAGTTGCTTTTTTGATTGGCGAAGGAGTCAGTTTTTAGCCAATTGGGTAACGTAAAGTAGGTGCTGTCGAGGCTAATGGTATTGGCAGCAGAATCGAACGTACCCTGAAATGTATAATAGTTGTCTCCTGGTATTTTACTGTTCCGATGGATTTGCGTTTCCACCGTAAAATAAAAGCGGTTGCCGACGGTTGCCACAGCTTCCAGCCCGGCATACTTTTCCATTCCTATTCTTCGGATTAGACTCTGCAGGTTGCGCAAGATGATTGAGTCAGCAGCTACTGGTTCTATGCAGCGGTTTTGCCGGGTGGTGCAAGCAGCGATTGCCGGAAGGTTCACTGTATAAATAAATACATCCTCATCCATTGCGGCATTTATATCAGCAAATTGCGGCAAAAACAGAAGCTTTTGGTTGAAAAGGTAAAGACCAGAGAACTCCCGTCCTTTTTGCATCAATGTTGGCGGCAGCGGTATGGAAACCGTATCAGTTTGGGCACCCGCACAGGCCGGCAAAAAAAGTAGCAGCAACAAAGGTTTTATGTAAAACATTTCTTTGAGTATAGCAGGCAATCATTTCAAACATGTAGTTTAATAGCAGAAGAAGCAGCACTTTCCTGCACAGGTCTTTCAAAAAAATCTCACCGCCAGCAACTGGCGGTGAGATGCAGGTGATTAAGCCAATGTTTGTCTCGCTTTGCCGGCTTTCTTTTTTGCTGATTGCAAAGCTATGGCTACGGCTTTTGCAGCATTTACCCGGCCATAGCCATACCAGTCGCTTCGGCCCTCCTCATCATAGTTTCCGTTCGCTGCGTCAATTTTTTCGCAGCTTTTCTTGATAATCTCCTTTACGTCAAACCAGCGTAGGTTGGGGTTTACGGAAAGCACAAGTGCTGCCACGCCAGCCACGCCTGGGCAGGCGCTGGAAGTACCACCAAAGCTGTTGGTGAAAATGCCGGCAGCATCACCCAAATCGGGTTTGCCGGGGTTATAACCTCGTTGACCACCGCGATCCGTTGTCCAAATTCCTTTCGTTAACGGCGCTGGATGATTACCATCTTCAAAAGGAAAATCATTGCTTGGGAAACAGCACCAGACAGCTTTGCCAAAATCGCTGTAGATGCTTCTGCTGCTTCGGTCATTGCAGGCAGCCACCGCCAGCACTCTTTCATAGCTTGCATAGCCGTCGTTATCCACACTTTCGTTACCGTTGCCGGCCGCAAAAACAATGACACAGCCCTTACCGCCTCTTCCCTTTGAGGTGGCGTAGTCAATGGCCAGCCGGGTGTTGGCAGGTATCGGCGCCACGTGGTGGTGCTGTGCATCATCCGGGTTAAACCATTCGCCATCAATCGGACCCCAACTGCAGGAAATAATGTCGGCACCGTTTTCAACTGCCCAAAAGAAGGCGTCGGCTTCGTCTTGCGAACCTAGGTTGTTAGAAACGCGGATGGGCATCAGACGGGCTTTTGGCGCCACGCCGATGGCGCCTTTAAAACCATCGGCACAGGCTACGCCGGCACAGGCGGTGCCATGGTTATCCGGAAAGAACGGGTTGGGATCTTTGGGCCGCGGATCTGGAAGCCGCAGCGTAATGTCTCTTGGTGCTACAATTTTCCCCGGCGATTGAAATTCGATGTGGTCAATGTCAATACCGTCGTCAATTATAGCAATAGTGATGCCCTGCCCCTGCGATGTTTTGTGTGCTTGGACCACGCTGGCGCTGGCATCAACTGTAACGCCATTGACTTTAGTTTTTTTCAAATGCCATTGTTGTGAAAAAACAGCTTTCGATTCTCTTTTCCGGATCACCTCGGGATGGCAGTACTCCACATCGGTGCGGGCCAGTAGTGCCAGGGCTATATCAAACACCTTGGTACCAGTGCCTTCCGGCGCCTCCACAAAAAAAGCATTGGTGGCGTAAGTCACTTCCCGCTTAATTGTAAGCCCAGCATCGGCAATCACTTTCCGGCAATGGGCACCATCTACTTCATCTACAAATTTCACAAACAGATTTTCGGTGTACAATACCGGTTCGCCGGTTTGCTCATCAACCAAAACACCGCCGGCAAAACGTACATCCGGGGAACGGCGTAGGATGGATTTTCGGTTTTCCAAAGAAGGGCCGGCACTGAGGTTGTTGATTTTATAAACTTCAACACCAGCTTCCGGAAAAGACATCACGAGCTCGCTGCCGCTTACGGCATCTACAGCCGGATTACGAACCGCTCCTGCCCGAACGGATCGGGTGGAGACGGTACGAACGGCAATCATGTTGTCACTCTTTTTGAAATCGTAGGCAGGCTCTGTCTTGCTGCCGAATTTTACTTGTGGCATGTCGAATGGTTTAAAATATTAAAACAATCAATGAACAGTAAGCGACTGTATCGCTTTCACAGGAGCAACCGAGTCGTTTTCAAAAAGCCGGAGGAATTGTTTGAAAGGACCGATTTTAGAAGGGCAGTATAAGGGCTGACGGAAGCAAAGTATTTGAAGCTCACTCAGGGGCAAACCGACAACTTTTTATTCTGTTATTGCACTTTTGGCCGTAGGGAAACAGAATAGATGCGGTAAGCACTATTCGGTTAAGGATTGATACCAGTTTTCCACTATAAACGTCACTGTTGGCAAAAACCTACAACCTACCTAAAGCAGTACAAGACTACCTTATTAAAAATCGTATTCAAACCGGAAAAAACCCGGACAGCACCGGGTTTTTTCCCGGGTGCAGCCGGCAGTGGGCGTTGTGCGGGTGAAATGATTTGTAAAGCAGCGCTATCGAAAAAATACTTGGGCCCAAAACTTCCGGCGTTGTTTGTATGCTTACCACAAAATGTTTTGCAGCCCTTTATTTTTAGCCTGAGAAAAACAGGGTATGAGAAGGAAGGTTTCCGGCCCATATGGTAGTCGGAAAGCACTAAAATAAGGTTGCTGTAAAAATTAGTTGCGTCACAAGAGCTACACAAACCGCTTTGCCAGCGACACCAGCACCGATACGCCTTTATCTATATTCTGAATAGACCTGGCTTTGGCCTCGTTGCTGGCGGTAGCGCTTTTTACTTCCCGCAGCACGGCTTTGAGGTTTTGTTTACTAATGCCGGTTTCGAGAATGATCGCTTGCAGCTCATCGTCATTCAGCTTCGTTAGTTCCGAAAAACGGTCGGCAAAATGATTGTCCGCTTTTTTTGCCGCCTCGTCGGCCAGGCGTTCCAGTTCATCTAAATCGTCTGTCATAGCGGGTTATTTATTGGTGAGTGTTTGATGAATAAGATTGTTGAGCAAATTAATGTTATTGGCTACGCTGCCGCCGGTATGGATAAACCGGTCCAGCGCCTCGTCAATACTGTTGAAGTCGAGGCGGTTATTGGAAAGTGTTTTAATCTGGTTGAAAATCTGTTCCCGCTGCTGGTTCACTTTGGCATTAGAAGCGAGCAGGTTTTTTAATTCGATAGCTGCCGTGTTGTACACCGAGTAATCGGCGTTCAGCTTATCAACCAGCTTTTCTTTTTGCAGTTCCAATGCCGTAATAAGCGAATCGCGGCGCTTGTTGATGCGGGGCGAAAGCAGGTTAAAAAGGTCCGGGAACCGTTTTTTATAATCCATTTCCGGGAACCGTTCTTCCACGCTTTTGGTAAACTCCGCCACCACCATGGGCGTGTATTCTTCTTTGATAAATTTTTCGATGGTTTGCCGCTTGCCATCGAAGATCCGGTTCAGAAAAAGTACATTCATTTTGTGCATGCGTTCGCCTTCGGTTTGCAGGGCATCGGTTAGCGCCACAGATTGCACCGGAAGGCGGGCACAACTGAAAAGAAAAAATAAAAGCAGACTCCAGGCAGCAAGTTGTTTCATTGTATGATGTTTTTAATGCCCTCAGATACCGGGCATAGCGAAAACAGGGCAGGCACTGGCTTGAATGGATATTGAATTTCTTCGGGCGAAAAAGCATCGCCGAAAAGCCAATCAGCAAGTTTAGGAATGTTTTTCAATCAGCCTAATTAAATTTAGCGGCCCGGCTTTTTTCAAAACACCACATTGCCTGTTTATGAAAAAGGAAGAATCACCGGCCTTACACTTTTATATAGATCTTTCTCCTGTCCAGCCACCAGCAAACCGCCCACATAAACAAAATCACCGTCAGTGCAAACAGCAGTGAGCCAATTTTCGGATCACCCGGCACCGCTTTATAAACGGTGTCATATAAAAAATTCCAGGGATTGGTGTAAACCGCGTCGCCGTTATCGTTTACGCCATTTGGTAGGCGAATCAGGCGTAGGCCCTTTGGCAGGAAGGCACTCAGCGCAAACACAAACAGCGCATTTTTTCCAAACACAACAAAAAAGCGGGTCCACCACGAACGCACACCTTTCACCTCGATGAAATAAATCAGAGTAGCTAGTACCGCGGTGGCCATACCGGTGGTCACCATCACATACGAGCTTGTCCAGATCTTTTTATTGACCGGGAAGCTGAGTCCCCAGGCGTAACCTGCCAGCAGAAAGGCCATGGCGGCAATAAAAAGGCCGGTGAGAATGAGGTATAACGGGTTTACAGCCGCAACGGCATCGGCATGCAGGGCCGGCGCCGCCAGCCTCGTGCGCTTTAGAATGTAGTCGCCCACTAGGTACCCGAAAACAACCTGCACGATGGCCGGCAGTGTGCTCGTCAGACCTTCCGGATCGAAGGGTATCCCTTCGCCGCGGTAAAGATGGGCTTCACCCAAAACGGCCTTGTCCACCGCGGTGCCGAAATAACCCTGCAGGCTGTAAGGATCGGCAGCATCGCCAAGTGTGAAGGTCAGCAACCAGTAAAGCAGTAGCAGTATAAGGCCGGCCAAAAAAGCGCCACGGCTTTTCAGGTAATAAACCAGCACCGAGGCAGCCAGGTAGCATAGGGCAATGCGCTGCAGCACACCCAGGATGCGCACGCCCACCACCCTACCTTCGGCATTGAGGTAAGTCCAGCCGGTAGCTGTGAGATCTCCATCAACAAACCGCACAAAGGGCCACCAGTTCAAGAAGAGTCCAATGGCAAAAATCAGCAGGCTTCGCTTCAGCACTTTTTTCCAGAAGTTGGCCGGGCTGCCCGCTTCCAGCCTCGGCATAACAAACGCCATGGCATTGCCCACGGCAAATAAAAAAAACGGGAACACAAGATCGGTGGGGGTAATGCCGTGCCAGGGCGCATGCGCCAGTGGGCTGTAGATATGTCCCCAGCTTCCGGGATTATTCACTAAAATCATGAGGCAAACGGTGGCGCCGCGAAACACATCGAGCGAATAATAGCGTTGGTTCAAGTGGGATAGATTTAGATCAAAAGTAAAAATTCAAACTCTGATCTACGGCCCCCTCTCAAGCCGCCCCGCTTCTCCTCCTGCGCCGGCCGCCCGTTAGTGGCCACAACAGGTGCAAAGCATACGCTTCGGGTTGCTTTTCTGCGGGCATGCACAACGGCGTGAAACTCGCCGCCAGCCGGCGCTGCCGGCTTTATTCGGCACGGATAACTCACCTTACCAACTGATAGACAATAGCGTACAACCTGTGAGGGTTTTACCGCTTTAACTTCCTCATTTAATGCATTTTTTGAAATTTTTTCACTCCCACGGTAGCCCTATATTTGCACCTCCTTAAACTGGCCGGTTAGCCTTTTGGTGCTTATTTGCCTGTGACTGAGGGGGGCGAAGCCATGCCTGAAATACAACATTGGTGGGTGATACGAACACGGCCCCGCTGGGAGAAAAAAGTGGCAAAGCGGCTGCTCGACAAAGGCGTGGAAACCTTTTGCCCCCTGGTGAAAGAACGGCGCCAATGGAGCGACCGGATGAAAACCATTGAAAGCCCGCTGCTCAAGACTTATCTTTTTGTGCGCATAGCCAAGGAGGAACGAACGGCGGTGCGCCTGACCGATGGGGTCGTGAATTTTTTGTATAAAAACGGCAAACCGCTTGTGCTGAAGGAAAAGCTGATTTTAACGATCCGGCAGTTTCAGGAAACCTATCCGGCCGTGAGGGCAATTGAGTTAGATTCCGCGGCTTCCGCCAGGTCAGAAGGTGCTGCAAACGGAAAGCACAAAGAACCGGCTCTTCCTCTTCACCACCTCAATATTGTACTGGTGGCGGCCAGCCCGGCCATGTTAACTGCTGCAACCGACAAATCATGAACATGCGTTTTTTCCTTCTTCCGGCCGTTGGTTTTGTTTTCTTCCTGCTGTCGTGCCGCACCCAGCAGCCAGGCTATACCAATTATCTCGACCGGGCCGACACTTCTGAGCAAGCTCTTCTGAACATGGCCGAGCCACGCATCCGCAAAGCCGATCTTCTTTCTATTAAAGTATATAGCCAAAGCGCCGATCCGCGTACCGATCTGCCGTATAACCTTCCCGAACAAACCGTTTCGGGCAGCTCTACCACTACGCAAACCGCTGGTTTTCTGGTTGATGAGGCCGGCCAGATTGAGTATCCCCGGCTGGGTGTTTTGCGGGTAGAAGGTCTGACGAAAACAGAACTGGCGCAGCTGATTAAAACCCGTTTGGAAAATGAATTGAAAAATCCGTCGGTTATCGTACGGTTTTTGAACTATCGGGTGACGGTATTGGGCGAGGTACGCACGCCGGGAACCTTTGTTATTCCTACCGAAAGGGTAACGATACTCGAGGCCCTTGGTTTGGCAGGCGATATTTCTGAGTTTGGGAAACGCGATACGGTGAAGGTGGCCCGCGAGGTGGACGGTCGCCTGCAGTTAGGATATGTCAGTCTCAACTCTGCCAGCCTTTTCAGTTCGCCTTACTTTCGCCTGCAGCAAAACGACGTGGTTTTTGTGGAGCAGTCGCGGCGGCGCCAGCAACAGGAAGAACGGCAGTCGGTGGTGCAGCAGGTGAGCATTGCCACCGGCATTGTTACCGCCATTGCGCTCATCATTAACGTCATCCGATAAAACCTACCAATACAGTCCAGAATGGAGGAGCAAGATATTCTGCAGCCGCAACGAACCGATTCGGGCAACCTGAACGTAAAGGACCTTTTTTTCCGGTATGTCCGGTTTTTGCCGCTCTTCATCATCTTTATTGCCCTGGCGCTGATGGGGGCCTACGTTTACCTGCGGTACGCTACCGAAGTTTACAGGGCATCGGGCCAGATTGTAATACGCGATGAAAAGGTGACCGGGACGGCCGGCAACGATAAGCTGGATGTACTCATGCAGTCCGATTCGCGGAAGAATGTGCAAATCGAAATTGAGATCATTCAGTCGAAGCCGGTGATGAGCCGCGTGGTGGAAGAACTGGGCCTGAATTTCAACTATTTTTCCAAAGGCCGTTTTAAAGAGCTGAATGTCTATAAGACCGCCGCTTTTCGGGTGGAGGCATTGGAGATTGAAGACTCCACGCAAAGCTTTGTCCTTAACCTGAAGCTGCCCACCCAAAACACGTTCACCGTCAACGACGGCAAAGAGGTATTCTCCTTCGGCCAGGTTTTCAGCAACAGATTTGGCCGCTTTCGCCTGGTGCGGGTCAATAATGATCCTATCAGCCCGGAGTCGAAAGTGGTATGGAACCCCACCCAGGTGCAGGCCAATGCGCTGTTGGGCGGAATGATTGTGGTGCCGAAGCAAAACACCGGCGTACTCACCATCACCATGGAGGCCACCAGTCCGCACCTGGCGGCCGATGTAATCAACCATCTGATCAATGTTTACCGCGATGTGACGATCGAGGATAAAAACGAAGTCACCCGCAAATCGCTGCAGTTTATTGATGCCAACCTTCGCGAACGCGAACGGGAGCTAGACAGCATCAAACAGCAATTTGTGGCTTTTCAAAAAGCCAACAACGTCATTGACGCCGGCGCCCAGACCAATATCTATTTCAACCGCGTGGAAGATGCCCTGCGGCTGGAGCAGGAGCAACGGCAATTGCTCAACAATGCTACGCAATTGCAGGACTACCTGCGCAGCCGGCCGGTGACCGATGCCGGCACGGTGCCTTCCTCGCTCGGCATTGGCGACCCCACCCTGAACGAACTGGTAGGCGCTTATAACAAAGCCCAGCTGGAGCGCAAAGAGCTGCTCGGGAATGCACCTGAAGGCAATGTGGTGGTGCGCCAGAAAACCGAAGAGGTGGCGGCCATCCGGGGCAAGATTCTGGAGAATGTTGCCAACATCCGTTCGTCTTACGGGGCTGCCATCGGTTCGCTCCGGTCCACCAACAGCCAGGCAGCCGCGCAGCTCAAAACTATCCCCAACAAAAAGCAGGAATTGCTGAACATTCAACAGCAGCTCGAAAGCAAAGCCAGCATCTATAATACGCTGCTGGCAAAGCGGGAAGAATCGGCTATTGCGCTTGCATCCACCATCTCCAATACAAAAGTGCTGCAGGAGGCTGTGCCCAACACGGTGCCCGTAAAGCCCAACCGGCGCAATACCAAGCTGCTGGCTATACTGATTGGCATTGTGGTGCCCATGCTCATTATTATTCTCATTGAACTTTTCAACGACAAGGTCAATTCGCGGGCCGATGTAGAGAAGCTGACCTCGGCCACCATTCTTGGCGAAGTGGGCCATTCCTCGGGCGAAAAAACATTGATTGTAACACCGGCCAACCGGCGGTTTATTGCGGAGCAGTTTCGTATTCTGCGGTCGAACCTGCAGTATGTAGTGCCACACACCAGCAAGCCGGTGATCATGGTCACCTCCTCGTTCAGCGGTGAGGGAAAATCATTTGTGAGCACCAATATGGGCGCCGTTATGGCGCTGGCCAGCAAAAAAACCATTGTGCTGGAATTTGACATCCGCAAACCAAAGATTCTGTCGGGCCTCGGCCTGCCGAAGAAAAATGGGCTCACTAATTTTATTCTCGGCCAGGCCCGTCTCGAGGACTTGCCGGTGCAGGTGCCGGGCTACGATAATCTGTATGTGCTGCCCTGCGGACCCATTCCGCCCAACCCGGCAGAACTGCTGCTCGACTCAAGGCTAAACGACCTGTTTGCCTGGCTGCGGCAGAATTTTAATGTGGTGATTATGGACACAGCGCCGGTGGGCATGGTGAGCGATGCCATGACGCTGAGCAAGTTTGCCGATTGCACCATCTACATGGTGCGGCAGGGCCATACTTACAAAAAGCAGTTGAGCATGGTGGAGGAATACAAGGCTATGGGCAAGCTGCCGAAAATATCTATTGTGCTGAACGATGTACAGGTGAAAGCCGGGTATGGCAATTACGGCTACGGGGGCTACGGCTATGGTTATGGCTATGGGTACGGTGCGGGTTATTTCGAAGAAGAAGAGCAGCCGGCATCGGCCTTTGATAAATGGTTTGGCTGGTTGGGGATGAAAAATGGCAAGGCTACCAAAAAACGTAAAAAGAAGAGCGTATAATGCGGGTATTAGTGACAGGAGGCGCAGGGTTTATCGGGTCTAATCTGACGGAGTATTTACTGCAAATGCCACAGGTAACCGGCGTGCGGGTGTTGGATAATTTGGCCACCGGTTCGCTTAAAAATTTAGAAAGCTTCCGGGAGCACCCGGCCTTTGAATTTCTGCAGGGCGACATCCGGGATTATGCCACCTGCCGGCAAGCCTGTGAGGACATCGACCTCATTTCGCACCAGGCGGCCCTGGGTTCAGTGCCCCGTTCTATCAACGATCCGCTTACAACCAATGAAGTCAATATCACTGGCACGCTCAATATTTTCAATGCCGCCCGTGATGCGGGCATCCGCCGGGTAGTATATGCCGCTTCTTCTTCGACCTACGGCGATCATCCCGGCCTGCCCAAAAAGGAAGACGTCATTGGCAAGCCACTGTCGCCCTACGCGGTAACAAAGCTGGTGAATGAATTATACGCAACTGTGTACAGCGACCTGTTTGGCCTGGAACTGATCGGCCTCCGTTATTTCAACATCTTTGGCCCGCGGCAGCGCATTGATGGGCCCTATGCTGCCGTGGTGCCCCTGTTTATCAATGCAGTGCTGGCCAATGAACCGCCGCAGATCAATGGTGATGGCGAAAACAGCCGCGACTTTACGTACGTGGCCAATGCGATTGAGGCCAACAAACTGGCGCTTATTACCCAAAACCCGGCTGCTGTAAACCAGGTGTACAACATTGCCTGCAACGAGCAAACAAGCCTGAACGACCTGCTGGCGATCATGAAAGGCCTGGCCGGCAGCGACCTGGCGCCGAAATACGGACCCGAACGGGCCGGCGATGTAAAACACAGCCTGGCCGACATCAGCAAGGCACAAAGCCTGCTCGGCTATCAGCCTTCGGTTACTGTTCGCCAGGGCATTAAAGCCACGCTCGACTGGTACCGCAAACATTATCATTTCGCGTATTCATAAAAACGATCTTACTGTCTTATGAGCGAAGCCAAGACCATTTTAATCACGGGCGGGGCGGGGTTTATCGGTTCGCACGTGGTGCGGCTGTTTGTGAGCCGGTATGCGGGGTATCGCATCGTTAACCTCGATGCGCTGACCTATGCCGGCAACCTCGAAAACCTTCGCGACATTGAGGCCCTGCCCAACTACTTTTTTGAGAAAGTAAACCTGCTGGACGCAGCCGAACTGCAAAGAGTGTTTGCGCAGCACCGCCCCGACGGCGTCATTCACCTCGCCGCCGAATCGCACGTGGACCGCTCCATTCTTTCGCCCCTCGACTTTGTTTATACCAACGTGGTGGGCACCGTCAACCTGCTCAACGTGGCCAAAGCCCACTGGCAGGATAATTATCAAGGAAAGCTCTTTTACCACGTCTCTACCGATGAGGTCTATGGCGCCCTGGGCGACGAAGGCCTTTTTACCGAACAAACCCCCTACGATCCGCACTCGCCCTATTCGGCCTCCAAGGCGGCTTCGGATCATTTTGTCAGGGCCTATCACGATACCTACGGCCTGCCGGTGGTGGTTTCCAACTGCTCCAACAACTACGGCCCCTTTCATTTTCCCGAAAAGCTCATCCCGCTTTTCATCCACAATATCATGGAGCGAAAGCCCCTGCCGGTGTATGGCGATGGGCTTTACACAAGGGACTGGCTCTACGTCAAAGACCATGCAGCGGCCATTGACCGGGTGTTTCATATGGGCAAAGTGGGCGATACCTACAACATTGGCGGCTTTAACGAGTGGAAAAACATTGACCTGGTCAAGCTTTTGTGCCGGCTGATGGACCAAAAGCTGGGCAGAGGGGAGGGCGAGAGCGAAGAGCTTATAACGTATGTAAAAGACCGGCCGGGCCACGACCGTAGATATGCCATTGACGCCTCAAAGATCAACAGGGAGCTGGGCTGGGCGCCCTCGGTTACTTTTGAAGAAGGGCTCAGCCTGACCATTGACTGGTA
>CBDUBQ010000019.1:0-107636 GCA_965365435.1 uncultured Flavisolibacter sp.
TTTCGAATATTGTAACTGAACTAACCTGCAATTTATAGAATTGTAAACATAGGAGGGGGTTTGCTGCTATGGTGGGGCAACAAATAAAACATCGGTTATGTGCAAGCATCAGCTGCAGTTCCGGCGTGACGAACAACATTCGGCTTTATCAATTACCTTCAGCAATAAAGCAAAACCGGGCAGCAGTTCGGGGCTGGACGTTCAATGAATGCCGCCACAACAGAAAGCCTTGTTCGTTGTACGTCACCCTGTTTAGCCGCAGTGTTCCCGTTTGATACATTTTAAATTTAGCCGACGCTGCCCCATGCGATTTTTAGCACATTGCAAGGCGCACAAAACCTAAACACTAAGGCCAACCTTGCAAAGAGCTAAAAGTGTCAACGCACACCTCTACTGCCCAATCGACGGAATTAGTATTGACATTAATTCAACGTACTTCTATATTCGTTGGGCGTATTGCCAACCTGCTGTTTAAAGAACCTGGTAAAATGCGAGGGATATTTAAAGCCAAGCTCATACGCCACTTCACTTATTGACTTGCTGGTATCAAAGATTTTTTCTTTGGCAATATCAATAATCTTCAGTTGTACATACTCTTGTGCTGATTTGCCGGTTTCCTTTTTTATCAAATCACCAAAATACTTTGGCGATAAATTCAGTTGTGCCGCACAATAACCGACGGAAGGCAGGCCCAGTGTCTGCGGCTTATCGGAATGAAAATACTCATTCAGCAAACCTTCAAATTTCGTCAGCACATCTTTGTGAACATGTTCTCTTGTTACAAACTGCCGGTCATAGAAACGAATGCAGTAGTTGAGGAATAGTTCAATGTTGCTAACAATCAAAGTGCGGCTGTGTTTGTCAATGGCATGAGCCAATTCAAACTGTATTTTCTTAAAACACTCCAGCACAATTTCCCGCTCGGCGTCCGACACATGAAGAGCCTCGTCTGCCTCATAAGAAAAAAAGCCATACTCGCTAATGTGCTTGCCAAGATGCGTCCCTCGTATCAGGTCGGGATGGAAAACCAGTGCCCAGCCGGAAGGTTGTAACATCTTCCCGCTGCCTTCAAACCCAAAGACTTGACCGGGTGCAATGAAGAGAAGCGTTCCTTCTTCGTAGTCGTAGTGATTGCGACCGTACTTCATCTCCTCACATTTCGTGTCTTTCAGAAAGACAATGTAAAGCTCGGACCGGTAACGTGCCTCATGCACAAGGCTGGACAGCGATTGGTCCAAAACACTGACCAACGGATGCAAAGTTTTCTGTCCCCGCTCCCGGTTGAACTGCGCCACACTCTCTATTTTATGAATGGTTTCCATGAATGACAAATGTTGTTGGGTAAAATTAGAACAAGTATACCCAAGTGACCCTTGTTTACAATCTCCACCGGGAATAATGGTAAGTAAAACAGGAATGGGTATAACAGGCAGGCGAGAAAGACCACTGAACTTTGTTCTTTCAAAAATTTAAAACGCAGCTACTGCCGAATACACATTAAGACGCAGCAGCAAGTAGCTAAACAATACAAGGAATGAAAGCAAATCTTACCATCTTGTCACTTGCAGCCACTTTCCTTTTTACATACGGCGTGCAAGCGCAATCGACTACTGACAGCACCGGAGTAAAAAAGGTGAAGAAGTATCAGGCCACCGCACCACCAACGCAACCATTTGGAAAGGAAGCGTTCTCACCAGCCAAAAACACAACAATCCGCTGGCTGGGCATGGCTGGCTTTCTCATTAATAGCAGAGGCACAACACTAATGATTGACCCGCTGCTCCAAGGTTACGATATGCCTTTGTTAAGGGATTTTCCCACCAAGCCAAAAGACGTTCCCCGCCTCGATGCCGTTTTTGCTACGCACAGCGACAACGACCATTATAGTGTGGAAACGTTCAAAGATTTAGCGTCAGTGACAAAAGGCTTTCATTCAACCGTTTTTGTTGACAGTTTGATGAAGAATGAAGGCTTGAAATCCTTTGGCCATTTCATTGGCGATACTTTTCGGGTAGGCAAAGTCTCTGTTCGGCTGACACTTGCCGACCACGACTGGCAAAACGATTTTCCCAGACCAGGGCAGCGATACTATGAACCCGGCGATGCCTGTGGTTTTTGGTTCAATACACCCGATGGTTCCATCTGGGCACCGGGCGACAGCCGCTTTAACCAGGAGCAACTCCACATGCCCATACCTGATGCTATCCTGTTTTATTATTCGGAAGATGCGCTCTATCACTCCGGCCTCGAAGGCGCTGTGAAGATTGCCAATGCATATCCCAACACTCCGCTCATTTTAGGCCACTGGGGCTTTGTAGATGCGCCGGACTTCAGCCCTTTCAATGGTGACCCCAAAAACTTGTCCAGCCGGGTTGTCAATCCCGAGCGGATTATCGTGCTGGCACCGGGCCAGCCTTTCACACTGAAACGGTTGAAAAAATAAACAACGAGAACATGAAACGTCTCCTTTTCACTCTTGCCGTTGTTGCTTTCACCATGTCACATACACGGGCACAAAACCCAAGTAAGCAGTCGCCCAAAAAAGAGAACACGAATAGGATAGAAAGAGCCAAACAAACGTATGAGAAGCTGTTTCAGCAAGTGCAATCGGTAACGGCCTCTGATGACCCGGAGCTCATGACCATCTTGCAGCGCTTCATTTTTGGCGAAGTGTTTTACATAGGAAATTTAAGTGACACCACACGTGAACTGATTACCATCACGGCGCTGGCTGTCAATCAAACGCTGCCGCAACTGAAAGCCCATACGGCAGCTGCCTTGAATATTGGGGTGAAGCCGGTCGAAATCCGGGAGGTCATTTATCAATTGGCGCCTTTTATCGGCTACCCTAAAGTCTTGAATGCATTTTACGGCCGTTGTTTCCGCCATCGCTGGTCTTCCGGCGAAGACTGCCTTTTTGCCTCCGTCAGTATTCACGAATGAAGACGGCCGTTTTTGGTGTTGAGGCGATGGCTATGTAGTTAGCCCACCAACAACTGAGCAGTCGGCAGCCCGGCGCTGTTTCTTTTTTCTTTTGCTCCCTTGCGCTGTACTGCCTGCAGGAACCGTAGCGGTGCTGTTCTTTCCTATCTTTCTATAATTGCGCTATTAACCTCCATTGGTTCTCACAGGGGACGGAGCGAACAAATGCGCTTCGATTGATGATAGAACATAGCCTTCCGTACTTCGATTGTTGCTGGGCCGACACACTACGCAATGCGGCAACACCCAGAACGCCGCCTATCGTTTTTTAACATCCGGCCGGCTGTAAAATAAGTCTGCTCCTGTGCCGCCGACAAACAACGAATGTTGATCTTTACACCAAAACCAATCACCATGAAATTAGGCGCCTTTTCTATCAGCTTAAGCGTGAAAGACCTCCAGGCATCACGGCAGTTTTACGAGCAACTTGGTTTTTCCGTTTTTGGCGGCAGTGCGGAGCAGAATTACCTGATTATGAAAAACGGAAATGCCCTGATTGGCCTTTTCCAGGGCATGTTCGAAAACAATATACTCACCTTCAATCCGGGCTGGGACGAAAATGCAGCCAACACAGATCCGTTTGATGATGTACGACAGATCCAGCAGCAGTTGAAAAATAGTGGCCTTTCGCTGTTAAGCGAGGCCGACGAAGCCACCACTGGCCCGGCCAGCCTTATGCTGGTTGACCCGGATGGCAACACTATTCTCATTGACCAGCACCGCTAACACCATTCCCTTGATTTTTGCACCCGGAGGTCACCGGCCACCAGGCAGCGCAGTCCTGCTTTTTCCTTTCTTTGCGCTATGAACCAGGCCGCCCCTACCGAACAGCAACAATTTGTACGCGGTTTTTTGTTTGCATTAATGGCGGTGATCCTTTGGTCGGGCAATTTTATCGTAGCCCGTGCCCTGCACCACCGCATTTCGCCCGTATCGCTTTCCTTTCTGCGTTGGGCCACTGCCACCGTTGTTCTCCTTGCCATTTCTTATAAATCGGTAGCCGCCCACTGGCGCAGCCTGCTGCCCCATCTTCGTTATCTCTGCTTCGCCGCACTGGCTGGTGTTACCATCTTTAATACCCTGGTGTATGTGGCCGGCCGGTACACCACGGCCATCAACCTGGCGCTCATCGGCACCACGGCATCGCCGGTTTTTGTTTTTCTTATTTCGGCCGTATTGCTGAAGCAGAAACTTTCCCGCTACCAATACACCGGCATCGTGCTTTGCATTGCCGGCATTCTGCTGCTGCTGTCAAAAGGGAGTTGGCAGCAGCTCAGCCGGTTCCGGTTTTCGGCCGGCGATTGGTGGATCCTTGGCGCGGCCTTATCCTTTGCCACCTACACCCTGCTGGTGCGCAAAAAACCGCCGCAGCTTCCGCCGATGCTGTTTCTTTTTTCGCTTTTTTTCATTGGCACCTTGTTTTTGCTGCCCGCATTTTTTATTGACCGGGCGGTATCAGCCCCTATCCAATGGAATGGTTCGCTTATTGGTTCCCTGCTCTATCTCGGCATCGGTGCGTCGGTTATGGCCTTTTTGTTCTGGAACCTGGCCATCCGAACGATCGGGGCCACCAAAACCGCTTTGTTTGGCAACCTTATCCCTGTTTTTAGCAGCATCGAGGCTGCGCTCATCCTCGGTGAGGTTTTGTCGCCGGTGGCTATCATCAGCTTCATTATTATTCTGGCCGGCATCCTCATTGCCAACTATTCCATTTTAAAAAGTATGCTTCAAAAGACGGCATAAAAAAAGAGCTCCATGCGGACGCTCTTTTGAAACCGGTTGTTGTGAGGGGCACGGCCGTTATTGCTTAGTAGCTTTGCTCTTTGCCAGTTGCCCTTTGCTGAATTTTTCTTTTCCTCTTTACTGCTGCGATGCCTTATTGTCTTTTTTCTTACCAAGGCCGTAGCCGACCGCGCCGCCAACCACACCGCCGATGACGGCACCAACACCACGGTTTTTCTTGTTCAGAACGGCACCGATGACGGCACCACCGGCGCCTCCCAGCACGGCACCTTTGGTGGCGTTGCTCATGCCTTCTTTTTTAGCGGTTTCTGCCTGCGGGGCAGGTGCTTCGGCCGTACCGGTGGCATCTCCACCACTTGGGCCGGAGGCCACATCTCCTGTGCCTGACGGCGCAGGAAGCGGCTGCTCTACCGGCGACGGCCGCGACGGAACAGGATCGGCTGTTTCTTTGATCGTTTCGCGAATCTTTGCGGGTTGCGGCACTCTCACTTCACGCACTACGGTGATGGTGCGTACCGGCGCCTGGGGTTGTGGCTGCTGTTGCACCTGTTCTTGCACCGGGGTAGCGACTGTCAACTCACTTTGCGCCTTCCACTGCTGAAAAGCAGCCAGGCCCGCTGTGTCAACCGGCTGCGCCGACACCAGTGTTTTTGTTTCCGATTCCTTCGGGCTACTGGTGCAGGCCGTTACGAAAAAAGCAAGTGATAAAAAGGGTATAAATTTTTTCATGTTGTAATGGGTTTTAAAGGTTTTCTCCGGCGTGCCGGAATTTGGGTAGTAAGAAGAAAAAAGAACGCCGGAGTTTGATAGCAGCTTGTTAAAAGGCCCTTGGCAGATGATGGCAAAAGAAAGCCCGCCGGGAAACCGGCGGGCTGTATTAAACCTTCAACCTATGAAAAGACGTTCTTAACGGCTGCCGGTGCCAGCCAGTGTTTTTTCCAGCATCGCCTTGTATTTTTTGGCATCTGCATCGTCGGGATTCAGCTCCAGCACTTTTTCAAAATAACCAATAGCCTCTTCGTAATCTTTTTCGGTATTGGTTTCATAAGCGGCCAGGTAATTATAAGCCTCCAGCAGCCACCGTTTGTTGTTTTCGTTCTGCTCTTCTTTTTGCAATACCTCTATCAGCTTTTGGTAATAAGGCGCCGCCAACCCCTCTTTCATACCTTCGTCGCGGGCTGCGTTGGTGCGGGCCTGCCAGTAATACCCAAAGCTTTGATCGGGGTACTTTTGCACATAAAGGCCAAAAACACTATCGGCTTTTGCATATTCGGCCGCACGGTAGTGTGCCAGCGCCCAGTTAAACAAATCCACATTGGTGGCTTTGCTGTTGCCGCTGTAGTAGCGGGCCATCCACGCAGCTTCGTTGGCAAAATCCTTTTTCGTTTTATACAATTCGGAAATCTCCTGGTAGTAGGGATACAGTTCGGCTGAGTCCTGCACCAGCGCAATGGCTTTCGTGTATGCATCAACGGCAGAATCTTCCTTGTTGTCCTGGGCCAGGTAAAGCCTGGCCAGCATTTCGTAATCCTTCGCCACATAGTTGCTGTCGCTTTCGCTGGCAAAGTATTGCCGCATGGCCTGCAGGGCTTTGGCCGAATCCTGCAAGGCGGCATGGCTGTAGCCGGCCAGCTTGTATAAACGCGGCTTTGTTTTTTCGCCTTGCGCTGCTATAATGGTTGCCGCCTTTGCCAGGGCCGCGCCGTAGTCTTTGTTCAGGTAATTGAGGTCAGCCAGGTCGTACTCATTCTGCAATCCTTTATCGGCATTGGCCATGTATTGCCGGTAGTATTCCATGGCCTTGGTAGGGTTGTAGCTAAAATGGTAGAGGTACAACCGATACAGGGCCGGTGCATAGGCCGGGTCGGCTTTGGCGGCCTGGTCAAAATAGTTCAGGTACATTTCGCGGTTGCGCTGCGATAAAAAAATATCGCCGATCTTATACAAAGCCGCCGCATATCCGGCATCGAGGTTGAGTGCCTGCCGGTAGGCCTTGTAACCCTCATTGCTGTTTTTCGCCTTGCGGAAAGCATCGCCAAGTGCAACGTACAAAGCCGGGTTTTTATCGTCTTTTTCAATGGCTTTCTGCAGCAGGGCCACGGCATTGCCGGCATCGCCCTTTTCGGACCTGATCTGGGCCCGGGCAATGGCCAGCATCACCTCCGGATCTTTGTTTTTCGACTCGTCAAGAGCCTGTGTAAAAAAGCCATTGGCTTCGTCCTGCTTTCCTTCTTCCAGGGCTACCTGGCCCATGGCCACCATGTAAAAGGCCTCATCCCTCACCCCTTCCGGAGCCGCCTGCAGCTTTTCCTTTGCCTTAGCCAGTTCATCCTGCTGCAGGTAAGCAGTAACTGCTCCCTGAAGGGCCTCATCATTTTTGGCATCACCGGCCAGTACTTGGTCAAAGGCACTGGCGGCACTGTTATACCGTTCGTAATAAAGATGGCGGTTGCCCTCGTCCACCGTTTGCGCCGTGGCGGCACCGCCGGCAAAAAGAAGAATGAATAGTGTGGTAATATTTTTCATAGACTTCATGTTTAGCGTTTTTACACCGGTGTTAACACCCTGCATTTAAATTTCCTGTTCTCAACCGGTAGCGTAAAGGTAGCCGGGCGGTATTAGGCGCTGCTTAACCAAAAATTAGAATGGAATTAAAACGGTTTATCTTTCCGGCGGTAACAGAACATTCAGATTTGCCACCTTTGAAACCTTTACGAAATGGAAGACCGGAAACTGCTGGTAGTAGAAGACGAACGAAAGATTGCTGACACTCTCAAGCTGGGGCTCACCGAAAACGGTTATGTGGTGGATACCGCTTACGACGGCGCCATCGGTCTTAAACTGTACCAGCAAAATGATTACAACCTGGTTATTATTGACCTCAACCTGCCCGGCATCAACGGTTATGACCTTTGCAAACAAATACGCACCGCCGACCCTTCCATTCCAATTATCATGCTCACGGCGCTCAATTCGCTTGAGAACAAAATTGAAGGCTACGATGCCGGTGCCGACGACTATATCATAAAGCCGTTTGCATTTAAAGAACTGCTGATGAAAATCAGGGTGTTGCTGCGCCGCACCATGAACCAGCAGATACCCACGGGCACCTTGCTGAAGGCAGCAGACCTGGTGCTGAATCTCGACAGCAAGGAAGTAAGCCGGGGCGGTCAGCGCATTACCCTTACCGCCAAAGAATTTCAATTGCTCGAATACCTGCTGCGAAACAAGAACCGGGTGGTGTCAAGAGCCGATATTGCCATTAACGTTTGGGATATTGACTTCGACACCAACACCAACGTAATTGATGTGTACATCAATTACCTGCGCAACAAAGTGGACAAGCCTTTCGACCAAAAGCTGATTCAAACACAGGTGGGCATGGGCTATGTGCTCAAAGATCGCTGAGCCATCGCCGCCGTTATTTTTTCGGAGGCGAAGCACCGGTGCGCTCTCCTTCGGCCCGCGGCACGGTGCTACCACCGGCACAGCTTAATTTTACCCCGCGGCCGCTTGCTGAACGGCCCATTAAAAAAATCGTTTTCATGCCAGTCAGGTTGCGGCTTACGCTGTTGTTTTCTCTGCTCGTTTTTATTTTGCTGGGCCTTATTTGCACCGGTGTTTACATTGCCGCCACCAAAACCCGGCAATATACGGTGGGGCAACGGCTGGAGTCCCGTGCCAAAAACGTGGGTGCCTTACTCAGCAGAGAGGCCGGCTTTTCCATAGACCAGATTCGCAAAATGGACTCTGTCACCAAAATGGTGCTGCGCCGCAAGATTGCCCTGGCCTATGACCATCAGTACCAGCTTCGGTACAGCTACCTCGAAGACCCGAACGACAGCTTTGTGGTGAGCAGAAAAGTGTTGGAAGATGCACGGGCCAAACGCGAAGCCATTTTCTTTGAGCAAAACAATAAAGAAGCGGTGGCCTATCAATACACCGATGATAACATTCGGTTGGTGATTGTGGCAGCGGGCGAAGACGAAGATGGCCATCGGACCCTGGCCAGGCTGCGGCAGATATTGATCCTCACCTTCCTGATCGGCAATCTTACCGTGCTGGCTGTTGGCTATTTTTTCTCAGGAAGGCTGCTTCGCCCGGTGCGGAAGATCACCCGCGAAGTGGAAGAGATCTCGGCCCATAACCTGGTACGCCGGCTGCCCACGGGCACTGTCAAAGACGAATGGCACCACCTGGCCGGCACACTCAACGATCTGCTCAACCGCCTGCAGGAAAGCTTCGACATGCAACGGCGGTTTATTGCCAATGCCTCGCACGAACTGTCAACGCCGCTGACGTCTATTTCGAGCCAGTTAGAAGTGGCGTTGCAACGCGACCGCACCGCGGCCGATTACCGGGCTGTTATTCAATCCATCTACCAGGACGTACGGCAAATGGGCCGCCTGACGCACACCCTGCTGGAATTTGCCAAGGCTTCGGGCAATGCCGGCGGGCTGGAGCTGGTTAACATGCGCATAGATGAGATCATACTTGACCTGCCGGCCCATCTGGCAAAAATGAACCCGGCCTACACGGCCACCATCCAGTTTGACGACCTGCCCGAAGAGGACGAAAAGCTGGTGGTTTACGGCAATCGCCTGCTGCTGGAAACTGCCATCCGGAACATTGCCGCAAATGCCTGCAAGTATTCGCCCAACCACCAGGCCAACATCCGCCTGAAGGCGGGTGCTGCGGTCTATGTGAGCATTGCTGATCAGGGCAAAGGCATTCCGCCCGAAAAAGTCAAAACCATCTTTCAGCCTTTTTACCGCATCGAAAAAGAAGGCGAGCGAAGCGCCGATGGTTTTGGCCTGGGGCTTTCGCTATCGTACCGCATCATTCGCCTGCACAAGGGTACCATTCATGTACAATCCATCCTCGACCAGGGCTCAACATTTACCATCGAATTGCCGGTGGCAGGCCATGCCTGAGCAGGGCAGTCCGCGATGGCATTGCAGCCGCACCGGGCCACAACGGAACTTACCGGGACCTATCTCCAAAACAACGAACCTTTCCAGTTTCTGATTCTAACAAATTTCTAATTCGGGATTAATCTGCCGTTAAGCGCAAATCCTCAACTTGGTTGTATCATGAATTTGGTATTCTTCCAGTCGAGTCGTGTGGCAGTGTACAGCCTGTGTGCCCTGGTGATTGTGCTGTTCTTGACCTCCACGTTTTTTTATTACCAAAAAGCAAGAACGCAAACGTATAACCGAGCGCTGATCCTCCAGAATGATTCGCTTCTTTCCGAACAGATCCGTTTAAAGAACCTGGTGCTGCAAAGCAATCCGGGCACGGGCCGCGAAACATCTTTGCTGCCGAAGCCGCAACGCAGCAGAAAACAACCCTGATCGCTGACTTCAAGGTGCATAAAAAAACGGCTCCGCATCCGGAGCCGTTTTGCTGATTAATTAACCAATCTGGTTTCGGTACAACGAAATTGTTTTCTACCGCAATTCTTCGCTGGTGAAGGCCAGCGGCAGCAGGCGGCTGGCACTGTCAATCACGTACACCGGCCCTTCCATTCCGCCCAGGATCAGTTGTACCGGATGGCTTACGCGGCTTTCAAATTCCTGCAGCGACTGCCGGCAGATGCCGCAGGGCGAAATAGGATGGTCGCTTCGCTGGTGCTCGCTCTTATAGCTGATGGCGATGGTTTCGATGGGAATTCTCGGAAACAGCGAGGATATGGAAGCCAGCAGCACTCTTTCGGCACACAGGCCCACCGGGAACGAAGCATTCTCCTGGTTGCTGCCAGCCACTATTTCGCCATTGGCCATGCGGGCCACTGCACCTACCTGAAAGTTGGAGTAAGGGGCATAGGCGTTAGAGGTCACTTCCCGGGCTTCGTTCAGCAGCCACTGTTGTTCTTCGGGCAATTCGGCAATGCTATCATAAACTTTGTAATTGAATTCATACTTGTTTTCTTTCATAGTTGCGTATTAGAGACAAAAATGCCCCCGCCTGTGGGCGGGGGCAGTTAAAGGTAGCCTATTTAACGATATTAAACAACCGTCGCCAGCGGGGCCCGTTCTCGTAGCTGAACCAGATCAGCCAGGCTTTGCCCACCACTCTGTCTTCGGGTACAAAGCCCCAAAAGCGGCTGTCTTGCGAACCCTGCCGGTTATCGCCCATCATCCAGTAATAGTTCATTTTAAACTGGTAGGTGGTTGTTTCCTTGCCGTTCAAAAAAAACCGGCCGTCTTTTTGGTAAAAATCATTGTGCTCATATACCCGGATAGCCCTTTCATACACCGCATAGTTTTGCGGCGTCAGCGTTAGCACGCCGCCTTTTGCGGGCACCCAAATGGGCCCGAAGTTGTCGCGGCTCCAGTTGTGCAGTTTGTCGTACGGAAATACCGGTGCATTGCCCGGTACGGTAATGTCGGGAATGACTTTGTAGCCAAGCTTCACCAGCTCATTTCTGGCTTCTTCGGTGAGCACCATGTTATAAACGTAAGGCTTGGAGGTTTGCTCAAACTCGCCCCGCTCCTCGTCAATGTCGTATTGCTCTTTCATGGTAATGGCGTCGAGCGCCTGCCCGTTGGTGACTACCGTGTACCGGATCAGCGACCGCGGTGGGTTGGCTTCCATTTTTCCATTGGCCCACACCGTGTTATTGCGTACTTCAATGGTATCGCCGGCAACGCCCACACACCGTTTAATGTAGTTGTCGGACTTGTCGGCCGGATGCACGGCCAGCGGAAACTCTTCGGGATGGCTGAGCACAAACTGGTACTGCGCATCGCCGGCGGCGGCTTCCCGCTTTACATCATAATAGGGACGCTGCGATTGGAAATCGGGATGATTGATAACGGTATCGCCGGCCGGAAAATTAAACACCACCACATCGCCCCTTTTCACCGGCGATGCAAACCAGCGGATATAAGGCAGCTTCAAGGCAGTGGTGTACGACTTGCTGCTGGTGCCGGGCAGATAGTTATGCACGAACGGAACCGACAGCGGTGTATTGGGTATCCGCGGACCGTAGCTGAATTTGCTCACAAACAGGAAATCATTCACCAGCAAGGTTTTTTCCATAGAGCCCGACGGAATCGTATAAGCTTCAAACACAAACGTGCGGATTAAGGTAGCGGCAACAATGGCGAAGATGGCAGCATCCACCCATTCGCGCCAGCCGGGCTTCACGTAACGGCGAACGCCTTCGGGGCCAATATAACGCACCTTATCGTTGAAGCCGAGGTAGGGAAAATAGAAGGGGGCGAATAATGCAGCAAGCGTATGATCGAGTAGCGAAAAGCGGCCGTACAGCTTCACAAATTCAATAAAAATGCCCGGTGTGATAAACCAACCAACAACCGGAATGATCTGCCAGAAAACCCAGTGCTTGGGACGGTGGGCCAGCTCCTGCATCACCCAAGTGTTGTAAAACGGAATGTACGCTTTCCAGCTTGCCACACCGGCCTTTTGAAACATTTTAGCCAAACCAAACGACGGAAGAAAAACGAGCAGGAAGGAGATGAGGTAAACAATCAGGACGTGTGAAAGCGGCATTCGTGTATTTTTAAAGCGGACAAAAGTATTTTAATTGTGGGTTGAACGGGAGAGCAAAAGCAAAATTCAATAGCAAAAACGCCAACCCGGCCACGGTTGTTTCAGCCTGCTTTTGCCGTTTGAATAGGCGGCATTGAATTTTTCTTTGGCCGCGGCAATGTATAAAAAGTTTTTGTGTTACCGTAGCAGCCCACCGATTCTTAACGTTTATGCAAAACTTCAGTATTCGGCAAATCGAATTGCTAACTGGTATAAAATCGCACACGCTGCGCATCTGGGAGCATCGCTACGATTTTTTTAAGGCCCAACGCAAGGAGAGCAACCTGCGATATTATACCAACGACGACCTGAAAAAGCTGCTCTGCATTTCCTTTCTTTATCACAATGGCTGGAAGGTGTCGAAGATTGCCGCCCTTTCGGACGAAGAAATACTGCAGAATGCGGCCGCCATTCCGTTGGCCGGCAACAACTACCCCACCGCTATTCAGCAACTGCTGACGGCTGCCGTTGACTTTAACGAAGCAGTGTTTGCGGGCATCCTAAACCGGTTGACAGAAGAAATCGGATTCGAACGCCTTGTCACCGAGGTCTGTTATCCCTACATCGTGAGGGTTGGCCTTTTGTGGGATACCAACCGCATTATCCCGGCGCAGGAGCATTTCTCCAGTTATATTATTCAAAACAAGATCATCAGCGAAACAGAAGCCTTTTCGGCCACACAAACCGGCGACCCGGAGATTGTCCTGTTTTGCCCCGAAAACGAGTTTCATGAGCTGCCCCTCCTCTTTATCAATTACCTGTTGCGCAAGCATGGCTGGCGGGTGCTTTACCTGGGTGCCAACGTAAAGCTGAACGACCTGAAAGAGGTTGCGCAGGTGCCCGGCATTCGCGTTTTGTACCTGCACCTCATCACCAATTTTACCGGCATCAGTATTGACGATTATTTTGAAAGCCTGCGTAAAACGTTTCCCGACAAGATCATTTGCGCATCCGGCAAAGGCATAGAACAAAGCCAGCGGAATTTTGTCAACATGCACCTTCTGCGGCGCGACGAAGAAATTTACCGGTTTATTGAGAAACAGGGAACGGTAAGCAGCGAGCCGTGAGTTGTTGGCGGTTAGCGCAAAGAGTCCATTCCGGTTTACTAACGGTTCGGCCGCATTTTCCGACCCAATAGATGGTCATTCCAGGTAGTTGTGACGGCGGTCTTTTGCAACTCATTTCTTATTTAGAAATGCCCTCTGCCATTGCTAGCGTATTCGCTGGTCACTTGCCGATCACCGAAGACGACTCACCACTTACCACTCACCTCTCACAGCTTTTCGCCCTTCGGCAGCACATAGGCCTTCACATCATTTAGCATAATGCTTTTGCCCGAAAGAATGACCAACCTTTCCACCACGTTGCGTAGTTCACGGATGTTGCCGGTCCAGTTGTAGTTCTGCAACGCCGTCATCGCGTCGGGCTGAATGTCTTTTTTCGAAACGCCATAATCCTCGCAAATTTCGCCCAGAAAATTGTTGACGAGCAGCGGAATGTCTTCCCGCCGGTCGTTGAGCGACGGCACGTGCACCAGTATCACGCTAAGGCGGTGATAAAGGTCAAGGCGAAACGCTTTTTCTTCCACTTCTTTCAACAGGTCTTTGTTGGTGGCGGCAATCACCCTTACGTCCACGCTGATGTCTTTATCGGCGCCTACACGGGTGATCTTTCCCTCCTGCAAGGCCCGCAGCACTTTGGCCTGGGCGCTTAGGCTCATATCGCCAATTTCGTCGAGAAACAGCGTGCCGCCATTGGCCTGTTCAAACTTTCCAATACGTTGTTTGATGGCCGATGTAAAAGACCCTTTTTCGTGCCCGAACAACTCGCTTTCGATCAGTTCGCTGGGAATTGCCGCGCAGTTTACCTCCACCAGCGGACTGTCTGCCCGGCTGCTTTTTTCGTGTAGCCAACGGGCCACCAATTCTTTGCCCACACCGTTTTCGCCGGTAATAAGCACCCTGGCTTCGGTAGGCGCCACTTTTTCAATGGTATCTTTTATTTGCCTGATGGGCGCCGACTCGCCAATCATTTCCTGCACCTTCAGTGCTTTCCGCTTCAGGCGTTTTGTTTCGGTTACCAGGGTGTTCCGCTCCATGGCATTCCGGATGGTGATCAGCAGGCGATTCAGGTCGGGTGGTTTTTGTATAAAATCGTAAGCGCCCTTCTTCACCGCCTCCACCGCCGTTTCAATATTGCCGTGGCCCGAGATCATAATGATAGGAACATCCGGCGCCGTTTCTACAGCCTTCTGCAAAAATTCCAGCCCGTCCACTTTCGGCATTTTAATATCGCATAAAACAGCATCGAAAGTTTTCTCCCTGAACTTCTTCAGCCCTTCTTCACCGTCGGCGGCTTCTTCTATTTTATAACCTTCAAACGAAAGAATTTCAGTGAGTGTTTTACGGATCGCTTTTTCGTCGTCAATAATCAGGAGGGTGGCCATGAACAAATGTTAAGGGGCACAAAAGTAGTGGAAAATTGAGGCCAAGGAAGCATGTTGAACAGATGAACAGGCGAACGACGAACAAACGAACCGAGGAAAAAGCGGGTACGCAGCGGTGAACAGAAAACACGGATGGCGAAAGCAGGAAAAAACCGGGTGGCATTTTAGGGTGCGAAGAGAATCGGGTTACTAGCCATTATCGCACCCTTGCGGCGCAGGGGAAAAATAAAGGCCGGATAGAAATCCAGCCTCGTGTAAAATCCAATATCCTATGAAAAACCGAGACAAAGATGCGTTGTTGTGTTCGAAATTCAAAGCATTTGCAAATTTTTTTTATAGCCCTTATTCCTGAAAATGAAAAAGTTGTGTCTTTAGAACACAACTTTTTCGCAAAAAGGCCCTTTTGAGGAGGCCGCTGACCATACTGACAGCCGTTATTTTTTCAGGTACATTACTTCTTTGATGAGCTTTACCGTGCGAGGGACGTCGGGCAGGGCCGCGGCCACCAGGTTGGGCGCATAGTGCAGCGGTGCATCGGCGGCCGTAATGCGCCGAATGGGCGCATCCAGGTAGTCGAAGCCTTCTTTTTGTATGCGGTAGGCCAGTTCCGACGAAACCGAGGCAAAAGGCCACTGCTCTTCCACAATCACCAGCCGGTTGGTCTTTTTTACGCTTTCCAGCACCGTCATCCAGTCGAGCGGACGGATGCTGCGCAAGTCAATGACCTCGGCGCTGATGCCTTCCTTTTCCAGTTCGGCGGCGGCGCCAAGGGCCACTTTCATCATTTTATTGAACGAAACCACCGTTACATCTTTTCCTTCTTTTTTCACATCGGCCTTGCCCAGCGGAATGTAATATTCTTCCTCCGGCACTTCAAACTTTTCGCCGTACATCAATTCACTTTCCATAAACACCACCGGATCTTCTTCGTAGCGGATGGCCTGCTTCAGCAGCCCTTTGCCATCGTAGCCATTGCTGACCGATACCACCTTGAGGCCTGGAATATTGGCATAAAGCGATTCGAAAGCCGTGGAGTGCTGGGCACCCAACTGACCCGCCGAGCCGTTGGGCCCGCGAAAAACGATGGGGCACTTGATTTGGCCGCCGCTCATGGCCAGCATTTTTGAAGCGGTGTTCAATATCTGATCAAGCGCCAGCACGGCAAAGTTCCAGGTCATAAATTCCACAATCGGGCGAAGGCCGCTTTGTGCCGCACCCACGCCAATAGCCGTAAAGCCCAGTTCCGCGATGGGCGTATCAATAACGCGTTTGGCGCCAAACTCGGCCAGCATTCCCTGGCTAACCTTGTAAGCCCCATTGTACTCGGCTACTTCTTCACCCATTAAAAAAACGGTTTCATCGCGGCGCATTTCTTCGCTCATGGCTTCGCGGAGGGCCTCCCGGAAAGTGATTTGTCTCATTCGTTTGATGTATTGAAAGGTGCGCAAAAATAGCGGACTGCCTGCAATAAACCTAAAATTGCCGCCCCACACAGACGGCGCCGCAGCGGCTGTTCGGCTACGCCGGAAAAGTAGTAAAACCCCGCCGATCCCTGGCCGGCGTCGTGAGCACTTGCGCCATTGGTGGCAAAGGCTTTGCAACGTTTCGGCCGTATGAATTGGACACAAGCCATCGGCCTTTTTGCCGGAATATGTACCTCCTGCTCCCTCCTGCCGCAACTGATCAAAACAGTGAAAGAAAAGAAGGCCGAAGAAATTTCGAAGCTGATGCTTTTCGTTCTGTTAACCGGCGTAGCGGGCTGGGTAGTTTATGGGATTTTGCGGGATGATTTGCCGATTATCATCACCAACTCGTTTTCGCTTTTGCTAAACCTCGTCCTGATTGTTTTGCGATTCAAATACAGCCGTAAAGGCAAATAGGTGGAGGGATGCCATCGCCTATTGATCCCAACGATTTCATAAAAAAACCTCCCGGATATGCGGGAGGTCTGTATTGAAAGCCATTTCAACAATGCTTATATTGTTCTTGGTATTCCAGTACGGTATCAGGGAAGTGTTGTTTCGTTCCGATAGGATCGCCGTGTTTATCGTAGAATTCTCTGACTACGAAAGACAAGGCTCCGAAGATGGCCCGTGTTCTTCGCTGGCAAAACATGCAGGTCCTTCGGAGCGGCAAGCCTCTGTTCCCATTCACCTTTTATAAACACGTGGCTCCTGCCGTAGCCAAAAGACCAATCATAGTTACAATACCGTCATTTGCAGTTGTGAATGGTATGATGGGGCTCGTCATTTGTGTTTCGCACCGCTCCGATCATGCCAATTCAATTACCATGGCACTGGCACCGCCGCCGCCGTTGCAGATGCCGGCTGCGCCGATTTTTCCCCCTTTCTGCCGCAGAACATTAATGAGCGTGACGATGATACGGGCGCCGCTGCAACCCAGAGGATGCCCCAGCGACACCGCGCCGCCGTTGACATTTACCCGGGCCGGATCGAGATTCATTTTTTTGGAATTGACAATGCCCACTACACTGAAAGCTTCATTGAGTTCCACGTAGTCCACATCAGTCATCGCCAAACCTGCTTTCTTTACCGCTTTCGGAACGGCAATGCTTGGCGTTGTGGTGAACCAGGTGGGTTCCTGCTCGGCATCGGCATAGCTGCGGATAATGCCGAGAGGCCTGATTCCGAGTTCGTCGGCTTTTTCTTTGCTCATCAGCACCAGGGCAGCAGCGCCATCGTTCATGGTGCTGGCATTGGCGGCTGTCACTGTTCCCTCTTTGCCAAAAGCTGGCTTCAGCGACGCAATCTTATCGAACTTTACATTCCACGGCTCTTCGTCTTTATTCACCACCACATCGCCTTTCTTGGAGGCAATCGTTACCGGAACAATTTCTTCGGCAAAGCGTCCTTCATTCCAGGCAGCCTGGCTGCGCTGGTAGCTCTCAACAGCAAATGCATCCTGCTCCTCGCGGCTGACCTGGTTGTCGGCGGCACAAATGTCGGCTGCGCAGCCCATGGCAAAATTGCTGTAACAATCGGTGAGGCCGTCTTTCTGCAAACCGTCTATCAGCCCGGTTTCGCCGTACTTATGGCCCCAACGCAGGTTGGGCAGGTAAAACGGCACGGCACTCATGTTTTCCATGCCACCGGCCACCACCACATCGGCATCACCAAGCAGGATGCTTTGTGCTCCCTGCATAATGGCTTTCATGCCGCTGGCGCAAACCTTGTTTACAGTGGTGCAAATTACCTTATCAGGCAAACCGGCGGCTTTGGCGGCCTGCCTCGCGGGTGCCTGGCCCAGGTTCGACTGAATGACACACCCCATCAAAAGCTCATCAACCTGGTCAGGCTGCAAGCCGGCTTTTTCCAGTGCCCCTTTAATGGCAATGGCGCCCAGTTGCGTGGCCGGAACGTCTTTCAACGCGCCGCCAAAAGAACCCATTGGCGTACGTACGGCCGAAACGATATAGACTGTTTTGTTCATATAGCTGTTTTAGGCGGGCAAAGATACGGCGCAGCGGCCCACGCCTGTTCCTATCTTCGTTTCATGAGCCACTGGAACGATGAACTTTCGAATGATGCCAGAGCCATTCTGGGCCTGCAGCTTGCCACCGATCCGCGGTGGATCAATCTTGCCGAAATGTCGTTGGAAGATGTGCTGACCGATCATGCCTACTGTGAGCAAAAAGCGGCAACCTCCTGTATTTCCATCATTCAGCGGCACAGCGATAAAGATGCATTGGTGGAGGCCCTGGCGCCGATTGTTACAGAAGAATGGGGACACTTCCGGCTGGTGCTGGCCGAGCTGAAAAAGCGGGGATGGAAACTGGGAAAACAGCGGCGGGATGAGTATGTGAACGGCCTGATGCAATTCTGCCAGAAGGGCGGTTCAGAAGAAAGCCGTTTCCTGGACCAATTGCTGTTGATGGCCATGATTGAAGCACGGAGCTGTGAACGCTTCAAGCGCCTGAGCGAAGGCCTTGCCGACGACTACCTGCGCAAATTTTACCGGCGGTTTATGGAAAGCGAAGCCGGTCATTATACGCTGTTCATAGAGCTTGCAGAAACTTACCTGGATAAAGAAACGGTACGCCGCCGGTGGCAGGAATGGTTGCAGCACGAAGCGGAGATCATGAAAACACTTGCACCAAGGGGCGACCGCATGCACTAAGCACCGTTGCGGAAATAGTCAATTTCTTTTTTGAGATCGAGGAAAGGGTATTTCTGCTGCAGTTCTAACGCTTTGGCCAAATTCTTCTGCAAAAATTTTTGGTGCTGTGCCGATGCAGGATGGAAGGCTTTGTGCTGATAAGCCAGGTTGAGCGCATGGATCGCCTCTATTAGTGCTTTTGTTTTTTCGTCCATGCCCGACGCCACCATCTTCTCCCATACGTATTGCGTGGCAAAATAGTTAGGGTGTACTAAATCCTCTGCATAAAAACGATAGTCACGCAGGTCATCAATCACCAACTCGTAAGCCGGAAAATAAAACAGCTTGTCAAACTTATCAACGAGGTGATGCACGGCCTGTATCAGCACCGCCTTGCTGCGGTTGTTTTCAATTACGCCTTCCCGCAAATGGCGCACAGGACTGATGGTAAAAATGATCTTGAGCTTTGGATTAAATAAGGCCAGCCGATGGATGACATTGTCAAGTACTCGCAACACATCTTCGGTGCTCATCAAACGACGCTGAAACCAGGTGGCCGGTGCTTTGTGGTTGTTGGCCGCTACGCTTCCCGGCTTTGCCGTTGGCGCTTCTTCTGTCAATGTATAGGTCCAGGCCGAGCCAAGAGTGATTAGTACATAATCTGTTTCTTTCAAAAAAGCGTTAGCGTTGCTGATGGATGCGTTAATTTTTTGCAACGCCTCCCCGGGTTCAATGCCTGAAAGCCGGCTGTGGTGCTTCCAGCTATGCCAGGCTTCGTTCAATTGAAACAGATCGGCTTGCGTGTATAAACGTTTTTCGATGTAATCGGTTAGCGCTTCGGTAACACTCACGGGGTTAAACAAAATACCGTGCGGATTTTGCAAGGTCCGGAATTTATACCGGTCCAGCTTTTCGCCGATGTTTTCGGTAAAGCAGGAGCCAATCAGCAACAAACGGTGTTGATGCGTGATCGGTTCCGGCAGTTTTTTAACGTCAACCTCGTAACGAAACTTCATTCAAACACCTTTTTTATCCTGAATAGAAACAATAACGTCAGACGAAAATAGCGGCGGCAAGGTCCAGGCTTTTTTGCAGGGCATCCTCGTTCAAAGCCAATTGTCGTTGATCCTGTTTTTCCAACAGTGAAATGATGTTCTCTGTATTCATATTTCCCACCAGTTCGTCGCCAGCCATTGGGCAACCGCCAATGCCCCTTAATGCACCATCTATTCGCCGGCATCCGGACCCGATTGCGGCTTCGAACTTTTGTTGCCAGTTAAGCGGCGTTGAATGCAGATGAACACCGACAGTAACGCCGGGGTATTGTGGAATCAGCGTTTGCAGCGCAAACGAAATTTGCTCCGGCGTAGCCACGCCAACCGTATCGGCCAGGGAAATGATCCTGATCCCGCGGCTTACCATTTCCGACGCCCACTTCAGCAAAATCTCGCCGTTGTAGGGATCGCCATACGGATTGCCAAAGCCCATGCTGAGATAAACAACCAGCTCTTTGTTGTTTTTCAGACAAAGGTTTTGGATGGCTTCTACCCTCGCCACACTCTCCTGGATAGTGGTATTGGTATTCCGTTGTTGGAATGTTTCCGAAATAGAAAAGGGAAAACCCAGGTAGCTGATAATTTCATAATTCGCCGCTTCTTCTGCACCGCGGAGATTGGCAACAATAGCCAGGAGCTTAGACCGGCTATTTCCGGCCTGCAGGCCCTTAATGACCTCTTTCGTATCGGCCATTTGCGGTATTGCCTTCGGCGAAACAAAAGAGCCAAAATCAATGGTATGAAATCCTACTTCCAGCAGGCAATTGATGTATTCGATCTTTTTGTCGGTCGGGATAAAATGCGGCCAGCCTTGCATGGCATCACGCGGACATTCCACCAATTGAATAGAATTTTCTGTCATTGCGCCAGGTTAGGATCTTTGGAACAGCCGCTGCTTCATGGCCTCATACAAAATCATTCCAGTGGCCACCGACACATTCAGCGACTCAAAATCGTTTGCCATTGGTATGCTGAACTTTTCATCGCTGGCTTTCAGCAAAGCCGGGTAAATTCCTTTTTCCTCGCTGCCCATGATGATGGCCACCGGCTCCTTCAGGTTGACGTCGAAGAGGGCCTGATCAGCCTTCATTTCGCTGGACAAAACGCGGATGCCATTCAGGTGCAGATCATCCACCGCCTTTAGCAGGCTGCCCACCCGGCAAACTGCCAGCTTTTCAAGCGCCCCAGCAGAAGTCAGCATAGCGTCTTCGTTGAGCATACCCACACCTTTATCCGGGATAATCAGCGCCTGCACGCCGGTGCAGAGGGCGGTACGGGCAATGCCGCCAATGTTCCGGATATCGGTAATGCCATCTAAGATCAGGAACAGCGGAATTTCGCCCTTTTCCACTACAAAAGAAATGACCTCTTGCAGGTCCAGGTACTGCACCCTTGACAAAAGGGCTACACAGCCTTCGTGGGCGCCGGCATGAAAGCTGTCCAATTTCGCCGCCGGAACCTTGCTCACCGGAATTTTTTGGAGGCTTGCTGCTTGTGTAATTTCTGTCAGCTCTTTTCCACCCAGATTATTCTGCAGGTAAATGCGTTCGAGCGCCTTTCCTTCTGCCAGCGCCTGCCGCACGGCTATGCGCCCCACAACAAGGGATGATTTTTTGGGTCTGCTTTGCGATCGGAATCCTTTCAAGAGAATTTATTTTTTAATGCGCTTGTCAAAAATAAACCGCTCAACACCTTTTAAACGCACCTGTGCAAAATGCACATGCAGCGGGTTGAGCACAAAATTGTATTCAGATGGGATAACAACCGACGGAACCTTCAACGCCACTGCCATTTGCAATTGCGCCGTACCCCAGGCTTTGGTGCTGTCGGGTGCCGGTGTGGCCATCCAATCCTCCGGAAGTTCTGCAGGGCTAAAGGTGCGGCAAGCCTCGCGGGGAAGTTCATAAGTGGTAAAAGACAGATCTTCGGGTAGCTCATCGAGCGAAACATTAGCGGCAAATTCCAGCACGCATAAAGCTTTTGACGCCGCTGCATAAATACACGGATGCCCTATGTGGTTCCAACGGCCGCCGTGCAGTTTGGCACCTTCGCCGCTAAGCTGTCTTGCGTAAATGGTAAGTCCCAGCCGGTAGATTTCCATGTTGCTTTAGCTAAAAACACCATACGCAATACGCCCAATGACATGCCGCACTTCTTCCATTCCGTAAAGGGTGTCGGTAATGTCCAGGGGGGCAATGCCGCCCAGTGCCCTGTTTGGCAACTTCATCCAGCGGTTAAATTTTTCGCGGTTGCCGAAAATCTCATAACCATACGAATACAAATCGGCCAGCAGCAAAATCCGTTCGCTGATGTAGGCATCGAAGCGCTCCTTTCCCTTTTTGCCATGCAATGTGGCTTTGGTGACGGCCAGTATTTTGGCCAACGCCGTATAATCCAGTTCGGCCTGATCTTTTAAATTCTCCAGTTCTTCTTTTGAAATGCCCTCTTTTATCGTTTCTATTTTTTGGTAGGCATTCCATTGATGGATCGGCACCACTTTGGCCAGCGCCTTTTTCCCTTCTGCCTTTTGAAGCGGGTTGGCGCTGCGGTAAGCAACGGCCGCCTCTTCCACCTTTGTCATCGGTAAATATTTTTACTAAGATAGGTATATTTTTTAACCTTTCTTTCCTTCTCAAAAAAAATGACCGCGGTTGGCGGTCATTTTTTTTATTGCGGTGTTCAGCGTAAGCCGAACGCTTTCTTCACTTTGGAAACGTAGTCGAGTTTTTCCCAGGTAAACAACTCTACTTTCTTTTTCACTGTTTTACCATCGGGAGAGGCAAACTCTTTTGTCACTACTTCGGGCTTACGGCCCATGTGACCATAAGCGGCGGTTTCGCTGTAGATCGGGGTACGAAGCTTCAGGCGCTGCTCAATGAAGTAAGGGCGCATGTCGAACACACTTTCAACAATGCGGGCAATTTCGCCGTCATTCAAATCCACTTTGGCCGTGCCATAGGTGTTTACGTAAACGCCCATTGGCTGCGCCACGCCAATGGCGTAGGATACCTGTACCAGCACCTCATCGCAAACTCCGGCAGCCACCAGGTTTTTGGCAATGTGGCGGGTAGCATACGCTGCCGAACGGTCAACCTTGGAGGGGTCTTTACCGCTGAAAGCGCCACCACCGTGAGCACCCTTGCCACCGTAGGTATCCACAATGATCTTGCGGCCGGTTAAGCCGGTATCGCCGTGAGGGCCGCCAATCACAAATTTGCCCGTAGGGTTAATGTGGTATTTGATGCCGTCGTTAAACAGCTTTGCGTATTTCTTGTATTTCGATTTTACACGGGGGATCAGGATGCTGATGATGTCTTTTTTGATCCGCTCCTGCATTTTGGCTTCCGTGTCAAAATCGTCGTGTTGCGTAGATATCACGATGGCATCAATACGCACCGGTTGATTATTGTCGTCGTATTCGAGGGTTACCTGGCTTTTTGCATCGGGACGCAGATACTTGATCTGCTTGTTTTCACGGCGCAAGGCGGCCAGTTCCTGCAGCAGTTTATGCGCCAGGTCAAGTGCCAGCGGCATGTAATCTTCGGTTTCGGCTGTAGCGTAGCCAAACATCATTCCCTGGTCGCCGGCACCCTGTTCTTCTTTCTTTTTTCGGTCCACGCCCTGGTTAATGTCCGCCGATTGCTCGTGAATGGCCGACAAAACACCACAGGAGTTGGCCTCGAACATGTATTCGCTCTTTGTATAACCAATGCGGCGAATGACCTGACGGGCAATTTCCTGTACGTCGAGGTAGGCTTTTGACTTCACCTCGCCGGCCAGTACCACTTGTCCGGTTGTCACCAGCGTTTCGCAGGCAACTTTTGATTCGGGATCAAACGCAAGAAAATGATCAATCAGTGCATCGGATATCTGGTCGGCAACTTTGTCAGGATGGCCTTCTGAAACACTTTCAGAAGTAAATAGATAAGGCATTCAAATAAATTTAGGGTTTGTGTTTTGGCTTACTTAGGCTGGCTTGTTTTTCAAACCGGGTGCAAATATAGTCACCAGATTAGATTATCATAATCCGACGCGTTTTTACAGGTTGGAGTAAACGATCCGCAGGCGGAGCTGCTTCGATGGATCGGGATGCTTGGGGCCCGCCAGCGTTACCCGCCCATTGGCGATCACGCCGAGGACCGGTACGGTCACTTTTTGCCCAAAAACTTTTGAATGAAGCACGGTGCGCAGGGGGGCATAAATACGCAATGAATCGTTGGCTTCTCTGCGGGTTACAATCCCCTGGATATAGCGGGTGATGTTAAAACGGTAACTGTTGTCCGAGCGAAGGTTGCCGCCAAATTGCGCCAGCGCAAAACCGCCGTCGCCGGATGCCTGAATATCGTTATCGAACAAAAATGCTGCGGTGTCGGACGTTCCCTTGTGGTCAAGGAAAAGCCGGCTCGGCGGCGTAAAGAGATTATCAAAGATCGTCGGCACCCGGTAGGCGATCAATTCTGCCCGGTGAATGATTTTGTTAGGGAAATTGCTGAGGCCAGCGGCAAAAATGCCGGCGTAAGAGCCTTGCGGCGACGATTGAATGTACAGTTGCTGTGGCGCCGGTGTATTCAGGCCGGCCAGGTATTCGCCCCCGGGCACCCGCCTAATAGAATTGGCCTGGCTGGGAACCGAATGGCGAAAAATGGCCGATGTGGTATCGAGAACGCCATTGCGCTGCACCCGGAAATACACCACCAGTTGCGATGCGGTGGAGGACAAATCAAAATAAGAAAGAACACCCTGCCCGCTTACGCTGGTGGTGCGTACGGCAAGGCCACGAAACTTATCGCGGAACAGCGAATCGCTTTTGTAGGCGCCATTACTGGTTGTATCAAACTGTGCCAACCGGTCGCCGAGTGAAGTGTTGAGCGGAATCCGCAGCACGTTGGCCACTTTCGTCGTATCGCGGGGCGCATTCCCCACCCTTATGGTGTCGTCGAGTTGGGTAACAAGAAACGATCGAGTGCCCAAAGAAGGCCCGGTGGAAAATGGATCGCGATCATAACGGTAATAAACCGTATCGGTGAAGCCGCTGTTGCGGTTTATTTCCGCCACTTCTACATTCAACAGGCTGCCGGCAGTGTCGCCGTAGGCACCGGCATAAGCCAGCTGCAGCACCACTGAGTCAATGCCTTTCACCGCATCGAAGCTGGTGAACGGCGAGCTGCCATACACGGTACTACTAAGATTAAAAAACAGATCGGCTGTGCTAACACCAAACACCGGGTCGTTCAGCTTACCCAGCGCCATAAGTTCGCCAAACACATTGCGGCTGCTGTCATTAAATGGGCGGTAGTTGGCCGTCAGCTCGAGAGTTGTGTCAAATGTGTTGATGTTATCAACGGCAGGAATCAGTTCATCACCCAGATCGGTTGGCGAATTTATTTTTGAGCAGGAGAGAAAAAAAAGAACAAATCCGGCCAACAGAAAGGCAAACAAACCTATGCGCTTCACATCAATAAATTAATCTGTGAGAAGATGACTTTACTTGCTCGCAAGATCGCCATACAGTTGTAAATAGTCTGTTAAATCAGATTCTGTATTGTACGGCAAGGTCTTCTTTCCCTTCACTTTAGAGAACTCCTCTACCAGCTTTTTTTCGGGTTTTTCGGTACCGAAAGTAATGGCATCGGCATAGGTGGCGCCAATCCGCATCAGCGCAGCATTGTTGGCTTCTTTAAACGGCTCAAAGTCTTTTTCTTTCAAGGCTGTGCTGATCTGCGCCTTCCTGGTAAAATCAGCTTCCAGCGTTTCTTTGAAAGTAGATTGACCTACTGTGTACACAACTTTGCTGTGCGAGAACACGGGCTCTTTTTTGTACACTGTTTTCAAGTACATCGGCACCAGCCCGGTCATCCAACCACTGCAGTGAATAATATCAGGCGGCCATCCGAATTTCTTCACCGTTTCGAGTGCGCCTTTGCAAAAAAATACCGTGCGCAGCCCGTTATCGTCAAACCATTGTTCGTTTTCGTCGGTGAATATATACTTGCGTTTAAACAGGTCTTCGTTGTCGAGAAAATACACCTGCAAACGGGCGTTGGGCAAAGAAGCTACTTTTATCTGCAGCGGAAAATCTTCGTTGTCAATAGAAATATTAATGCCGGAAAGGCGAACCACTTCGTGCAGGCGGTGACGGCGCTCGTTGATAGCGCCAAAGCGGGGCATAATGCAACGCACCTCAAAACCGCCGTCGTTGGCCTTGATGGCCAGCTTGTTTACCACTTCAGAAAATTCGGTCAGCTCCAGGTAGGGAGACATTTCATTGGCAATAAATAAAATTCTTTTCTTTGCCGACATTATACGTGTTTTTGATAAAAACAGAAAGTTTGCAAAGGTAAGCAATTATTTTTGACCTGTGTCACCACAGGCGGTCAATCTCCACCAGGCATGATTCTCTTTAAACAGGCAAAAAAACTCTCGCAATACCTTCGGCAGGCAAAACAAAACGGTACAGCCATCGGCTTTGTACCCACCATGGGAGCCCTGCACCAGGGGCATTTGTCGCTGTTGGAAGCAGCACGGAAAAACGGCGGCCTCGTCATCACCAGCATCTTTGTAAATCCCACTCAGTTCAACAATCCGGAAGACTTCCGCAAGTATCCCAATACGTTGGAAGACGACATCCGTCAATTGGCAGGCATCGGCTGCGATGTCCTTTTTCTGCCCACAGCAACAGAAATTTACCCGGCCGGTTACAGAGCACCGGTTTATCCGCTCCATAACCTTGAAACCAGGCTGGAGGGCCAATACCGGCCCGGCCATTTCCAGGGTGTGTGCCAGGTAGTGGACCGGCTCCTCGCTATCGTTGATCCCCACTTTTTGTTTCTGGGCCAGAAAGATTTCCAGCAGTGTATGGTCATTGCCGAATTGCTACGGCTGACCAAAAGAGAGCGGGTGGCCTTAACTATTTCGCCAACCGTTCGCGAAGCCGACGGCCTTGCCATGAGCAGCCGCAACCTGCGGCTGACGGCCGCCCAACGCACCCTGGCACCGGCCCTTTATGCCGCCCTGCAAAACGCAAAGGAACAAGGGCCTTTCAAAACTTACCGCGCCATTGAAGACGAAGCGGTGCAACACCTCACCGCACAGGGTTTCCGCGTTGACTATTTTGTTATTGCCGATGCGGCCACCCTCCTGCCGGCCACCGCTGGCACCGCCCAACCCGTGGCGCTGGTAGCGGCTTATCTCGGCGACATCCGCCTGATAGATAACCTGCCGCTATATTAACATTGGCTTTGCATCCTGCCTTTACCTTTGAGCCGCTATGATTATTTCTGTCTTGAAATCGAAAGTGCACCGGGCTGTCATCACAGAAGCCAACCTCCATTATGTGGGCAGCCTCACGCTCGACGAAGACCTCATGGACGCAGCTCATATGATCGAGAACGAAAAGATCACCGTCGTCAACGTCAACAACGGCGAACGCCTCGATACTTACCTGATCAAAGGAAAACGCGGCTCCGGAGTTTGCTGCCTCAACGGCCCTGCGGCCCGCAGAGGCATGACCGGCGATGTGGTGGTGATCATCTCGTACTGTTCATTGCCTTTTGAGGAAGCAAAAACGTTTCAGCCCTGGATTGTTTTTCCCAAAGAAGGCAACAGGCTTTGAAGATGACGGCGACAAGCGAAGACCCGCCATCTTCATCCGGTGATAAAGCCTGTCGAAAAGAAATGAAGTCAGTGCGTTAATTTTTTTCTCTTTCGCCTGCCCTGGTAATGGCAAAAGGCTTTTGTGGCCGCTTGGCCGGCCAACGATTCATCTCCTCTCTCTTCTATCTTTGCCCGGCATGAAAAAATCCATTGTCACGATATTACAGTATGTTTTTTTTCTCGGACTAGGGGTTTTGTTCGTCTGGCTATCGGTACGGAAAATCAATTACGAGCAGTGGCTGCAGATCAAGTCGTCGCTTCAGCAAGCCCGCCTCTGGCTCATTGTTCCCGTCTGCGGCATGCTTATCCTAAGCCACTATAGCAGGGCCCTGCGATGGCGTATTCTGATGGAACCCATGGGTTACCGACCCAGCCGCTTCAATACGTTTGCCGCCGTCATGATCGGCTACCTTGTGAACGCCGGCGTGCCGCGATTGGGCGAAGTGGTAAAATGCACCCTGCTGGCCCGTTATGAAAAAGTGCGGGCCGACCGCCTTGTTGGCACCATCGTGATGGAGCGTGCCGTTGATGTCGTATGCCTGGTGATAGCGTTTATTGCGGCGCTCATCCTGCAGGGCCATATCATCGGCGAGTATGTGTCGGCCCTTTTCGGAGGTTTTTTTCAGGACAAATCCGGTGAAACCTCGGTGGCAAAAATATTAATGTATGCCGCCTTGTTTTTTGCGCTGGTGGGCATTGCTTATTTGCTGTTGAAACGCTTTGGCCATGTTGATGCGGTAGGCAAGATCAAAAACGTTATACAGGGTGTGCTCCACGGCTTGCAGAGTATTCGCTTTATCCGGCACAAAGGATGGTTCCTTTTTCATACAGCCCTCATTTGGCTGCTCTACCTGGGCAGCACCACCATCGGCATTTATGCCCTTCGCGAAACGGCGCACCTGGGACTGGCTGGTGGACTTACCACACTGGCCATCGGGAGCGTGGGCATGGTGCTTACGCCGGGAGGCATTGGTGCTTATCCATTGCTGGTGGCCAAGCTGATGAGCCTCTACGGCATTGACGAAGCCACCATCGGCAATGCGCTTGGCTGGCTGCTGTGGACCGTGCAAACAGTCATTATCGTAATCGGCGGCTTGCTTTTCAGTGCCCTTTTTTCTTATGTCAACAAAACAAAACGCCCCAGTGAAACCCGCGCAAAACTTACAGACGAAGATATTGCCGCTCTCTGAGCTGCTGCAGCAGGCAGCCGCATGGCGGGCAGCCGGCAAAACCATTGTGTTTACCAACGGCTGTTTCGACATTTTGCATGCCGGGCACATAGCATCGTTGGCCGAAGCGGCCAGCCACGGCGATGTGCTGGTGGTGGCGCTCAATGCCGATGCGTCGGTAAAAAAGCTAAAGGGCGAAAGCCGGCCCCTGAACAACGAACAGGCAAGAGCAACTGTGATGGCCGCTCTTTCCATGGTAGATGCCGTAACCGTTTTTGCCGAAGACACGCCGCGGGAGCTGATTGTGGCCCTGATGCCCAATGTATTGGTAAAGGGCGGCGACTACACGGTTGAACAAATTGCCGGTGCCAAAGAAGTGATCCAAAACGGCGGACGAGTGGTGATCAACCCGATTTTACCGGGCTACTCCACCACATCTATCCTGCGGAAAATGCAGCGGCCACCCGGCAGCCCCGCAGCTGATGAAGCGGCACCATCGTAGCCGCCATGCCCTGTTCATCATCAACCAAAACAGGCGCCGGGCCAAAACCATTCAGCAATTGTAAAAGCTGAAAAGCTGTACAGAGTTTACACCTGCAGGGTATGGACGGCAGCAGCCTGCGTTTTGTATTTAATCGCCATTGGGTATATTTATTGATAGTATGTACAACCGTATGTCCAATCATAAGATCAAGAGTATTCAACGGGATATTAGCTGGCTTTCGTTCAACGCAAGGGTGTTGCAGGAAGCGGCCGATCACTCCGTGCCGCTGAGGGAACGCATCCGGTTCTTAGGCATCTTCTCAAATAACCTCGACGAATTTTTCCGGGTAAGGGTGGCGACACTCAAGCGCATGGTAAAGTTTGGCAGCAAAGCCAAAGTGCACCTGGAAGAAGATCCCGAAAAGATTCTGGAAGAAATTCAAATGACGGTGCTGAACCAGCAAAGTGAGTTCAACCGCATCTGGGACCAGATAATTGAAGAACTGCGGGAACAAAAAATTTTTCTCGTCACCGAAAAAGAACTGAACGAAGAGCAGAAGGAATTTGTAACGGGCTATTACGACGAAGAAGTAAGCCCCAATGTGATTCCGCTGATGATCGAAAGTATACCCGAGTTGCCCTACCTACGCGATAAGTCCATTTACCTGGGCGTGGTGATGTGGAAAAAGGAAAGTGCGCTCAAGCGCATGTTCTCCATCATTGAAGTGCCCACACGGGTGCTCAGCCGGTTTGTGCTGCTGCCTTCGCCCGACAATGAAAAACACATTATCCTGCTCGAAGATGTCATTCGCTTCAACCTTCCCGAAATCTTTTCTTTTTTCGGATACGACCAATACCACGCCAGCGTTTTTAAAGTGACAAAAGACGCCGAGATTGACATTGACAATGATTTATCCACCACCTTGATGGAGAAGTTGCTGAAAGGGCTGAAAAACCGGCGCAAAGGAAAACCGGTGCGTTTTGTATATGACAAGGAAATGGACCCCGGTCTGCTGGAGTTTCTGATCCGGAAGCTGACGCTCACCAAACGCGATAACATCATTCCGGGCGGACGCATCCATAATTTTCGGGAGTTCATGGATTTTCCCCGGACGGTATTCACCAGTGCCACGCCACGGCGCAAGCCATTTCTGCATCCGGCTTTGGAAGAAAAAAGAGTGTCGGATGTGGTGATGCAGAAAGATTTGATGCTGCATTTTCCGTATCATTCCTTCAGCCCGGTGATAGACCTGCTACGCGAAGCGGCTATGGACCCGGATGTCACTTCCATAAAGATTACTGCATACCGGCTAGCCAAACAATCAAAGGTGGTAAATGCGCTGATCAATGCGGTGCGCAACGGCAAGCAGGTGACGGTGATGCTGGAGTTGAAAGCCCGCTTCGACGAAGAAGCCAACCTGAAGTGGAAAGAACGGCTGGAGGAAGAAGGTGTAAAAGTGCTGATCGGTATCCCAAACATGAAGGTGCATGCCAAACTTTGCGTGATTCGAAAACGGGTAGCCGACACCGTTGTCCAATACGGCTTTATCAGCACCGGCAATCTCAACGAAGACACTTCGCGGGTGTATGCGGATCATTGCCTGCTGACGGCCAACAAAGACATCATGGCCGATGCCAACCGCATTTTCAGCTATATTGAACACTACAAAACCGGCACGCATTTTCTCAAGGCCTGTACGCTGCTGATTCCTTCGCCGGGCATTGTGCGCCGCGAGGTAGTAAAGATGATTCATACCGAAGTAAAAAATGCGCAAAAAGGCCTGCCGGCCTCCATCTGCGCAAAAATGAACTCACTCTCCGACCTTGCGATCATTGAGGAATTGTACAACGCGGCCAAATTCGGTGTGGAGATCCGCCTTATCGTTCGCGGCATTTTTTGCATGCTGTCGGAAAACCCCAAGTATGTAAAACCCGTTAAGGCAGTCAGCATTGTGGATGAATACCTGGAGCATGCCCGGGTGTGGGTGTTTCATAATGGCGGGCAGGAAAAGATGTATATTTCTTCGGCCGACTGGATGGTTCGCAACCTGGACCACCGCGTGGAAGCCACCTGCCCTATTCTGGACCCGGAAATACGCCAAGAGCTGAAAGACATCCTGCAAATTCAGCTACAGGACAACATAAAAGCCAGAGTACTCGATAACCGGCTTCGCAACGACTACGTGCCGGCCGATAGCGACGATCCACGGGTGCGGTCGCAATACGAAACCTATTTTTATTTACAAAACAAAATCGAACAATCTCTTGAAGTTAGCAGCCATTGACATAGGAAGCAACGCCGCCAGGCTCCTGATCCACGATGTGATCATGACGCCGAAAGGCAAGCCGGAGTTCGTCAAAATTTCGCTGGTGCGAGTGCCGCTGCGGTTGGGTTTTGATGTATTTGAAACGGGCACCATCTCGTCCGAAAGAGCGGAAAAATTCATCACCACAATCAAAGCTTACAAGCATCTGCTGGATGTTTACGAAGTAGAGCACCTGATCACTGCGGCCACGTCGGCCATGCGGGATGCCACTAATGCGGCAGAGATCATCGGGCGCATCAAAGACGAAACCGGCATTGACATTCGGGTGATTTCGGGCGAGGAAGAAGCCACTTACATTTACGAGAACCATTTTGCCGATACCCTGACCAAAGACGAGTCGTATCTCTACATTGATGTGGGCGGCGGCAGCACCGAGCTGACGTTTTTCAGCGACGGCCGGCTGATTACCCAAAAGTCATTCAACATCGGCACAATTCGGCTGTTGAAAAACCAGGTCACGCAGGAGCACTGGGCCGAGATGCGTGACTTTATTCGCGAAAAGCTCCGGGGTCACCACCACATTACCGCCATTGGCTCGGGCGGCAATATTAACAAGGTGTTTTCGCTTTCGAAACGAAAAGAAGGAAAACCGCTGAACCTTGAGCTGCTTCGCAACTATTACAAAGAATTCAGTGCCCTCACAGTGCAGCAGCGCATTTCCATCTACGGCCTGCGGGAAGACCGCGCCGATGTAATTGTGCCGGCGCTGCTCATTTACCTCAATGTGATGAACTGGGCCGAAGCCGATGAAATATTCGTACCCAAGATTGGTTTGGCCGATGGCCTTATCCACCTGCTTTACGATCGCTTGCAAAAGCAAAAAGCGGCAGCGGTGTAGTGATAAAAAAGACGCCAAAAGGGCCGTTCCTGGCGGAACGGCCCTTTTTTATTTGCCAGCATTTCTAAAGCTGGTTACTGCGGCAGCAGCATCTGGTCAATTACATGCAGCACACCGTTGATATAGTTCTGATCGCTGGTGCCTCCGGGCGCCGGCGTTGGATTGATTTGAACGTTAGAGGCCGTAGCATTAGCGGCCCCTTTTGCCGTGGCGGACGTAGCCATACCGGTAGCCCCCAGCGTAGCCTGCAGCCCTATACCGGGATGCGCTGCTATGGCATTGTTAAGCAGGGTTTTGGTTAGCGTTGCCGTAGCCGGGAAATTCACGGTAAACGCCCGGGAGCCCAGTACATGGTACAACACAATCCCCTGTACCGTTGTTGGCGTGAGAACGGCTGCTAATGCCGCACCTATGCCCGTACCGGGCGGGAAGAGTGGTGCATCAGGAATAGACGCCGGATTTGAAATGATGGTTGCGCCATAGGTAGTCACCAGGGCTGTGGCTGCGCCTTGTGCGGCAGCTGGAGGAAGGCCTCTTGCTATCAGGGCCTGCGTAATGGCGCCGGTCAGGAAAAGTCTCATGGCAGCATCGCTCGGTGCAAAAACGGTGAGATTGGCGCCGCCGTTGCTCAACGCCGCCACCAGGTTTGCCGATGGTGTGGCCTGGTCGGCACGCTGAACGGCCGCCTTTAAAAACGTCAGGTTAGGATCGGTGTCAATCCGGTTCCACAGCATTTGCGGCGCGGCTGGCGATACCACACCGGCTACGCGGTGAATGACGCCGTTTGCCGCCAGCACATCCACGGCGGTAAGCGGAATGTTGTTGACCCACGCGGCAGTTCCTCTTTTGCTTGGAAAAATAGACATCCGCAAACCGGTGGGAATGGCCCCCGGCGCCTGCAGTTCTACCATCGTTGGCAATTGCAGGTTAGGAAACGTAGTCGGGATCATGGCGCTGGTGATGCGCTGGCCGGGCACAATATGATAACGCAGAATAGAGCGAAGCGTTTCAATGGGCAGGCCCTGGATTTGGGCACTGCCGATGCCAGACCGGGTAAAGGCATCGTTATCGGGAGCAAAAACCGTGTACAGCGAGCCGGCATTGCCAAGGGCCTCCAGCAGGCCGGCACGGGTAGCGGCTTCTTTCAGCAGAGAAAAATTAGCGCCATTGAGCAATTCCGCAATGGTTGGCTGGGCCGGCGGAGTAGCCGGTGTAGCCGGAATCGGATCGAGCAGGTCTTTGTTGCAGGCCGTTAGCAAACCGGCAACCGCCAGCAACATCACAACCGTCCGCAGCCATTTTGAGATTTTATCTTTCATACATTTTTTTTGAACGGGAAACAATTAATTACAGCACACCATAAGCAAAGCTCACGTAATACAACCCGCCAACGCTGGGGTTGCCAAGCGCCGTGCGGTAATATTGGTTAAGAAGGTTGGAAGCACCCAGCTTGATCATGGATTTGATCTTGGGCACTTTGTAGCTGAGCGCAGCATCAACGGTGTGGTAAGCCGGCAGATCGCCCTGCGTGAAATCGTTTTCGTAAAAGAAACCATCCTGCCAGCGCCAGCTTACATTGGCACCAAGCCGCTTATTGCGGCCAAAGCCGGTGTTGGTGAGGCTGAGCACCGATCGCAACAAGGGCGCATTAAAAAAAGCCCGGTAGCCAGCAGGCAGGCCGTCAATGCGGTCGGACGAAAGGCTTCCGGCAGCAATAAAATTAAAGGGCAGCACATACTCCAGGCCAATGCCCCAACCATAGGTATTCACTTTTTGCGGCGAGTTAGCCACCAGCGAAAAGCCGCGTTGGGTGCTGCCTTGGGTTTGGATGGCATCGCGGCGGGTAATGAAATCCTTGTAGGCGCCGTTGTAGCCATACACATCAATCAGAAACTTTTTGTTGATAAGCGCCTTGTAACCTACCTCGTACGACGTCACCGCCTCTGGTTTTACCTCACGGTAAGGAATCTCTTCGGCCGGGTTTTGGGCACTGCGGGCCCTGTTGTTGATCAGGTCATATTTCTGGTACAGGAAAATGTTGCTGCCAAGCAGGCGTCCGGTACCTACGTCCAGGTCAATCCATTGCTGCTGGGTGCTGGGGAAACGATAAGCCGTTTGAAACGAAAGCCGGATGTTATGATCGGTAGCCGGCTTGATAACGGCGGTGACACGGGGTGTAAAACGGCCTTTGAAATTTTCGTTTTTATCGTAGCGGCCCGATGCCGTCAGGCGCAAGCGGTCTTTGATCACCTCGCGGCCAATTTGGACATACCCACCGTATTCGTTGATCTTTATCGGATTGCCTTTTGTGTCGGCAAAGAGGGTGCCTTCGCTGTTCAGCACGTACTGCTTCCAGTTGCCCCCTACCATGATCTCGGCAAATTTGATGTCGTTGCTGAAGTTGTACTGTCCTTCCGCCATCCACAGATCGCTCCGGTCGGTGAAAAGACCGCCTTTTGGGATAGGCAGCAAACGCACCGAATCAAAGATGCGCTTGAACTGGGCCGAGCCGGCAACAGGGCGTCCCTGGTCGGCAACGGCCCTTGCGGCCTGGTGTGCCGCCATATCATTCTGGCCACCCTGGCGGGAATTGATGTAGGTAAAAGCATACTGTTGCAGCCAGACCGATGTTGGCTTCCAGCCCTCGTTGAAAAGCTGCGACGTTACCGTCAGGTTGTGCGACTCGCCGGCATTTTCCTGGGTGGTATAGCCGCGCAAAAACCAGTTTTTAGCGTTCAGCTCCACCTTGTACTGGCCTACCTTCAGGTCTTTCAGCGAATAACGCTGGCTGCCGGTGTACACGGTGTTGCCGGTGCCCCAGTATCCCGCCAGCACCGCTTCAATATCGCGGCCAATCTTGTAATTGAGCGATCCGCTCAGCTTGATGTTTTTAGTGACCGGGTCAATGACCTGGTTTTCTGTGTAACCCGTACGGGCAATTTTCATATCGCTGCGCTGTTGGTCGGCCAGGCCAAAAAGATAATCACGCAAAAACGGGATCTGTCCGCCGATGCCGCGAAGAACGTTGGCAAAAGTGGGCACCTGGTCGGGCACCTCATCGCCATATACATTCACGCCGTCGTAGTTAGGGTCAGTGGTAATGTCGCCCTCCACAATTTGCCCGGTGGTGCCGTAGCGGCGGTAGTTGCGGTAGTCGCGGGCCAGCCAGTCGCGGGCATGGATCACTTCGCCGCTGATCTTGTAGGCAAACTTTTCCGATACTTTTTGCGCCCACCGCAGCGATGCGTTGTAATAGGGCGATGGGTCACGCTCTTTGTTGTCAATATGCATGACACCGGATTTTACCTGTGCCGAAAAGCCGGTGTGGCGGAAGGGGTTCTTACTGTTGATGATGAGGGTGCCGTTCATGCCGCCGGGACCATACAGCGCCGAGGTGGCTCCTGGCAGCAATTCCATGCTTTCCACGTCCAGTTCAGTAAGGCCAATCACACTTCCCACCGAAAAATTTAGGCCCGGCGCCTGGTTGTCCATGCCATCCATAATCTGGTTGAAGCGGAGGTTGCCGCTGCCCACAAAACCACGGGTGGTGGGTGTGCGGAAGGTGAGCGACGAAAGCACCACGTCCACGCCTTTCAGGTTTGATACAATGTCGTAATAATTCGAAACCGGTGAGTTGCGGATAGTGGCCGCGCTAACCCGTTCGATGGTGACCGGCGCCTCCAGAATGCGCTGGGGCGTACGGGCCGCCGACACCACCACTTCCTGGCCAATCAGGTTGGAAGGCACAAACGACACAGCCAGATTAGCGCCCGACGAGGCTACGCGGATTTCCTGGGTTTCGTAACCAATGGAAGAAAAAATCAGTGTCACCGGCAGGGAAGGCACCGACAACTGAAAATAACCGGCAGTGTCGGTGATGGCGCCAATGGTGCTGTTTGGCACCCGCACGGAAACACCGCTGACGCCTTCGCCCGAAGTGGAGGATGACACACGGCCGGAAACGCGGTTTTGGGCCCACGCCGACAAGGTGCATAAAAAAACTGCGGAAAATGCAGCAAGCAAACGCAAACGTTTTCTCATATAAAAGAATTTAGTTTTGGAAACGTGCCGCCGTTCCCGTTAGAAAAGCCTTCTGAAAGCAGCCACGATTCGCGCCGAAAAATACACTTTAGGCTGATACTGTTGAAATTATTTTCGACCGGTACCGATAACTTGTTCAATCTTTGCCTGTCACATCTGTTTTTGCTCGGCAACCGCCGCTTAATTTCGATTTATGGCACGTTTTGATTTTCCATCGCAAACCGGTTTTTACCAGGGTAAAGTAAGAGATGTTTACACCATCAACAATACGCTGCTGGTGATGATAGCGTCCGACCGCCTGTCGGCCTTCGATGTGATTCTTCCCCGAACGATTCCCTACAAAGGGCAGGTGCTGAACAGCATTGCCGCTTTTATGCTGCAGGCTACCAAAGACGTTTGCCCCAACTGGCTCCTTACCTGCCCTACCGCCAATTCATCGGTTGGCCATAAGTGCCAGCCATTTAAGATAGAAGTGGTGGTGCGTGGCAATCTTTGCGGCCACGCCTGGCGCACCTACGAGTCGGGCCAGCGGGTACTCTGTGGCGCCCTCATGCCCGATGGCCTGAAAGAATCGGACTACTTTCCCGACCCCCTGATCACCCCCTCCACTAAAGCAGATGCCGGCCACGACGAAGACATCTCCGAAGAGGATATTCTTCGGCAGGCGCTGGCCACCAAAGACGAGTGGTACCAGATAAAAAAATACGCCCTGGCGTTGTTTGCAAAAGGAAAAGAGCTTGCGCAAAAACAGGGGTTGATACTGGCCGATACGAAATATGAATTTGGCAAACGCAACGGCGAAATTGTGCTGATGGATGAAATTCACACGCCGGATTCATCGCGTTATTTTTATGCCGATGGGTTTGACGAACGGCAGCAGCGCGGCGAAAAGCAAAAGCAATTAAGCAAAGAATTTGTGCGGGAATGGCTCATCCAAAATGAGTTTATGGGCAAGGAAGGCCAGCGGGTGCCGGAAATGACTGATGCCTGGGTGGAAACCATCTCGAACAAATATATCGAGCTGTACGAAAAGCTGACGGGAACCGCTTTTGAACCGATGCAGTTAGACGGTGAAGAAGTGTACGGGCGCATTGTGGAAACGCTCAATGAGCTGAACAGTCACTCACGCTGAGGCTCAGCCGGTATTTTGCACAAACCTTTTTCGGGCAAGCGCACCCGCTATCCAACTTTTACACAACGAAGCATTTTTCTTCCACCGGTGCTTCCAACAAGCAACGCTGCAGCGATTACGGCTCCATCAGTTGGCGCACCAGTGCCGGCACCTCGCTTATTTTTACCACGCTATCTGCGGTAAGCTGTGTAAGGGCATATTGCGGCATGTAACGCACCGAGGCTTCGTCGGGGTCCTGCACCATCACGAAACCCCCGCCTTCTTTTATTTTCTGCAAACCCACGGTGCCATCGTGATTGGCACCTGATAGCAATAAAGCCATAACGGCTCTACCATACACGTCGGCCGCTGCTTCAAACGTCACGTCAATTGAAGGGCGGCTGTAATTTATTTTTTCGGAGTAATCCAGCGAAAAGCTCTTATCCTTTTCAATCAGGAGGTGATAGTCGGCCGGTGCCACGTAGATCGTACCGGTCCGGAGGGTTTCTTTTTCGTCGGCTTCTTTTACCTGCCAGGCCGTTTTGTGCCGAAGAAGGTTGGGCAGCAACGATTCGCCGGTGCGGCGGTGCAGCACCAGCACAATGGCCAGCGGCAGCGAAGCCGGCAACAGCGGCAGCAGTTCCAACACCGCCTCCACACTGCCGGCCGACCCGCCAATGAGCAGCGCTTCGTACAAGCCTATGGGTTGCCCTTCCGCCATATTTTTTCTTTTCCCACTTGTTTGTATTGCGGGGCAATGCCCGAAAAGCGCAGCGTTTCCTTGGCGCCAAGCGCCAGAAAGCCCAACGGGTCGAGGCTTTGATCGAAAAGGCGCAGCACACGGTCCTGCAAGGTTTTTTCGAAATAGATCATCACGTTGCGGCAAAGGATCAACTGAAAATGGTTGAACGACCCGTCGGATACCAGGTTGTGGGTGGCAAAAACCATCCTGGCCGAAAGCTCCTGGTTAAATTTTGCCAGCTCGTACCGGGTGGTGTAGTTCGAGGAAAAATCGGCCGTGCCCCCCGACGAAATATAGTTTTCCGAATACTGCTTCATGACACTCAGCGGGAAAATTCCGGCCTTTGCTTTGTCCAGCACATCGGGGTTGAGGTCGGTGGCGTACAAAATTGTTTTTTGCAGCAGGTTGGTTTCTTTCAGCAACACGGCCATGGAATACACTTCTTCGCCCGTGGAGCAGCCGGCATGCCAGATGCGGATGAAAGGATAGGTGGCCAGCGTAGGCAGCACTTCTTTGCGCAGCGCCTGATAAAAGGACGGGTCGCGAAACATCTCTGTTACGTTTACCGTAATCTCCTCCACAAACCGTTTCAGGTAGGCTTCGTCGCTGCGAAGACGGTAGCGAAACTCAGCAAACGACGGAAATTTATCGAGGCTGAAAAGCCGCTGCATACGCCGCTTCAGCGACGCTTTTGCATAATCGCCAAAATCGTATCCGTGCACTTCCAGCAAATCATTGAGCAAGATTTCAACTTCTTCGTCCCGTATCATGCTACACGGTATTGTGTGTTTTCAACAGCGTTAACAGCAGGTCCACATCCACCGGCTTCGGCACATATTCGTCGGCGCCGGCTTCCAGGCAGCGTTCGCGGTCGCCCACCATCGCCTGGGCGGTAACGGCAAACACCGGCACTTTCTGCAGGGACGGATCGCCCTTCAGCAGCCGGAGCGTTTCGTAGCCATCCATGTCTGGCATCATCATATCAAGCAAGACCACCGATATGGCCGGCTCGCGGCGCAACAGTGCAATGCCTTCGCCGGCCGACGGGGCCGCAAGCAGGTGAAATCCCCGTGCCCGCAGCACCGCCGACAGGGCAAAAATGTTGCGGGGGTCATCGTCTATCAGCAAAATCGTTTTTTGTTTTTCCATACGGTTTACATGCGTTGATCATACAGCCACACCCGCAGCAGCGAAAGCAACTGGTCAATGTCAACCGGTTTTGAGATATAATCCGAAGCACCAGCCCGGATGCATTTTTCGCGGTCGCCGGTCATGGCCTTGGCCGTGATGGCAATGATAGGAAGGTTGCGATAAGCCGGCTTTTTCCGAATGGCCTGCATGGCTTCGTAGCCATCCATCTCGGGCATCATGATATCCATCAGCACGGCACTGATCTGGGGGTTTTCCTCCAGCTTTTGCAAGGCTTCTCTTCCATCGGTGGCGGCTACCACCTGCACCTGGTGCAGTTCCAGTGCTTTGGTCAGCGAAAAAATGTTGCGCACATCGTCATCAGCCACCAGAATTTTTTTGCCGGCCAGCACTTCACTCAGTGCGCCCATGCGTTTGTACGATGATGGCTTATCCTTGCGGCCGGCCTCCTCCATCAGGTGCAGAAAGAGCGAAACTTCGTCGAGGATGCGCTGGAAAGAGTGCGCCGTTTTTACTACAATGGAATCGGCATATTGCTTAATGCGGGTTTCCTCGGTTTTCGACAGGTTTTTTCCGGTAAAGATGATGATGGGCAGGTTTTCAAGCCCCGGGTTTTCCTTTACGGTTTCAAGCGTTTTGTAAGCCTGCTGGTCGGGTATGCCCATGTCAAGAATGACGCAGTCGGCCACATCTTTCTGCAGCGCTTTCACCGACTCATCCACGTTGGCAGCGATTTCGGCATTCACGTTAAAAGTTTCCAGAAAGTAAGCCAACGCCTTGGCGTGCTGAGGGTTTTCCTCCACAATCAATACCTTCTTGTGCTCTTTCGTCAGTACCTGCTCAATCTTCCGGAACACTTCCTGCATCTGGTCAAAGGCCACCGGTTTGCTGATAAAATCAATGGCGCCTTTCTTCAGGCTTTCTTTCCGGGCTTCGTTCGACGACATAATGTGCACCGGTATGTGCCGCGTGGCGGGATTGCTTTTTAGTTCTTCCATTACTTCCCAGCCATCTTTTACCGGCAACTGAAGGTCAAGTAAAATGCCGGCCGGCCGGTACTGCTGTGCCAGCAAAAGGCCTTCATCGCCCCGCACGGCCACCAGCCCTTTGTATCCTTTTTGGTGGGCAAAGTCCAGCAGCGCTTTGGCAAAAGCCGTATCGTCTTCGATGATAAGAATGGTTTTGTCTTCGACATTGGCGTTGTTGCGGTCGTCGGGCAAAGCATCCGGAATCTTGGCCACCCGGAAACCGTTTCCGTTTTGGGTTTGACGGTTTGCCGTTCGTGGCTGGTGGTTAGTGGTTTCCGCGTCCGGTACTACTGGCCCCGCATTGTTTTTATCGCTGGCGGCTGTTTTTGTTTTTGGCAGATAAACGGTGAACTCGCTGCCTTTTCCGGGTTCGCTCACCAGTTTTATCTCGCCACCCAACAACCGCACCAGCTCACGGCTGATGGATAGTCCAAGGCCGGTGCCGCCATACTTGCGCCGGGTGGAACCATCTGCCTGCTGAAAGGCATCGAAGATCACCGATTGTTTATCGGCCGGAATACCAATGCCGGTATCGCGGACCGAAAGGGCTACAAAAGCATCATTGGCCGGCATGGTGTCCACGGCAAGGGTTACAGAGCCTTCGGCCGTAAACTTTATGGCGTTGGAAAGAAGATTGCGCAACACCTGCTCCAGCCGCAGCTTGTCGGTTTCAAGCTGCGAAGGCACGCCGGCTGCCACCGTTACGGTAAAGTCAATCTTTTTTTCCCTGGCCAGTGGCATAAACAGCGCCTTCATGTCGGTCACCACGTCCTGCACCATTACCTGGCCAAACTCCAGCTCCATCTTGCCGGCTTCTATTTTGGAAAGATCCAGAATTTCGTCAATAAGGGAGAGCAGCCCCTGTCCTGAGCTCTGGATGACGTTGGCGTATTCAACCTGATCGCCGCTCAGGTTTTTTTCGTTGTTTTCGCCCAGCAGCCGCGAAAGCAGCAGAATGGAGTTCAGCGGGGTGCGCAGCTCGTGCGACATATTGGCCAAAAACTCGGATTTGTAGCGTGTGCTGACCTCCAATTCTTCGGCCTTTTGCTGGATTTCGATGTTGCGTTCTACGATCATCGCATTGCGTTCTTCCAACTGGCGGGTGCGTTCTTCCAGCTCCTGGTTGGCTTGCATCAATTCTTCCTGCTGCACCTTCAGCTCTTCCTCGGAGGTTTGCAGCTTTTCGGCCTGCGCCTCCAGCTCCGCGTTAATATTTTCAAGCTCGGCATGTTGCGTTTGCAACTCCTCGGCCTGTGCCTGCGTTTGCTCAAACAGTTGCTGCAACTGCATTTTGCTTTTGGAGGTGCGCAGCGAAATGGCCAGATCGGTGGATGCTTCTTTCAGGAAGGCCAGCGTGTTTTCGCTAAACTCGCCGAACGCGGCCAGCTCCAGCACCCCTTCCACTGTGTCGTCGGCACAAAGGGGTAAAATCAACAGGTGGGCGGGCGGTGCCGACCCCAATCCCGAACGGATTTGCAAAAAAGGCTCCGGCACCTGGCGCAAGTGAACGAGTTGTTTTGCCTTGGCCGCCTGGCCGGTGAGGCCCTCGCCAAAGGCGATGGTTTTGGGCACCGTATCGTCATCACCAACCGCATAGCGGGCCTCCAGTTGCAGGCGCCCTGCGGTGGCACTGTAAAAAAGGCCGCATTCGGCACCGGTGTAGGGCACCAGCATGGCAAGAGCATCATTGCCTATGTGGGCAATGTCTTTATCGCCGCGTACGGCGTCGTTGAGCTGGGTGATGCCTGCCTGACTCCATATTTTTTCTTCGCTGAACCGGGTGTACTGCTGCAGGTTTTCCTTCATGTGCACCACGGCATTGCCCAGCATGTCATCGCTGCTTCGCGGGGTAACCGGCACCGAGAAATCGCCGTCGCCAATGGCTTTGGCGGCTACCGACAGCAGGCGGTTGTTTTTATCAATGGCCAGTATAGATTGGGCCAGCGAACCGATGGCGTCTTTCGATTCGGCTTTGATCGTAAGGCCGGTTTTGCCATCGGCAAGATCTCTTGCCGCCCGGCCCATTTCCTGCAGCGTGGACGTAATGACGCGAATGACGAACACAATCACCCAGGTAACGAGCAGCATGGCTGCAATCAACAAAATCAGGCTCCAGATCTGCTGTTTTTTTTCTTTTTGGTAAATGTCTTCAGCACCGGCTTTGGCCTCTTCCATCATTTGGGCCTGCAGGCGTTTCAGCTTGTTGATGCCGTTAGTGGCCGCCTGCCAATACCGTTCGCCCTGCACCGACGTATCAATGGCGTTGGTAGCCAGGATCCGTTCGTCAACCGCCGTCGCCTGTTTTATGTTCGGATCAAACCGCAGCGCATTGAATGCATCTATGTACTCCCTTGGCGCCTTGAGGCTGAATTCGCGGACATAGCTGGCGTTGATGTTCTGCAGCTGCGCAATGCCGCGTATCATCTGCGCGTCTTGCTTTTTTGTTTCGAGCAAATAATAAATCTGCGACAGCATAATGCCCTTGTAAGTAATAATGTCTGCAAGAACTTTTTGGCCGGTGACCACCTTAATCACCGGCTGCAGAATAGCCACGTTGCCGGCGGCCACCGCGTTGAGGGTGCTTAAGCGAAAAATGATGCTGGAGTAAAACTCCATCACCAGCATTTCGTTGATCTGGCGGTTGTCAATGCGGGTACGGAACTCTGACAGCTTATCGAGCAATGTGTAAGACGGTAGCTGTTCGGTGGCCATCGAGGTATCGGCCGTAACCTGGACAATAGCGTTGTCCACTTTTATCCGCTGCTGCTGCATTTCGCTTTGCCGCAGGCCGTTGATGGTATAGCTAAAGCTATACCGACGCTCCAGTTGCAGCCCGTCAATCAGCATGTTGATGCTCACGGCCTGGCGAATGCGCTGCCGGTAGCCGTCGAGCATCTCCAGCTTTTGTGTTTTTTCGCGGTTGTATTGCACCATGACCAACACCAGGAAAAGCAGCGGCAGCGCACCCACCGCAATCAGCTTGGCCGGAAGGGATAATCGTTTGAGAAGGGTCTTCATTTCCAGTGATTGTTTGCAGTGGTGGTGGCGGATTGCTGCCGGGCCGTATCGGGCTGGCGCAGGGGTAGCAAAAGCTCAAAAACCGACCCCGCACCGGGCTGGCTTTCCACCGAAATAACACCATTGTGTTTTTCCATGATTTTTTTGGCAATGGTCAGCCCAATGCCCGTGCCCTCGTAGGCATCGCGGCCATGCAGGCGCTGAAACAGCGTAAAGATTTTGTCCTTGTACTTTTCATCGAAGCCAATGCCGTTGTCGGCAATAAGAATGCGGCAGGTGTTGGCCACGGTGGGCGTGGCTGACTGGATGGTGATCACCGGCGGCACATCGGGCTTTGAAAATTTAAGGGCATTGGCGATGAGGTTTTGAAACAATTGCCGTATCAGGGAAGGCACCACCTCGGGCTCCGGCAGGATTTCCACTGTTACAACGGCCTTTTTTTCCTGTACCGAGAGTTCCAGGTCCAGCAGGATATCGTTGATGATTTCGTTGAGATTGGCGGGAGCAAACTGCAACTCTGCCGATATGCGGGCAAACGAAAGCAGGTCGGAAATCAACTGGCTCATGCGCCCGGAAGAGCGGATGATTTTGTCCATGTGGGCCGCCGTTTTTTCGGGCAGGTGGCCGCTGTCCATGATCAGGTTGCCGAAAAACTGAATCTTTCGGAGCGGTTCTTTCAGGTCGTGCGAGGCAACGGAGGTAAACTGCTGCAGTTCGTTGTTGGTGATCGCCAGTTCGCGGTTTATTTCCAGCAGTTCGCGGGTACGCTCGGCCACTTTCCGCTCCAGTATCTCGTTCAGCATTTTTTGTTCGTGAATAGACGTGAGGGTGCCCACCCACCGGTTCACTTCGCCGTTCATATACACTGGTGTGGCCCGCAGCAAATGATAGCAGTACTGCCCATCAGCCTGCCGGCGAATGCAAACTTCGGTATCAACAACCTGACCGCTGGCTATGCTTTGCAGCCAAAGCTCATTGAGCGGCGGTGTGCCGGGCAGCGTTTCGGGAAACTGGTCTTTTGATGCGGCAAACGAAAACCATTGCTTGTTGACAAAGGTGATGGTGCCATCGCGGGAGGCGGTAAACGCCAATTGCGGCAGCGATTCAAGGGTGGAATGCAACTCGCTAACGGTGGCCATCAGTTCTCTTTCGGCCTCTTTCAGTGCATGGTTTTTTTCGTAAATGCGGTTGAAGTTGCGCACCTTCAGCATCAGTATGTCCGGGTCCACCGGTTTGGTGAGATAGTCCACTGCCCCGGAGGCAAACCCTTTTGTAACAAACCGCTTGTGCGTGTTAACGGCCGAAAGAAAAATAATAGGAATGTCCTTGGTTTTGTTCATACCGGTAAGTGCTTCGGCCACTTCAAAGCCATCCATCACCGGCATCTGTACGTCAAGGATAATCAGGGCATATTCGTTTTTCAACACTTTCTTCAGGGCCTCTTCGCCCGAAAGCGCAGCGTCGGTACGAAAGCCATATTGTTCCAGCACGGTGCGGAGCGAAAAAATGTTTTCCTGCCTGTCGTCAACTATCAGAATCATCGGGCGATTTAGGGTTTAGGCAATCGTAGGAGGCTACCGTTTTCGTATGGTTTTCGATCACCGGGTTAAGAGGCCGAAAATAGGCTAATTTCAGCGTTCGGGGCCAGTTTGGCTTTGGTGGCCGATAGCCTCTGGTGTGGCTGAAGGCGGGCGGATTTCCGGCAACGGCAAGTGTTGGTAAAAGCGCCTGATTCGCACTGTACAGAAGCAAACGCCAACCGGCAGCGGGCGCAGAAAGAACTCTATGAGGTCTGACCCGGGCTGGCACCGGTCTCCACTCCGCCTGTTGTTGCGCCGCCCCTTCCCTTCCGCCACCGAAATGGCAGCAAACTTTGTAGGGCTCACACAGCCCGTAGTATTTTTTCTTGATCCAAAACAGCATTATGCCAAAGAAAGAGTGCCTATGCCGGAAGGTGGACATCGTAAAAAATTTTACCCCAAATTCTTTCCCGGCCTGCGTTTCAGCGAATCAGGGCGGGCTTTATCTCCGTAGAACAAGGGTGATATTGGGTTTGTGTACAGTTTACACAATCATAGCTTTGTGGAACAAACAACGAAATTCAACTCTTTCATATAGCAAGCAATCGTTAGCGTCCGCTGTTTCTACAGTGGACTTTTTTTTTGCCCCTACCCGGCAATGCTCGCTGTACCCCTGCCGGACAGGCGCAAAAAAAAGCAGCCACCAAAATGCATTGGTGACTGCTGCCGGAAGCTTTTTTCCTTTTGTTACAATGGGCGAAGCCAGATGTTCCGGAAAGAAATGGGTTCGCTCGGATCGCCGTGCGACTGCAGTTTGATCGGTGCCGGGCCGTGTGCTTTGTACGTCGGCTGGCCGATGTACTCGGTACGGCCGCGCAAGGACACGTTGTTTTGCACCAGCACCCCATTTAAAAATGCGGTGACGCGGGCCGGCGACTCCAGCGATCCATCGGCTTTAAAACGCGGAGCCGTCCACACAATATCATAGACCTGCCACTCTCCGGGCGGACGGAGCGGATTGGCCAGCGGCACATGCTGCTTGTAGATACTGCCCACCTGTCCGTTGGTGTAGGTTGTGTTGTTGTAGTTGTCCAGCACCTGAATTTCATAACCGCCGCCAAAGACCGACGCCAGGAAAATGCCGCTATTGCCGCGAGCCTGTCCTTTCCCGGTAACGTGTTCGGGCACCCGCCACTCCAGGTGCAGTTGGTAATCGCCGAACGATTGTTTTGTTTGAATGTCGCCGGCCGTTTTATTCACCCTTAGCAAGCCGTTTACGAGATCCCAGCCGGCAGCTTTTGTCGTGTCGGCGGCACTCACCCACTGCGCCAGGCTGGTACCATCGAAAAGCACAACGGCATCGGCGGGCACGCCAACCGAAGGTTTGCCGGGGTCCACAATCTTTGGCACCGGCGTATAAACTTCTGTGTCTTCGGGTTTGGCTTTTTGCTGGGCCACGGCGCCTGTAAGCCACAACAACGACACTGAAAAAATGAGCAGCTTTTTGTTCATGCAAGAATTTTTTAAGGGTGAAAAATAGGAAAGCTTTGCCGGTTACAGGTTTTGTTTTTTCAATTCGTTCACGGCATAATCGGCCGCACGGGCGGTCAGCGCCATGTAGGTCAATGAAGGATTCTGGCAACCGCTGGAGGTCATGCAGGCGCCATCGGTCACAAACACGTTTTTCGCCTCCCACACCTGGTTCCAGGCGTTGAGCACCGACGTTTTCGCGTCGCGGCCCATGCGGGCCGTACCCATTTCGTGAATGCCGTGGCCAATGGCGTGCCCGTTGTCCCAGGTGTGCACGTTCACGGCGCCGCCAGCTTCCAGCATGGCCTTGCCCTCGGCCTTAATGTCTTCCCGCATTTTCAACTCGTTTTCCTTCAGCTCCGCATCCATTGCCAGCACCGGCAGTCCCCATTTGTCTTTCTTCGATTTGTCGAGCGAAATCTTGTTCTCGTGGTACGGCAAAATCTCACCAAAGCCGGTCATGCCAATGCCCCATTCGCCGGGTTCGCAAAGAGCGTCTTTGTATGCGGCACCAATACTCATTTCAGCAATATCCCTTGCCCAGCCTTGGCGGCTGGCGCTGCCCTGGTAGCCAAAGCCGCGGAGGTAATTGCGCTTATCGCCAAACAGGTTGGCAAAACGTACTATGTAAAAGCCATTGGCCCGCTTGCCGGCATAATACTGATCCATATATCCTTCTATCTTGCCCGAAGCACCGAGATTGTAATGATGGTCCATGACGTTGTGGCCCAGTTCACCGCTGCTGCTGCCAAGGCCATCGGGCCAGATGTCGGTAGCTGAGTTCATTAATATCCAGGCGCTGTTCAGGGCCGATGCATTGAGAAAAACAATCGAGGAAGTAAACTCCACCGTTTGATTTGTTTCCGCATCCAACACCTCCACACCCCGCACTTTTTGCGTGTCCTTATTGTAGAGCAGGCGGGTAACGATAGAGTAAGGCCGCACGGTGAGCCGGCCGGTTTTTAAAGCCGCCGGCAAGGTGGACGATTGCGTACTGAAATAAGCGCCGAACGGACAACCCTCCCAGCAACGATTGCGAAACTGGCATTGTGTGCGACCGGCAATAGGCGCCGTGAGGTTGGCCACCCGGCCGATAATGAGGTGGCGCTTCATCTTTTCTTTTATGCGGACCGACACATCTTTTTCCACGCAGTTCAGTTCCATTGGGGGCAGAAAATTGCCATCGGGCAACTGAGCCAAGCCTTCGGCAGAGCCGCTTATGCCGGCAAACGCCTCTACGTAGTTGTACCAGGGCGCCAAGTCTTTGTAGCGAATGGGCCAGTCAATGGCAACACCTTCTTTGGCATTTGCCTCGAAATCAAAATCGCTTAGGCGGTAACTCTGCCGGCCCCACATGGTGGAACGGCCACCCATCTGGTAGCTTCGCCACCAGGTAAACGGCTTGATTTCGGTGTACGGATTGTCTTTTTCGTTGGCCCAAAAGGAAAGGTCGGGATGGCCAATGGCCCAGCCGCGGTTTACAACCGGGTAGGCCACTTTGTCGGCGGATGATGGTGTGCCATGCCTCGGCAGTTGCCACTGGTCCAACGCAGCCGTTTTGTAATCTTCCCGGTGTTTTAAATCGCGGCCGCGTTCGAGCATAAGCACCCGCAGACCTTTTTCGGTGAGTTCTTTAGCAGCCCAGCCACCGGAAATACCGGACCCGATAACGATGGCATCGTAATGATTTTGTGTGGCCACTTTTGTGTTGACGTTGAGCGTATCGCCGGGCATAATTGAATTTGGTTGGCTTGTTTTAAAAAATGGTTTTGAAAATAAGGATTTCGCCGGAACGCAAAGTGAATAAAATGGCTGGCTGCCAAACTAGTTTCCGGAAAGGGCAAAGGCAATGTAGCTGTCGCCGGAAAGCGTTTTCATCTTGCCGCCGCCACAGGCTATAACAACGTATTGCTTACCGTTGTGCTGGTAAATGGCCGGTGTGGCAAAAGCGGCCGTTGGCAACGGCGTTTCCCATAGCAACTCGCCGGTGCGTTTGTTAAACGCCCGGAACTTTCCGTCTTTGGTGGCCGCAATAAAAAGCAGCCCGCCTTTTGTCACTACCGAAGCCCCATAGTTTTCGGTACCGGTTTGGCCTTTTGCCTGTCGAAAGGCGGTATCGTGGCCCAGCGGTTTTTTCCACACCCAATTGCCGTTGGCTACATCCAGCGCATTCAGCGTACCCCAGGGCGGCGCAATAGCCGGATACCCTTCTTTACTTAAAAATTTATTGTAGCCCGTTATGGTGTAGGGCAATTGGAAGCGGTCGTCCTTTTTAGCGGCAGCAAAGGCTTTGGTTTTCGATGCCTGCAGATTCAGCACAAAGGAGGCAACAGCTTCCCGTTCGTTGTCGTTCAGCTGCCGGAAAGCCGGCATCATGCGGCGGCCAGTTTTCAACAGACCGTAGAACGCATCAGTGTTGTATTTTTTGTTCACGCCAATCAGCGAAGGATTATTGCCCGAACCTTTCAGTTCCGGACCGTGGCAGCTCATGCAATTGTTCTGGTACAAGCGCCTGCCGGCCTGTTCATAGCTCTCGACAGTCGGCGGTTGTTTGCTGATGTCAACCGCTTGCAGCACCCAGGGCATTTCGTTGGCATTGATGTAAAGCATTCCGGTTTCGGGATCAAAGGTGGGCCCGCCCCATTCGGCACCACCATCGAGCCCGGGAAATACCACTGTGCCTTGCAGTGAGATGGGCTCGTAGATATGTCCGTTCTTATACATGGCCAGCCGCCGTTTTACATCGGCATAGGAGCTGTCGGATAAATAAGGGTTGATGTCGTTCATCGTAAATCGCTGGCGCATAAACGGCGCCGGCGCTACCGGAAACGGCTGCGTTGGCGACAGCTTTTCCCCAGCCAGTTCGGAAACAGCAGGCACCGGCCTTTCTTCAATGTCATACAACGGTTTACCGGTGTCGCGGTCGAACAGATAAACGTACCCGGTTTTGGTGGTCACGGCCGCTGCATCTATCCAGGTTCCGTTTTTCTTTACCCGAATCAGTGCCGGCGCCGAGGAAAAGTCGCGGTCCCACACATCGTGGTGAATGTACTGGTAATGCCAGCGACGCTTGCCGGTGGCCGCGTCCAAGGCCAGCACACAATTGGCAAACAGGTTGTTGCCGGTGCGTTTGCCGCCATAAAAATCATAAGAGGCCGATCCGGTGCCCGCAAACAGCAGCCCTCTTTCTGTATCAAGGCTGAATCCGCTCCAGGGGTTAGCGCCGCCAATGAACCGGTAAGCAGTTGTATCGTCCCAGGTATTGTAACCATCTTCGCCCGGCTGCGGAATGGTGTGAAATATCCAGCGGCGCTTACCGGTGCGAACATCATAACCGCGGATGTGGCCGGGGGCCGCCATGGCGCCTTCATCTACCCGGGCACCAATGATCAGGATGTCTTTATAAATTGCCGGCGGCGACGTAGCCGTGATAAAAAAATCAGCCACGTCGCGGTCGAGATCATTGTGCAGATCAAGCCTGCCCGCGTCGCCAAAACTGGTTACTGGCTTGCCGTTCCTGGCATTGATGCTATACAGGTGCGATCCGGCCGTGTAAAAGATGCGGCTGTCTTCTTTTCCATCCGACCAGTACGCCACACCGCGGCTGTTGTTCAGCACAAAGAACATTCCTTTATTGGCGCCAACGCCGGCGGAGGTATCAAACGGATTAAACCGCCATTTCTCGGCACCGGTGCCGGCATCAACCGCAAACAATTGCATTTGCGGCGTGGTGCCATACAGCAGGCCGTCCACCATAATGGGGTTGCATTGAATCTGCGAATGGTGCGCTGTATCGGCATCGCCGGTATGGAACTCCCAGGCCACCCGCAGGTCTTTGACGTTGGCTGTATCAATGCCGGTGAGCGAAGAGTAATGAATGCTTTCGGGAGAGCCTTTGTAGTGTGGCCAGGAGCTGTAGTCCTTATCGGCCTGGCAGGCGGCCAACAACAGGGCCGTTGCTAAATAAAACAATCGTTTTTGCATATAGAAACCGCGTAGCAGGTGGCGGAAAACCTTTTTTTGGCGCTGAGGCCATTGGGCTAACAATATACAGGTTCCGGTGCAAAAAACAGGTTTTTCCGGCCCGGCAAAACCCGTGGCCACCCTTAATGCCCGGAACGATCTACTGCGCCATTTTGCCAGAAAGAAGCGGCAGCATTTCGCCAAAGGAAAAGGCCCAGGACAAAGCGGCTAACCGGCTGCAGTACCGGGTAAACGTAAGCCGTGATGCTGCCGGCCCACTGCTGCCCGGCGTAGTTGGAAAGAATGATCAACAGTGTGAGCGGTACCGCCAGCCAAAGCAGCCAGCTCAGGGCTTTTTCGAGGCCGGTTCCTTTAGCGGTAGCCCAGGCAAAAAAAAGACTGCCCAAAAGGAAAGCCACCAGCAACACAAAAAAAGCACTGTCCCACACGGCGGCAAATGCCTGGATGTTTTGTTGCAGCATTGGCCGGGCGGCGCCATCGGCCGCTGCGTAAGAAGCCCGCCAGTTGTAGTTAACGGCAAAAATATTAACGGCAATGCCCACCATTTCCACGATGCCCCAAACCAGGAACCAAAGCAGGCCGAAAGCAGCCTTAAGCGCCTGCCGCCTGAACAGCACGACCATTAACCCGAAATAACCCATGAGCGCCAGCGGCAAGTGGAAAAAATTGACCCAAAGCCGGGCCATGTAAAAGGGATTTTGATGCAACAGCACGGATGCCTCGAAACCCACCGGGGCTGTGTACAGCCTTGGCAGGAGCCAAAGCAGCAAGGTGGTGACGGCGGTTGCAAAAGCACAGAAGGCGGTTAGGCGTAAAAACGGGCGGTTGGTGACGGTGGTCATTGGAGAAACAAGATAGCACGGATTGGTGGTTTTGGGATAATCGCAATCGTGAACAGATGTATGTAAGATCATGCCCCGGTGGTATCAGCCGCACCCGGTCTGCTTCTTTGAAAGCGCCGCCATCCTGCCCGGCAGTGCCGGCTATCGAAAACACTTCGGGTGCCCACCGTTTTGTTACCGGCTATTTATGACCATCTCGTAAAGACGTTTCAATTGAACATCACCGAATCCGTAAATGCTTTCCCTATTCCAAAACTCCCGGAACACCTGACCAAAATCGCTGGAACCATTCCGGATGATTTCTTCGATCACTCGTTCCGGCCGTCCTTTTTCGCCGTCTTTTGGAAAACGGTCAACATGGGCTTCCACCACCTCTGGCAGGTAAGGGAACGCCGAAGATTGATAAGTGGAAAGACTTGTCAGCTCTGCGAGCTTACCATTTTTGAAAGCCATCCACAATTCCTGTCCAAACTGCAGATCAGCCTCACTTAATGGAACTCTGTTTGCATAACAAAATTCCAGTTCATTGGGTTGGGCCGGTCCAAAGCCATTCCAGAATGTTTTATCGGTTTTAGTTAAATGGGTGGTATAAACCGCATAGACTTTTTTCTCAATCGGTAACCGACGGATCAGTGAAAGAACAAACCACATATTTACCTGGCAGAACAGGTCATATTCAAACCAAAGATTAAAGTCGGAAGGGTTGGGTGCATTCATCAGTTTTTCAAATTCTTTCACCACGCTGCTGCGATAGGTGGCTTCCGGTACTCTCAGGAAGTTGGCCCTTGACTGCCAAAAGTCATCCAGATTGTCACCCGACAGGTCTCCATCCATGAGTGCTTCCCGCGTCACAACGATTTCGCCGTCAAAAATGGTGTTGGGGAAACTGTACGCAAGAGAGTCGCCGTTTAAGATTTGGTAGATCATGGTAAGGCGGGTTTGTTTGGGCAACGAACAGGGCCTTTATTTAGTCGCGGTATCCCGTGTTACTTCAAGCCCCAAACCGAAGCTGAAAATAGTTGATTCGACTGATGTTTACGACTGCTGACCAAGTGGGTACCGTTAAGTTGGATAGGCCGCACAATAGCGAACAAGAAGTGGGTGCTGCGTTTCGCCGTCCCGCTATTGCACAAAATCCATGTTGCCTGGTGGCTTCGCCACTGAGAAAGAAGTGGAAACTCGGACAAGTCGCTTGTGTACTTGGTAAAGTCTTGTCCTGAACATTCAACCTTGTCATTTGCATATGAATAACAAAAGGTAACGAACAGGCAGCCATCAACTATCCGCTGCAATGAATACCTTCTCTGTTTCTGCCACTAACGCTGTTATTGGATACAGTCGCGCTATAGCAATAGCTGCAACTCCGACACATCTACCCGGCGGAGATAAGGCTCGAGACCTTTGGTGTCGTTGAAACTGCGGATGCGGATGGCCTCCGACATTTTTTCGTCGAAATATAGTTCTGCGTAAAATCCTTCTACCTGGTACAGCATCACATTGACTCCCACACCTGTCCGTCCAAATAAAAACACGCCGCAGTGTTTTACCACATTCCGTTGAATGTCTTTTGGCAGTGCTTGAAACTGCTCGAATGTCATAAGCGTTTGTTTAATGCCTGAAGGGCGCAAAAGCAGTGCCGTAAAGCAAACCGGCCGTTTTGTGCAGAAATCCAACACCGGCGTGTATAAAAGATTGCACAACCATGGCTCCCCGTACCAGTCGCTGCCTGCCCAATCCCCAGTTTCCAAGCCTTCCCTTCCCCTTTCGTTGCCGGCTTTATCGCCAACCCCGGCAAAACCTCTCGAAGCCTTGAAAAGGTGATAAATGCACGAAAAATGAGGTGGTGTGCAGGCGCTCTTTTCCGGTTATCGCAGGTGGTTAGCGGGCCAGCTTTTCGGCACGGAAAAGCTGATCGGTCGCCTGCAAAATCTTTGCTTTCAACTTTGGCGGGTACGCCGGGTTTTCTTTCAAAAACTGCCTGACGATGGCCGCCGCTTCGGCGCTTTGGTAGCTGCCAAAGCTGGCACTGAGCCAGCCGGCCGGGAAAAATATGTCGCCGGTGCCCTGAACTTCCGTCAACATTTCCAGGGTTTGCGGCAGGTAACGGACCGATGCGACGGCCCGCAGCGGATGGTGCAAATAGGACAGTGCCTCCAGCACCCATGATTCTTTGCGGCGCACTGCCGCCTGGTTTAGCGAGGCAAAAAACCGGTCTCGCACGGCCGGCCGGGCCGAAAGCGCCGGCGCCAGAAATTGAAGCCGCTGCTTTCGGTCGGGATTGGTGATGCGGGCCTGTTGCACGCTTAGTATGGACGTATCGGCATGCTCTTTCAGTGCCAGCGACAGCGCCAGGGCGATATAATCGTCTTCGGTGAGCTTTACCCCGGCCGGGGCCCGTTGCCCCTTCCAGATATGATACAGGTTGTCGAGCGCCGGGCCGGTCAGCGCCAGGCTCTGGTAAGTGCGGAAAATGATCTTCTTTTTGTTGGCCGGAATATCGTCCTGCAACATTTGCCACAACTGTTTTTCCACGCCGGGCCCCATGGCCTGGCGGTTGGCGGGCCGCAGCAATCGCCAGTACACATCGGTAATGTACCCGGCCAGCAGGCTGCTGATCAATTCTTCCTCTTCGCTGCGCAGCGCGGCCAGGTTTTTCAGCAGAAACGAGTCGGGAGGCATGGCGGCGCCGGATAGCATATTCTCGTACAGGTTAATGATGGCCGAGGCACGCATTAACGGGTTGCGCAGGTTGGCCGGCACCGGCATGGCCGAATCCACCGGAAACACACCGTAGCCCTGCCCGGTCGAATTAAAAAGGATGTATTCCGGTACCGCTTTGCCAAAGGCTTCGGTCACCACTACATTGGGTCCGGCCATGTTCACCGTAATTTCATCTACCCGGTTTTTGTACACCAGTGCCAGCTCAAAGGCCTGTGGCAGACGGTAAGTTTTCTCCTGCTCGCCTGTTTGATGTATTTCCAACCGGCTGATGCCGCCGTGCTTTGTGGTAAGCTTGTACGAAAGCCGCGGCCGGCCGGGCACGTCCACCCAGGCCTTGCTCCATTGCTGCAGATTCGCCGGTGTCAGCTCGTCCAAAAGCGTAATCAGGTCGGGCCAGGTGGCATTACCAAAGCTGTATTTTTTAAGGTAACGGCGCAAACCATCGCGGAAAGGTTCTGCGCCCATCAGCCGTTCCAGTTGCCGCATCATCACCGGCGCCTTGTTGTAGATGATAGGGCCGTAAAGCGTTCCGGCTTCCTGCAAATTGGCCAGCGATTGCCGGATAGGATTGGCGCCGGCCGTGCGGTCAATCGCATAGGCCCGGGGCAAATGCGTCAGCAAGAATTTAAGCTCATACTGATTGGCGTCTTCGGCTCCCTGCGTGATCTTATCGGCCATAAAATTGGCAAACACTTCTTTCATCCACACATCATTGAACCATTGCATTGTTACCAGGTCGCCAAACCACATGTGTGCTGTTTCGTGGGCTATCAGGCTGCTGCGGCCGTTCTCCTGGTCGCGGGTGGCGCCGGAATCGAGGAAGAGCGACGAGGCTTTGTAGTCAATAGCGCCAACGTGTTCCATACCGCCATATTGAAAATCCGGCAGGGCGGCGAAGTCGAGCTTTTGAAACGGATAGGGTGTCTGGGTATAGTCTTCCAGGAAGCGAAGCGACCGGCTGTGCCAGCGAAAAATCGTATCCACGCTCAGGCGTATTTTGTTGCTGTCGGTTTCGCGGTGCAGGAGCTGCATAGTTCGGCCGCCCACCTCTTTTGTCACGGACTGAAAACGGCCGGCCACAAACGAAAACAGGTAAGTGCTGAAAAGGTCGGATGGTTTAAACCGGTAAGTTTTCGTTTCGCCGTTTACGGTAGAATCCAGTAGGGGCGCATTGGCCAGCGCCAGCCACTGCACTGGCAACTGCAAAACCAGGCTAAAGCGGGCTTTCAGGTCGGGCTGATCGAAGCAGGGAAACAGGGTGCGGGCCCTGTCGGGCACCAGCAGGGTGTAAAGAAAATCGCGGCTGCGGTTGAGCGACTGGTCGGCGGCAGTAAAAAAAATAGTGATGGTGTTGGGGCCTTCGGTCAGCCAGGAAGGATCAATCAGAATGTGTTCGTTTTGGTACTGCAGCTTCCGGCGTTTTTCATTCACCACAATCGCCCGAAGACTGGTATCGGGTGCTTTATAATCAATCTGCAGCGGCAGCGGGTTTTTCATCCAGCGGAAGCTGATGGTTTCTTCGCTAATGATGGCGGCCGTGCGTTGCTCAGGCAGGGAAAATTGCAGGGAGTAATGAACATCCCGCAGCACCGATTTCCGTTGGGCCGCCAGGCTTTCGGGCACACCGGGTTCTATCCGCACCATTGCTTTGCGCTGCGTCTGCGCCGGAAGGGTAAAAAAGAAAAGCGTGTGTAGCAGCACCAGTGTTTTCAGCACAACCTTGCCATTCATTGGAGAAAATTAGGGAAAGAATAAAATGGTGTGCGGGAACAGCGTAGGTAACCGGAAAAACCGCATTACGAACGGTGAGGCAACTGCGCTTCCGCGGCCCCCGCCGTTACGAATGGCCGCTGACTGTATTTTTTCTTTTTAAGCGAAACCAGTTGGTGAAAACTGCCCGCAAAAGAAAAGCGATCAACCGTGTGGCTGCAATGGGTAAGAGAATCTGGCTGCCGGCTTTTTTCGGGGACCGGCTGTTTCCCGCAACACCGGCCTATGCGTTTGAAGAAAAAAACAATTGCGCTACACCGCCATTTCGGGAACATGATCGGGCACCAGCAGCTTACCGGCAGTTTTCGCCTTTATTTCCTCCAGGCTAACGCCAGGGGCCCGTTCGCGGAGCAGAAAGCCGTCGGGTGTAACGTCTATCACAGCCAATTCGGTCACGATCTTTTTTACGCAGGCCACGCCGGTCAATGGCAGGGTACACTGCGGCAGCAGCTTGCTTTCGCCTTTCGGGTTGGTGTGTTGCATGGCCACAATGATGTTTCGGGCCGATGCCACCAGGTCCATGGCGCCGCCCATGCCTTTCACCATCTTGCCCGGAATTTTCCAGTTGGCAATGTCGCCCCTTTCCGACACCTCCATAGCCCCCAGCACGGTCAGGTCTATTTTACCGGCCCGTATCATACCAAAGCTTTCCGCCGAGTCGAAAAATGCCCCGCCGGGTATCACGGTCACGGTTTCCTTGCCGGCGTTGATCAGGTCGGGATCAATCTCGTCTTCCACCGGATAGGGCCCCATCCCCATCATGCCGTTTTCGCTTTGCAGCATCACAAAAAGGCCCGCCGGAATGTAATTGGCAACAAGTGTGGGAATGCCAATACCGAGATTTACGTACATACCATCCCGTAACTCCTGGGCAATGCGCCGGGCAATGCCGAATTTATCTAAAGCCATAGAAGTTTTCTGTTTACCGTTTTCTGTTTACCGTTTACCGGTCACTGTTTTTTGCGCTCTATTATTACTTACACTTTTTTCATACAAAAACGCACCTGCTTATACACCCCTTCCTATAGACCAAATGCCAGGTCACAGCCGTGTACCTCAAGGATAATGAACCACCAACCACAAACCACCAACCACAAACCACCAACCTTTTAATCCTTCGTCAGCTTCACCGTTTTCCGCTCAATGCGTTTTTCGTAATCTTCTCCCTGAAAAATGCGATGCACATACACGCTGGCAACATGCACCTGGTCGGGATCCAGCTCGCCGGGTTCCACCAGTTCTTCCACTTCGGCAATGGTGATAGTGCCGGCTTTGGCCATGGACGTGGAAAAATTGCGGGTGGTTTTGCGGAAAATGAGGTTGCCATAACGGTCGCCTCTCCACGCTTTCACCAGGGCAAAATCGGCATAGAGCGCCTGCTCCAGCAAATGGGGCTTCCCGCCAAATTCTCTTACCTCTTTCCCCGCAGCCACCTCGGTGCCAAAACCGGCCGGTGTGTAAAATGCCGGGATGCCCATGGCCGCCATTTGAATGCGGGTAGCCAGTGTGCCCTGCGGAATGAGGTCCACTTCCAGCTCGCCCGACAGCAGCTGCCGCTCAAACTCGGCGTTCTCACCAACATAAGAAGAAAGCATTTTTTTGATCTGCCGCTTTTTTAGCAGAAGGCCTAGGCCAAAATCGTCCACGCCGGCGTTGTTCGAAATGCAGGTAAGGCCTTTTACCCCTTTTTGCACAAGGGCGGCAATGCTGTTTTCCGGAATACCACAGAGGCCAAATCCGCCCACCATCAAAGTGGCGCCATCCGGAATGTCGTGCAAGGCATCGTGTGCGGAGGAATATACTTTGTTCATAATACCAACAATCGTTTACAGCCGCCAGCAGAATTAGGCACGCCGGCCAGCCTTATCGCTGCCGCAAAATCGGCCATTGCCCGTGTTTTTCAAAATTACTTTTCACCCGGCAGAAAGGGTGGCTCCGGTGCCTTGCCGGATAAGAAACGGAAAATAAGCAAGTGTAGATGCCGCCCATGAATTGATACCTGCATGACCGGGCTACCGGTGATACCAGGTCCGGCAAAACACGCGGCGTACACCGCATTTTTTTACTTGCTATCCCTGTCAGTCGGCAGCCGGCAAACACCATTTTCTCCTGGACTTCGCAGTGTGGTAGTTGTTTTGCATAATGACACAATGGAAAGGCGGACAGGTTTTGTGCCGAATGAAAGAGGAAATGTATCCTGGGCCATTTTCTTAAACCTGTTTAATTACAGGCATTGCTTACTTTTACAAAAACCGGCCTAAGGGCCAGCCTTAACCTTCTGTGTACCGATGTTTAAAAACCCTAGTCGCCAGTGCGCTACCGGGCGCCCCTTCTGTAAAAGGACCTTTCCTTGCCTAAATTCCTGCCCACATCAAAAAATTGCCACATGACCAGAATTTTGCTGATGGCACCCCTGCCCTTCCCCACCATTAAAAAAATTAATTGGCCTTTTTTCCGCCACCGGTTGCTGCCGGTGCTGGCAGCGTTTTTCTGCCTTCCCGTGCTGGCGCAAGACGATAAAATGGCCTTTTTGCTGAAACGCAAAACGGTAGATGAGCTGCTCAATGTGGAGGTAACGTCCGTGTCGCGATCGCCTGAAAAGCTGAACGAAGCGGCATCGGCGATCCAGGTTATCTCCAGCGAGGATATCCGCCGGTCGGGCGCCACCCATGTGGCCGAAGCCCTGCGGCTGGCACCCAACCTGCAGGTGGCGCAACTGTCGTCGAGCGTTTGGCTTATCAGTGCCCGCGGTTTCAACAGCATTTTCGCCAACAAGCTGCTGGTGATGATTGACGGGCGCACGGTGTACACGCCGCTTTACGGCGGTGTGCTGTGGGAGCAGCAAAATCTTTTGCTCGAAGATGTTGACCGCATTGAAGTCGTCAGCGGCCCGGGTGGTACACTGTGGGGCGCCAATGCCGTCAACGGTGTCATCAACATCATTACCAAAACCGCCAAGGCCACCCAGGGCGGGTATGCCTCCGCCTCGGCCGGAAGCTTTGTAAAAAACAACACGGCCCTGCGCTACGGCGGCACTATCGGCAGTAAGATCTGGTACCGCGTTTATGGCCAGTATTTCAATCGCGATAATACCACCCTTCTCAACGGCACTTACAACCCGGATGCGTGGCGAATGCTCCATGGCGGCTTTCAGCTTAACTGGGATGCATCGAAAAACGATGTGGTGACGGTGCAGGGCGATTACTACGACGGCCTGCGCAAAACGGCCAAAACCGGCTCGCCGCTAAACGGGCAGAACGTGCTGGCCCGCTGGACCAAAACGATCTCCGAGCGGTCGAACCTGGCGCTGCAGGTTTATTACGACCGTTATTACCGTGCCGATGCGCCCACGTTTTCGTCGGACAAAATGAATACGGTAGATGCCGATTTTCAGCACCAGCTAAGGCTGAGCCAAAAGCATCATTTCATTTGGGGTGCCGGTTACCGTTATGTAAAAGACGATGCGGATTATCCGCCCGCTGCCGGCGCCGGCATTCTGCCGCGGCAAAAGCGCCTGGACCTGTTTAATGCCTTCGTGCAGAACGAGTTTGCGCTGGGCCAAAGCCTGCGCCTGATTGCGGGCACCAAGGTGCTCCACAATGTGTACACGGGGGTAGAGTGGCAACCCAACATTCGCCTGGCCTGGGAAAAACCGCAGCACACCGTATGGGCTGCCGTTTCGAGGGCGGTGCGGACGCCCAGCCGCTTCGACGTGGACTATTTTCTGCCCCTGACGCCGCAGCCGCCCAACGTTCCCAGCGTGGCTGGCGGGCCCAATTTCGTTTCGGAAAAAGTAGTGGCTTACGAAGCCGGGTACCGGGTGCAGCCCAACCGCTTTTCCACCGTTTCGCTTTCGACCTTCTTTAACCGCTACCGCGATGTGTACAGCGTGGAAGCCAGGCCCGGCACCCTCACCTACCTCATTCAAAATGGTTCCGAAGGACGGTCGTGGGGTGCGGAACTGGCGGTAAACTATAAGCTGTTTTCGGTGTGGCGGCTGCGCGGCGGCTACACGTTTTTTGCCCGCGAGCTTTGGGCCAAACCGGGCCGGGTATTTGATCCGGCTTACCTGGCAAACGATGTACGCAACCAGGGCATGGTGCAGTCGGTGCTTGATATTGGCAAATACGTTCAGCTTGACCTGGTGGCCCGCTACCTCGACCCGCTGGCCAAAACCTTTGCCACGGCCAGGGTATCGTCGTACCTCACCTTCGACGCAAGGCTGGCCTATGTGCGCAAGCATTGGGAACTGGCAGTGGCGGGGCAGAACCTGGGGCAGGAAAGTCATGCCGAATTTGGCACATTCCGGATTCCCCGCAGTGTGTACGTAAAGCTGGGTGCACGGTTTTGACGGCGTTGCACCACCATACCGCCTTCGCTAACCGACCGCGCCGGACTGCTTTTTTTGTGGTGCTGGCCCTGTGGCTGCTGCCGCAGGCGGCCGTTGCGCAAATGCCCTCCAAAGCCGAGCAGGTAAAGGCTGTTTTCCTTTTCAACTTTACCCAGTTTATCACCTGGCCTTCTGGGTCGTTTGCGTCGGCCGGCAGCCCGTTTGTCATTGGCATCCTGGGCAACAATCCGTTCGGTAACTTTTTGCACGAGGTAGTAAAAGGCGAAAAAATGGAGGACCACCCCATCACGGTGCAGCAATTTTCTTCGGTGCGGGAGGTAGGCCAGTGCCATCTGCTGTTCATCAACCTTCCAAACGCAGCCGAAGCTGTGAAGGAACTGAACCAGGCCGGCATGCTTACAGTTGGCGATGCCGCCAATTTTGCCCGCCACGGCGGCATGATCGGCTTTTATGTAGAGAACAATAAAATCAGGCTGCAAATCAATTCCCGCACGGCAAAAGCAGCCAATCTCACCATTAGCTCAAAATTATTGCGGCTGGCCGCCGTTGTTGATAATTAAACCATGAAAACAAAACGCACTTCCATACAAGGCAAACTGATGCGGCTGATCATGCTGATCTGCGGCACTGTCGTTTTTGTATCGGGCACCGCGTTTTTTGTGTATGAGTTTTTCACCATCCGCAGCATTGCCCGCCAGGAGCTTACCACCTTAGGCGAAGTCACGGCCATCAATCTTTCCGGATCGCTTTCTTTTTTAGATGAAAAAGACACCGACGAAGTACTGCAGGCACTGAAAGCGCACAAAAACATTGTAGCGGCCATTGCTTATGATAAAGACGGTAAGCTGTTTGCGATGTACCCGGCCGGCGGGGCAGCCCATGTGCCCGACCGGCTGGGGCCCGACGGCTATCGCTTTTCCGGAAACTATATTGAAGGCTTTGAACGGGTGGTGCGCAACGGACGGGAAGTTGGCCGGCTTTACCTGAAGGCGAACATGCAGGCCACCTACAACCGCTTGCTGTATTATGGCCTTGCGGCGCTGGGTTTTTTCCTGCTGGTGCTGCTGCTGACTTACCTTTTGTCGCAGCGCCTGCAGCGCTCCATTACAAAGCCGGTGCTGCACCTGGCGGCCAAGGCAAAACAGGTGTCGGAGAACAAAGATTTTTCGGTGCGGGCCGAAAAAACCACCGATGACGAACTGGGCACGCTCACCGATGCCTTTAATCAAATGCTGGGACAAATTGAATCGCAGAACCGGGAGATCAAAGGACTCAATGCCAATCTTGAAGAAAAAATTGCCCTGCGCACCTGGGAACTGCAGCAGGCCAACAGTGCCCTCACCGAGCAGAACGAATTCATTCAAACCATCATTGATGCATCGGTGGATGTTATTGCCGTTATTGACCGCGACCTCACTGTATTAATCCTGAACAAACACGCCGGTGATTTTTTGCAACGCGACCGCAACCAAATTGTTGGTAAAAACCTCCTGGAAGTGTTTCCGGAACTCGATGGCCGTTCGCTGGTGCAAAACATTCACCTTTCGCTAAAGGGCGAGCTGATTCATATGGAGGCCTACCGGTCGTTGTTGGGTAATGCCTGGTTTGAAAATTTTTTGATTCCACTCTACGACAAAGAAGGGAATGTTGACCGTGTGTTGCTGATTGCCCACGATGTCACCAGCATTATGAAGGCCAATGAAAAGCTGCAACGGCTAAATGTGGAACTGGAGAAATCGAACCGGGACCTGGAGCAATTTGCCTATGTGGCGTCGCACGATTTGCAGGAGCCGCTGCGCAAGATCACCACCTTCTCGGACCTGAGCGAACAGCACGCCGGCAACCCGGAGATACAAAAGCGATACCTTCAAAAAATTTCGTCGGCCGCCCGCCGCATGAAGGAATTGATTAAAGCGGTGTTGAACTACAGCCGCCTGTCGGGCAACAGCATGGAGTTTACCATGGTGGACCTCAATGCCGTGATGACGCAACTGCAAACCGACCTGGAACTGGTGATTGAAGAAAAAAAAGCCATTATCCGCACCGGGCCGCTGCCGGTGGTGAAGGGCATTCCGCTGCAGATGAGCCAACTCTTTCAAAACCTGCTCAGCAATGCGCTGAAATTTTCGGAAGAAAGGCCGGTGATAGAGATCAGCGTGCTTCCGTTTACGGCAGACGACCGCGAAGCGCTGCGGCATCTTTCCGCGGGCGATGAATTTTTAAAGATCGGCTTCAGCGATAACGGCATCGGCTTTGAACAGGAATATGCCGACCGCATTTTCGCTATTTTCCAACGGCTTCACACCACCGAAAAATATGCGGGCACCGGCATTGGCCTGGCGCTTTGCAAAAAAATTGCCGAGAACCACGGTGGCGCCATCACCGTTATTAGCGAGAAGGGAAAAGGAACCACTTTTTTCATTTACCTGCCACTATACCAATCGTTGCCCGAAAGCAGCAGCCTGGTGACAAACGAACCCGTGCAGCAACTAAGCAGCACTTAAGGTACAATGGGCCAAGCGCCATCGGGCAATGCGTTTTGGACAATGCGAACGAGCCGTTATGTTCCGGCACTCACTGATCGTGTTAACGATGCAGTCGCCGGCAACGTTGAATGGGATGTACGAAAATATTTTGTGCAAAAACCCGCAGCAATGTTTCGCCCATCCGCCATGCAGCGGAAGAATCGTGCTCGTGTAAAAGCAAAAGCTTTTATACCAATTAACCGGGCAGGCATCGGTATCGAAATTTTTTTGCGCCGGAATAAGAGTTGCACCCTTCACCGCCGAAACGAATGGTTCCGCCCAAACTGTCAACGTTTTTTGCGCCTGTTTACGCCAAAAAATTAGCACCTCCGTAGGCAGCTTTGTCGGCCATCGCTATTCGCCGCACCAAACACCCAAAGACAAAAAAAGGCCCGGGCCTGCTGTGCCATCAACCACCAATGGCTGTTTTAAACAGCGGAGCGATAAGGCGGTAACAAATCTTCTTTGCTTCCAGGTCGTAGAGGTGCGAAGTAACCATTAATTCATCAACGCCTGTTGCCTGCACAAATTTCTTTAACCCGTCTTCAACCCGTTCCGTGCCGCCAACAAAAGTGTACTGAAAAAGATGGTGCACCGCCGCCTTTTCCGCTTCTGTCCACCTTCCCTCCATAGTGGCAACCGGCGGCGGCAAGGGCCTGCGCTGATTGCGAATCATACCCAACGCCATTTGATAGGCCGACGTGGCCAGGTACCCGGCCTCTTCATCGGACGATGCAGCTACTACATTGACACAAGCTACACTATAAGGCTCCTGCAGGTATTTAGACGGCCGAAACCTGGTGCGGTAAAGCTGCAGGGCATCGTGTAAATAAGACGGCGCAAAATGCGAGGCAAACGCAAACGGCAGGCCCAATGCCGCCGCCAACTGTGCGCTGTACGTACTGGAGCCCAGCAGCCATACGGGTAGGTTTGTGCCTTCGCCCGGTATAGCCCTCACCCGGGCGTCGGGGTTGCGGGGGCCAACATAATTGAGCAGTTCCACTACGTCGTCGGGAAAGCTGTCCACATCACCTTTCAGCGAGCGGCGCAGGGCCCAGGCGGTGACCTGGTCGGTGCCCGGCGCCCGCCCAAGGCCCAGATCTATGCGGCCCGGGTAAAGCGAAGCCAGGGTGCCGAATTGTTCGGCAATGATCAACGGTGCATGATTTGGCAACATAACACCGCCGGCGCCCACACGAATGGTGGAAGTGCCGCCCGCCACAAAACCAACAAGAACCGCCGTAGCAGCCGAAGCCACACTTTCCATGTTATGATGCTCGGCAAACCAATAACGCGTATATCCCGCCTGTTCGGCCACCTGCGCCAAGTGCAGGCTTCGTTGAAACGCATCGCCGGCGCCTTCACCCTCCACAATCGTGGCCAGGTCCAACACCGACACCGGTATATCCAGCAATTTTTTCATTCTGAATTTTAATCTACAGAAAACAATAAACACAATGGTGCCAGGCTTTGCCGGCAGGCGAAACCATCGTTTAGTTCAATACAGTTTTAAAAAAAAGCAGCAGTTGATCGGCCATCAGGGCATGGTCTTCCACATTGGGATGGCCGGTACAGCCTTTGGCCTGCAGGGGTCGAAAAAAGAAAAGCCCTACCGGCGCCTCCCGCAGATAGCGCTGGTCAACGACGGCCTTTACGGCGGAAAGGCAATTTTGCAGACGCTCCCTGGCTTCGCCATTGGTCATGGGGCTGCTCAATAAAACAATTTTTGCCTTCGGATATTTTTGTTTTACCTGCGCCACAAATAGAACGGCGGCATTGACAAAAGCCGCGCTGTCGAAAGCTGCTCTCGGTTTTTTCCCATCGCCACGGCTAAGGTCATTCGTGCCAAGGGCAATGCTGACAACGGCGGGACTATACCGGCCAAAATCCCAAAGGGGCATTGACGTCTCCCCAAAATCTGTTTTTTCATAGACCTGTGGCATGGCGGGGCCATCGCTGTTCCAATTGCGATACAGGCCGATGCCGCTAACGCTGCTCAGCAGAAAGTTGGCGCCAACGGCCCTGGCCACCCTTGGCCCGTAAGCCAGGTACGCATTGTGGTGATCGTGGTAAACGCCGCTGCCGCAAGGCACTTCCGACGGGTCGGCCGCGGCACCACAGGTGATGCTGTTGCCAATAAATTCAATCAGCGGGGCTTCCGGACGCTCCACTGCATGAAGATTGGTGCCACTGATTTGGTGCAGAAAAACCGGGCCCGTGCGGGCCTCGGTGGCCTTATAAAGCCATACCGTATGCCGCCCGCCCGTACCGGCTTTTATCACGACCGGGGCGGCGGTTTTGGACGAAATGCGCAGGCGCTTTTGGTACACGCCATCCAACTCATACTGAAGGTAATTGTGGCTTAGCCAGGCAGGCACAGAAGCCATGACGGTGCATTCCGGTCCTTCAAAACTAAACCCAACCTGCGCGGCCGATGAAATCAATTCAAGCTGTTGCTGTTCGTTGATGGCAGTGCGGCCAAAGGGTTTCAGGCTGGTGGCGGAAAGAACATGAACAACCGCGCCAGCCGGCTTTTTTGTTGCGCAGCAGAGGCCGAAAAAACAGGGAAACAAAACAAGGACAAGTGGTTTGATGGTCATAAGGTATGCGATGGGGTTTTACGTATCACCGTGTGTTCAATCCGGCTATTTTTCATTAGCCAATTTAGACGGCTGCAATGGGTTTTTCCGGGGCTGCAGCAGTTTGGCAATTAAGCCGGTCCAACCGGTTTGGTGGGCAGCGCCCAGGCCTTTGCCCGAATCGCCGTGAAAATACTCATAGAATAAAATATGATCCCGGAAATGCGGATCCGTTTGCATTTTTTCGCAGGCGCCAAACACCGGCCGCCGACCGGTTTCGTTGCGTAAAAAAAGCGCTTGCAGGCGCCGCGAAAGTTCATCGGCCACTTCGTTGAGCGAAAGATATACGCCGCTGCCGGTTGGGCATTCCACTTTGAAGTCGTCGGTGTAGTAGTAGTGAAACCGCTGCAGGCTTTCAATGATCAGGTAATTCACCGGCATCCATACCGGTCCGCGCCAGTTAGAGTTGCCGCCGAACAAGGACGTGGTGCTTTCGCCGGGCGTGTACTCCACCGAAAAACGTTCGCCGTTCACCCACATCTCGTAGGGCTTCTGTTCGTGGTATTTTGAAAGCGAACGGATGCCGTAGTCGCTTAAAAATTCGGTTTCATCGAGCATGCGCTCCAGTATCTTTTTCATGCGATGGCCACGCAGTAAACTCAGCAGGTGGATTTCGCCTTTGTTCGGCTCCTGCCAACGCGACACCAGTTGGGCCAGGTCGGGCCGGTTGGTGAGAAACCACCGCAGGCGCCGGCTGAAATCGGGCAGCTTTTCCAGCATATCATGGTCCAGGATCTCCACGGCAAAAAGCGGAATCAGACCCACCATGCTTCGCAGCTTTAGCTTGATATTGCTGTGGCTCGGTGTATGCAGCACATCGTAATAAAACGCATCGTCATCGTCCCACAGGCCGCCGCAGCCCTCCTCGTTGCCAATGTTCTTCATGGCGCCGGCAATGTAGAGGAAGTGCTCAAAGAACTTGGTGGCCAGGTTTTGATAAACCGGGTTGTGCAAGGCCAGTTCCAGCGCTATGTGCATCAGGTTGAGCGAATACATGGCCATCCACGCCGTGCCATCGGCCTGCTCTATCAGCCCGCCCGTAGGCAGGGGTGCGCTGCGGTCGAATACACCCACATTATCGAGACCCAGAAAACCGCCTTCAAATATGTTGTTACCCTCCGCATCCTTGCGGTTTACCCACCAGGTAAAATTCAGCAGCAGCTTGTGAAACACCGCTTCGAGAAAATGCCGGTCGCCCCTCCCCTCTTTTTCTTTTTCCAACTGATACACCCGCAGCGCCGCCCAGGCGTGCACCGGCGGGTTCACATCGCCAAAACACCATTCGTAAGCCGGCAACTGGCCGTTGGGGTGCATGTACCATTCCTTGGTCAGCAACAACAGTTGCTTTTTCGCAAATGCCGCATCAATCATGGCCAGCGGAATACAGTGAAAGGCCAGGTCCCAGGCGGCATACCAGGGGTACTCCCATTTGTCGGGCATGGAGATGATATCTTCGTTATTCAGGTGCTTCCAACCATAATTGCGGCCCGCCTTCCGGTTGGGTGGAGGCGCCACCTGGCCGGGGTCACCCTTCAGCCATTGCTCCACATTGTAGTAATAAAACTGTTTGTTCCAGACCATCCCGGCAAGGGCCTGCCGGTGCACACGTTTTTCATCATCGTTCGCCAGGCCTTTTTGCAAACCGGCGTAAAATTCGTCGGCTTCCTGCTCGCAGGTCCGGAAGATGGCATCGAAATCCGCGAAAGGATCGGTATTGCCGGCTCTCTCCAACCGCAATTGAAATACCTCGTTGCTGCCGCTGCCGATGATGGTTTCGTAATTAACGGCCACCTTGGTGCCGGTAGCCAACGGGTTGACAGCATTGACATCCTGGCGCACCAGAAAATCATTGATGCCGTCTTTGGTAAATTCCGCCGCATTTGGCGTGCCATATAGCCGGCGGTTATTGGTTTCGTTTTCGCAAAAAAGCAGGGTGGCTTTTTTATCGGTGCGCAGCACAAAATGTCCCAGCTTTTTGTGCTGCACTATCACATCGCCCGTGTTCGACGACGTCAGTACCGGTTTATAGTTATCGTAGCCCCAGCTCCAGGTGTTGCGGAACCACAGCGTGGGCAACACATGAAGCGGCGCCGCCTTTTTTCCGCGGTTGTACACCGTTATTCGGATCAGTATGTCATCTTCTGCTGCCTTAGCGTATTCGATAAAAATATCAAAATAGGCATCGTTGTCGAAGATGCCGGTGTCCATCAGTTCATACTCATCCTGGAGGCGGCTGCGGCGCCCGTTTTCTTCCGCCAGCTGGCGGTAAGGAAAGGCCTGCTGCGGATACTTGTACAGCATTTTCAGGTACGAATGCGGAGGCGTGGCATCGAGGTAATAAAAAATTTCTTTCAGGTCTTCGCCATGGTTGCCTTCGGGGCCCGAGAGGCCAAACAGCCGTTCTTTCACAATGGGGTCTTTTTTGTTCCAAAAGGCAAGGGCAAAACAAAGCGTTTGTTTACTGTCGCTGATGCCGGCAATGCCGTCCTCGCCCCAGCGGTACGCCTTGCTGCGGGCCATGTCGTGGGTCAGCGAAGTCCAGGGAGTGCCACCGGCGCTGTAATCTTCCCTAACGGTGCCCCACTGCCGGTTGGATACATAAGGACCCCAGGTGTAAGTGCTGGCCTGGCCGGGCCGTTTTGGCTTTGCTGTCATGGGTCTAATTTACAGGCAGAACCGGCGGTTTTTGCGTTGCGCCGGTTTATAAAGTGATGGCCGCGCCGTTGTTGTGCCTTAGCTTTAGCACCGCAATGAAAACATCAACAATCAACTGGGGAATTATCGGCTGCGGCGACGTGACCGAAGTCAAGAGCGGCCCGGCCTTCAACAAGGTCACGGACTCGAAACTGGTAGCCGTTATGCGCCGCAATGCTGCCAAAGCTGAAGATTATGCCAGGCGGCACGGCGTGCCAAAATGGTACAGCGATGCCAAAGCCCTGATTGACGATCCGGAGGTCAATGCTATTTACGTAGCCACGCCACCGTTGCAACACGAAGAATACACCCTGCAGGCCCTGGCAGCCGGCAAGCCGGTGTACGTGGAAAAGCCCATGGCCATTGATGCGGCGGCGGCCCAGCGAATGGCCGAAGCTGCCGCCGCCGCCGGCAGCAAATTATCGGTGGCGCATTACCGCCGGCAGCAACCGCTTTTTTTAAAAATTAAATCGCTGCTGAATGAAGGCGCCATTGGCCGGCCCCGGCTGGTGAACCTTTATTGCCTGCAGCCGCACAAGCATCCCATGATTACCAAAACAGACGACGCCTGGCGATACAACCCGGCGGTTTCGGGCGGCGGCTTGTTTTTTGACCTGGCGCCTCACCAGCTTGACTTGATGCTTTACTTTTTTGGGCTGCCGCAGCATACCAGCGGCCTTTCCTTCAACGCTTCGGGCCTGTATGCCGCCGACGATACCACTTCAGCGCAGGTGCTTTTTGCCAACAATGTATTGTTCAACGGCGTTTGGTGTTTTACCGTGCCGGAGAGCCGCGACGAGTGCGAAATTATCGGCACGGACGGAACGCTGCGCTTTAGCATTTTTGCGCAACAGCCAGTCATCCTGCGTAAAAAAGAAAGTGAAGTGAGGTTTGACTTTGCGCCATTGGCGCATGTGCAGCAACCGATGATACAACAGGTCACAAATTACTTTCTGGGCCGGGCCAACAACCCCTGCAGCGCCGAAGAAGGCGTGGCAGTGATGGAAATGTTGAGAGCCATCACATCGGGTGAAACGAATTAATTCTGCATTGACGTTAAAAAAAAATAGTTGAAAGCATGTTTGTACACCACGTTTTTTTCTGGATGAAAGAAGGGCTTACCGAAGCCGAAACGCAGTTGTTTGAAAAAACAGTCAAAACACTGCTCAGCATTGAGCAGGTAAAGCTGGGCGATGTGGGCAAACCGGCGTCCACCGACCGGCCGGTAATTGACCGCAGCTATGATTATTCGCTGCTGCTGATTTTTGCCGACCAGCAGGCGCACGATGCTTACCAGCCGCACCCGGTGCACAAAGCCTTTGTGGAAACCTGCTCGCACTTGTGGACCAGGGTACTGATCTATGATTCGCAGACGGCAGTTAGCCACGATTAAATGCCTGTTTTCGTTTCGCTTAAAGAGAAGGGTTCGGGCCCGTGCCAAGGGCCGTTTTGTGCCGTGCTTCCTTTTACGAGAACGCCGTTGCCATGAATAAAAAATACATCCGGTTACTACCGGCATTGCTCACTCCTGTTCTGCATTGCCTGTTGCTGGCCGGGTGCGCCCACGGCGATCCGGCCTTTGTGCAGTATGAACTAAATGCGGGCAGCCCACCGGTAAAAATGTATTGGAAGGATGAAGAGGGCCGGCCGTTTCGCAGCCTGGGCCGTTTGCGAAAAGCACTTGCCGCCAAAGGGCAGCGATTAATTTTTGCCATGAACGGCGGCATGTATAAAGAAGGCCATCTTCCGCGAGGCTTATTCATCCAAAACGGCAAAGTGCTGGCACCGCTGGATACCGCCTCCGGTGCCGGCAATTTTTACCTGAAGCCCAACGGTGTATTTTGCCTGACGGCCAACGGTCATGCGTTTATCTGCGATACCGAAAACTTCCCGGCCGACAGTGCCATCACGTATGCCACGCAATCGGGCCCGCTGCTGCTGCCCGGCGGCCGTATTCATCGGGCGTTTACCAAAGGTTCGGCGAATGTTCAAATACGCAACGGGGTGGGTATATTGCCCAACGGCCATGCTTTATTTGCCATGTCGAAACAAGCGATCAATTTTTTCGACTTTGCCGAATGGTTCCGGCAGAAAGGCTGCCGCCAGGCGCTTTATCTCGACGGCTTTGTGTCGCGGACCTATTTGCCCGGGGCGGGATGGGAACAAACCGAGGGCGACTTTGGCGTGATCATCGGCGTGGCGGTTCCGGACGAAGCAAAATAAAATTATCCGGGATCTATCCCCCATTAAACCACCTCTGCTTTTCCGGCGGCATAATCCTTCAGGTTTTGGTAGGCTTCGGTTAGCTGGCCGTTGCGTACGATGGTGGCACGGTCTATCACCGCCGACGGCGTACCCAGAAGGTCGGGCAGAATATATTTGATCAACTGCTCACCAAAATATTTTGACGCATCTCTCGGGAGTTCGTTGGGCAAATTGCCCACCGCCATTACATCAATGCCGGTCGGCAAATAAGGCAATGTTTTGGCAAAGTTGGTGCGGTTGATGCCATACACCGGATCTTCAATGGTTTGATCGCCTGCATTGATGGGCACCGAACCGTTGCAATCGTCGGTAATGTCGGCAATGGTGGCAATGCGAAAAGAAGGTTCCTTGATGTCTTCCTTTGAAAACAGCCGCGGCACGCCGTGGTCCCAGTAAACGCCGTTCATCAGAATATCGGTATGGGCCGTGTATTGCTCAAACAGGCAGGTGTATGCCTCCGGGTGTTCATGAAAATCGTTGCGCTGGTAGCTGCCGTTGTCTTTGCGGCTATACAAATCGGCGCCTTTCAGTTGCACGTACACAGGGTAAGAAAATTCACGGGCGGTAAACTCCTCCTTCTCCACTTCTATGACGCCCATCAGGTTCATAATTTCGAGGATACCGTGGGCCACCCGCCCCGAGCCGGTAACCGCAATTTTTATATTCGGCAGCTTCAGCCCGAAATAAGTATGGATCAGCGACTGAAAATCTTTTTGCTGGTACACCCGTTCCAGCCGATATAGGCCCGTGCGGCGGCCGTAAGCCATCATGCCATTGTGAGCGCCTACGATGCCCGCAAAAAAGCCAAAGCCGATAATGCGCTGCCCGTCGTCGTGGCGCAGGCACTCGTAGTCTATCAGTGTGCAGCCTTTTTCCAGAATGGTTTGCAGCAGCTTTTGGTTATGCGGCTGTTTTTTGCAGGTGTGCGAAAAAATCAGGTAAGTCTTTCCGGCCAGTACGTCGGCCGGTGGCACCTCCTTTATGCCAAACAGCAAAGAGCAATCGTCCAGGCTGTCGGCCAGCTCAATACCGGCCAGGCTATATTCCCGGTCGCTAAAGCAACGGTGTGCCGACCGCTGCACCACCACTTGGCAGTGGGGATACTGGCTATGCAGCCATTTGCACTGTGCGGGGGTCAGCGCCACCCGGTTGTCGGGCGGCACTTTGCCCTCTTTCAATATTCCGATTTTTAGCATCGCAATGGCAGATTGATTTTTGGCGCTGGCAGCGTTGGGGTTTACCGGCGCCACGCAAACTTACGCCCCTCGCGGCCATTGTTTTGTTGACACCTGAATTTGACAGAAAGCCAACGGCGTTTTTTAAGGGAATAATTTCAAACCAGGCATCGACCCCGCAGACGCCAGACGTTTAAAGCCACCGCTGAAGCCGTGGGTAGGGAGAGTGATGGAGTACTGCGGCCACGGGGGAAGTGTGATTCAGTTAAGCGAACAAAAAAATCGGTGGGTGTTCACGTTGGCGTCCCCGCCGGCGTGCAAAGGAGAACAGCACTCACGTTGGTCGTTGGCCGGGCCGCCAACAGAAGTCCTTCACTGAATGGCGTTGTTCACCATGGGTTGAACGTGGCCACCTAAACCGGCACCCCGATGCACAAACGTTGAAAGAACACCAGCCATCCCCCGGCCATTGATACCGGCGCAAAAATAGAACGGCAGCACCGGGCGGCGACGGCGGGTGTTAGCCGGCCGGTAAAAACGGCTACGAACGGTGACGGGCAGTGATTGCTATCCTGCATTTTTCTGCGGCTGCAGCCAGGCCTTGCCATGGCAAAAACAACAGCAGCATGGACCAAACAATTTTTCCTGCGAAGCAAAGGCAGTGATTAGCCAGGAACAACTATAGCCGGTTGTCAGTCGGCCAGTAATTCGTACCGCTGCCGGTTGACGGGCGTCTGGTGTTCGATAAAAAAGAACGGCTCTTTATTGAGTACCGCCAGTTTTTTTCGGTGGCGAATGGTCAGCAGCCGGCGGAAAGCTTTCAGGTAATAATCATCGCCGGCGCGGGAAGCATCAACAAAAACGGAGGATAAAACACGGCCTTCAACGGAAAGATTCAGTTTCATGGGAGTAAGATTAGAAGAACGAAAGTATAAGGAATTCCTTACGTATGCAACCCGCCGCTGATAGGTTCGTTAGGTTATTTCTCGCGTAAACGGCAGCCGGTGCTTTATTGGTTAAGTTGGCCAACAATTTGGCGTGAGGCCAGCGGGATAGCTGGTGTGTTTTCATTCTCTTTCCGCCTGGTATGAATAAAGGCGAAAGCCCTCATGATTGTGCAACAACTAAATTTTTCCGTGCGTTAAGCCTGTTTTGCTTCGCGAGTGTTTTGGCCGTCGGCACCGGACTTGCCGGTGATAAAACCATGTGGGTGATTGCCCTTACAAATGAAACGGAAAGGTGCGATTGGGCAGGAGAAAACAGCGGGCATCAAACCAGGCAAGCGGCGCTGCTCTTGATATCCGGCTCCCTGTACGCCTCCACCAGACGTGGGCTAAATACAACGAAAAATTTAAATAGAGTTATCAACGCACAACCGGTGAAAACCCCTAGAAAGCCGATAAAACAGCGGCAGAGCATTTTATTTTTGGCTTAGATGAATTAATATTGAGCTTTACCGAACAATCCCTACTTATGAAAACAAACATCACCTCCACTTCCAACAATCATTCGCCTGGTTTATTTTCTGCTTTACAACCCGCATGTCGGGCCTTTTACTGTAGCCAATAAATAACACCGCAGCCTTTCCGTAATCAAGCCTGAACGGGTACGCCACCTGCGTTTTTGCCAATGCATATGCGCCTGACACCATTGTGTGGCAGCGCCATGCCCAAGCATAGCAGGCCGCCACCACCCCACCGTGCCGGTTGGTAGCCTGTGCCTGTACGGCTGTTTGCCCTGCTGCCGTTATTCGTATCCACCAAACCTGAACCACCGTTATCCTATGAGAAAATGCCAGCCCATTTTTTTCATGTTTTCTGTGCTATGCTTCCACCTCTCCGCTATGGCCACAACCTATTATGTGCGCCAGAGCGGCGGCACTAATACGTCGGGCCGCAGCGATGCCGCCGCCTGGAATTACGCCACCCTCAACAACCGCACCCTTGCCCCCGGCGACTCTGTTTTGTTTAAATGCGGTGAGGTGTTTTTTGGCGAATTGACCATCAGTTCCGGACGCACCGGCCAGCCTGTTTATTACGGCTCTTACGGCAGCGGGCCCAACCCGGTTATTTCGGGCCTGCTGACGGTCAGCAACTGGACGCCCCATTCCGGCAAAATCTACTATGCCCAACCCTCCCGCATCAGTTCTATCGGCATCAACCTGGTGCTGCGCAACAACCGGGTGGCCGCCATGGGCCGCTACCCAAACACCGGCCACCTGAGCTACACCGGTCACAAAGGCAACACGGCCATCTCCGGCACTGCCATACGGTCTATTCCATTCAACGCCACCGGCTCGGAGGCTGTGGTGCGCAAAGTGCGGTGGATACTCGACCGTCACCCGGTAACAGCACACAGCGGCACCACGCTGTCGCTCTCCACCACTTCGCCCGACGGCGGCCCGCTGGTGTATGAAGCGGTGGACAAAAACGGTTTTTTCATTCAAAACCATTTGAACACACTCGACCGCGAAGGCGAATGGTATTACGATAAAAAAACAAAGCGGCTCTATCTGTTTGCCAGCTCCACCGAACCCGAAGTGAAAATTGCCGTGATAGACCGGCTGGTTTCCTTCAACTCCAAAGGCAACGTACGCATGGCCGGCCTCGATTTTGAAGGCAGCAGCATGCATGCAGTGTCCATCAATGGCGGCAGCAATATCAGCCTCGAGCGGTGCCGTTTTTACCATCACGGTCAAACCGGTATCTACGGCAACATGGCGACCAATATTTCTGTTAGAGAAAGCAGCTTCAGTCATTGCCTCAATAATGGCATCTGGATTGAACAGGGAGGCAATAATATAACCGTGGAAGGTGTGGAAACCACCGACATCGGTACCATACCCGGTGCCGGACGCAGTGGCGATGGCGCCCAGCAAGCCATATCGGTGGCGGGCAACAATACCCTGGTTCGCAACTGCACCGTGCTGCGCACAGGCTACAACGGCATTCATTTCGATGGCAGCAATGCCCTGATAGAGCGAAACCTGGTGGACAGCTTTTGCCTGGTGAAAGACGACGGCGGCGGCATTTATACCTACGAAAACGACGGTGTGCAGGTGGCTAACCGCGTGGTGCAAAACAATATTGTGCTGCATGCCGTAGGCGCCTATGCCGGTGCCGAAAGCAATTATTACGAGCAGTGGGGAAAGGCGGCCGGCATTTACCTCGACGGCAATAGCAATCATACCCTAGTGACGAAAAACGTAGTGGCGCATGGCGAGTGGGCCGGCCTTTTTGTCAACAACAACGGCGAGAACGATCTTATTGCCAACCTGTTTTATAATCACGCAGCCTCTATTTTGCTGCTGCAAAGCAAGGCGGGCAACATCCGTAAAATGACCATCAAAAACAACGAATGCATTGCCCGAACGGCCAACCAGAAAACGCTGATTGTGCGCATGTTTGAAAAAGACAACCCGGCGCTGTTCGGCACCTTTACCAGCAATTTTTATGCACGGCCGGTTGACGACCGCAAAACCATTGCCGTGGAAAAATATTACGAGGCCAACGGAGAGCACCAGCTTACACTGGCCGAATGGAAAAGCCAGTACGGCGTGGATCAATCGTCGGCCCGGTCCACCATCACCGCCGATGCGCCATCGAATATCCGGTTTGATTATAACTCCTCGGCCTCACCGCGGCTGGTGGTGATGAAGGGTGCCTGGAAAGACATTCACAATGCCGTATTTGAAAACGCCCTGCTGCTTCCTGCCTATGGCGGAAAAGTAACGATGTATATCCCGGGCTTTTTTTCCACGCTGGCGGTGAAAGAAAACTCTTTTACCGCCCAACCCCAGGGAACAGCCGTGCGCCTGGCCTGGAAAGGCATTGGCGAATCGGATGCGAGGTTTGAAGTGGAGCGCAGCGGCGATGGCGTGGGCTTTACCAAAATTGGCAGCGTGAACGGAAGCGGCTCGGTGCAGGAAACAGACTACGGCTTTCTGGACCAGCAGCCACTGAACGGCATCAACTACTACCGCCTGAAAACCGTGGATGCCAACGGCAGTTTTTTATACACGAAAGTGATCAACATTAAAATGGGCGGTGAGGCAGCGGCCATCCAGGCCTACCCGAACCCGGCCAGCCATTTGGTAAATGTACAGTTGCCTGCCACTGCCGAAGAAGTGACCATGAGGCTGGCAGATATGAGCGGCAAAACCGTGAAGGCCGTCCGGCTGGGAAGGCTGTTGTTCCCGCAACGTTATAGCCTCGATATCAGCAGCCTGCCGCGGGGCCAGTACCTGCTGACGGCAGGGCGCCACAGCCTGTTGGTGATGAAACAGTAAATGGCCGTTGTTTTTAGTATAGTTGGATGAGAGAGCTGCCGGTGAAAATTGGCAGCTTTTCTTTTTTGCTTCCGCTTACATTCGCAGCTCACGCACACCGTGCAAATGCCCTTTCCGATGACCATATTTGACGCAACTTTTTCCGATGTTTTCGCCGACGATTCCGCCATCACCGAAGAACAAGCCATGGCCCTGTTTGATTACTTCAGGAACAACCGGCTTTTTCGGTGGCACGATGCCAACAACGACTGCGAAGACCGGGCGAATGCCATCTGCATTTTACTCGATAAATGGAAGTTGCCCAATGCAAAAGCCTGGGTTTTCGGCGGTTCATTTCTGCGGCGCGATGGTGGTAATTTAACCAACCGGTGGGCCTACCATGTGGCCGCTGCCCTGCCTGTAAAAAAAGACGGCCTACTTTATTTCTACGTCATTGACCCCGCCACCTTGCCCGCTGCTACCGACATTGCCGGCTGGGCCGGCCGCATTACTGAAACAGCCAGCAGCTATCACCTTGTCAAAAACGGGATGATGTATATTTTTAATCCTGCCTCGCTGGCGGCGCCGGCCTGGCACCAACGCAACCGGCAAAACTACAAGTGGACGATACAGGGACTGGCCGGCATCAACGGCGTATCGAAGGCGGGTAAGGCCAGGTTAGTGTTTAACAAAAGGCTCATTGCAGAAACAGAAAAAAAGTTCAGGCAATTGCTGCTGTCGCCGCCGCCGCCATTGAGCCACTAACGGGAGGCGGCAAAACTTGACAAGCGAAAGTTTACACCTTGCCGATGACATAGATCAGCGAGCTGCAGCGGTCATTGTTGAGCAGCGCCGTGATATTTGAACGCAGGCCGGTGAGGCCTGCTCCTATCCACGATGTTTTACCCTTGTGGTATTGGCTGCTGAGCAGCGAAATGTAAAACGCATCGAACCACATGGGCTTTTTCTCTAACATTTTCAACCCGTGCTGCTGTACCAGCGTTTCGATTGATTGCGGCGAAAAATGATAAAGATGGCGGGGCACATCATAAGCCGCCCAATAATTCCGGTAAGCAGCAGCATCGGCGGCCGTATAATTTGGCACGGCGATGAATAACCTGCCATCGGGCGTCAGCAGTTGCCGGAAGCGCTCCATGTAGGCATGCAAATCATGCACATGTTCCAGCACATGCCAAAGGGTAATGGCATCGTAATGGGCCGCCGGAAGCCTTTCAAGGGCAGAAGGTTCGTCAAGATGCAGCCCGAACAATTCGGCTGCCTTGCGCCGGGCACCGGCATCAGGCTCCAGGCCTTTTACCTCCCAGCCCTGCTCCTGTATTACCGATAAAAAAGCACCAACGCCGGCACCGATATCCAGCACACGGCCTTTTTCTTTGGTGTGTTTTTTTACCAGATCCGCTTTTTGCTGCAATGTAAAGCGCCTTACCCGTTGGTAAAGCTGGTTGATAAAACCCTTGGCGGTGTTGGTATGCGAGATATAGTCGGGCGACTGGTAGTAAGGCGCCATGCTTGCCTCATCCGGAACATCTTGTGTAAACCGGAGGCTGCATTGCCGGCATTGCCAAACTACAAATTCTTCTTTGCTGACCGAGTGGTCTTTTACGGTCAAGAGTGGGTCAATGGCAGCACTGTGGCAAACCGGGCACTGTGTGTAGTGAATTCGGCTCATAAAGGGCGCAAAGGTACGCTGTAGGAGGATGGAAAGAATGGTAGCCATTGACGGCCATTGGCACAAAAGCCTTCAAAAAAACAAATTGAAAAACTGGAATCGGCTTATCCGGTTCTGGTGCAGGCTTTTCTTTCTTCTGGTCGGGAACATGGAAGTAGTTGAGCGGCTGGCGCCAGGGTAGCCTCTTCCCAACAGAAAGCGCAAACAAAGGGAGATTCAGCGCATTGCCAGGTAAAAACAGCTAGCCCGTTGGCTGCCTGAAACCGCTGAATGGCAACACGCTGGTGATCGGTTGCCGCAGGCCGGCCGCACCAATTTTAAACCCTCCCTGGTAGAGCACAAACAGGATATACAGGATGGCCAATAGCAGCAGCACCCAGCCGAGGATCATTATCACAGAGCGCTTGTTTTCGGCCAGCGGCGGTTCTTCTGTTTCAGCCGTAGCCACTGCCTGTGGCACCATGCGATGCTGATCGCCCACCAGTACCCGGTGCTCTGCATCCGGCCGCAGCACCCGTTCGGCAGCCACCGGCGGCCAGGCGTCGGGCACTACCGGCGCCAAAGGCTGATGGCGGCGAACAAGGCCCAACCCATTCCAGCGGAAACCTTCGCCATTCATTTGTTCGTTTATCTGGCTACCCAATTTCTCCAGTGCCTGCAGTACCGTGTCGCGGCTTTCGCCGGAGGCAGCAGACAGAAACTGTAGCTGGTGGTCAGGAATAGTTTCACCTTCGGTTAGTTCAGTGGTAAAAGAGGGCGGCAGCAACAGTTTGTCGGCCACGTTCAACTGGGCCGGCAATTGCACCAGGCGCAGGGTGCCCACCGAAGGCAGGCTGACCTGCCGGTAATGCAGCAAATAGTTCGTCAGAAGATTCAGCACGCTTATTTCGATTGAGCGAACGAAAATACAACACCGCCCAGGAAGTTGAAGCCATAAACCGGGTACTGGTTCCAGCGCTGGTAATCGCTGTTGAGCAGGTTATTAAATTGTGCCCACAATTTTACGCTTTTCACCACCCGGAACTCCAGCCCGGCGCTCAGGTCCATGGCGGAAGGAAGATTGCCCCGGCCGCCGCCTTTTTTGATGTATAACGGCCCGTCGAAGGTGTAGAGATCCGTCGTCACGTAAAGGTCCTTCAGCACCTGCAAACGCAAGGCTGTTTTAAATTCAATGGGCAGCAAGCCCCAGGCTTTTTCTGCCTGCTTTGTTTTGTACTGGTTAACCTGAATGTTTGAAATAAGCGAAAACGTTTCGCCAATGGTGTAGCCCACTTCGCCGCCAAAATTGAAAACTTTCAATTCCGGCTCGTTGATCACGACAAATGACTTACCATCGGTAGCCGTATCGTTGGTGAACAAAGGCTGATCGGTGATTTTGTTATAACCGATTTTAGCGCTGTAGCTGAAGTGATCGCTGGCCGATCCTTTGAACCCGGCAAACCGTTCTTCCACGCCGGAGTTGTACACCCTGTCAGGTGCCCATATCCAGGGGTTCATACCGGCCATGTACTGAAAACCGGCGTTGCGGAAATAACCCACCCAGCCGGCCTGAAAGGAGAATCGTTTATCCGGCGTGGCGATTTCGGCGGTAATGTTCGGAAACAGTTTCGACTGTCCTTTGTTCCAGGCCGGACGAATGCCAGCCTGCAGGCTCACGTTGGCCGACCGGTACAACAGCGATGGTGAAATAGCGATAAAATTATTATTGACCTCGGGCCTTTTTTCGGGCTTGTAGCGGCTCAGGCTTGCCGTGAGGGCTAAGTCCACGGCAAAGGTTTGGTTCAATGATTTTTGCACCGGCAGATGCAGGTAGGTGTTGCTCTCCGAATTGCTGAGACCATCGCTGAACGCATCTATGCGCAGCTCGGGCGAATAAGAAATGCCCAACGCCGTGCGGTTGATGTTGTGAAAAGCAATGCGTCCGCGCCAGGTTTGCCAGCGCACATTCAGCGAATCTTCCGGAAAGGTCAGGGTCTTGGGCTCAAAGCCGAACTTCTTGTACTTTTCCTGCAAGGCACCCAGGCGTGCGTTCCATTCAATGTTGCCCGATTGCAGAAATGTATTGAGCTCCACGTTGGTGGTGCTATAGTCCTGGAACTGGATTTTTCCTTTCGACGAGGTATGCCTGCCATACAGGTTCAGGCCTGCCCGTTTGCCATCGCCCACCGAAAGGCCCACCTGTGCAAACGGAGTGCTGAGGTTACCAAAGCCGGCTTTGATATAACTTTCATTGGTCCACAGGCTGCCGCTGTCGGCCTGGAGGGCCAGCGGGCGCAGGCTGCCGGGCTGAAAACCGAAATTGAGGTTTTGATTGGGGATAGAATATTGCAGCCGCGGCTGCGCCGTATCGGTGGCAGCAGGCGCCGCGGTTAGGTTTACTTTTGCCGCCTCTTTCAGCACTGGTTTGAACGACGATGTGATCTTTACTTTTTTCCCGGTGGTATCCTGTGCAGTGGCGCCGGTGGCAAAAAGCAAAAGGGCTATGGCGAAGATGGAAACTTTCATGTTGCTTGATCTGGTGATTCGATGATTCATTCAGCTAAAGGGCCTTTGGGGACAACGGCTACTGTGCGCTCACTTTGCTGCTTTTAGCTTCTTCCGCAGTCACTTCATCAAGCTTGCGCTGCGCCTCGCCTTTCAATTCGGCATTGAGGCTGTTTTGCACAATGCTTTGAAACGTGGCTTTGGCATTGAAGTAATCTTTTTGTTTATAATAAATATCGCCAAGCAGGATGTACGATTTAGTGACCCAATAATCGTATGATCCGCTCTTGTTGATGACTTCAAAGGCCGCCTTTTCCGCATCGCCGAACCGATCGGTCATAAACCAGGTGTTGGCGATTTCATAACGGGCCTCGGCACCGGCGGCCGCTTTGTTCACCGCTACCACCGCCTTAAAGGCATTCAGGGCTTCATCGTAACGGCCGGCAAGTTGCGCCGATTTGCCAATAGCCATATTGGCCAGCGATTTGTCGTCGGTGCTGGCGCCTTTCTGGGCAATGAGCTCTTTTGCATTGTCCACCGCCTCGCTCCACTTCTTTTGCAGGTATTGGCTGCGCAACAATCCACGCATGGCCTCCAAACGATTTTCCTGCGACGAAGTAATTTGCTTTAGCTGCGCATAATATTTTTCTGCTTCCGGGTATTCTTTCCGTTCGAAGAAGGTCAGCCGGGCTGCCTGCAAAACGGCCGGTTCGGCAAAGGTGTTGGGTGCCCGCCTGGCCACTTCGGCATAGCTGGTGATGGCATTGTTCCAGTCTTTCCGGCTGTTGTAAATTTCGGCGCGGTAGAAGTGAGCATTTACGGCGCGGCTGCCCTCGGGAAAACGCTGCAGGTATGCCGTCAATTGTTCCAGCGCCGCGGCCATATTTTCATTTTCGTATTGAATCAGCGCGGCGGCAAAGGTCAGGGAGTCTTCGGCCGAAACGGTGATGGGCTTACCCGCCTGGCGGGCCACATCGGCAAACTCACCGGGCCGGCCCTGCTCCAGGTAAATGGTCCTGAGGTTACCCAGTGCATCATCGGCTTCCGGCGAATTTGGAAATTGGCTCAATAGCGTTTTGTATTGTTCTACCGCCTTGTCGTTATTGTTGGCATTGTAATAAGCAATACCCAGCTTCAGGTAGGCTTGCGGCTTCAGGCTGTTGTTGCCACCGGCCTTGATGATGTTGGTCAGGGCCGGTATGGCCTCGCTGAAACGCTCCTGTGCCAGCCAGGTATTGGCAATTTCCATGTTGGCATCGGCGGCCAGCACCGAACCCGGAAATTTGCGGATAAGGTTGTTCATCAGCGTAATCTTTTCCGAAGGGCTGTTGATGCCGGCAATCATTGCTTTTTGAAAGGTGGCGTAATCTTCGGCCGGCCAGGAATAACCAATCACTTTTTCGTACATCGTTCGCGCCTGCGAAAAATTGCGGTTCATGTAATGTACATCGGCCGTGCGGATGTATGCATCCTGCGTAATGGGATCCGAGTTGAGGGCCACTGTTCTGGCCAGGGGCTCAAAAAACGTTTGCGCAAGGGGGTAATTTTCTTTGCGGAAGTAGGTGTAGCCGAGATTGTATTTTACGGTTCGCTCGGTGGCCTCACCCGACGACGGCGCACCGGCCGACAGGTAGGCATTGTAAAAGCGAATGGCATCATCAATACGATTGCTGCGGTAGGCCAGCTCGCCTTTCCAGAAATTGATCAGCGGCAGCACCGATGCATTGTTGATATCTTTCAAGGCTTTGTCAAGCAGTGCTTCGGCCTCGGCCAGGCGCCCGTCGTTGATCAGCTCTGTAGCCCGCCCATATTGGATCCGCGGCAGCAGGCGCCTGACCGTTTGCGTGGGGTTCCGAATGCCTTCGAGCAAGGTCAGCGCATCGCGGTAGTTGTTGGTATTGGCAAGAGCGCCCACCAGCAACTCCGTTGCTTCGCCGCGGTAGGGCGAATCAGGATAGTCGTTTAAAAACGTGCGAAGGTTGTTGAGCGCCTCGTCCTGGTAACCCAGCTCGTACGAAAGCTTTGCATAATTGAACCGGGCAATTTCCCGCTGGCCCTGGTTGCTGTTGTTCGACGAAGAAAAGAGAAAGGCATTGCGGGCATTGGTTTTTTGATTGGTCTTCAGGTACGAATCGGCCAGCAGGTACATGGCATGCTGGCTCAGCGAATCTTCTTTGCCGCTCAGTTGTTTAAAGCCGTCAATGGCTTTGTTGTAATTGTTGGCCTGGTAATAAGCATACGAGAGTTCGTACAAATCTTCACGGCGCACTTTTTTCGAACGGTTCACATAATCTTCCAGGTAAGGCAACGCCTTTGCATATTGCTTTTTTTCAAAATAAGCGTGGCCCAAAAGCTGTTTCAGTTCCAGATCGTAAAACTGGGTTTGCCCTTTGCTCATCTTGCTTTCAGCATAGGCAACGGCTTCGTCTTTTTTGCCCTGCACATAATAGATCTGCGCAATGTAGTAGGGCACAATGGGCGCATACTGCGGCTCGGCCTCCACCACCCGAAACGACGTCAACGCATCCGTGTATTGTTTGTCGCGAAAGGCAATAAAGCCATAGTAATAATTGGCGTCAATGTAATTCGGATCGCTCTTTACCTGGCGGATGGCATCGAGCAGCGGCTTTGCGCGGGCAAACTGCTGCCCGGTAAAATACGCATAACCCTGGTGAAACTTCATGTCGGCCGCCTCGCGGTTATTGAGGTTGGCAAGGTTGGCGCCTTCATACAACGGAAGTGCATCATTGTATCGCTGCTGCCGAAAATAATACTCGGCCAGTTGAAAACGCATCATCTGCGCCCGTGCATTGTTTTTCGTTACATCGGCATAAACCTGTGCATCGGTTTCGGCGCGGGTTTCGTTCTGCTTCAGCGCACAGGCAATGGCGTAATAATCCACTTCCTGCGCTTCCACCGTATTGTTGATGCGCTCCGACGGCGACAGCGTTTGCTGCAGCTCTTTTAGAATAGGATAGGCCAGGTTGTATTGCTCTTTCTGAAAGTATTCTTTTGCTTCGTAAAAACGGTTTTGCGGGACGCGGCTGGTGTAGGTTTGTTGGGCATAAGAAAATGTAAACAGAAAAAGGCCCGCAGCCGGTAAGCAAAGTTTCTTCATGGTTTCAAGTTGACCGTTGGTGGATAAACGTCGTAAATATTCAAATTATTTCAAGCCGCGCCAAACTCTATTCCAAAACAGAAGCCTAAAATTGCGGGTGTGGCAAGTTTAACAAAACCGTTTTCGATGCCGTTCCTTAAATACATTTGCGGCTCTTTAGAAAAAAATCTATGAAAAAACTGTTCAGCACCCGCACCTCCGATACGGCATTTAATTTTGCTACGCTTCTCCTGCGTTTGGGTTTTGGTTTGTTGATGATCGTCGGTCACGGTTACAGCAAGCTGGCCAATTATCCAGCCATGCTGCAAAAATTTAAAGACCCTACCGGCCTTCTCCCCGGCTCGGTGGCGCTGGCACTCACCGTGTTTGCCGAATTCTTCTGCGCAGCGTTTATTGTACTCGGCTTGTTTACGCGGCTGGGCTGCATTCCGCTGATCATTGCCATGAGCGTAGCCTTTTTTGTGGTGCACAATGCGCAGTATAAGCCGGGCCCCGGCAGCGGCGAAATGGCGCTTTTATTCCTGTTGGCTTTTGTGGTGCTTTTTTTCATCGGCCCCGGGAAAATCAGCCTGGATAAATTTCTTGGCAAGTAGCAGGTGGAAACCAGCAAGTGGTATGTGGCGAATAGCAAGTAGCCTTCAAAAGCATTTTGGCTTCTAAAGGTCCACTCGCCGATTGTCAGAAAGTAGATTTTCAATACGGTTATTGCCCATAGACGCTACTTGATCCTTCCTACTTCAGCACATCCAGCACTTTATACATTTTCTGCACTACCGATGCGGAAGAACCGTCGTAGTTGTTGACGATAAACGCAACCGTATAAGACGTTCCGTCTTTAGCGGTGTGATAGCCGCAAAAGCCCTTTGCACCGCCAATGGTGCCGCTTTTGAGCCGCATGCCGTTGTAGGTGGGAAACCCGTTGAAATAGCCCGCAAACCAGGGTTGGTTTTTTGCATGGTGCAGCACCAAGGCCAGGGCATGCGTGGTTACCCGGTTTTGCGGCGAAAGGCCCGAACCGTCGTGCAGGTTCAGCTCGGACGAATGAATGCCCAAACCTTTTTCCTTCCAGTAATCCCGAATGAGGTCCGACGCTTCCGCCGCCGAAGCGGTTTTGCCTTTTTGCCGCGCCATTGTTTTGGCCAATGCCTCGCCATACAGGTTGATGCTTTTTCGCAAAAACCAAAACACAATGCTGTCGAGCGGTGGCGATTGCTCCACATGGAAGAACTTCACCTCCGCGGGCATTTTGACTTTGGAAAACTGATCGGAAAAAACCGTGTTCCATTCCTGTGTATAGCCGTTGCGCCGCAGGCTGTCGTGCAGCGTGGACAAAAACTGGTTTAAGGGCGAGGGCATGGCGCCGGAGATGGTAAACCGGTCTTCGCCGTAAGGAATAGTGCCCCGCACGTCGGCCAGGTTGCCGCCCACCGGTAAGTAGATGTAGCTGTTGTCGCCGGTGCCTTTGCCGGCTGCTTTTACCTGCGACCGGAAATAAACGCCATACAGGTGTGGCTTCGTGCCGGTCACAATCACCGCATCCCTTACTGTAGGCCCTGACTTCAGAAAAAGATCATATTGGTTCTCGCGCCAGTTGAGCACACCAGCCCCGGCGCCGTAATAGTTGCCTACATCATCCCAGATCCAGCCGCCGGGGATATTTTCGGCCTCCCACCCCTGCTGGTCCAGCAGCAAAGAAGGAAACGTTTTGATCCCCGTTTTCCGCAACGCCTTTACCAAACGCATTACCACCTCGTCCTCAGTAGTAGCCTGCCAGCGCCAGCTTCCCAGGGTGGGATCGCCGGATGGTTTTACATATAGCCCGCCATCGAGCTTTCCATCATTTACCGCACCGTAGTACCCGAATTTGGTTTCGTAGCGAAAATCTTTTCCCAGCAGTTGGTACGTAGTGGCAGCCGTGATGATCTTTTGGGTGGAGGCAGGCGCCAAACCTACATTGCCGGCCTTTTGAAACACCACTGTTCCCGCCTCATCCAATACATAAAGCGAAGCAATGGCGCTTTTTAACTGCGGATCGTTTTCAAAGGCCGCAAACGCCTGCGAAAGGCGCACACCAATGCTTTGCGTTTTTGCGGTGGCCGAGGCAGCCAGCAGGCACACCAAAATCACCGTTTTCATCCTGTTGTACATTGCGCTAAAATCAGGACTTTAGGTTATGGCAGATGTTAACGCTTCGATAATCACCATCGGCGATGAACTTTTGATAGGACAAACCATAGACACCAACAGCGCCTTTATTGCGCAGGAGCTGAACAAAATTGGCGTGTGGGTAAAGCGGCGTGTGGCCATTGGCGACGACCGGGAGGCCATTCTTGCCGCGCTGGCCGCGGAAAGCCGCGAAAGCAGCGTTGTCATCATCACCGGCGGCCTGGGACCTACCGCCGACGACATTACCAAACCGACGCTCTGCGATTTTTTTCAAACGAAGCTTGTGGTGGATGACGGGGCGCTCCAAAACGTGGAAGAGATTTTCCGCAAACTGAACCGCCCCATGATTGAACGTAACCGCAAACAAGCCGAGGTGCCGGAAAGCTGCACAGTGCTTCCCAATAAAAGAGGTACGGCGCCCGGCATGTGGTTTCAGCAAGGCAAGGTTGTTTTTGCTTCGCTGCCCGGTGTGCCGCACGAAATGAAAGGCCTCATCACCGACAGCGTTATTCCAAAGCTGAAGGAGACGTTTACGCTGCCGGCGGTGGTGCACCGCACTTTGCTGACGGCGGGCCAGGGCGAATCGTTTATTGCCGACCGCCTTGTGAAATTTGAAGAAGCCCTTCCACCAACCGTAAAACTTGCCTACCTGCCGGCCTATGGCATGGTGCGCCTGCGCCTGACCGGCCGCGGCGACGACAAAGCGTCCATTACCGTGTTTGTTGATCATCTGTTTGCAGAATTGCAATCCTTATTAGCCGAGTGGCTGGTGGCCGATGAAGACATTTCGCTGCCCGAAGCCGTGAGCAAACTCCTGAAAGAAAGACGGAAAACCCTGGCCACTGCCGAAAGCTGTACCGGCGGTTACCTCGCTCATTTGATTACCTCACTTCCGGGTTCATCTTCGCTTTTCAACGGCACAGTGGTTTCGTACGCCAACAGCGCCAAACAAAACCTCTTGGGCGTATCGGAAGAAACATTGGCCGAACAGGGCGCTGTTAGCCAGGAGACTGTTGTGCAAATGGCGAAAGCAGCCTGCCATGTGCTGCTAACCGATTATGCGGTGGCCACTTCGGGCATTATGGGACCGGATGGCGGCAGCGCCGAAAAGCCGGTTGGCACCGTGTGGATAGCGGTGGCTAACAGCGCCGGAAATGCGGTGGCGCAAAAATTTCACTTTCGCTTCGACAGGGGCCGCAACATTGAGCTTACGGCAAACGCCGCCTTAATGATGCTGCGCAAGTTTGTGCTGGCAGAAAGCGACCGGTAGAGAGCTTTAGGCCGCATTGCTTATTTTTGCGCCGGTTTAAAACGATTGCTTTCTATCAACAGCCTGGCGTTGCTTTTGCCGAATAGCGTTACCGAACGTACAAGAGTGCGACGCAACAGACGATTCATAGTAGCAATTCAGCTAAGGACAAAAAATTAATTAAAAGACGAAGCGCCGGCGAAAAGCGGGAAACGCCGTTGAACAATGAACTTTAAAAATTTGAACTGATTTATGGCTACTGTTGATTTGGTCATGCCGAAGATGGGCGAAAGCATCATGGAGGCAACGATTTTGAAATGGCACAAGCAGCCCGGCGATGCGGTAAAAATGGACGAAACCCTGCTGGAGATTGCCACCGACAAAGTGGACAGCGAAGTGCCTTCCACCGCTGAGGGCGTGGTGGAGGAATTACTTTTTAACGTAGATGACGTTGTTCCCATCGGCACGGTGATAGCCCGCATAAAAACCGGCGCCAGCACAGGCGAACAGTCTTCAACCGGCAATGGGCAGGAGGCAACAAACATAGCGCAAGAGGCAGGTTTGCAATCGCAGGCGCCGCCACAACAGCCCGCACAACCTGCCGCTCCCCCAACCCCAAAGCCCCAACTCCAAACTCCAAACCCCAACCGCTTTTACTCGCCGCTGGTGCTGAACATTGCCGCGCAGGAAGGCGTAAGCATGAGCGAACTGGAAACCATTCCGGGCACCGGCGCCGAGGGGCGTGTGTCTAAGCGGGATATTCTGCAATTTGTGAGCGATAAAAAAGCCGGTAAGGCTTCTTTGGCCGCGCCGGTGGCGGCGGCACCCGCTGCGGAAAGCCACAAGCCGGAGATGGTGATCCCCATGGAAAAAGTAGAGCAACGGGCGGAACCGAAAAACAACCAACTGACCACCTACAGCGGCAATGTGGAGGTGATAGAAATGGACCGTATGCGCAAGCTGATAGCCGACCACATGGTACGCAGCAAACACACTTCGCCGCACGTCACGTCGTTCACCGAGGCCGATGTAACCAACCTGGTCATGTGGCGCGACAAAGTGAAGAAAGAATTTGAAAAGCGGGAAGGCACAAAAATCACTTTCACGCCGCTTTTTATTGAGGCCATCGTGCGGTGCATCAAACGCTTTCCGCTTATCAACAGCTCTGTGGACGGCAACCGGATCATCGTAAAAAAAGACATCAATATTGGCATGGCCGCCGCGCTGCCCAGCGGCAACCTTATTGTGCCCGTGATTCGCAATGCCGACCAGTTGAACCTGGTGGGCCTGGCCAAGCAGGTGAACAACCTGGCTGATAATGCCCGCAACAACAAGCTAAAGCCCGAAGACATTGCCGATGGCACATTTACCCTGACCAATGTCGGCACCTTTGGTTCGCTCATGGGCACACCCATCATCAATCAGCCGCAGGTGGCCATACTGGCGGTTGGCGCCATTAAAAAGCGGCCGGTGGTGGTAGAGTCGCCACACGGCGACAGCATCGCTATCCGGCATATGATGTACCTGTCTATGAGCTACGATCACCGGATCGTGGATGGTAGCCTGGGTGCTACTTTTCTCACAGCGGTGGCAAATGAATTGGAAAAGTTTGATAGCAACAGGCAGTATTAGGCGGCCCCCAGCGGGGGAGTGAGCCTGGCGCAGACCCTCGCTTTGCAGTGATACAATTGAAAGCCTCCATCAGTATTCTGGTGGAGGCTTTTTCTTTTGGTTACGAGCGACAGAATAATGATGGGGCTTCCGTTGCGTCGCACTCTTGTACGGCTGGTAATTCTGCTGGGCATTGTGCGGTGTGTTTGCCGATTAGGTTTGTGGTTGAAAGTGGTGGTGTTTTTTTACCACATAGGCACATAGGTACATAGTGTTTCACATAGAAGAAAGACAAGGTAAGCGCTGTTGGAGGGCTGGTTTCAGGCAAAGGCGCAAAGGGCAAAGAACGCAGGGAAGAAAAGGTAGTTGTCTATTCGCATAGCCACCTACCTGCTTTCACATAGCCTCTTGCTTGTCATGGCGAGGAAGGAGGCATCTGTGGACTTCAATAAAAAGAAAAATAACAACCAGAACAACGCTATTCAGTCTTGGCAATAACACCATCCACAAATCCCTTTTTCCCCGGGATGACAACGCACCACTCTTTGCGTTAAGAACCGGCTTGCCAGCAAAGGCATCGTCGAAAAGCAAGGCCTGTGTGCCGGCAAGCCCCCTTCAGGGGGTTTGGGGGTTTACCTTGCCACAGTTTGCGGCACCTTCATCCGTTCAAATGAATAGCTGTTGCCTTTCTTTTTTACGATAAACACATTGCCGTATTCGCTGTCGTCAAGGTCTTTCATGGTAGCGTTGCTCATCAGCCCATTCACTACATCATCCACTGTATTGGAATGGCCCACCACCAGTACATTACCATCGCTCAATCGCTTTAATTCGTTCACCAATTCGTCATTTTTTCGGGGATCGTAAATCTTCAGGTTCACACCAAAGAGTTTACGGGTAGGCTCGGCCGTGGCAATGGTTCGTGCGTAATTGGTGCTATAGATGGATTTGATGGATTTGCCCTGCAAAAAATGCTTCAGGTCTTCGGCCTGCCTGCCGCCTTCGGCTGTCAGGGGCGGGTCGCTCAGCATCATGGCGCCACCGCTTTCTTTCTCGGCATGCCGAACAATAAAATAGGTGGTGCTTTTACAGGAGGCGAAAAAAATCAGCAGGAGAATGCAAAAAAAACGTGTCATATCCATCGTTGGGTTTAACAGTTTAAAGGTAAAAAGGTATAGCTTTTGAATACAGAAATGTATAAATTAGGAAATCTAAACTCCCCGACTATGAAACAGTTGTCTGAAACCTGGTTTGCCGAAGGCTATATTGATTTCGAGCTGAAAAAATACACGCTGCTTGCCTACCTGCAGGCCATCAATACATACTTTGATGAGAACAAGCTGTACCCGCAGCTCGCCGACCTTATTTTTCACTATAACAACATCGTGGCCTTCCGCGAAAACAAAAAATACCTGCAGGAGCAATTTCCCAAAAAGCTCACAGGCATGCAGATCGAGAAGCTGCAGGTGCTGTACGAACAAATGATAGACGATAATGAGCTGATGCAGGAGTTGGAAGACATCATCACCTTCGCAGCCGGCCGCATGAAAGTCACCATCAGCAGCGGCACCGAAATATATGAGTTTGTGGAAGAAAACCTTTCCATCGCCCCTATTGGCCTGCTGCCGCTCGACGTGCAGGAAGGGTATTTTTTTCTCAGTGCCGGCAACTCCAAATCCACCCGCGTTTACCAGTATCGCCTATCCATTTTCGATAAGCACGACGAACGGTACCGGAGCATGAAAACAGCCTTCATTGACACGCTGCAGCGAAGCATGGTTTATACCTACGAAAGCATGAAAACGGAGCTTATCCGGTCGAGGCAGGAAATCCCGAACCCGGCGGTGTACTGCATCGAAACCGAGTTGAGTTTTCCCGTGGAAGAAACATTGTTGCCCATTGCCAAGCGTTCGCTGGTGAAATATATTACGGTCTGAACCGGGATTTATCGGATGAATGGGATTATTGATCTACCTAACCAAATGCCGATCTATTTAGAACGGCATTTGGTTTATTATCCCTTCCTTCCCCGAAATCCACCTCTCCTAGCTCAAAGACAAAGCTGCTTAAAAACCCAGTCCCCAGTCCCTTCCTTTCTTCACTGCCGGTACACCTTCCGTCAGCCAGCGTGCCGGCTTTTCGCCCTTCAGCAGCCAGTCGAAAAACTGCTGCTCGCGGATTTGAATGTCCTTTTTGTTTCGTCGTTCCAGCAGGTTGTGGGCTTCGCCGTTATAGTTGAGCAGCCACACTTGTTTGCCCAGGCGGCGCAGGGCCGTAAAGGCTTCAATTCCCTGATACCATGGCACGGCCCCGTCGGCATCATTCGACATCACCACCAGCGGCGTGTTCACTTTCTTGAAATGAAAAAGCGGTGAGTTTTCCATGTAGAGGTCATGACGTTCCCAGGGCGTGGCGCCAATGCGGCTTTGCGATTTTTCATATTGAAATTGGCGGTTCAGGCCACTCTCCCACCGGATGCCGCCATAGGCGCTGAACATATTCACCACCGGTGCGCCGGCCCACGCTGCTTTAAACATATTGGTGGCCGTTATAAGGTAAGCCACCTGGTAACCTCCCCAGCTTTGTCCCTGTATGCCGATGTTCTTTCCGTCCACCCAGGGCTTTTTGGCCAGGGCCTGTGCGCCGCTGACGATGTAATTGTAGGCGTCTTTGCCCGGATGCCCCTTTGTATAGCTGATATCAGGTGCAAACACCAGGTAGCCGCGGCTCACGAAAAACGGAATATTTAACCGGCTGCGGGTTGGCTCAGGTGCAATGTAATTGTGCAAACCATCGCTCAGTTTTTCATAGAAATAAATGATCATGGGATACTTCACCGAAGGATTAAAATTTTCCGGTTTGTACAGGATGCCGGTTGCCTCCTTTCCATTGAGTGTTGTCCACTTAAACAATTCCGACGTGCCCCAGTTGTATTGTGCCTGCTGCGGATTAAGGTTTGTCAATGCAAGTTCCGACAACTCGTTGGTGTGCCACCCTGCCGGTGCGGCGGTGGCTGCTTTATTGGGGGCCAGGTAAAGGTTGGAAGCCTGGTAAGTTTCTTTTACAAAAAGAAAACTCTCTGCCTGTTTTGCTTTGCTGACCAGCGGATAGGCATAGTCACCGTAATTCGTGATAAAGGACGTTTCGCTGTAGGGCCAAGTGGGCCGCAGGGAAACCACCGCCGATTTTTTATTGACCTCATTGAACAGCCGGAAGTAGAGCGTTTCGCCGGCCTTTACAAAACGGTCATCCGGGTCGAAGCGGAGTATGCGATAGGATGTTTTTGTACTGCGGCCGTCCTTTCCGGCAATAAGCGTGACTTTTTGCGGCGCCTTCCTTCCCAGCAGATCCACCTTCCACACGTCGTAACGGTCGTTGAGATAAACGGCCGAATCGCCTTCGTGCCAACCCATGATGCCGTATGGATCGGGATCGGCCGGCACATCGTTCTCCTCATCGTACAAAGGCACTTTGATGGCCGCTGAAATATTTTTCAGGCCCTGGCCATTCCACAAAAAATAATGTTTTGCCTTGTTGTCGTACAGCAATACTGCCGAACCGGCGGCCGAAGGATAGGCAAACCCGTCGTGGTTTTTTTTAATCAGCGTATGCTGACCGGTGGCGGCGTCTATGGCGTAAACATCTTTGACCGTGTTGCCGGTCCATTGCGCCACTACGCGGCGTCCGGTATCGGTAAGGGCGGCAAACCAGCGGCCATCGCCTTCTGCGGTGGGCATCACCACCGGAAGGCCCGGAGAACCCAGCGGCACCATGGCGTTCCGACTAAAATCAAAAGCAGTGAGATAGCTGCGGCGCAGTTCTGATTGCAGGTTGCGCAGTTGCTGCGGCTGCAGGTAATCGTCTTTGTAATGCCACACATCCAGTTTGGCCAGTTCAAAATCCACCAGTGTTGTATCCTTAGCCGGCTGCACCGGCGCCACGCCAAAAAGCAGACGGCGTCCGCTTTTGCTGAACGAGACCGTTCCGTACTCGCTCACCGTCATGCCTACCGGCATGCCCACCGACATGCGGTCGAGCAGCAATTGAGCACTATCGTTTCCGCTTTGATAGAGATAAAGCCCGTAAAATTTCTGAAGCGCTTTTGTATTGGTGTCACGTTCGGCCACAAAAGCCAGCCGGCTGCCATCGTCGGTAAAGGCAAAACTTTTAAAATCATTGCCGCCGCGAAGGAGAGTATCAAGGGTTTCGCGTTGCGTATCAAACAATACCACACCGGCTTTGCTTTGGTTGTCTCGCGGTGTTTTGGCAATGCGCATCACCAGTTTCTGCCCGTATTTGCTGAAAACAAAATCGCTGACATTTTTAAAGGTTCTTTCCTTACCGGTAAGCAGGTTACGCAGCACCAGGTCGCTGCCTTCGGCGCCGGAAGTGGCAAGGCCCGGTTCTTCATCGGCCTCCGCGGCATCGCCGCTGCCGCTTTTTGTATTTTTCAACTGTACCACCAGTAGGGTCAGCGAATCTATTTTCAGTCGCAGGCTGTCAACGGTCTTTTGCGTAGGCAGGGCCGATGGGCGTACGGAGGACATGTCGCGTTCCTTGTGCAGGGCCACCCAGCCAATGCCCTTTTCGGGCAGCTTAAATGCCCTGACCCTGGCTAGCTTCACCAGCCCGGTTTTACCCAGCTCCACAATGCCCACCGAATCTTTGGGCAGGTCTTCGGCCCGCCTTTTTTTAATGCGGGCCTCACGGGTTTCTTTGTATGGCGCCTTTATGCGGAACACCGCAAAGCGGCTGTCTTCCGTTATAACGGCCTGGTAGCCCCGTGGCACCTCCGTTTTATTAGCGGCATTAGCGGTGGACTGGATAAAAAGCGTGGCGTCGCCTTCCTGCGGCGTAACGGTATAAACTACCCATTGACCATTGTTGCTGATCAGGCGTTCGCCAATGCTTTGCCAGCCGTCGTACACCGAATGGTCGAGCGGTTTTTTCTGAGCAAAGAGGGCAAAAGGGAAAAGGAGAAAAAAAGAAAAAAGATTCTTCATACACCGGAAACTTGTAGCCGCTAAAATTAGCGGTTTACCTGTTTATTCGTTCACCCCGCTGCCGCCAGGTCGTTCGGCTGCACCGCCGGGCAAAAGGCGCTGTGGTTTCAGCAGGCGCCACATTTGCAGCGCCACCGCCAGGCCAATTAGCGCAAATCCCACATAAAACCACCGGGTGAACTGCCTGTTTTCTTTGTAAAGCAAAAAGGCCAGGATAATGCCGTAGATCGGCTCCAGGGTTAGAATAAGATTGAAGGTAAACGCCGATACTTTTTTCAATGCCCTCACATACAGGTAAAAGGTGAGAATGGTGCACACCCAACTCAATAACAGCAGCCAAAAAAAATCAGGCATTGAGGGCGCCGCCCAGGGTTCGGGGAAAAAAAGCTGGAAGACCGGTATGAGCAAGGTCAGGCCTAAAAAGCCACCGGTAAACTGGTACAGAGTGATGGTTTCTGGTTTTTGCTGATCCACCATTCGCTTGTTCATGACCGAAGCAATAACCGTAAAGACCGAAGACAACAAGCCGATGATAATGCCCGCCGAAAATTGGATATGGGTGTTGTAAATAATAAGGATGCCGCCAATGGCAAACAGGCCCAGGAAAACTTCAAACGGATCAAGACGTTTTTCTTTTATGAATAGAGGTTCGATAAAGGCCGCCAGCAGGGCGGTGGTGGAAAGGCAGGTCAGTGCAATGGTAACATTGGCCAGCTTGATACTGCCATAAAAACACACCCAATGCAAGGCCAGGATAGTGCCCGTAAGGGAAATAACCAGCCCGCCCTTTCGCTCCATTTTTCGCAGCTTGCCCTGCAGCAAAAAAAGCAGCCATAAGCTTACCATGGTAATGAGCATGCGCCACCACACCAGCATGGTGGAGTGAAGCGTGATGGTGCGCCCCAGCACGCCGGTGAAGCCCCACAAAAAAACGGCGGCATGCAGTTGCAGCAAGGCCTTTTTCATAGCGCCAAAGAAAAGACAAGAAAATGGAAACCCCGGTGGCGGCAAACCGATTTTTCGTAATATGCGGAGTTATGGAACCCAGCATCAACATACAGCATCTTTTTAAAAACTACGGTGAAAAACAGGTATTAAAGGACATCTCCCTCCAGGTATTTCCCGGGCAGGTGGTTGGTTACATTGGCCCGAACGGCGCCGGCAAAAGCACGACGGTAAAGGTCCTTTGCGGACTGCTGACAGACTACGAAGGCGGCGTGTCGGTGATGGGCTTGGATGTGAAGAAGGACACGCTGGCGGTAAAAAAGCGCATTGGTTATGTGCCGGAGCTGGCGGAGTTGTACGATGCGCTTACACCGATGGAGTTCCTCCAGTTTGCCGGGGCCCTTTACGGGCTCGACGAAGACCATTGTACCGAACGCATTTTGCGCATGATGACGGCCTTTGACCTGGCAGCCAACGTGGGTCAGCGCATGGACAGCTTCAGCAAAGGCATGCGGCAAAAAGTGCTGCTGGCTTCGGGCATTTTGCACAACCCTGATGTGATTATCCTGGACGAGCCGCTAAGCGGCCTCGATGCCAATAGTGTCATCATCATTAAAGACCTGATCCGGAAGCTGGCCGATGAGGGTAAAACCATTTTTTATTGCAGCCATATGATGGATGTGGTAGAAAGAGTCAGCGATACGATTGTGCTGATAGACGAAGGGCGCATTGTAGCCAGCGGCACTCTTGCTGATTTAAAAGAGCAGCATGGCCCAATTAGTCTTGAAAAAATATTCTCAAAGCTTACCGGCAAAGACTCTCTTTCAGTGTCGGCCGATGCGTTGCTAAGAGCCCTTGAACTGTAAGCCATGCACCTCATTAACCGTTCGTTTCTGAAACTTGCCTTGCTGCCTGCAGGCTTGTACCGGCGCATGGGTGTCAACACCACGCACCTGAAAGTAATACTGACCACCAAGCTGACGCTGGACGACCGACGGCCACAACCCCTGGCACAGGCTTCGCGTACCAAAGAAAGTAAACCGCCTACTCTGGCTACACTGGGCACCATGTTCATGAGTTTGCTGATGGGTGGCTTCTTTTTGTTTTGCTTTTTTGTAGGCAGCGATAAGGTCACGCAGCTCACTCTTTATTTCACTTTCTTTTTTGTGCTGCTTTCGCTGACGCTAATCACCGATTTTACCTCTGTGCTGATTGATGTAAGGGACAACCTGATTCTGCTGCCCAAGCCGGTGAACGACAAAACGGTGGTAATGGCCCGCCTGCTGCATATTTTTATTCACCTGTGCAAGATCATTGTGCCCATGGGACTGCCGGGCATGGTCCTGGCAGTTATTCAAAACGGCGTATATGCGGCCGTAATACTGCTGCTGCTAATCTTTCTGCTTTCAGCATTCTCCATCTTTTTTATCAATGCTGTGTACATCGCTATTTTGAAATTTACCACGCCGCAGCGGTTTCAGTCCATCATCACTTACCTGCAAATTGTTTTTGCCATACTGGTGTACGGCAGCTACCAGGTGTTTCCGCGGCTAATGACCCGTTTTGAAGCCGATGGCCTTTACCTGGAACGCTTCCGGGGTATCGCTTTTTATCCTATCTACTGGTTTGCCAATAGCTGGCAGCTCTTGTACAGCTTTGGCGGCAGCCCAATCGCCGTTATCACCGGCATCGCCGGGCTTTTGTTCCCGTTGCTTTGTATTTACGGCGTGGTCAGGTACCTGGCGCCTGCATTCAACCGCAAGCTGTCGCTCCTGTCTGGAACAGAAAGCAGTTCGGCAAAAACCAGCGCAAAAACGAAACGTAAAAAGGGTTCTTTTTTCCGTACTGTTGGCCGGCTGATGACCTCCGGTACAGTGGAAAAAGCCAGCTTTCATTTTACCCTGAACATGATGGCCCGCAGCCGCGATTTTAAACTGAAAGTTTACCCCGGCATTGGGTACCTGGTGGTGTATGCTGCCCTGGTGCTGTTTCGCAGCGACAACCTCAGCCTGTCCCTGCTCCGGGAGCAAACGCCGGGTGCCCGGCTGATGCTTTTGTCGGGTGTTTACCTCACTGTTTTTTTGCTGGCTTCCGCTATTGCGCAAATGGCTTACTCTGACAAATACAAAGCCTCGTGGATTTATTTTACCAGCCCTGTGGCAGCGCCGGGGCATATCGTTACAGGCGCACTCAAGGCCGTGCTATCGGCTTTTTTGTTGCCGGCCATGATTGTGATCAGCGCGGTGGCATTGTGGTTTGGCGGCCTGCAGACTTTGCCCAACCTTGTTCTGGGCTGGTGCAACGTGGTGCTCATCGTCAGCTTGCTTTTATATTTCGACAAGCATCAGTTCCCGTTTGCCTCGGCCCTAAGCACCAATGCAAAAGGAGGCAATTTTTTAAAAGGCTTGCTGATTTTGGCAGTGGCAGGGGTGATTTGCCTTGTGCATTTCCTGGTGTATTCTTTTTTGGCGGTGGTGGTGATCTGCACGGCCCTTTCGGCCCTGGCCTGCTGGCTCATCATCGCAAGCCTGCGGCAGATTAGCTGGTCGAAAGTATTGAGTGGCTATGCGGATTAGTGAAGCGAAGGACTGATGTTCGGTTTCCAGATCACATGGCTGCCGTTACTTTACTTTTTACACGGCGGCGGTAGTTGGTAAAGAAGCTGTACCAGCGAAGCTTCAGCACACCCAGCACTCCTTCTTTGATGATACCGCGGTTCATTTTCGATTCGCCGTAGAGCCGGTCGGTGAATTGTATTGGTACTTCTTTTAGCTTAAAGCCCAGTTTCCAGGCAGCAAACTTCATTTCAATCTGGAAAGCATAGCCTACAAAATGAATTTCGTCGAGATTGATCGTTTCCAGCACATCGCGGCGAAAGCAGACAAAACCCGCCGTTTGGTCGTGCACCGGCGTCCATAAAATCAGGCGGGTGTAAAGCGATCCGCCCCGCGAAAGAAAGATGCGGTCTTTGGGCCAGTTGTAGATGCCACCGCCTTTTACATAGCGGGAGCCGATGGCCACATCGGCCCCTTCGCCCTTGCAGGCGGCGTAGAGGCGCGGAAGGTCTTTTGGGTTGTGCGAAAAATCAGCATCCATCTCAAAGATGAATTGATAGCCCCGCTTTAATCCCCATTTAAAGCCATGAATATACGCCGTGCCTAATCCTAACTTGCCACGACGCTCTTCCAGAAAAACACTGCCCTGGAACCGTGGCTGCAGCTCCCGCACAAGATCGGCTGTGCCGTCGGGCGAGCCGTCGTCAATCACCAGCACATGAAAATCCTGCTGCAGGTCAAAAACAGCCTGCAAAATGTTGCCGATATTTTCTTTTTCGTTGTAGGTTGGAATGATTACCAGTTTCTCCACGAGCTTACCTTGAACGTTTATTCAGCTTTATGCGGGTGTAAATTTCGGTTAGCTTTTGCTTGGTGTTCTGTGGAAATTCGCCTCTCATCATCCAGTCGTAGTATTGTGGCTCGGCAGTGAGCACATCGGCGATGGGCCGACCTTTGTGCTTGCCGAAGTTGAATACCTCGACTCCCTTTTCGTCGTAAATAAAGCGCCGGGCAAAATCAATCACATTGTCCTCGCCCACAGCTTTAATGATGGAGTCAACATTGTTTCCTAATTGAGGATAACGTTCAATCTGGGCAAAAAGTATTTCGGCGGTGGCCGCCGCATCGGCCTCGGCACTGTGAGCGCCTTCGTGTGTTTTGTTGCAGTAAAATTTGTAAGCCGCCGACAACGTTCGCTGCTCCATGGTGTGAAAGATCTTTTGCACATCCACCAACTTACGGCTACGTACGTCAAAATCCACCTCGGCCCGGATGAATTCTTCCACCAGCATCGGTATATCGAGACGGTAAGCGTTGTAGCATGCCAGGTCGCATCCATCCAAAAACTGCTTGATTTCATGTGCCACCTGCTTAAAGGGAGGAGCCTGCTGTACCATTTCGTCGGTGATGCCATGCAGGTCGGCAATGGCAGGCGGAATGGGCATTTGCGGATTGATGATTTTGCGCTTAACGGTGCGGTTGCCATCGGGCAGATACTTGACGATGGCAATCTCTACAATCCGGTCGGTGGTAGCATTGGAACCCGTGGCTTCTATATCTAAAAATGCAAGCGGTTTTTTCAGTTGTAACATCGTCGGCGCTTCTTAATTAAGGGCGTAAAGGTAATTGTTTTGCCCTCTCAGCATGTTAAATTACTCTGTTGCCGAGGCCAACTTTGCAGCGAAAGCTGCCACGTCAAAGCCATCATAATTGCCCGAGCTCATAAAGAGCAAAACACTATCGGAATACTGGCGGCCCGCCAGCCAGGAGACCAGTGCTTCGCGGTCGTTTATCACCTCCAGATCGTCTTTGGCAAATCCTGCGGTCACCGCTTCTTTTTTCAGCGGCGGCAGGCGTTTCAGCTCCAATGCATGCTGGCTGTAAAAAACAACCGCTTCATCGGCTGCATTCAAGGCCCCGTTATACTCCTGCAAAAAGGCTTCGTTAAGGCTGCTGTAGGTGTGCAGCTCCAAAACACCCATCAGCTTTTTGTGGGGAAACTGCGCCCTGGCGGCTTCAATTGTTGCCTTTACTTTAGAGGGGGCATGGGCAAAGTCGCGGTAAACCACGGTGGATGCATTCTGTGCCAATAACTCGAGGCGTCGGGAGGCACCCGCAAAACTGCCAATAGCTTTCACAAACGTTTTTACGTCCATACCCAACTGCTGCACCACCAGCCAGGCAGCCTGCAGATTCAGCAGGTTGTGAGCACCAAAAACTCTCAACTCGGTTTCATTCCCGTCCATCGTAAGCCTGGTGACGCCCTGGTTTATGCTATGCGCCGGCACGCCATAAGGGTGATAGTGCAAATCGCTTCGGCGGTGTTTTTCCACCAGTGCCGCCAGCACCTGGTCGGTTTCGTTATAGATCAGGTGGCCGCCGCTTTCGATTTTACTGATGAAAATGACGAATTGTTCAAGGTAGAATTCAAAGGTGGGAAACACGTTGATGTGGTCCCAGGCAATGCCGGTGAGCACCGCGATGTGCGGAAAAAGAAAATGAAATTTGGGGCGTTTTTCAAGGGCGCTGGCCGGGTATTCATCGCCTTCGCAAACGATAACCGGTGCATCGGTGATGGCCACCGACTGCGAAAATCCCTCCAGCCTGGCACCCACCAGGTAATCGAATGGCTTCTGGGCTTCTTTCAGCACATGCATGATCATGGAGGTGGTGGTGGTTTTTCCGTGGCTGCCGCCAACCACCACGCGGGTTTTTTCTCTGCTTTCCTGAAAGATATATTCCGGAAATGAGTAGATCGGCAACCCCAGTTCCTTTGCCTTCTGCAATTCCGGATTGTCTTCTTTGGCATGCATGCCAAGGATCACGGCGTCGAGGTTGGGATGAATGTTTTGGGGAAACCAGCCTTCCCGTTGCGGCAGTAGGCCTTCGGCTGCCAGGTTACTCTTGGCCGGCTCAAAAATCTCGTCGTCGCTGCCCGAAATCTGGTATCGTTTTCGCTTTAGCGCTATAGCCAGTTGGTGCATCACGCTTCCGCCAATAGAGATAAAATGGATGTTCATAGTATATTTGTGAAATAATAACCGGCAAAATAATTCGTTTCTGCTTAAAGCCTTTTATTTATGACAAAGAAGTTCTTTTATCTCTCTCTCATCCTTGTTTCGGCGCTCACCATCAGCTCCTGCGCTTCGCGGAAGTATGGTTGCCCCAACACTACGGGCCAGAAAATGCAGGTTTCCGCCACGCCGCAGACCGCAGTTTGAGTGATTTAACATTTTGTGTATGAAGTGGAGTCATTTGACCGATGAGGAGCAGCTAAAGCAAATTATTGGCCGATCGAGCAGCCGGCCACAGGTAATATTTAAACACAGCACCCGGTGTTCTATCAGCGCGGTGGCCTTTCAACGGCTGCAGAAAGCTGCACAGCCCGAAGAAATGGATTTTCATTACCTCGATTTGCTGGCGCACCGGCCATTGTCGGCTAAAATTGCTGACACGTTCAAAGTGCATCATGAGTCGCCGCAGATACTGGTGATAAAAGAAGGCCGGTGCGTTTACGATGAAAGCCACCTGGCTATTTCGATGATGGATATTGTAGAAAGTGCAAGGGTAGCGTAGCCACCCGGCTGTAAAAACATATTGTTCGATGATAAATGGTGCCGGTTGATAGCCGGCATTTTTTTTGGCCCGAGGGGTGGTACTGTGAGGAAAATTTTGTTGCGCCGTCTCGCTAAAAATGGGTTGCGTTAGGGTTGGTGTTAGGCTTTTTTTGAAATGCAAGGGCACGGCCGCACAATTTGAAGCATAATAGCACGGCGGTAATATTTGAACCCCAAAGGCACAGGGGCACGAAGTGGCACAATGAGGCATGGAGTGATTGTGATATTTGGCCACGGCCTGAAAGGCCGCCATAATAAGCCCAGCCTGCCAGAGCTGGGTTGATGAGATGATGCGTAAACCCGTCGCCCGGAAGGGCGAAATAATTCTGCGGTCGGTTTTGTAACAGTGTAGCAGTGCAGTGCGCTTTCCGCTGGGCCGGTCTGTTGCGACATTTTGCGGTCTGGTGCTTTCTATTGTCCCTGGTTCTCCATTAATGCCGGCTGGCTTCGTTATTGCGCTCCTTCAGAGCTTTGATCGAGGTGTATTCTTTTTCTTACCCGGCCCTGGCAGGCCGGGCTAATTATCGCGGTCCTTCGGGCCTTGGTTTTTGGCTATTTGTGTTTGCCTATCAAATCATCAATTTGTTGTTTGCGTTCGCGAACCAAACCATGCGCTTGCTGTTTGCGTTTTGCATTAAACCATCATTTGGTCGTTAGTGCTGGTGCATAAGCCTGGCAATTCATCAACTTCCGCTTTGCTTCGACACCTTAACCAATCAAACCCACTTCCCAAGCAACCATACCGACAAACGATGAGGTAACGACTGCCCTCTCCCTTCGAGAGGGGCCCGCAGTGAGGCCTGCATCAACGCCGCTATTCGACTCCGACGGAGCCGGGATGGCAAAGGGACTCTTTTTTACACCGGGTGTCACCCGGTGCTACCGCTATTCGACTCCGACGGAGTCTGCCTTCCCTGCGCTATCCCGGCCCACCTTCTCCCCATTTTTGTAAACTGTAAAATGTATATTGTAAACTGTACACTGTAAACCATCAAACCAACACCACCTCATCCACTCCATCCCTCTCCTGCCACAAGACTTTTACCCGCTGGGTGATGATGGAGTCAATGGATTTACCGATGTAGTCGGCCTGGATGGGCAATTGGCGGCTGTAGCGGCGGTCAACCAGCACCATCAATTCCACTTTGGCCGGGCGGCCAAAATCCATTAAGGCATCCAGCGCAGCCCTTATCGTGCGGCCGGTATAAAGCACATCGTCAATCAGCACCACCCGTTTATCTTCTACCGAAAAACGGATATCAGTTTGGTTCGGCACATGAATTTCTTTGCGGACGTCATCACGGTAAAACGTGATGTCAAGGCGGCCATAAACGATATCGGTCTTATCGCCCGACTGCCTGATTTCCTGCACAATTCTGTCGGAAAGAAAAACACCCCGTGGCTGCAGTCCTATTAAAACTGTGTTTTCGAGTGCCACATGGTTTTCCAGAACCTGGTGAGTCAGCCGTTTTACCGTTAATCCAATTTGCTGCGCAGAAAGAATTGTTTTCAAGAAGCTGAAATTTTGCTAAAAATAGCTGCTATTCTTTTGTTGCAAACAACTGTTGCTCCTTTTACACAACGAAAATGCCCCGGCACTGCGGGGCATTTTAGTTGGTTTTGTCATACCGTTATCTGTGGCTGCCAAATTGGTAGATCAAACTGACCTGCCCGACATTGTTACGCCAGTTGCCCTGCATCATCATTGGCGCATTGTCTTCGCGGACGTTGCGCAAGCCAAGGTTGTAGCGGGCATCTATTCCCAACCCTACTCGCGACACATAACCTACACCGGCGCTCCAGGCAAGATCAAGTTTGTCGAACGACGCCTTGTTGTCGCCGTTTGTAGGCGCACCCGTGCCGGTTGCATCTTTGGTGTTGGCCGACATCAGAAAGCCCACTTGTGGGCCCGTTTGCACGAACAAGCCGTTTTTCGCTACCAACTGAAAGTTCAGGGGAACGTTCAGGTAGTTCAGGTCCTGCTCATACGAATAACCTGTGCCGGTGCCGCCAAAAAACCGGGCTCCCTGCGAACTGAAGTTTACTTCGGGCTGAAAACGGAAAGCCGAAGCACCGAGCGGAACATTGACGAAAACGCCAGCGTTGTAAGACGTTTTGGAGTTGGCTCCGGTTACCACACCTTCAGATACTGAATTTCCATCGGACAGATTTACCGATGTGAGGTTCACACCACCCCTGAGACCGAAACGGGCTTTTGATTCGACGGAAGCTCTCAATTGCGGGCCGGATTCCTGCGCATATACAACCGCCCCGGTAACCACTGCTAATACGAATAGTCCAATCTTTTTCATACGCATAAAATTTAGATAGCTGTCTTGTTACAAAAAAGGGGCCGTTCCCCAATTTGCGCCCATTGGCCGTGCCTGATAAACAATCATTTATCGCCTGCGACCGCTTGTTTTCGCTTTGTGCCGGTGATCGAAAAGATAAAAAGCGCCGAACTGGAAAACCTGGTTTTTGGCCATGTGGATGGGAACGTCGCGAACCCTGGTGAGGCCAATGTTGAAGCGGGTATCGATGCCGAAGCCCGATGTGCCCAGGTAACTAAGGCCAAGCGGTATCGAAAAATCAACCGTTTTGAAACTGCCGGTTGTAAGCTGGTTTTGTTCCACGTCGTTTACCTTATCGCTCACCCCAACAAGAAAGCCAACCTGCGGCCCCCCTTGCAAGCGGAAGCCATTGGCAAAGTTGTATTGCATCAATACCGGCACGTTTACATAATGAAGTCCGAGATCCATTCGCTGGTTGCCCACCCAGGGCAGGTTGTTGGCACCCTGCCCGGAGTAATAAATCTCAGGCTGCAACGAAAAGGATGGGGTGAGGTGAATATGCGCCAGACCACCCAAGTGAAATCCCGGCCGCCAATCCGAATCAGTGTTATTGGAATAGTTCAGGTTCGATAGATTCAACCCTCCTTTCAGCCCAAACTTGGGAGCTTCCTGGCCTATGGCAAGACCACCGACCAGCATTGCCAGTACAACAGCATACAATTTCTTCATAACAAAAATTTTTGCCTACACAGCAAAAAAAAGGCCGCACCGGCGGCCTCGTCAAAAAAATTGCAGGGATAAAGAGTTTATCGTCCGCCGAGTTTGTAAGTTAAACCAACCTGCAGCACATTATTTTTTAACCGGTTGCCACCGCCCACATTAATGTCTGTGAGGCCAAGATTGTAGCGGGCATCAATGCCTAGCGCCGACGGGCTGGAATACCCGAGGCCAAAGCCTACGGCCACATCGGTCTTTTTAAAATCGCTGCTGTTGAAAAACCCGGTTTCCACATCATTTACCTTGTCTTTGGTGCCGGCAAGGAAACCCACCTGCGGGCCTGCCTGTGCGTACCAGCCGCCGCCCACTTTCGCCTGCAACATCACCGGGATATTGATGTAATTGAGCTGAAGGTTGTGTTCGCGGCCGGCCACATCGTTATACTTGGTACCCTGGCTCGAATACACCACTTCGGGCTGCACGGCAAAGTAGGGGCTGACATTGATCTGCGAAAACAAGCCTGCATGAAATCCCACCCGGTTGGAATAGGTAATGTCAGGATTGCTGTTTGACCATGTGGCGAGATTGAGGCCACCTTTCAGGCCGAAGCTTGCATTTTGTGCCTGCATAACAAAGCCGGCCATCACCAGTAAGGTAAGTAAACTGATCTTTTTCATAGTTAGCGTTTAATTACTGGCCGTAAAACAAAAAAGAGGCCGTAAATAATCCTTCCCCCCTCCTCCCAGGTCATTTGTAACGTTTTCTTTGTAAACAGACCCAGCAAAAAAGGAGGCTGTCGCAAAAACCTGGAAAAGGCCGGAAGTATCGCCTCAGCAAAAAAGATCCCATCACCTACCCAAACAATAAGAAGCTGCCTCAAACTATTGAGACAGCTTCCCGAAAATCACGAACGTTTTTTGGCAAGAAGGCTATGCTTTAGAAAGCAATGCCAAGGGTTACACCGGTTCTTATACCAAAACCGTTGAACGCACCCGGAATGTCCTCCACATCATCGCCAGCGGTTACCTTCAGCTTGCCCGAGTTGTAGCTGGGACCAAGAAATACATCCAGGGTAATGAGGTCTTTAAACAACCATTGTTTGCCAACAACAACACCACCGCCAAAGGTCGTTAAAGTTGCTTTGTCGGGATTTTCCTGATCAAAGATTTTTTCTTCCAGCTTCAGGTTTTGATAGCGCAGGAAGGGCCCGATGTAGAAGCCGTTCATCGGTTCGCCGGAAAGCGCAAAACGATACTCCGGCGTGACGAACAAACCCGACACCTTCAGGTCATCGTTGCCGAAAGAGGTAAATCCAACACCCAGTTGCGCACTGGATTTTTCATTCAGCTTTCTTTCGTAAAAGAAAGAACCTGTTTTTACCATAGGGCTAAAAATGTTAACCTTAAAAGCATTGCTTTTGCCTCCGGTTTGGGCATTAACCAACGCGGACGAAAACACACAAAGAGCGAAAGAAAACAGAAGTTTTTTCATAAACTTGATCGGTTAAAAAATAAGGGTTAAAAACTGTTTGAATGATTTTGAAAAGGCGCACACAACCAGGCCGCAACGGCAGCAAACACAAACTGTGCAAATTGATTTTTGATTACACGGTTTTACAAAGCACTGCTTTTACCAATCGTTCATGCATAACGGGGGATGAGTTGTTGCCGGCACAACCTGTCCCTTCAGTCATCTTCTCTTTGCCTGATAGCTGATTCAGGTAAGGAGAGGAAGCCATAGATTTTGGCAGGCTAAAAACATGTGGTTCATACTCGTTGAGGGTTGCTGTTTTTGTGCAGGGCAAAGATGTTGCAGCGGCTGCTTTTTTCAAATTCTTCCATCCGCTTCTTTCTCACTTCATACAGCAAAATCTCCAATTCGTTTAGGGCATAAAAAAAGGCGCCGTTATAGCGCCTTAAAAACAATAATCATCCGGGCAAAATCTTATATCCCGTCGCTTTCTCCACGCAGAAAAGGGTAACGGTAATCAGTAGGCGGAACAAAAGTTTCTTTGATTGTTCTGGCGCTGAGCCAACGATAAAGATTGAGCATGGAACCCGCTTTGTCGTTGGTGCCGCTTGCTCTGGCACCGCCAAAAGGTTGCTGGCCAACTACCGCACCAGTGGGCTTGTCGTTGATATAAAAATTCCCGGCAGCATTGCGCAGGCGCTCAGTGGCCAGTTCCACCGCAAACCGGTCGTTGGAAATAATTGAACCGGTGAGTGCATAAGGCGATGTTTCATCCACCAGGTGCAGCGTTTCGCCAAACAGCGCCGCTTCAAATATATAGATGGTGAGCACCGGGCCAAAAATCTCTTCGCACATGGAAACATACTTCGGGTCTTTTGCTACGATCACTGTTGGTTGCACGAAGTATCCCCTGGATTTATCAACGGTACCGCCCACCAGAATTTCAGCATCACCCGATGCTTTTGCGTTATTGATGTAGTTGGCAATTTTGTCGAAACTTTTTTCATCAATCACCGCATTGATGAAATTGCCAAAGTCTTCCACGCTGCCCATCGAAAAAGAATTCACGCCTTCTACCAACAATCGCTTTACTTCCCCGGCCATATTGGACGGAATATAGGCCCGGCTGGCCGCCGAACATTTTTGCCCCTGGTATTCAAAAGCGCCACGCAATAAGGCAGTGGCCACCACCTGCGGGTCGGCCGAACTGTGGGCGATCACAAAATCTTTTCCGCCCGTTTCGCCTACAATGCGTGGATAGGTTCTGTATTTCGGAATGTTTTCGCCAATGGTTTTCCACATCTGATTGAACACACCAGTGGAACCCGTAAAATGAATACCGGCAAATTCGCGGTGCGAAAAACATACTTCGCCCAATGTGGGGCCATCTACATAAATGAGGTTAATGACGCCATCGGGCAAGCCGGCTTCTTTCAGAATGCGCATGAACATTTGTGCCGAATAAACCTGCGTGTGCGCCGGTTTCCACACCACTACATTGCCGCACATGGCCGCGCTGGTGGGCAGGTTGCCGCCAATGGCGGTAAAGTTGAATGGCGTCACCGCCAGCACAAATCCTTCCAGCGGGCGATACTCTACCCGGTTGTGCATACCCGGTCCGCTGATGGGCTGCTGCTTATAAATCTCACTCAGGAAGTGAACATTGAAACGCAGGAAATCTATCAGCTCACAGGCACTGTCAATCTCGGCCTGGTAAGCGTTTTTGCTTTGTCCCAGCATGGTGGTGCCATTCATGTGGTAGCGGTACTTGGTAGAGATTAATTCGGCAGCCCGCAGAAAGATGCCGGCCCTGTCCTCCCAGGTCAAATTAGCCCAGGCTTCTTTTGCTTCCAGGGCGGCCTTAATGGCCAGCTCCACATGCTTTTTTTCGCCGGCATGATAATGCCCCAGCAGGTGGCCAATCTCATGCGGCGGACGCATAGCTTCCAGTTTTCCGGTACGGATTTCCTCGCCACCGATATACATTGGTACATCCTGTTGCTCGCTTTTTAATTCGGCCAACGTTTTTTTCAGTGCCGCCCTTTCGGCCGAGCCGGGTGCATACGAATGAACGGGTTCGTTAACTGGTATGGGATAAGAGAAATAGCCAAAATTCATGATTGCTTGTTTACGGGTTTAGTAATGCTGACGCCAAAAACAACAAAAGTAAAAAAGGAGTTCCGGCCGGCGAGAAACCTTTTTTACTTTTCAAATATTACCAGCAGCGAAACGCGGTTACGCCACAGCCTCGTATGCCTCAAAGTCAAACACATGCCCGCCCGTTTGCTTTTGCAGGGCAGCCATCGCATCGGCAGTGACGTCTTTTCCGCCACCAAAATTGGTAGTGACCGAGCCTAAGGTGTATATGATACCCCAGGGGATGCCCCACCATCCCAGCAGCAGCGAAATGAGGGAGAATGGAAGGCCCTTGGCGACATCACTTTCATCTGACTTGATAAAATAAATGGGTGAAGGGCGCTTGAACGATAGCACCAGAATAGAAATGCAGTAGGTGTACACAACAAATTTTCCGCCGTTTGCTACTTCGTTTTGTATGCTGGATATGGCAAGGCCGCCAATGCCTCTAATTTTCATAATGCAGTTGTTTGGCGCCCAACTAATCGTTTTGGGCTAAATGGCAAATGCCAAAGGAGCTATGGCCGAAAATGCCGCCGTGGTGGCTGCCTGGTTTTCGGCCTGGCATTTTCATTAGGCTACATTTTAAAACGACCGCCCGGCTGAGCGCATTCGGCTAGGCGCACCGAAAAACAGATACCAAAAAAAACACCGGGTTTTCGCCCGGTGCTATCACGGTCCGACTCCTACGGAGCCGGGTTTCAAACAATCATGTTCTTTGCTACAGATATTGGACGCCGATGGTGTCCCCTAGTACTACAATCCTTTCTTACCTTAATCAGTTTATCCCAAACTCCAAACTCCAAACTCCAAACTCCAAACTCCAAACTCCAAACTCCAAAC